>NZ_JBIAVQ010000006.1:0-475026 GCF_042894505.1 Streptomyces sp. NPDC001536
GTGGACACATGAGCCGCCCTCTCCTCGCCCTCCCGCTGGCCGCCCTCCTCGCCACGACCGCCTGCTCCGCCATCGCCACGGACAAGGCGCTCCCCGCCAAGAAGGGCCCCCCCCCCCCCCCCCCCCGCCCCGGCCCCCCCCCCCCCCCCCCCCCCCCCCCCCCCGACCCTCGGCCTTGTGGCGTCACGGCAGCCACCGCCCTGTGTCCGACCGGGGGAGGGCCGGACACAGGGCGGCCGCACCACGCGGCACGGCAGGCCTGGTCAGGGTCCTACCGCTGTCCATCGCCGCGGGGAATCGGGGCACCCGGCACACCTCTCATCCGGCCCGCCGACCGGCCGAATCCAGCAGCATGCCGCATTGTGGAACGCTATGCTAGAATCCGGCACGGATCATGACCGTCACTCCGTGCTGGAGTCGAGAAGTGAACACCAGGAACCCACGGGTCTGAGGGGCATCGAATGGAAATGAAGAGCGTCACCAGGTCACTGCGGGTTCTGGAGGCCGTGGCCCGACATCAACCCGTGACGGTCGGGGAGTTGACGAGAATCTTCGGGCTGCCGAAGTCCACCGTGCAGCGCACGCTGGTCACCCTCAACGAAGCGGGCTGGCTGCGGGCGAACCGCAAGGACACCACCCGCTGGGAGGTCGGCGCCCGCGTCCTGGCCGTACGACCCGCCGCCCTCCAGGGCTCCAGCCTGTTCGCCGCAGCCCGCGAACCCATGATCCGGCTCCGCGACGCACTCAACGAGACCATCCACCTGTCGGTACCGGACGCCCTGCAATGCATGGTCGTCGTCGACCGCGTCGACTGCGACCACGCCGTACGCACCTTCCACGCCATCGGCGACACCTCACCCCTGCACGCCACCGCCACCGGGAACGCCGTCCTCGCCCATCTGGGCAAGTCCGAGATAGCAGAGGTCACCGCGGGGACGCTGGAGGGCTACGGCGAGGAGACCATCACCGACCCGGAGCAACTGCGCGCGGAACTCCACCGCGTGCGAGAGCGTGGCTACGCCGTCAACCACAACCAGTACCTTCAGGGTGTCTGCGCGATCGCGGCACCCGTGCTCGACGGTGAGGGCACACCGCTGGCCGCCGTGGCCGTCTCCCTGCCCGACTCCCGCTTCGAGCCCGGCCGACTGCCCGAGCTGGGTCGGCTGGTCGCCGAGACGGCGGCGGAGATCACCAGCCGGCACCTGGCCTGACGACGGTCCCGGCCGCTCTGTGCGCGGTTGAGCGAACGCATCACTTCACGATCACGTAGATCTTGCGCACGGTTTCGATGGTCTTCCAGACACCGACGAAGCCCGGCTTCATGACAAAGCTGTCGCCTGCCCTGTAGACCACCGGCTCGCCACCTTCCGGCGTGAGTTCGACGATGCCGGCGAGGATATGACAGAACTCGAAGGTCTCGCCCTTGATCGAGCGCGTCTCGCCGGGCGTCGCTTCCCACACTCCCGTATGGATCATTTCCCCGCGGGTGACGTCCTGGGGCCAGGTCAGGAACGCGGGGTCGCCGGAGACCAGACGTTCCGGAAGCGGGCCGGACGCGTGCGGCGCGAAGGTGGGACGGGTGTCGATGGTCTTCAGGAACGTCATGCTTTCCACCTTCAGCTCACCGGCACCGCGAGGTACTGGTACTCCAGGAACTCGTCGATTCCGACCCGGCCGCCCTCGCGGCCGAGCCCGGACTGCTTGACGCCGCCGAAGGGTGCGGCCGGGTTGGACACGAGACCCGTGTTCAGCCCCACCATGCCCACCTCCAGCCGCTCGCTGACCCGCAGGGCACGGTCGAGGCCTTCGGTGAAGACGTAGCCGACCAGGCCCCAGGGGGTGTCGTTGGCCCGGCGGATCACCTCGTCCTCGTCGTCGAAGGTGAGGATCGCGGCGACGGGGCCGAAGATCTCCGTGTCCATCAGGCGGCTTGTGGGATCGACGTCGGCCAGCACGGTCGGCGGGTAGAAGCAGCCGGGGCCTTCGGGGGTACGGCCCCCGACGAGCACCCGTGCACCGCGTTCCACCGCGTCGGCGACCAGCTCCTCGACCTTGGCGCGTCCCGTCCGGTCGATCAGCGGGCCGACATCGACGCCGTCCCGGGTGCCGGGGCCGACGACCAGCGCGTCCATCCGCTCGGCCAGCCGGCGCCCGAACTCCTCCGCCACCGACCGGTGCACGAAGAAGCGGTTGGCGGCCGTGCACGCCTCGCCCATGTTGCGCATCTTGGCGACCATCGCGCCGTCCACCGCCTTGTCCAGGTCGGCGTCCTCGAAGACGATGAACGGCGCGTTGCCGCCCAGCTCCATCGAGGTCCGCACGACCGCCTCCGCGCTCTGGGCGAGGAGCAGTCGCCCCACGGCCGTGGAACCGGTGAAAGACAGTTTGCGCATCCGCCCGCCGCGCAGGAGCGGTTCGCACACCTCCCCCGCACGGGAGGTGGTGACGACGTTCAGCACGCCGTCCGGCAGCCCGGCCTCCTTGAGGATCGCGGCGAGCGCCAGGCTGGACAGAGGGGTCTGCGGGGCGGGCTTGAGCACCATCGTGCAGCCGGCGGCGACCGCCGGGCCGATCTTGCGGGTGCCCATCGCCAGCGGGAAGTTCCACGGGGTGATCAGCAGGCAGGGGCCGACCGGGCGACGCGAGAGCAGCATGCGGTTGCGGCCGTCGGGCAGGGTGGCGAGGCCGCCGTCGATACGGACGGCCTCCTCGGAGAACCAGCGGAAGAACTCGGCGGCGTACGCCACCTCTCCCCTGGCCTCGGCCAGCGGCTTGCCCATCTCGGCCGTCATCAGGTGGGCGAGTTCGTCGGTGCGCTCGACGATGATCTCGTAGGCGCGGCGCAGGATCTCGCTGCGCGCCCGGGGCGCCGTACGGGCCCACTCCTCCTGCGCCCGCACGGCCGCTTCCTCGGCGAGTCCCGCGTCCTTCGGGCCGGCGTCGGCCACGTGGCAGAGGATCTCGCCGGTGGCGGGGTCGTCGACGGGCATGGTGGCGCCGTCCGAGGCGTCCACCCAGGCGCCACCGATGAACAACTGCGTGGGTGTGTCGGTCATGAGTTCTCTCCTGGTTGTCCGGGTCGGTCGGCGGCGGGGTCGAGCAGTTCCGCGAGGTGCAGGGCGCGGATGCCCCGGTCTCCGGCGAGGTGGTCGATCTGGGTGGCACAGCTGAAGCCGTCCGCGACGACGACGGCCGATGTACGCGGGTCCACGTCGTCGAGGCGTGGCCTCAGGGCGAGGTCGGCGACGGCCATCGAGGTGTCGTAATGCTGTTCCTCGAAGCCGAAGTTGCCGGCGAGCCCGCAGCAGCCCTCGGCCTCGTCGACCTTCCGTACGCCGAGGCGGCCGAGCAGGTCGCGGGGGTGGCGGCCCTTGAAGGTGGCGTACTCGTGGCAGTGGGTCTGCAGTACGACGTTGTCCGGCAGCTCCGGTGGCGCCCACCCGGGTGCGGCGAGGTCGGTCAGGGCTCCGGTGAGGGTGTGGACGCGGGCCGCGACGCGCCGGGCGGCGTCGGTGCCGAGGAGTTCGGGCACGTCACGCCTGAGCGCCGCGGCGCAGCTGGGTTCGGCCACGACGATGGGCCGGTCGTCGCCGTTGTCCAGGCGGGCGACGGTGCGGGCCATGATGCGGCGCGCGAGCGACAGCTGGCCGGTGCTCACCCAGGTCAGGCCGCAGCACAGGTCGTCCTGTGCCGTGCAGGGGATACCCGCGTCGGCGAGTACCCGGCTCGCGGCCCCGGCCACCTCGGGGCGGAAGGCGCGGGTGAAGCTGTCGACGAAGAGCAGGGCCTTCGCCGGCTCGCCGGTCCTCGCCGTGCGCAGGGCCTTGCGCAGCGCACGGCGGGAGGCGAAGGCAGGGATACGGCGCTTGGTGGTCACGCCGCCGAGGCGCGCGAGGAGCTTGCCGAGGGGGCCGCGCAGCAGCGCGTTCACCGGGCGGGCCGCGTACCCGACGAGCTTGGACGTCAGGGGCAGCCAGCCCAGGGAGTAGTGGGAGCGGGGTCTGACTCTGCCCTTGTAGTGCTGGTGCAGGAACTCCGCCTTGTACGTGGCCATGTCGACGCCGACCGGGCAGTCGCTGGAGCAGGCCTTGCAGGACAGGCACAGGTCGAGGGCGTCACGCACCTCCGTGGAGCGCCAGCCGTCCTGGACGGTTCCGCCCCGCACCATCTCCTGGAGCAGACGGGCCCGGCCCCGCGTCGAGTCGTTCTCCTCCCCCGTGGCCCGGTAGCTGGGACACATCACGCCGCCGGCGTCGCTGCGGCAGCGGCCGACACCGACGCAGCGGCGTACCGCTCCCGCGAAGCCGTCCTCGTCGTGGGGAAAGGTGAACGTCGTGTCCACGAGCGGGAGTTCACGCAGCGCGAGGTCGGCGTCGAGCGGCGCCGGGTCGACGATCACGCCGGGGTTGAGCAGCCCCTCCGGGTCGAAGAGCTCCTTGAAGTCGGCGAACGCCCGGATCAACCGGTGGCTGTACATGACCTCCAGCAGCTCGCCCCGGGCCCGCCCGTCGCCGTGCTCGCCCGACAGGCTTCCGCCGTGCTCGACGACCAGGGCGGCGGCCTCCGTCAGGAACCGGCGGGTGGCGGCCCGCCCGGTGTCCGTGGCGAGGTCGAAGTCGATGCGCACGTGGACGCATCCGGCGCCGAAGTGCCCGTACAGCACGCCGGTCAGGCCGTGCGCGGCCAGCAGCTTGCGGAAGTCGCGCAGGTAGGCGGCCAGATCCTCGGGCGCCACGGCCGCGTCCTCCCAGCCGGGCCAGGACTCCGAGCCGTCGACGAGCCGGGCGGCGAGCCCGGCCCCGTCCTCGCGCACCCGCCACAGCGAGCGCCGTTCGGCCGGACTGTGCACGACCCGCCCACCGGTCATCCGGCCCTGTGCCCTGAGCGCGTCCAGCAGTTCGTCGGCGCGGGCGTCGACGGCCGCCTGGTCGTCGCCGTCGAGCTCCACGTACAGCCAGGCACGCCCCTCGGGGAGGCCGGTGACGGAGTCCGGGCCGCGCCGGGCCCGCATGGTGGCGACGATCGCCTCGTCCATGCCCTCCACGGCGGTGGGGTGCCGGCGCAGGATCTCAGGGACGTCCTCGGCGGCGTCGACCACGTCGTCGTAGCCGAGGGTGAGCAGGGTGGAAGCCTGTGCGGTCGCCACCAGGCGGACCGTCGCCGCGGTGACGACCGCACAGGAGCCCTCGGTGCCCACCAGTGCGCGGGCCATGTCGAAGCCGTGCTCGGGCAGCAGGTGGTGCAGCTGGTAGCCGGAGACCTGGCGCGGTACCCGGCCCAGCTCGGTGCGGATCGACGCCAGGTTGCCGTCGATCAGGCGGCGCACGTCCGCTTCCAGAGCGGCGATCCGCTGCACGGCGTCCGTGTCGTCCGGGTCGGCGGCCCGCAGTCCGGTGCGGTCGGCGACGGCCCGCACGCCGCCGGCGGTCACGATCTCCAGCGCCTCGATGTGCCCGCTGGTGCGCCCGTGCCGCACGGACCGGTTGCCGCAGGCGTCGTTGCCGATCATGCCGCCGATGGTGCAGCGGCTGTGCGAGGAGGGGTCGGGGCCGAAGGCGAGCCCGTGCGGGGCGGCCGCGGACCGCAGCGCGTCCAGGATCACGCCGGCCTCGACGCGCGCGGTGCGGGCCACCGGGTCGATGTCCAGGATCCGGTTCATGTACCGGGAGAAGTCCAGCACGACGCCGGGCCCGACGGCGTTGCCCGCCATGCTGGTGCCGCCGCCGCGCGCGGTGACCGGGATGCCTGTCTCCCGGCAGGCCCCCAGCACCGCGACGACGTCGTCAGCGCTGCGGGGAAACACCACGGCCCGCGGCGGGACCCGGTAGTTGGAGGCGTCGTAGGCGTAGAGACCGGTGGATCCGGGGCCGGTCTCCACCCGCAGGCCGGGAGCGGTCTCGGCGAGCCGCACGACCAGCGGCTCCAGGGCCGTGGTGGGGTCCGTCATCGCCCTGCCGCTCCCGATGCGCCGGCCTCGACCGCGGTCGCCCACGCCTGGAGGCCCTCGTCCACCGCCGTCTCGTCGATGACGAGTGCCGGGATCATGCGGACGACCTGGTTCCAGGCGCCGCACAGCAGCAGGAGCAGGCCCTGCTCGACGGCGGCGCGCTGGACTCGGGCGGCCGTTTCGGGGTCGGGGCTGCCGTCCTCGGTGACGAACTCGGTGGCGAGCATCAGTCCGAGGCCGCGCACGTCGCCGATGCCCGGCGTCCGGTCGGCGACCGCCTCCAGGCCCTGGCGCAGGCGCTTGCCCATCGCCTCGGCGTTCTCGACGAGCTTCTCGTCGCGGACGACGTCGAGGGTGGCGCAGGCCGCGGCGCAGGCCACGGCGTTGGCGCCGTACGTGCCGCCCTGCGAGCCGGGCCAGGCCTTGGTCATCAGCTCCTCGGATGCGGCGATGCCCGACAGCGGGAAGCCGCTGGCCAGGCCCTTGGCGGTGACGAGGATGTCGGGCGCGACGCCGAAGTGGTCGTGGCCCCAGAAGCGGCCGGTGCGGCCGACGCCGGTCTGCACCTCGTCGGCGATCAGCAGGAAGCCGTGCCGGTCCGCCCGCTCCCGCAGCCCTTCCATGAACGCGCGGTTGGCGGGCACGTACCCGCCCTCGCCGAGCACCGGCTCGACGATGATCGCGGCCGTGTCGGCGGGCGAGGAGATCGTCTGGAGCGTGTAGTCGAGCTCCTTCAGGGCGAAGCGGGTGGCGGTCTCCTCGTCCCAGCCGTACCGGTGGGCGGACGGGAAGGGGGTGACGACCACGCCGCTCATCAGCGGGGAGAAACCGGAGCGGAAGCGGGTGCCGGAGGTCGTCATGGAGGCGGCGGCGACGGTCCGGCCGTGGAAGCCGCCGTGGCAGACGACGATGTTCGGCCGGCCGGTGGCCTGGCGGGCCAGGCGCAGCGCGGCCTCGACGGCCTCACTGCCGGAGTTGGTGAAGAACAGGCTGTCCAGGCCGGTCGGCAGCACCTCGCCGAGCTTGTCGACGAGGCGGCGCAGCGGCTCGTGCATGACCGTCGTGTACTGGCCGTGGATCAGCGTGCCCACCTGCTCCTGCGCCGCCGCGACGACCTTGGGGTGGCAGTGCCCGGTGCTGGTGACACCGATGCCGGCGGTGAAGTCGAGGTAGCGGCGGCCGTCCTGGTCGAAGAGGTGGACGCCCTCGCCCCGGGCCGCCACCACGGGCGTGGCCTGGCGAAGGTGCGGCGACAGTGCGGTCATGTTCGTCTCCCGGCCTCGGTGCTCGGTCTGATGCGGTCTCCCGAGCATCTCCGCGGGCGAGAGGTGCGCCAATGCGCGATCTGTCCGGCCGGGAGGCGACATCCGGACGATGTGTCAGCCGCATCGGGGACATGGCGGGTGATGCTCGCTCACGGACCGCACTTGCGCTGGTCAGCAACGCTTGTCACAGTGGCCGGGCACTCCCGGGCGCTGGGCCGTGCTCGGCAGGGACCCCATGGAGACATGTGAACGACAACCACCCGGCCGGCCATGGGCCCACCCGTGAGGTCACCGTGGCCGACGTCCTGGCTCTTCCGGTCCTGGCCGCGGGACAGCCCGAGGTCGTCACCGGCGTGCCGCATCTGGACCGGCCGGTCAGATGGGTCCACATCACCGAACTGACCGACCCCGCGTCCTTCCTCAAGGGCGGCGAACTCGTCCTCACGACCGGCATGCCGCTTCCGGAGGACGCGGCCGGTGTGCGCCGCTACGTGGACGAACTGGCCGGCGTCGGGGCCGCGGCGCTGGTCATCGAACTCGTACGCCGCTACCACCGCCCGCCGGACGCGCTGGTCGACGCCTGCCGCGTGCGCGGTCTCCCCCTCGTCACGCTCGCCAAGGACGTCAACTTCCTGGAGGTCACCCAGGTCGTGCACGCCCTGCTGCTCGGCAACCAGGCGGACGCGATGCGCCGCACCCAGCGCATCCACGAGGCGTTCACCGCCCTGACCCTGCGCGGCGCCGGCCCTGAGGACGTTCTGCGTGCGGCGGCGGAGATGAGCGGCCGCACGGTCGTCCTGGAGAACCTGGTGCACCAGGCCCTGATCTGCGAACCGTCCGGACTCACCGTCGAGGAGGCACTCGCCGACTGGGAACCGCGCTCCAGGGCGACCGGGTCCGGCGACACCACGGCGATCCGCGGCCCGGAGGACTGGCTCACCGCCTCCGTCGAGTACCAGGGTGAGCGCTGGGGTCGCGTGGCGATGCTCCCGGCGCGCTCCGACGGACCGGCGTTCGGGCCGGAGGACGTCACCCTGCTGGAGAGGACCGCGATGGCACTGACCGTCGCGCGCCTCATCCACCCCACCCCATGGGAACGCACCGCACACCGCAACGCCCTGCTCGACCTCGTGGAACAGCGCCACCGCTCCGTGGAGGACGCCCGCGCCCGCTGCGCCGCCCTGGGCCTGCCGACTGATCGCGGCCACTTCG
The DNA here is from genome assembly GCF_042894505.1 of Streptomyces sp. NPDC001536. Classification (NCBI taxonomy): domain Bacteria; kingdom Bacillati; phylum Actinomycetota; class Actinomycetes; order Kitasatosporales; family Streptomycetaceae; genus Streptomyces; species Streptomyces sp. NPDC001536. The sequence goes on from NZ_JBIAVQ010000006.1 coordinate 8,425, forward strand.
TCGCCGCACTGGTGGACCTACATGCGGGGAAGGGCGGCGGAACCGAGACCGAGTCCCGTCTGTTGCAGGAGCTGAGGACGGCGGGCGTGCCGGCCCTCGTCGGCGAACTGGCCCCCGACCGCATCGGCATCCTGCTGGCTCTGCGCGCCTCCCAGCCCTGGCGTCCCGTCGTCGAGCGCCTGTCCGGCACGGTACTGGGCCTGGCCCCGGAAGCGGTCGTGAGTGTCGGCTCCGAGGTCACGGACCTCACCGACACCGCCCGTTCGTTCCGTGCGGCGGCCCGCGTCGCCGAGGCCACCCCGCCCGGCCAGCCCCTCCCCCCGGACCGCTCCTTCCACGAGCTGTCCGACATCGGCCTGCGCCGCCTGCTGTACGCACTGCGTGAGGACCCGCGTGTCCAGGAGTACACCGAACGGCAGCTCCGGCGCCTGATCGACCACGACGTCCAGCACGGCACCGACCTGCTGACGACCCTGCGCCACTACCTCGACGCGGCAGGCAACAAGACCACCGGCGCCCGCCGGGGCGGCCTCTCCCGCGAAACCCTGTACCAGCGGCTGCGCACCATCGAGCGCCTCCTCGCCCGCGACCTGGAATCGGGCGACCAGCGCACCGAGCTCCACGTGGCTCTCACGGCCCTGGATGTGCTGCGAGCCGGCTGACGCGGAATCCCGGTGCGGGACGGAGGGCACGCGACATCGGCCGCGTGCCCTCCGGTCGGCTCAGCCGCCGCTCTTGCGCCGGAACGACCGCTGGCTCGCGGCCGGGCCGTGGGCCGCGCGCACCTTCGACGCGTCGGGGTTGGCGGCGACATCGCCGGCGTCCGCCTGCGCGCCGCGCTTGCGGGCCAGGGCTTCGCGGAACTTGCGCTTGAGGTCGTAGTTGCCGTCGCCGTCCGGCGCCACAGGGGACGTCTCGGGGGTGGCCGGCTCCGAACCTTCCGGCGATACGGGCTCTGCGGTCATGGTGACCTCCTGGTTCGGGGTGGGGAACACAGCTTGTCATGCCGCGGCGCCGGGTCACTCCAGGCCGGTGGGCCTCCGTGCCGCCCGCATCGCCTCGTCCGGGTCCGTCAGCGGCCGCAGCCGGTAGGTGTAGGCGTAGTCGCGGTCGGCGAACAGCTTGTACTCGTCGTGGGTGTGGGCGCCCCAGCTGTTGTCGCCGCCGACGCCCATCTGGTGGTGGCTCAGGCGCAGGACGACCTCCTTGCGCGGGGTGAGCTGGTAGTCGTGGCGGGCCCCGACCGAGAGGTCCTCCGGGGTGAGGTGGGAGGCGTTGACCTCCAGGAGCGGTTCACCGCTGACGAGCAGACCGGGGCCGTCGCCGCCGGTGAGGGCGATCCAGCGGACGTCGGTCTTGTTGCCGCTCTCCTGGGGGCGCAGATAGGAGGTCCGCTGGCCGGTGACGGTGCCGGAGTAGAGGCCCACGTCGGTGGCGTTGTTGCGGTCCCAGTGGTTCTCCTCGGGCCCGCGGCCGTAGTAGCGCAGCTTCTCCAGCCGGGCGGGCAGGAACAGCAGGGTTCCCACCTCCGGGATGTACGGCAGCGAGGAGGCTCCCGGGTGCAGGGTGTTGTCGACCTTGATCTCGCCGTTCCCGAAGACCGTGTAGGTGGTGGTGTACGTCGACTCGGTGGTCGTGGGCAGGGTGCCGGCGACCTTGATCACGACGGCCTTGTCGCCCAGGGTGCTGACGACGACGTCCGTGACCTCGCGGCCGCTACCGGCGTCGCGCCAGGTCTGGTTGCGGGTGTGCTGGCCGTTGCCGCGATCGTTGTCGGTGGGGGCCCGCCAGAAGTTGGGGGCGGGGCCGGAGGAGATCAGTTCGGCGCCTCGGGCCCGGAACGAGGTGATGACGCCGGTCTTCTTGTCGACGGTGACGGAGAAGCCCTTGCCGATGACGGTGACCGTCGCGTCGGCGTCCTTGTGACTCAGTGCCGGGACGCGTGCCAGGGGCAGGGGAGTCACTGCGGGGCTGTCGGTGTCGACGGCGAGCTGCTGCCGGGCCACCTCGAAGCCCGCCTTGGCCCACTTCGTGGTCTGCGTGGTGGTGAAGGACAGTTGGAGGAAGTACTCCGTGCCCGGCGCCGGGTCGTCCGGTATCTCGAAGGGCACGGTGATGTCCTTGCTCGACAGCGGCGCCAGGTCCAGCTGGGCCCGGGTCAGCCTGCCGCGCCGGACCACCTCTCCGTCGGCGACGAGTTCCCACCGTCCGTCGAACTCACGGAGGTTGGTGAAGAGGTACTCGTTGGTGAGGGTCACCGCCCCCGAACCACCGGACGCCCAGGCCGCGTCGATCGCCTGGTAGACCCGCTTGACCTCGGCGGACTTGCCGGTGAGTCCGCGGTCGGCGGTGACGATGCCGTCGCCGGAGAAGGCCCCGTCGTTGGGGTTGTCGGCCCAGTCGCCGCCATAGGCGTAGAACGTCCTGTCGCGGGGCCGCTGCTCGGTGAGGTCGACGGTGGCCGCGTCGAACCAGAACCGCACGCCGTCGTCACCGGGTCCCCGGCCGGTGGAGGCGAGGTCGGCGGCGCTCAGCGCGCGGGCGTACACCCGGGCCCGTCGGATCGTGCCGCTGAACTCCCGGGTCGGGTTGTCGACATCGGTGGCCAGGGCCAGGGACGCGGTGTTGTTCGAGGGGCGCCGGGTGGTGGTGCGGGTGGCCCGTATCGCGCCGTCGACGTGGAGGGCCAGGGTGCCCGCGTCCGCGTCGAAGACGCCCGCGACGTGGTGTTCGCGGCCGGTCCAGTCGGCCGGCAGCGCCCAGCTCGCGCTGATCCACTGGCCGCCGCCGTAGATGAAGAACTCCAGGTTCCTGTCGGTCTGTTTCAGGGCGTACTGGGTGTCGCCCTTGGCGAGGATCGGCTGGTGGGAGCCGGTCACATGCGGGGTGACCCAGGCCTCCAGGGTGAGGGAGCCGGTGAGGTCGAGACCCGGGTCGCGGGCGAAGACGGTGCCGCCGGAGACGCCCTCGGCCCGGGTGAAGGTGCCGGCGGCGGCCTGGATCTCACCGCGCACCGCGGCGGGTCCGGACTCGGTGAACCGCTTGCGCGTCGGAGTGGGCCATTCCAGGGCCTGGTCGACGAAGTCCCAGATCCAGCCGCCCTGGAGGACGTCGTGGCGGCGGACGATGTCCCAGTACTTCTTGAAGTTGCCGTTGGAGTTCCCCATGCCGTGCGAGTACTCGATCATCACGTACGGCCGGGTGTCGCCGGTGTCCCTCGCACGCGCCTCGACGCGGGAGGGGCTGTCGTACATCTCGGAGCGGATGTCGCTCATGCCCGGGCGGTCGTCGCCCTCGTACTGGACGACCCGGGTGGTGTCGTAGGACGTGATCCAGTCGTACATGGCGTTGAAGGTGCTGCCGCCGCCCGCCTCGTTGCCGAGCGACCAGATGACCACCGAGGCGTGGTTCTTGTCGCGGTGGACCATGTTGCGGGCGCGGTCCACGCAGGCCGCGGTCCAGTCGGCGTGGTTGCCGGGGTACTCGCCGCGGATGCCGTGGGTCTCCAGGTTGGTCTCGTCGACGAGGTACAGGCCGTACTCGTCGGCGAGTTCGAGCCACTGCGGGTTGTTGGGGTAGTGCGAGGTGCGGACGCTGTTGATGTTGAGCCGCTTGATGATCTCGATGTCCTCGACCATGTCCGCGCGGGTGAGGGCGGATCCGTGGACCGGGTGCATCTCGTGGCGGTTGGTGCCCCGGAAGGAGACCGGTTGGCCGTTGATGCGCATCAGGCCGTCCTTGAGCGCGAACTCGCGCAGGCCGACGCGGTGGGAGAGGGTCTCGATCACCTTGCCCGCCGGGTCGCGCAGCCGGAGCACGGCGGTGTAGAGGTCGGGGTGTTCGGCCGACCACAGGCGCGGCCGGGGCACGGCCTTCGCGGCCTGTACGGTCTCCTCCTCGCCGGGGTCGAGGGCGACGGCCTGCTGGAGCGGTCGGGGCCACACCGGGTGCCCGCTGGGGTCGTACAGCTGGGTCTCGACGGAGTACCGGCCGCCGCCCTGGCCGCCGTAGTCCCGCACGCTCGCGGTGACCGACAGGGCGGCGGACTTGTAGTCGTCGCTCAGCGGGGTGTCCAGGCGGAAGTCGCGCAGGTGCACGGCGGGCGTGGAGTACAGGTACACCGAGCGGAAGATGCCGCTCAGCCGGATCATGTCCTGGTCCTCCAGCCAGTCACCGTCGGAGTAGCGGTAGACCTCCACCGCGATCTGGTTGGTGCCCGGCTTGAGGTGCGGGGTGATGTCGTACTCGGCGGGGTCGTAGGAGTCCTCGTGGTAGCCGACCAACTCGCCGTTGATCCACACGTAGTGGGCGGACTTGACGCCCTCGAAGTGGAGGAAGGTCCGCCGGCCCGTCCAGTCGCGCGGGACCGTGAAGGTGCGGCGGTACTGGCCCACGGGGTTGCGGCGGGTCGGTGCGGCCGGTGGCTGCGCCTCCTCGCCCAGGCCGTTGGGGCCCCACCAGGGGTAGGTGATGTTGATGTAGATGGGACGGTCGTAGCCGTGCAGCTGCCAGGCGGAGGGCACCGGGATCGTGTCCCAGTCGCTGTCGTCGACGTCGGCGCGGTAGAAGTCCGTGTCGCGGTCGTCGGGGCGGTCGGCGTACGCGAACTTCCACTTGCCGTCGAGGCTCAGCCGGTACGGGGAGCGGGTGCGGTCCGCGGCCAGGGCCTGTCTCACGTCCGCGTACGGCATGAGGGTGGTGTGCGGTGGCTCGGAGCCCAGCCGGAAGACGGCGATGTTTCCGTTCCACTCGGGAGTGTCCGCCGCGTCGGCCGCTCGTGCCGCGGTGATCGATCCGGGCAGGGCGAGCGCGCCGAGGAGAGCGGCACCTCCCTCCAGCAGACGGCGGCGGCTGACGGGCGACACGGGAAAGTGCGACATGACCGTGGCCTTCCTCGGGACGACAGTGTGGGGGCACTGCTGGAGTGAGCGTCAGATCCTGTTCGGTGCTGTTGGGAAACCGAACGCACACTAGGTCGCCGCTCCGAGGGAGGCAATGATGTTGTCGGTCTTTGTGTGAACCTGCGGGGTTGACGTGTCGCGTGCGACTGCCCTATGCGGCCGCCTCGATCTCCGGGACGTCGCCCGGTCGCTCCTCGAACTGTGTGCGGTACAGCTCGGCGTAGCGTCGGCCGGCCGCCAACAGCTCCTCGTGCGTGCCCCGTTCCACGATCCGTCCGCCCTCGACCACCAGGATCTGGTCGGCCGCCCGGACCGTGGACAGACGGTGGGCGATGACGATCGCGGTCCGTCCTTCCAGGGCTTCCGTGAGGGCCTCCTGGACGGCCGCCTCCGAGGTGTTGTCGAGGTGGGCGGTCGCCTCGTCGAGGATGACGACGCGCTGACGGGCCAGGAGCAGCCGGGCGATGGTCATGCGCTGGCGTTCGCCGCCGGAGAGGCGGTAGCCGCGTTCGCCGACCACCGTGTCGAGGCCGTCGGGGAGGGAGTCCACCAGGGCGTCGAGGCGGGAGCGGCGCAGGGCGTCGCGGAGCTCGGCCTCGGTGGCCTCCGGGCGGGCCAGCAGCAGGTTGGCGCGGACCGTGTCGTGGAAGAGGTGGCCGTCCTGGGTGACCATGCCGAGGGTGGCGCGCAGCGAGCCCGCGGTCAGGTCGCGGACGTCGGTGCCACCGATCCGCACGGCGCCCTCGTCGACGTCGTACAGCCGCGGGAGCAGTCCGGCGATCGTCGACTTGCCCGCGCCGGAGGAGCCGACGAGGGCGATGGTCTGGCCCGGTTCGGCGCGGAAGGAGATGCCCTTGAGGACCTCGTCGCAGCCCCGGGTGTCGAGGGAGGCGACCTCCTCCAGGGAGGCCAGGGAGACCTTGTCGGCGGACGGGTAGCCGAAGCGGACGTCCTCGAACTCGACCGCGACCGGCCCCTCGGGGGCGTCGACGGCGTCCGGCTTGTCCTCGATGAGCGGCTTCAGGTCGAGCACCTCGAAGACCCGCTCGAAGCTGACCAGGGCGCTCATCACCTCGACGCGGGCTCCGGCGAGGGAGGTGAGCGGGGCGTACAGCCGGGTCAGCAGCAGCGCGAGGGAGACGACCGCGCCCGGTTCCAGGGTGCCGCGCAGGGCGAACCAGCCGCCGAGGCCGTAGACGAGGGCCAGCGCCAGGGCGGAGACCAGGGTGAGGGCGGTGATGAACACCGACTGGGCGGTGGCCGTGCGCACGCCGATCTCGGCGACCCGGCGGGCGCGGGCCGCGAACTCCTCGGACTCCTGCTCGGGGCGGCCGAACAGCTTGATCAGTGTGGCGCCGGGCGCCGAGAAGCGCTCGGTCATACGGGTGCCCATCGCCGCGTTCAGCGCGGCCGCCTCCCGCTGCATCCGGGCCATGCGGCGGCCCATCCGGCGGGCCGGGATCACGAAGACCGGCAGCAGGACCAGCGCGAGCAGGGTGATCTGCCAGGACAGGGTGAGCATGACGGCGAGGGTCAGCAGCAGGGTGACCAGGTTGCTGACCACTCCGGAGAGTGTGTTGCTGAACGCCCTCTGCGCACCGATGACGTCGTTGTTGAGTCGGGAGACCAGCGCTCCCGTACGTGTCCGTGTGAAGAACGCGACCGGCATGCGCTGCACATGATCGAACACAGCCGTCCGCAGATCGAGGATGAGCCCCTCGCCGAGCGTCGAGGACAGCCGCCGGCCGAGGATGCCCAGCGCCGCCTCGGCGACCGCGATGAGCGCGATGAGCAGGGCGAGTCGTACGACGGTGCCCTCGTCGTCGCCCGTCACGATCGCGTCCACGACGTGTCCGGCGAGCACCGGGGTCGCGACGGCGAGCAGCGCGGTCGCCACCCCGAGCGCCACGAACTGCGCGATGCGCCTGCGGTGCGGTCGGGCGAACGCGCCGATGCGGCGCAGCGTCGCGCGGGCGAAGGGCCGTGTCTCCTGCTCGGCGTGCATCACGCTCTGCAGCTGTGTCCAGGCTGTGGTTTCCATGCTCATGGGAGCGAACTTAGGACCTCAAGCGTTGTTGAGGTCAACAACCCCCGGACGTCCGTCCCCAGGACGTCCCTCCCCCGGCGTCTCCCCGCTCGAAGGATCCGATGACCGTACGCAATCCCCCGGCCGCCCTTCCGCAACCCGCAGTTGGCACGGCACGGAGAACCTCTGAGGACGTGAGCCCCCGTCGCGTCCCCGCCCGCAGGATCCGTCAGATCCTGTGTCTGCTTCCGCTTCTGCTCGTCGCGGTCGTCGCCGTGCAGCACCGCTCGGTCCTGGCCGAGGGCTTTGGCCATCTGGAGTCGGCCGAGTGGCCCTGGCTGCTGGTCGCGGTCTGCGCGACCTGTCTGACCTGGGTGGCCGCCGCCTGCACCCGTCAGGGCGCGGTCGTCCAGGGGCTGCCCAAACGGCGGCTGCTGGCGACCCAGTTCGCGGCCGGCGCGGCCAATCACCTGCTCCCCACCGGCCTGGGCGCGAGCGCGGTCAACCTCCGGTTCATGACGGTGTGCGGGCTCCCCCTCGCCCGTTCCTCGGCGGCCCTCGCCCTGTATCTGCTGGCGGAGTCGATCGGCCGCCTCGGTCTGCTGGCCGCGCTGCTGATCGCCTTCCCCGACGCGCTCAGCCTGGGAACCCTCCTCCCCGAGGAGGCGGTCGGCGCGCTGCTGCCCGCCCTCGGCCTGGTGCTGGCCGTGGCGGCGGGCGTGCTCGTGTTCGTACGGCGGGTGCGGACGACCGTGACGTCCTTCCTGCGCACGGCGCTCTGCGAGGCACGCGAGGTGCACGCACGGCCCGCCCGGGCGTTCGCCCTGTGGGGCGGTTCGCTCGCCTTCCCCGCGCTCCAGGCGGCCGGACTCGCGGCGGTGGGGCAGGCGTTGGGGCTGCCGGTGCCGCCGCTGCACATCGCGGTGGCCTATCTCGCGGCGACGGTCGCCGTGGCGCTGGTGCCCACACCGGGCGGGATCGGCTCGGTGGAGGCGGCGCTGGTCGTGGCACTGGTGGCGGCGGGCGGCCCGGCGGCGATCGCGACGGCCGTGGTGCTGGCGTACCGGATCATCACCGTCTGGCTTCCGCTGGTGCCGGGGGCGCTGACGCTCGGGGCCCTGGTACGAATGAAGGTCATCTGAAGGAAGGCCGTCCGTGTGAGGGCCCTCTGACCCTAGGGAGCCCGCGATGCCCGTCCGGAGCGAACGCAACGGCCCCGTCACCACCGTCGTCCTGTCCCGCCCCGGCGTACGCAACGCGGTGGACGGCCCGACCGCCGCCGAACTCGCCGGCGCCTTCCGGGAGTTCGAAGAGGACTCGGAGGCACGGGTGGCGGTGCTGTGGGGCGAGGGCGGCACGTTCTGCGCGGGCGCCGACCTCAAGGCGCTCGGCACCGAACGCGGCAACCAGGTCACCGAGCAGGGCGACGGCCCGATGGGGCCGACCCGGATGCGGCTGTCCAAGCCGGTGATCGCGGCGGTCGCCGGGCACGCCGTGGCCGGTGGGCTGGAGCTGGCGCTCTGGTGCGATCTGCGGGTCGCCGAGGAGGACGCGGTGTTCGGGGTGTTCTGCCGGCGCTGGGGCGTCCCGCTGATCGACGGCGGCACGGTACGGCTTCCCCGGCTGATCGGCACGAGCCGCGCGCTGGACATGATCCTGACGGGACGGCCGGTGGCGGCCCCGGAGGCGTACGAGATGGGCCTGGCCAACCGCGTCGTCCCCACCGGCACCTCCCGCGCCGCGGCCGAGGAACTGGCCGCCGCCGTCGCCCGGTTCCCTCAGGCGTGTCTGCGCGCGGACCGGGCGTCGGTGCTGGACCAGGAAGGGTTGGACGAGACGGCAGCCCTGCGCGGCGAACTCGGTCACGGCATGGGCGTGTTGTCCCAGAGCCTGGAGGGAGCCGCCCGGTTCGCCTCCGGGGCGGGGCGGCACGGATCGTTCAAGAACTCCTGAACGGTGACGGCCACCCGCGCACCGGCACGGGCGGCCTCGCCCGCGCTCTCCCCCGGGTGCAGCAGCCCGCCGGCGGCGAAGACCCCGGGCCGTGAGGTCTCGGGGGCCAGGGTCAGCCCTCCTCTGCGTGCCAGCTCGTTCTCGGGCACGAAGTCGCCGGTGAACACGACGGTGTCGCACGCCAGGACGGCCGTACGACCGTCGCGGTGCCGGACGCCGACGCCGGACAGCCTTCCGTGGCCGAGGAGTTCGGCGACGGTGGTGCCGGTGAGCAGGGGGACGCGTCGGCGAAGGCGGGCGTCCTGGGCGCGGAGTCGGGTGGTGCGCGCCCGGTCCGATTCCGTGACCATCGCCACGACGTCCGCTCCGGCGGCTCGTACGGTGTCTGCGGCCGAGTACGAGACGCCTTCCGCTCCGACGATCACCGCCCGCGTCCCGATCCGCTGTCCGTACTGGTGCACGGCCTGCTGGAGCTCACCGGTGGTGTAGACGCCGGCCGGCCGGGTCCCCGGCACCAGACGTGCGGCGCGCGGGCGTTCGCGGGCGCCGGTGGCCAGGATCACGGCCCGCGCCTCGATGGTCTCGGGGCCGTCGCGGCCGACGGTGGCGAGGGTGAGGGGGCCGTGGGGCGGGCCGGCCCAGTCGAGGGCGGTCACTCCGGTCCGTACGACCGCCCCGGTCCGTGTCGCGGCGTCGGTGAGGAGCCGCGCGTACGCGGGGCCGGTCAGCGGGCGCAGCCAGGTGCCGTAGCCGCCGTGCGCGCAGTGCCGTGGCACTCCCCCGGCCTGCCGCTCGCGGTCCAGCACCTCCACCCTGCCCACCCCGCGGGCGGCCAGGCGGGCGGCCGCTGCGAGACCGGCGGGGCCCGCGCCGACCACGAGGACGTCGACCTGGCGGGTCATCCCCGGGCCTCCTGGGAGGGCTCGCACGCCGTCGCGGACGTGGACTTGACGCGTCACGTCCCGGCCTCCTCGAACAGCTCCCGCACGGCCGCCCCGCAGTAGAAACCCTGGCAGCGGCCCGACCGCGCCCGGGTGCGGCGGCGCAGCCCGTCGAGGTTGCCCGGCGGGACCGTACTGGCGAGGGCGTCGCGGAGCTCGCCGCGGGAGACGCGTTCGCAGTGGCAGACGAGGGTTCCGTACTCCGGGTCGGCGGCGATGAGTTCGGGGCTCTGGTAGGGGCGGGGGAAAGCCTCGCCGAGGTTGGGCATGCGCACGGGATCCAGGTCGCGCGCGGGACCCAACTCCAGTCCGTTCTCGGCCATTTGCTCCACGACGTGTACCGCGATGGCGAGCGAGGCGGTCAGGCCGGTCGAGCGGATGCCGCCCACCGTGACGTACGACTGCTCCGGGTGGACGCGGATGCGGTAGTCGTCCTGCTCGGTGGCGGCGCGCAGCCCCGCGTAGACGGCGGTGACCTCCTCGTCGAGCAGCGCGGGCAGGATGCGGCGGCCCTTCTCGCGCAACTGGGACAGGCCGTCGGCGGAGGACTGCGTGGCCCGTTTGTCGTCGAGGTCCTCGGCGGTGGGGCCGAGGAGGACGTTGCCGTACACGGTGGGCGCCACCAGGACGCCCTTGCCGAGGGCCGTCGGGACGGGCAGGAGGATGTGCCGGACCAGCGACCGGGCGAACTTGTCGAAGACGATGAGCTGGCCTCGGCGCGGGGTGACGGTGAAGTCGTCGTGGCCGAGCCGCCGGTCGAGGGCGTCGGCGTGCAGACCGGCCGCGTTGATCACCCATCGGGCCTTCAGCGCACCCCGGGTGGTGATCGACACGCCTTGTTCCACGCGGCAGTTGAGGTGCAGGTCCACTCCGTGGCGGACGGCCTGGGTGGCGTAGGCGAGGGTCGTCGTCCAGGGGTCGATGATGCTCTCCCCGGGGATCTCCAGCGCCCCGAGCGCACCGGGGCCCAAGTGCGGCTCGCGTTCGTACACTTCGGCCGCGGCGAGCAGCCGGGACTCCTTGTAGTCGTTCCGCTCGGCCTTCTCCGCTAGGCGGGGCAGCGCGGCGAGCTGTTCCTCGTCCCAGGCTACGAGGAGGGCGCCGATCCGCTCGACGGGGATGCCCGACTCGGCGGCGAAATCCGCCAGTCGGTGGTAACCCGCCCTGACGAGCCGTGCCTCCAGCGAGCCGGGTACCGCGTCGAACCCGGTGTGCAGGATCGCCGTGTTGGCCTTCGATGTGCCCTGGCCCACGTCGTCCTGCGCCTCGACGAGCGCGACGCGCAGCCGCGGGTATCGGGCGAGTTCGCGGGCGAGGGCGCTGCCGACGACTCCGGCGCCGACGATCGCCACGTCGTAGGTCGTGGCGGGCAGCGGTCCGGCCGTGGTGACCGTCATGCGGGGCTCCGGTCGAGCAGTGCGGCGACCTCGGTGCGGAAGCCGGCGCGGCGCTCGGCGGCCTCGTCGGGGGTGATGCGCGGCTCGTAGACGGCGGCCGGCTTCCAGTCGGGCAGCGCTTCGGCGACCGTCAGGCCCGGCTGTGCGCCCAGCCGGGCCAGGGCGCCGACGCCGAGCGCGGTGGCGTCGGGCAGGGCGGACACCTCGACGGGGCGTTGCAGCAGGTCGGCCTGGGTCTGCATGAGCAGCGCGGAACGGGTGAGGCCGCCGTCGACGCGCAGGGTGGTGAAGGGCGCGCCGAGGTCGGTGCCGGCCGCGTCGGCCAGTTCGGCGACCTGGGCGGCGATGCCCTCGCACAGGGCGCGCACGATATGGCCGGGGCCCGTGTCGAGGCCGAGCCCGGTGAGCGAGCCGCGCAGGTCGCCGCGCCACCAGGGGGCGGCGAGCCCGGCCAGGGCGGGGACGAAGGTGACCCCCGCGCTGTCGGGCACCGTGGCGCCGACGGTGTCGAGGTCGGCGGCGCCCTTGATGACGCCGAGGTCGGTGAGCCAGCGCACGGCGGACGCGGCCGTGTACACCTGGCCGTCGAGGCAGTAGCTCGTCCGTCCGCCGAGCCGCCAGGCGACACAGCTGACCAGCCCGGACGTGCCGTGTGCGGGGGTGTCGCCGGTGTGGGCGAGGAGGAAGGCCCCGGTTCCGTAGGTGCACTTGGCGCCGCCGGGTGCGGTGATGCGCTGGGCCAGGAGGGCGGCCTGCTGGTCGACGGCGAGGCCGGTGAGCGGGATCTCGTGCCCGAACTCCTTGGTCGTGCCGATCTGTTGGGCGTTGTCGACGACCTTGGGCAGCCGTTCGTCGGCGAGTCCGTACAGGTCGAGGGCGCGCGCTGACCAGCGGGCGCGGTCGAGGTCGAGGAGCTGGGTGCGGCCGGCGGTCGCGGCGTCGGTGACGTAGGCGCCGGTGAGACGGTGGACGAGCCAGGCGTCGGTGGTGGTGATGACGCCCTCGCGGGTGCGGTGGCAGCGTATCCAGGCCATTTTGGGCGCGGCGAAGTACGGGTCGAGGGGCAGCCCGGTCAGTTCGCGCAACTCGTCGGCGTACGGGGCGAGTTCCTCGCACACCGACTCGGCGCGGCGGTCCTGCCAGACGAGCGCCTCGGTGAGCGGGCGGCCGGTCGCGGGGTCCCAGGCGAGCACGGTCTCGCCCTGGTTGGCGAGGCCCAGGGCCACGACGGGTTCGCGTGCCTCGGCCAGGGCGCGGTGGCCGGCGTCGACGACGGAGGCGTACAGCTCCTCGGGGTCGACCTCGACCAGGCCGCCGGGCAGATGGCGTGGGCGGACCTCGGCGAAGCCGGCGCCGATGACGCCGCGTTCGGGGCAGACGACGAGGGCCTTGGTGCCGGATGTGCCCTGGTCGACGGCGAGCACCGGACCTGTCATCGAGCCCTCCCCGGGGCGTGTCTGGGGATCATCCCTCGGCGATCACCGTGCGACAGACTGCCGCCGTCCGACACATCGCGTCAAGCGAGGCTGACTGCCGGTCAGCTCTCGGACTCCGCAAAGGAGTTCGAAAAGATCGGGAAACCGCGGGAGATGCGGAACCCCCGCCTCTATAGTGACCGCCGCGACCGAGTGAGCTCCTCAACTGCCGCCCAGAGGAGGGCTGTTGTTACTCCACCCTGCCGTCAGAACCCACCCGCTGCCCGGGGCGGGAGGCTGATGGCGAGAGACGGAGCACGCCCCGCCTACGATCCCGCAGGCCACGACGCCGCGCTGCGCGCCACGCTCCAGGAGGTACGCACGGGGCGCTGGATGTCGATGCGCCGGATCCTCACCGAGACCACGGCCTGGTGGCAGTGGACCCAGCGCACCCAGGTCCTCGCCACCGCGGCCGCCGGCACCGACGTGGTGCGCGCCTGGCTCCAGGAGGAACCGCACAGCGTCCCGGCCACGGTGATGCACGCCAGAGTCTGCGTGGAACGGGCCCTGCGGGCGCACCGCGAGGGCCACCCGCACACCCTCGACCTGTGGCACGAGGCCTGGCAGGCGAGCCATACCGCGGCCCGGGCGGCCCCGCCGGACCCCGTCCCGTGGGTGTGTCTGCTGGCGCTGGCCCGGCTCGACCGGGAGCGGCAGTGGGCCGAGCACCGGGTGGCGCCGCCCGGGCCGATGCTGCCGCCGGGACCCTGGGGCCTGCTCGCCGAGGCCGACAAGCGCGACCCGTACAACCGCGAGGCCCACCACCGGATGCTCCAGTTCCTCTACGAGCACGGCACCTCGGGTCGGCTCGCGGAGGCCGCCGGCTACGCGCACTGGGCCACCGACACCGCTCCCCCGGGCTCCGCGCTGCACGTCCTGCCGCTCTACGTCCGCGTCGAGCGCTACCGCCGCTCCGGCGGCCGCGACGCCGCGCTCGACCTGCACTGGGTCGCCGAGGACGCCACCCGCGAGGCGCAGCGCGCGCTGTACGCCTGGTTCGAGCAGACCTTCACCGCCGAGCGCTCCCTGCTGGACCTGAACCATCTCGCCCACGCCCTGTGGGGCGCCCTCCAGTTCACCGACGCCACGCGGGTGTTCGAGGCGCTCGGCCCCTACTGGACGCCCCAGCCCTGGGCGTACCGCACCCCCGATCAGGGCGACACCGCCCAGGCCGTGGAGATCTTCCTCCAGGCCCGGACGCGCTGCCGCCCCGCGTGACCCACCACCAGTTCCGGAGGTACGCATGTCCCGCACCACCGACGGCCGCCCACCCCGCGACGAGGAGCAGCGCCTGCGCGAACTCGGCTACCGGCCGGTCCTCGCCCGCCGCATGGGCGGCTTCGGCAACTTCGCGATCAGCTTCTCGGTGATCTCGATCCTGTCCGGCTGCATGACCCTGTACGGCTTCGGTCTCGGCGCGGGCGGCCCCGCGGTGATGCTGTGGGGCTGGGCCGGGGTCGGCCTGTTCGTCCTGTGCGTGGGCCTCGCGCTCGCCGAGGTCACCAGCGCCTACCCGACGTCCGGCGCCCTCTACTACATGGCGGACCGGCTCGGCGGCCGCCGCTGGGGCTGGTACACGGGGTGGCTGAATCTGCTCGGTCTGCTGGGGGCGATCGCCGGCATCGACTACGGCGCGGCCCTGTTCGCGGGCGCGTTCGCCAATCTCCAGTGGGGCTTCGAGCCGACGCCGGAGAAGACGATGCTGATCTTCCTGGCGATCCTGCTGCTGCACGCCGTACTGAACCTGTTCGGCGTGCGCCTGGTCAGCGTCCTCAACTCCATCAGTGTGTGGTGGCACCTGGCCGGCGTCGCGCTCATCGTCGGCGCCCTGGCGATCGTCCCCGACCACCACCAGTCGCCGTCCTTCGTCTTCACCGAGTTCGTCAACGACACCGGCTGGTCGAGCCCCTTGTACGTGGCGGCGATCGGCCTGCTCCTCGCCCAGTACACCTTCTCCGGCTACGACGCCTCCGCCCATCTGTCCGAGGAGACCTCCAACGCCTCCGTGTCGGCCGCGAAGGGCATCGTCCGCTCCATCTGGGTCTCCTGGATAGCCGGCTTCGTCCTGCTGGCCGGCCTCACCTTCGCCATCCAGGACTACGACGCCACCCGGGCCACCGACACCGGGGTGCCGCCCGCGCAGATCCTGCTGGACGGCCTCGGCACCGACGGCGCGAGCGCCCTGCTCATCGTGGTGATCGTCGCCCAGCTGTTCTGCGGCAACGCCGAAGTGGCCGCGGCCAGCCGGATGGTGTTCGCGTTCAGCCGGGACGGGGCGCTGCCGGGCTCGGCCCTGTGGCGCAAGGTCAGCAGCCGCACCCAGACCCCGGTCGCGGCCGTGTGGCTGTCGGTCTCGGTGGCCGGCCTGCTCGCCCTGCCGTCCCTGTACTCGGCGACGGCGTACGGCGCGGTCACCGCCATCAACGTCATCGGCATCACCCCCGCGTACGCCATCCCCGTACTGCTGCGGCTGCGCGCGGGCGACCGGTTCCAGCCGGGCCCCTGGAGCCTGGGCCGGTGGAGCAAGCCCATCGGGTGGATCGCGGTGGTGTGGGTGGCGTTCGTCACGGTGCTCTTCTGTCTGCCGCAGTCCTCGCCGGTGACGGTGGACACGATGAACTACGCGTCCGTCGCCCTCGCCGTCGTACTCGTCCTCGCCACCGTGTGGTGGTACGCCGCCCGCCGTTCGTACGGAACACCCACCACGGCGGCGTACGGCTCCGACCGCGACCAGGCGGAACTGGCCGAGGGAATCGTCTGAGCGGGGGCATCCGACCCCGGGCCGTCTACGAACTCCTGTGCCGGATACGGCAGGATGAGCGGTCGCGCCCGTCGTGGCGCCTGCACGGCCCGCGCGGCCGCTCATCCAGCACTTTCGGCACTTTCGAACAGGTGGCAACGTGTCAGCATTTCAACGGGATCTCACCATGGACGACCTGGTCGTCCCCGGAATCGCCGTGGTCGCGGGCCTCATTGCCGCGTTCCTGCTGCGGATCCTGCTCAAGTGGCTGGGCAAGCACGCCGACCGCACGAAATGGAGCGGCGACGACGTCATCGTGGCCGCGCTGCGGACGGTGGTGCCCGCGGCGGCGATCGCGGGCGGAATCGCCGTCGCCGCGGCGGCGCTGCCGCTGACGAAGACGACCCAGCGCACCACCAACCAGGTCCTGACCGTGCTGCTGATCTTCGTGGTCACGGTGGCGGCGGCCCGGCTGGTGGCCAGCCTGATGCGGACGGTCACCCAGTCCCGCCCCGGCGTCGCCGGCTCAGCCACGATCTTCGTCAACATCACCCGCGTGCTGGTCCTGGCGATCGGCTTCCTGGTGGTGCTCCAGACCCTGGGCGTCTCCATAGCGCCGATGCTCACCGCCCTCGGCGTCGGCGGCCTGGCGGTCGCGCTCGCCCTTCAGGACACCCTCGCCAACCTCTTCGCGGGCATCCACATCCTCGCCTCCAAGACCGTCCAGCCCGGTGACTACATCCGGCTGAGCAGCGGCGAGGAGGGCTATGTCGAGGACATCAACTGGCGTCAGACGACGGTCCGCGCGCTCTCCAACAACCTGGTCGTCATCCCCAACGGCGAGCTCGCGAAGTCGAACATGACCAACTTCATGCGGCCCGAGCAGCAGTTGACGATCCTGGTCCAGGTCGGCGTCGGCTACGACAGCGACCTGGAGCACGTCGAGCGGGTGACCATCGAGGTCGTCGCCGAGGTGATGACCGAGATCACCGGCGCGGTCCCCGACCACGAACCGCTGGTCCGCTTCCACACCTTCGGCGACTCCCGGATCGGCTTCACGGTCATCCTGGGCGTCGGCGAGTTCAGCGACCAGTTCCGCATCAAGCACGAGTTCATCAAGCGCCTGCACAAGCGCTACCGCGCGGAGGGCATCCGCATCCCGGCGCCCACGCGCACGGTGGCGCTCCAGCAGGGTGCCGTGGTGATCCCGCAGCAGCGGGGCGTCGAGGAGGCGGGCGAAGTGACCTCCGCCCGTCTCGACTGAACCGCCTCACAGGGTGGCCGAGTTGTCGTGGCAGCCGCCGCTCGGGAACTCACCGGCGTCACCGTCCGGTACCCCTGACCGGTCGGTGCCGGAGACCTCCGAGGCGACGGCGATGCAGTCGTCCGTCGTCGCGGAGCAGTTGCGGAAGCGCTCTCCGGGCCCGGGGTGCCGGTCTCGGGGGCCGCGAGTGCCGGGGATGCCACGCTCAGGACCGCGGCGGTGCCGAGCAGGGCGGCCGGTCGGGTCCGGCCGTCGGAAGACGCGTGATCAACATGCATGACCCCAGGATCAGACGCATCGAACAGATCTTCGGATGCGCAGGTTCTCGGACAGCTGGCGCGGACCCCTGTCGAGCCTTGGTCGATCAGGAGATATCTTGATGTCGAGCAATGTTGCAGACGTGGAGCGGAGCACCCGGTGACTGACTCGACCATCATCTATACGCACACTGACGAGGCCCCGGCCCTGGCGACGTATTCCTTCCTGCCGGTGGTCCAGGCGTACGCCTCGCAGGCGGGTGTCGCCGTGGAGACGCGGGACATCTCGCTGGCCGGGCGCATCATCGCGGTGTTCCCGGAGTACCTGACCGAGGACCAGCGCATCCCGGACGCCCTGCACGAGCTGGGCGAACTGGCGAAGACGCCCGAGGCGAACATCATCAAGCTGCCGAACATCTCGGCGTCGATCCCGCAGCTCAAGGCCGCGGTCGCCGAGCTGCAGGCGCAGGGTTACGCGCTACCGGCCTACCCGGACGACCCGAAGACCGACGAGGAGCGGGACATCCAGGCCCGCTACGACAAGATCAAGGGTTCCGCCGTGAACCCGGTCCTGCGTGAGGGCAACTCCGACCGTCGCGCCCCCGCCTCGGTCAAGAACTACGCCAAGACCCACCCGCACCGCATGGGCGCCTGGACCCCCGAGTCCAAGACCAACGTGGCGACCATGGGGCAGAACGACTTCCGCTCCACCGAGAAGTCCGTCGTGATCTCCGAGGCCGGCGCGCTCAAGATCGAGCTGGTCGCCGAGGACGGCACCACCACGGTGCTGCGCGAGTCCGTACCGGTCCTCGAGGGCGAGGTCGTCGACGCGTCCGTGCTGCACGTGGCCGCGCTGCGGGAGTTCCTCACCGCGCAGATCGCCGAGGCCAAGGCCCAGGGCGTGCTCTTCTCCGTGCACCTCAAGGCCACGATGATGAAGGTCTCCGACCCGATCATCTTCGGTCACGTGGTGCGCGCCTTCTTCCCGAAGACTTTCGCGCAGTACGGCGCCACGCTCGCCGCGGCGGGCCTGTCCCCGAACGACGGCCTGGGCGGCATCTACAAGGGCCTGGAGTCCCTGCCGGAGGGCGAGGCGATCAAGGCCTCCTTCGACGCCGAGCTCGCCGAGGGCCCGGCCCTGGCGATGGTCGACTCCGACAAGGGCATCACCAACCTGCACGTGCCGTCCGACGTCATCGTCGACGCCTCGATGCCGGCCATGATCCGCACCTCCGGCCACATGTGGGGCCCCGACGGCCAGGAGGCCGACACCCTCGCGGTGCTGCCGGACTCCTCGTACGCCGGTGTCTACCAGGTCGTCGTCGACGACTGCCGCGCCAACGGTGCCTACGACCCCTCCACCATGGGCTCGGTCCCGAACGTCGGCCTCATGGCGCAGAAGGCCGAGGAGTACGGCTCCCACGACAAGACCTTCGAGATCAAGACGGCCGGTACGGTCCGCCTGGTCGACCAGGCCGGCAACGTCCTCATCGAGCAGCCGGTCGCCGAGGGCGACATCTTCCGCGCCTGCCAGACCAAGGACGCGCCGATCAAGGACTGGGTGAAGCTGGCCGTCACCCGCGCCCGCGCCACCGGCGACCCGGCCGTCTTCTGGCTGGACGAGACCCGCGCGCACGACGCCAACCTGATCGCCAAGGTCAACGCGTACCTCCCGGAGCACGACACCGAGGGCCTGGACATCCGTATCCTCGCCCCGGTCGAGGCCACCAAGCTCTCGGTGGAGCGCATCCGCCGCGGCGAGAACACCATCTCGGTCACGGGCAACGTCCTGCGCGACTACCTCACCGACCTCTTCCCCATCCTGGAGCTGGGCACCAGCGCCAAGATGCTGTCGGTCGTCCCGCTGATGGCGGGCGGCGGTCTCTTCGAGACCGGCGCCGGCGGCTCCGCGCCCAAGCACGTACAGCAGCTGGTCAAGGAGGACTACCTGCGCTGGGACTCCCTCGGTGAGTTCTTCGCGCTGGTCCCGTCCCTGGAGCAGTACGCGACGGCCACCGACAACCCGAAGGCCAAGGTCCTCGCCGACACCCTCGACCGCGCCACGGCGACCTTCCTCAACGAGGACAAGTCCCCGACCCGTCGCGTCGGCGGCATCGACAACCGCGGCAGCCACTTCTTCCTGTCCCTGTACTGGGCGCAGGAGCTGGCGGCCCAGACCGAGGACGCGGACCTCGCGAAGGCCTTCGCGCCGCTCGCCGAGACCCTCGCCTCGAACGAGCAGAAGATCGTCGACGAGCTGATCGCCGTCCAGGGCAAGCCGGCCGACATCGGCGGCTACTACCAGCCCGACCCGGCCAAGGCCGCGAAGGTCATGCGTCCGTCCACGACGTGGAACGAGGCGCTGGCGTCCCTGAGCTGACGCGGGCACTCCGAGCCACTCCGCCCCGGTCGGGTTCTCCCGGCCGGGGCGGTCGTGTGTCCGGCCTCTTGACGACCGAGCGGCTTCCGTGACGCAATTGCGTGAACCAAATGTCTCGGCTCAACTCCTCGTGGGTACAAGCACCTTGGGGGCGAGGCACACTTGCGTCCAGCAATACTCCACAGCATCGATTGCGAGGGGTGAGGCGATGGCCACGGCCGGGGGGCCCACGGTACGGCGACGTCAGCTCGGCGCGGAGCTGCGGCGGCTGCGCGAGCAGGCCGGCAGGCGGATCGAGGACGTCGCCACCCATCTCGAGTGCTCCATGTCGAAGATCAGCCGGGTGGAGACGGGACAGGCCCCCATCAAGGCCCGGGACGTGCGCGACCTGCTGGAGTGGTACGGCGTCGCCGATCCGCTGCGCATCGAGACCGTCATGCAGATCCACAAGGACGCCCAGCAGCAGGGCTGGTGGGCGCACTACGGGGATGTGCTGCCCTCGGGCATGGCCACCTACGCGGGCCTGGAGGCCGACGCCCGCGTCCTGCGGTCGTACGAGTCGATGGTGGTGCACGGCCTGCTCCAGACCGAGGACTACGCCCGTGCGGTGATCGCCCCGCTCCCGTACAACCAGCCGCACGAGACGGACCAGTTGGTGCGGTTCCGCAAGGAGCGCCAGGCCCTGCTCACCCGGCAGCCCGACCCCCTGGAACTGTGGGTGGTGCTGGAGGAGAGCGCGTTGCGCCGACCGGTCGGGGGCAAGGACGTCATGACGGCACAGCTGAAGTACCTCGCGGAGGCGGCGGCCATGCCGAACGTCACGCTCCAGATCATGCCGCTCGCCAAGGGCGCGCACGCCGCGCTGTCCGGTGCCTTCTCCCTGCTGGAGTTCGAACCCCACACGCCTACAGTCGTCTACGTCAACTCCATGGCCGGCAACGTCTATCTGGAGAAGGAGCGCGACGTCCGCACCTTCATCCAGACGTTCGACCTGCTGCGGGCGGCGGCTCCGGATCCCCAGGAGGCGCTCGACCTGCTGGATCAGATCACAAGGGAGATGCAGAACTCATGAACAAGCAGAACGGCCCGCGCCCGCCGCAGGTCGGTCTCGAGAACGCCGTGTGGCACAGGAGCAGTCACAGCACGGGCAACGGGGCATGTGTCGAGATCACCTTCGTCGAGGAGGTGGTGGCGGTCCGGGACTCCAAGGACACGGACCGGCCGGCCCTCGCCTTCTCGCCACGCGGGTGGCGCGCCTTCCTCCGAACGGCCACCGACGGCCGCCCGCACCAACGCTGAGACCGGCCAGGGGGGCTGACCGTGTACGACGTCTTATCCACCCACCCCGTAGCGTCCGACCCTTTCTACGCGGCGGAGACCTTCTGGGCCGCGGCCGGGGTCGCCGCCACCGTGGTGCTGGGTTGGTGCGGGATCTGGGCCGTGTTCCGCACGGCGTACCCCCGGCGTCGGCTCACCTGCACGGTCAGCCACGACCCGCTGGTCCGCGGCCCCGTCGACGGCAGCCTGGAGATCAGTCACAACGGCACTCCCCTGACCGACCCGCACGTGGTCACGGTGGTGCTCACCAACTCGGGGCGGCGGGACATAGGGAGCAGTGCCTTCGACCGCAGCGAGCCGTTCCGTCTCCGTCTGGGCGTCCCCTACGCCGAGCTGCTCAGCACCGAGTCCCGGCCCGGGGACGCCCAGGCACCCCCGGCCCGACTACGCGGCGCCGAGCTGCGCATAGGCCCCGGACGCCTCGGCTCCGGAACGACGGTCACCTACCGCCTCCTCGTCGACACCGTCCCCACCCACGACTTCCGGCACTCCCTGCTCGACGTGAGAGTCCAGTGCATGACCGCGTCGACCCCGCGCGGCCTGTCCCGCTCGGTGCCGATGGTGCCGCCCTGAGGCCTGCGCGCACCTCACGGTCGTTCATGCTGTGATCGTGCGCCACACCACCGACAACGCCCCCGGAGCCGCCGCATGACCTCCGCCGAACCGTCCTTCGAGCTGGTGCCCGGAGCCGAGGAATCGCCCGTGATCCTGCATGTGCCGCACTCGGCGCGGGAGATACCGGACGAGGTGCGGGCGGGGATCGTGCCGGCGGACGGAGCGCTGGAGCGGGAGCTGGATCACATCGTCGACGCGCACACCGCGGAGCTCGCCGCTGAGGCGGCCGCGATGTCGCACGTGGCGCCGTGGCGGTTCGTGAACCGGCTGTCCCGGCTGGTCGTCGATCCCGAGCGCTTCCCGGACGAGCGGGAGGAGATGCTCGCCGTCGGGATGGGCGCCGTGTACACACGGACGACCCAGCGCGCGCCGCTGCGGCCCGAGGGCTTCGATCCCGAGCCGTTGATCGCGCGGTACTTCCGGCCGTACGCGCGGGCCATGACCGATGCCGTGGCGCAGCGGCTCGCCGCCACGGGGCGGGCCGTGATCGTCGACGTGCACTCCTACCCCAGCGCACCGCTCCCCTACGAACTGCACGGCGAGGGGCCCCGGCCGCCGGTGTGCCTGGGGACCGACTCCTTCCACACCCCTCCCGAGCTGGTCGAGGCCGCCCGGGAGGCGTTCGCGGGCTTCGGGGGGATCGGGCTGGACAGTCCGTTCAGCGGGACGTACGTGCCGTTGGAGTTCTACGGCCGTGATCCCCGCGTGTCCGCTCTGATGGTGGAGATCCGGCGGGACACCTACATGAGCGAACCCGGCGGGCCCGCCGGCCCGGGGCTCCGGCGTCTGGCGGCGGCCCTCGCCGCACTGGTCGACGCCACCACCCGCTGACCTCCGGCTGGAGCACTCCCGCGCGACAGCGCACCGCGCGGCCGGTGAGGCTGGGGGCATGACCGAGGAGACCAGCACGCTGACCGGCCAGGACCTGCCCGACGTACGGGACTGGCCCGCCCTCGACCTCGACGGCACCGAGTTCGATCCGATCCTCGCCGACCTCATGCGGGAGGGGCCGCTGACCCGCATCCGGCTGCCGTTCGGGGAGGGCTGGGCATGGCTGGCCACCCGGTACCAGGACGTCAGGACGATCACCAACGATCCGCGTTTCAGCCGCACCGCGGGGATGACCCGCCAGGTCACCCGGCTCGCCCCGCACTTCAGTCCCCAGCCGGGCTCCCCCGCGTGGGCCGACCAGCCCGACCACAACCGGCTGCGCAAGGTGGTGGCAGACGCGTTCACCGTGAGTGCGATGAAGCGGCTGCGGCCTCGCGCGCAGGAGATCCTGGACCCGCTGGTGGAGGGTGTCGTACGGGACGGACCGCCCGCCGATCTCGTCGAGCGGGTGCTGGAGCCCTTCCCGGTCGCCGTGATCTGCGAGGTCATGGGGGTGCCCGCCGCCGACCGCGAGCGGATGCACGCCTGGGCGGCGCAGATCGTCTCCACGAAGGGCGGCGCCGAGGCCTCCGCGGCGGCCAAGAAGGGCATGTTCGGCTGGATCGCGGACACCGTGCGGGCGCGCGCCCACAGCGAGGGCGACGACGTGTACTCGCTGATCGGCTCGGCCGTGCGGCGTGGCGAGATCAGCCAGGCGGAGGCGGTCGGACTGGCCGCGCCCCTGCAGATCGGCGGCGAGGCCGTCACCCACAACTGCGGCCAGATGCTGTATCTGCTGCTCACCCGGCCCGAGTTGATGCGCAGGATGCGGGAGCGGCCAGCGGAGCGCGGGCCCGTCCTCGACGAACTGCTCCGCTACATCCCGCACCGCACCTCGGTCGGCCTGGCCCGGATCGCCCTGGAGGACGTCGAGATGCACGGGGTGCGGATCGCGGCGGGCGAGCCGGTCTACGTCTCCTACCTCGCCGCCAACCGCGACCCCGACGTCTTCCCGTCCCCCGACCGGATCGACCCCGACCGCGACCCCAACCCGCATCTGTCCTTCGGCAACGGCGCGCACTACTGCACCGGCGCCGTCCTCGCCCGGCTCCAGATCGAGCTGCTGGTCGACACCCTGCTCGACCGGCTGCCCGATCTGCGCCTCGCGGTCCCGGCCGACCAGGTCGCCTGGCGCCGCAGGACGATGATCCGCGGGCCCCAAGCGCTCCCCGTGACCTGGTAGGCCGCCCCTGAGGAGGGGCTCAGACCCGCAGCCACTCCGTGACCACGACCTCCCCGCCCGCCCGCAGCCGCAGCGCGAAGGGGCCGACAGGGGGTGCGTCGCCGGTGAAGCGGCCCATGTCGTCGGTGACCAGGGGCGCGGTCGCCTGGGGACCGGTGAGCACCTCGATCAGGGCCTGCTGGGGCGGCAGCACCTGCCCCAGCAGTTCCTGTCCGCTCACCTCGACGTCGACGGTGACCTCGCCCGCGCGGAAGGTCAGCATCCGCGGTGCGTCGACGGCTCCCCGCACCGGGATGGCGTCCACCACCGAGTCGAAGGTCAGCTCGGCGATACGGTCGTCGAGGTTGTGCAACGCGTAGGCCTCCACGGCGAGTTGCAGCAGCTCGGCCGGTACCGGATCGAGGATCGAGGCGGCCCGGCGGAGTTCCTCCTCCAGCAGATCGACATCGACGTCGAACTCCTCGCCGTCGTGGGCCTCTTCGTCGAAGTCGTCGTTCACGGTGTTCACACCGCCCCCCTTGCTTCCATACGTGCCCGCAGCCGGCGCAGACAGCGCTGGCGCAGGGGTCCGATGCTGCCCACGGCGATCCCCAGGGCCGAGGAGACCTCCTGGTAGCTGGGCGGCGGTGAGGCCATCAGGATGCGCAGCAACTGCCGGCAGCGTTCGCCCAGTTCCTCGAACTCCTGCCACAGATGACGGATCCGCTCGCTCTCCACGGCCGCCTCCTCGGAGTCGAGGAGCGACTGCTCGGGGGTGCGGTCCTCGCTGACCCGGTCGAGCACATGCGGATCGTCCGTGGGGGTGAGCCGCCTTAAGCTCTTGAGCACCTTCAGGCACTCGTGCCGTGCGGTGCTCGCCAGCCACGAGCCGGCCTTCTGCGGTTCCCGGATCCGGCCCAGATGCTGGGCGAAGCGGAACCACACCGTCTGGTACACCTCGTGCGCGTCGGCGTCGGACAGCCGGTGCGCGCGCACGACGGACCACACCAGCGGGCTCAGCCCTTCCACGAGCGCCTTCCAGGCCGCAGCGTCACCGTCGACGGCGGACTGGACCAGCGCGCCGACATCTGCTCGGTCCACGGCCCCACCCCTCGTGTACGGCAAGTCATCGTACGCCGTGACGGGGGCGAGTTCGGCCCTCACAGTTGTACGGCCGTGCTCGGGCGCCAGGTCGGCGGAATGAGCGCGGTGACGTGCGCCCCTCGTACCTCCGCGAACTCGGTGTTGGCCGCGATCAGCTGCTGCCGGGCGGCCCGCGGGTCGCCCTCCTTGTTGGCGGTCATGTACGCGGCCACCATGCCGGCGGCGGCTGGGGTGGCGAAGGAGGTGCCGCTCCAGTGCGCGAAGCCGTCGAACATCACCTGATCCGGCTTGGCGGGGGTGCCGTCGTCGCTCAACACGCCCGCGTGGCGCGGGTGCTGGCAGGTGCACAGGTAGGTGAAGTGGAAGCGGCAGGCCTCGTACGTGGAGTGCTGGTAGACGTACGGGATCGGCGCGTCGAAGCCGGTGAGGGTGCTGGTGAGGCGCTCGCCGGGGGCGTAGGCGTTGACCCAGGAGCCGTGGTTGCTGAAGCAGGCGCCGTGGTCGCCGTCGCTGCGCAGCGCGCCGATCGACAGGACGGAACCCGCGTACTCGGGCAGCGAGGCGTAGGCGGCGGGCCAGAAGGGTGTGGCGCTGGCGTTGTTGCCGGCCGCGGCGACCAACAGGGTGCGCTGCTGCCGCAGTTCCCGCATGAAGGCGTCCACGCCGAGCAGGCCGTCGGTGCGGCCGTTGGAGGTGCCGGCGGACAGGCTGATGATGTCGGGCCAGCCGTTCTCGTCGACGGCGGCGAACAGGGCCTCGCCGAAGTCGGATTCGAGGATGGCGCCGGCGTCGTTGAGGGTGTTGCGCACGGTGATGTCCGTGTTGGGCGCGATGGCCGCGAGTATCCCGGCGATGAAGGTGCCGTGGCCGACGTACTGGAGCAGGTTGCCGTGCTCGTCGGTCTCGGTGCCGTGCAGATCGCCCTGGACATGGCTCAGCAGCGGGACCAGCTGGTAGTCGTGGGTGAGGCCGTTGTCGATGACGAGGACGCCCACGGCGGTGTCCGCGTGGTAACCCGCCTCCGCGGGGGCCGGGTTGGTGCCCTGGTTGAGCGGGGCCGGCACGGGCTCGTCGCCGGGGCAGGAGTTGACCGCGATGGACACGACGTGGTTGCGGCTGACGAGCCGGCGTCCGACGCGTCCCTCGGGTTCGCGCATGGCGCGCAGGGCGTTGGCTACGGCCCGGTCGGCGCGGCGGTCGCCGTGGCCGGGGTCGCCGACCTGGATACGGGTGATGCCGGAGCGGTTGGTCTGTGGCCCTGCCCGGCGTACCTGGTCGCCGCTCAGACCGGTCGCCGCGGTGAAGTGGGTGCGCACGGTCTCCTCGACGAGTGCCGCCTCCTCACCGTCCCGGGCGAGGACCACACCCTTCTCGTAGATGAACTCGGCCGAGTCGTCGGGCCCCAGAGCCAGGGCGACGTCGGGCATCGAACGCTGGATCTGGTCGAACTGCTCGTGGAATCGCTGTGGTGCCATGGCGTGTCCTCCCACTGGGGCGGTGGTCGTCAGTCAGAGTCGCGGGGCCGTTGATTGATACAGCGCCAAACCGGTGTGGCGCACCACCCGGGCCACTACCATCCGTTGAGTGACGGCGAGAAGCGA
This sequence comes from Streptomyces sp. NPDC001536, assembly GCF_042894505.1. Taxonomy (NCBI): domain Bacteria; kingdom Bacillati; phylum Actinomycetota; class Actinomycetes; order Kitasatosporales; family Streptomycetaceae; genus Streptomyces; species Streptomyces sp. NPDC001536. Next base: position 34,509 of record NZ_JBIAVQ010000006.1, read on the forward strand.
CTCGGTTCTCGAACTGCTGCCCATGGTGTTCGCCGCCCCCAACCAGGCGCTGGCGAGGGCGGAAGAGGTACTCGGCTCCGATCCCCTACCGCTGCACGCCTCCGTCGCCCACCAGGTCATCGGCATCTGGCAACGGGACTGGGGCGACCTGAGGATCGCCCTGGAGCATCTGCGGCGCGCCCGCGATCTCGCGGCGCGTGCGGAGTCGGCCGACCGCGAGGCCGATGTGCTGGCCGCGCTCGGTGTGGCGCTGGTGCACGCGGGCCGGACCCGGGAGGGCCTGGACGCGCTGGAGCGGGGTGTCGCGATCGGCAGCGGACACACGCGTGCGCGTGTCCTGTTCCGCCGTGCCTTCGCCTCATGGGTGCTGGGCCGGCACCGGGAGGCGCTGGAGGACGTACGGCGGGCGATCCCCGTGCTGCGGCAGGCGGACGACGTGATCTGGACCGCGCGGGCGCTCACCCTGCGCGCGACCGTGCATCTGGCGCTGGGCGCGGTGGAGCGGGCGGACGCCGACTTCACCGCGGCCGAGGCGCTGTGGGACACCACCGGGCAGGACCACGACAAGGCGGACGTGGTGGAGAGCCGGGGGCTGGCCGCGTTCCGGTCCGGGGACGTCCCGGTCGCGCTGCGGCTGCTGGACGAGGCCGAGGAGCGGTACGCCAAGCTCGGCACGCCGTCCTTCATGCTGTACATCCGGCGCTGCGAGGTCCTGATGGCCGCCGGGCTGGTGCCGGAGGCGCTGGCCGAGGCGGACGCGGCGATCGGGGTCCTCGACCGGATCGGCGGGCAGTCCACGCGCAAGGCGGAGCTGCTGCTGGCCGCGGCGCGGGCCGCCCGCCTCGCGGGAGATCCGCACACGGCGATCGCGCGGGCCGCGCTCGCGGTGCGGCTGTTCGCCGGGCAGCGGCGGCCCTGGTGGGAGACGCATGCCCGTCTTGTGCTGATCGAGGCGCGGGTCATGGCCGGGCGCGGTTCGGGGCGGCTGGTGGCCGACGCGGCCGAAGTGGCCGAGCGGCTGGCCTCGTTCGGCGCGCCGGCCGCGCCGGAGGCGTCGTTGCTCGCGGGCCGGATCGCGCTCGGGCTGGGCTGGACGGCCGACGCGGAACGGCATCTGGCGGTCGCGGCCCGCAGCAGGCACAGCGGTCCGCCGCTGGCCCGGATGACGGGCTGGGCGGCGCAGGCGCTGCGGGCCCGGGCGGCCGGGTCGGGGCGGGGTGTGCTGGAGGCCTGCCGGCGCGGCCTGGACGTGCTCGACGACCACCGGATGACGCTGGGCGCGGCGGAGCTGCGGGCCCGGGCCACCGCCCAGGGCGCCGAACTGGCCGCGCTGGCCCAACGGGCCAGTCTCGACTCCGGTCCGCGCCGGCTGCTGGTGTGGAGCGAGCGCTGGCGGGCCACCGCGCTGTCCACGCCGCCCACCCGCCCGCCGGCCGATCCGACGCTGCTGGGCGACCTGACGGCGTTCCGCGAGATCGCGGCCCGCGCGGAGGAGGCCCGCATGGAGGGCCGTCCCGTGCCGGCGCTCGATCGCGAACAGCGCCGGCTGGAGCGGGAGATCCGCTCCCGGACCCTGCACATCCGCGGGGACGCGCCCGGCTACGGCAGCCGCTTCGACCCGGCGCGGCTGCTGGAGCGGCTGGGGGACGACGTACGTCTGGTCGAACTCGCCGTGCTGGACGGGCGGGTCCAGGTGCTGCTGTGCGGGCAGGGGCGGGTGCGGCGGTTCGAGGCGGGGCTCCTGGCGGACGCGGAGACCGAGGCCGAACATGTGCAGGCGGGGCTGCGGCGGCTGGCCCACCCCGGGGCGGAGGCGCGGCTTCCGCTGGTGGCGGAGGCGGGGCGGCGGCTGGAGGAGCTGTTGCTCGGTCCGGCGGCGGCGCAGCTCGGGTCCGGTCCGGTCGTGGTCGTTCCCCCGGGGCGGCTGCACCGGGTGCCGTGGGCGCTGCTGCCGTCGCTGCGGGAACGGGTGCTCAGTGTGTCGCCGTCGGCGAGCGGCTGGCTGCGGGCCCGGGAGACCGAGCCGCCGCCCGGTGGGCGCCAGGTGCTGGTGCGGGGGCCGGGGCTGGCGACCGAGGGCGCCGAGGTGCCCGAACTGGCGGACCGGTACGGCGGTTCGACGGTGCTGGAGGACGACGAGGCGCGCGTGCCGCGGGTGCTGGAGGAGCTGGACGGGGCCGCGCTCGCGCACATCGCCGCGCACGGCACCTTCCGGGCCGACAGCCCGCTCTTCTCGTCGCTGCGGATGGCGGACGGGCCGCTCATCGTGCACGACTTCGAGCGCCTGGACCGCAGCCCGTACCGGATCATCCTGTCCTGCTGCGACACCGCCCGCTTCGCGTCGGTCGGCGCCGACGAACTCCTCGGCCTGGTCACCGCACTGCTGCCACTGGGCACCGCGGGCGTGGTGGCGTGCACGGCCCCCGTCAACGACGCCGCGGTGGTACCGCTGATGCTCGCGCTGCACAAGGGGCTGGACGCGGGGCTGTCCCTGGCGGAGGCCCTGCGCGACGCACGGGCGGCACTGCCGGGTGATGCCACGCACCAGGCCACGGGGTGGGCGTTCTCGGCGTTCGGCGCGGCCTGACGCCCCGAGCCGCGAAGGCGGGGCGAAGGAATGTGGCGGCCTGACCCCTCCCCCGATCACGGGGGTCAGACCGCCGGTCTGTGGGCCGGCTAGGCCGGCTGTGCGTCGGGCAGTTCCACGAGCCAGGGCAGGGCGCCGCGGCCGCCCGCGCCGAGGCGGGCGTACGCGCTGTAGAGGTGGTTGCCGACGGTGCGGATGGACAGGGTCAGCTTCTCGGCGATCTGGCGGTTGCTGAGGCCCGCGGCCGCGAGGGTGACGATCTGCCGTTGACGGGCGGTGAGTTCACCGAGGACGAGACCGGACAGGGCCGGGGTACGGGCGCCCTGGCAGCGGCGGGCCAGGGCGACCGCGCGGGTGCGTGAGGTGCGGGCGGCGCGTGGGTCGCGGTGCACGTGCACGGCCTGAGCGCTGGCCTCGGCGGCGAAGAGCAGGAACCCGCGCTCCTCCAGCCGTTCGGCCGCCCGGTCCAGGGCGGGCCCGTCCCCCCGGGCGAGCGCGTCGGCGTGCAGCGCGAACACCCCGCCGCCGGGCGGCTCTCCGGGCGCTCCCAGGCGTACGGCGTCGTAGGCGTCGGTGACCGCCTCCAGCGCCGTGTCGAGGTCGCCGCGCGCGGCCGCCAGCCAGGGCGCCGTCCGGGGGTCGGTGCGCACCTGGGTGTCCGCGTCGGGGTCGGTCATCTCGCCGGACTGCAGGACGGCCAGGGCGAGTTCGGCACGGCAGGCCGGATCGCCCGCCGTGTCCCGCAGCCCCTCCCTCGCCCAGGCCGCCGCCTCCCGCAGCTCTCCCCGCAGCCGCGCGAACCCCGCCCGCACGGCCGCGTACCAGGACGGCACCGACGCACCCTCCGCGACGAGCCACTCGCCCACGGGTGCGCACGAGGTGCGTACGTCGGCCCGCTCCATCCGCCGCGACAGCTCGGCCGCCTCGTCCTCCAGGGCCGCCTTGCACTGCTCCGGCGTACGCGCGAGCCGCCGCGCCTTCAGCCGGCCGGCCGCCGCCCGCAGCACCGGACCGTGCAGGGGGTGGGCGAGGCGTACGCCGCCGTGGTCGTCGACCCGTACCAGTCCCTCGGCCTCCAGGTCCTCCAGCACCCGCAGGTCGAGTCCGTCCATGTCCAGTGTCAACGGCTCGGCGAACGCGAGGAGTTCGAGCGTCTCGCGGTCCGCCCGGTCCAGGACGCCGGCCGTCCGCTCCCGCACGGTCGCCGTCACGGGCACCGGCCCACGCCACGCCCACTCGTCCGAGCCCGGCAGCCGTATGAGCAGCCCGCCTTCCCGTACGGCACCGACCACCTCGCGCAGCAACCGCAGGTCCCCGAGGCACAGTCGGTGCAGCCGGTTCACGGTGAGCGGCTCCAGGCCGCCGCCGACGCCCGCCGCCAGCAGCTGGGCCGTCTCCTCGTGGGGTAGCGGCTCCAGGGCGAGTCGGGGCAGCAGTTCGCCGGTCCACAGGCGGGACACCGCGCCGGGGACGGGGGTGCCGTCCGTGGCCACCACCAGGAGCCGGGTGCGGCCGTGCACCGCGAGCTGGTGGACCAGGGCGGCCGAGGCGTCGTCGAGCAGGTGTGCGTCGTCGACCAGCAACAGCCGTACCGCGGACAGCAGTTGGACGGCCCGGTGCAGCGAGACCGTCTCGGGCAGCAGATGGGCGAACGCGGCGAAGGGGATGTGCCGGGTCTCCGGCGTCCCGGCCACCCTGGCGCAGTCGGTGCCGCGTACGGCCTCCGTGACGAGCCGGGTCTTGCCGCAGCCCTCCGGGCCGGTCACCACGATGCCGTGGTGACCTGCGGCCGAGGACCGGCGGATCAGCTCCAGTTCGTCCTCCCGGCCGGTGAACGGCCAGGGCAGTTCCAGGGTCTTCGCATCGCGTTCGAAAGTCGTCACGCCTACAAGAGCCCGAGTACTCACGCCTGATACACAGGGACTTGAGTAGCCCTCGACTCAGGCGCCCGCGGAGCACCGACGGCACTCTTGGCGCATGACCTCCCGCTACTGCTCCCTCGCGCAGCAGCCGGCCCCCGCCTTCGCACCGGGGCTGGCCGCCGAGAGGCTCAGTGCGCTCATCGGCGGAAGCCGGATGTGGGTCAACAACACCGTGCTGCACTACCACTTCTTCGACGGCGAGTCCGATGCCTCGGTCATCGCCGTGCCCGGCAGCGGGGCGACCCGACGGGTGTCGTGGGTCGGCGCCAAGGAGCAGCGGGACGTCGTGCGCGAGTGCTTCCAGGAGTGGCAGGACCTCGGTGTCGGCGTCACCTTCGCCGAGGTGGCCGACCGCGGCGAGGCGGAACTGCGCATCGGGTTCCAGCTCGGCGACGGCTCCTGGTCGACCGTGGGCAAGGACGCGCTGCGGGTCGGACTGCACGAGCGGACGATGAACTTCGGCTGGGACCTGACCGCGCCCGGGGAGCGCGGGACGGCCCTGCACGAGATCGGGCACGCGCTCGGCATGCACCACGAGCACCAGAACCCGTTCGCCGGGATCCACTGGGACGACGAGGCCGTCTACGCCGACCTGGCGGGCCCGCCGAACTTCTGGACCCGGGACCGGACGTTCTTCAACATCCTGCGCAAGCTCGACGGGCGCGAGGTGAACGGTTCGGTCTGGGACCCGCAGTCGATCATGGAGTATCCGTTCTCGGCAGGACTGATCCTGGAGCCGGAGCAGTTCCGCGCGGGTCTCAACCCGCCCGGCACGCTCTCGCCCTGCGACAAGGAGTACGTCCTGCGCTGGTACCCGCCGGCCGGCCCGTCGCGGCCGCCCACGCTGGTGCCGTTCCGTTCGGCCCCGCTCGGTCTCGGCCCGGGCGAGCAGGCCGACTTCACCGTCGAGCCGCCGGAGACCCGCGAGTACAGCGTGGGCACCTTCGGCGACAGCGACACCGTCGTGGTGGTCTTCGAGGAGAGGGACGGGGAGCCCCGCTATCTCGCCGGCCAGGACGACGGAGGAACACCGCACAACGCCACCGTCAAGGCCCGTCTCGTCAAGGGCCGTCGATACTTCGTCCGTGTGCGCCTGTACTCCGCGTGGGGTTCGGGGGAAACCGCGGTCATGTGCTGGTGACAGCGCGTACAGACCGCACACGGGCGATGCCGGCCACTGTCCGGCGCCGGGGGAAGCGGCGGCGACAGTCTCCTTCGGGGGAGGGAGACTGTCGCCGCCCACGGCATGTTTCAGAACTCCAGGGGAAGTTCCGGGTCCTTGGACCACTCCTCCAGCGAACCGTCGTAGAGCGACACGTCCTCGCGCCCCAGCAGCGTCAGGGCGAGCGCCGCGCCCGCCGCCGAGATGCCGCCGCCGCAGTACAGGACGACCGGCGAGTCCTCGGCGCCGAGCACCGTGCCGACCCTGGCGGCGAGTTCGGGGCCGGGCAGCACGCGGCCCGCGGGGTCCAGAAGTTCGCGTCCGGGGAGGCTGCGACTGGCGGGGATGTGGCCGCGGCGGGTGTAGCGGGTGGGGGCGGTGCCGTCGAAGCCGCCGGTCGGCAGGGCGCACACCAGGGTGCCGGGGCGTTCCCCGCGGCTGATGGCGGCCACCTCGTCGAGGTCGGTCCACAGTTCGGGGCGCGGGACGGGGGTCACGGGCGTGACGGCGGGGGCCGGTTGCGCGTCCTCACCTGAGGTCAGGGGGTGCCCGGCCGCCTCCCACGCCGCCAGGCCGCCGTCGAGCACGGCGGCCGGTACGGAGATGGCGCGCAGCATCCACCACAGCCGGGCCGCCCAGATGCCGCCGCCGTCGTCGTACACCACGACCGCGCTGCCCTCCCCCACACCGAGCGCGGCGAGTGCGCCGGCCAGTGCCCCGGGGGCCGGTACGGCGAAGTGGTAGGGCGCGTCATGGTCGGAGAGGTCGCCGGTCAGGTCGGCGTGGCGGGAGCCCGGGAGGTGCCGCTCGGCCCATTCCGCGCGGCCGCTCGTACACCGGTAGTCGCCGTCGTGCCGGGGTGAGGGCAGCAGGGCGGTGGCGTCCAGGACGACCAGACGGGGGTCGTCGAGGCGGGCGGCGAGCCAGGTGTCGTCGACAAGGGGGCCGGGCAGCAGGGAGGTCATGGCGGCCGATGGTACGCCCGTGAGCTGGGCGTCTCGCCCGTCGAGCAAGGTCATCCCATATTCCGGACCTCGCTTGCACAGCATCCCGGGCATGCGGTTATGGTTTCGGCCATCTACGCGGGAGCCCCTACCCGGCTGGGCTGAGAGGGCGTCTGGGATCCGTTCGGTTCGAACGCGGTCCCCATGGGGACGCCGACCGCACCAACCACGCCATCCAGGCGTCCCGCGTAGGAGTTCACGTGTCCGCAGCAGTCGAGCCGAAGCGACCGGTGTCCCACACCCCGGTGCGCTGCTCCTGTTGTTGTCGCTGACCCTCCCGCACCCCTCTCACCGTTCACCGCGCGCTCGCGCACCTCCTTCGGAGTACCCCCATGCCGCACATCCGGGTCATGCTCGACTATTTCCACCCTTGGCCGAATTCAGCCGGTCTGTATGTCTCTCGCGCTCGCGGCTGGTTCGCCGAGGCGGGTCTCGACGTGGAGCTGGTGGTGCAGGACCCGGGCCGCGGGGACACGCTGGAGTACCTGGCCCGGGGCGAGGTGGACTTCGGGATCTTCCCGCCGAACCGGCTGCTCGCCCGCCGTGCCGAGCACGGCCAGCCGCTCATCGCTGTGGCGGCCGTCAACCACCGTGGCCTGGAGGCGATCCAGACGACGACCTCGACGGGCATCACCCGCCCCCGTGACCTGGAGGGCCGCCGTATCGCCCTCAACCCGACCCCGCGCGGCCGTGCGATGGTCCGCCACCTGGTCGCGGCCGACGGCGGCGACCCGGACGCGGTGATCACCGTCGACGCGGGCACCCGCGAGCTGACCGTGGACGACATCGAGGCGGGCGAGGCCGACGCCACCTTCGGCACCTACTGGTCCTGGGACGCGCTGCGCGGCCATCTGCCCGAGGAGCGCCGGGTGACCTGGCCGGTGGACGAGATCGGCGCACCCCGCTACCACAGCTACCTGCTGGGCACGAGCGAGCGGCTGCTCGCCGAACAGCCGTCTCTCGTACGGGACTTCCTGGCCGTGACGGCCCACGGCTACGCGGCCGCCGCCCGGGAACAGGACCGCACCCTGGAGCTCCTGGAGGGCGTGATCCCGTATTTCCCGCGCCCGCTCATCGCCCGTTCCCTTGCCCTGATCGCACCGACCTGGACGGACGCGGACGGCCGCTGGGGCGTCATCGACACCTCCCGGATGGGCCCGTACGCGCACTGGCTCGCGGAGAACGGTGCCCTCGCCCACGACCGCGACTGGGACCGCTCCTTCACCAACGGCCTGCTGGACGTGGCCGCGTGACCCTTCTGCCCCGGCTGACCCGGCGGCTGGCCGTCGACTTCAAGCGGGTGGCGAGCGCGCTGTGTCGGGCGTGACCGCCCCTCACCGCCGCCCTCCCCTCCGCACGAAGGACCTGTCATGCACCGCCGCACCCTCCTGTCCGTCATGGCCGCCGGCGCCCTGCTCGGCGCCACCGGTTGCGCCGCCGACTCCTCGGCCGCCGCGAAGGACGGCACCACCACCATCACCCTCGCCCTGGACTGGACGCCCAACACCAACCACACCGGCATCTATGTCGCCCAGGCCAAGGGCTGGTTCGAGGACGCCGGGATCGACCTCAAGATCGTGCCCTACGGCTCGACCGCGCCCGAGACACTGCTCGCCGCTCACAAGGCCGACTTCGGCATCTCCTATCAGGAGGGCGTGACGACCGCGCGGGCAGCCGGCGCCGACATCACCTCCGTCTACGCGGTCACGCAGAAGACGAACGTCACCATCGCGGTGCGCGCCGACCGCGAGGACATCGGCTCCCCGAAGGACCTCGACGGCAAGACCTATGCCGGGTTCGGCGCCCCCTACGAGAAGCCGCTGCTCCAGAAGGTCATCCAGAACGCGGGCGGCGAGGGCGACTTCAAGCAGGTCACCCTCAACACCTCGGCGTACGCGGCGCTTTACGCGGGCAAGGCCGACTTCGCGATGCCGATGCCGACCTGGGAGGGCCTGGAGGCGGAGCTGAGCGGCAAGCCGCTGAAGAACTTCCAGCTGTCCGACTACGGCTTCCCGGCGATCTACTCGACACTCGTGGCGTCCTCCGACCGGTTCCTGAAGAAGAACCCGACCCTCGCCAAGAAGTTCCTCGCGGCGCTCGACAAGGGCTACCGCTACGCGGCCGACCACCCCGACCAGGCGGCCGATCTGCTGATCTCCGAGAACAAGGGCGTCCTGACCAACACCGAGCTGGTGAAGAAGAGCGAGGCGCTGCTGGCCAAGGAGTACTACAAGGCGGCGGACGGCACGATCGGCACCCAGAGCGCCGAGCGCTGGCAGGCGTTCGCCGACTTCGAGTACAAGGCGGGGCTGCTGGTCGACGCGGACGGCAAGAAGCTGACGAAGGCCCCGGACGCCTCGGAGTTCTTCACCGACGCCTACCTCCCGGCCGCGAAGTGATGCCGCTGCTGCGGTCGTTGTGGCCGCCGCTGCTGGTGCTGACCGTGGTGGTCGGCGGCTGGCAACTGTACGTGAGCGCCGCCGGGGTCGATCCGACGACACTGCCGTCCCCCGCCCGAGTGGTCGAGCAGGGCTGGGCGAACCGCGAGGACCTGTGGGCGCAGACCGTGCCCACCCTCCAGGAGACCCTCCTCGGCTTCGCGCTGTCGTTCGCGTCGGCCTGGCTGGTCGCCGTGCTCCTGGACTTCTCGTCGGCGGCCCGGCGAGGCCTGTATCCGCTGCTTGTCGCCTCGCAGACCATCCCGATCGTCGCCGTGGCACCGCTGCTGATCATCTGGTTCGGCTTCGGGCTGCTCCCGAAGATGCTGGTGGTGACGCTGACGACGTTCTTCCCGCTGGCCGCCAACCTGGCCGCCGGGTTCGCGGCGACCGACCGCGAGGCGATGCGGCTGCTGCGCTCGCTGGGCGCGGGCCGGTGGCGGACGTTCCGGCTGGTGCGGGTGCCGAGCGCGATGCCGTACTTCTTCGCCGGGCTGCGGGTGAGCATCACCTACGCCGTCGTCGGCGCCGTGTTCGCCGAGTACGCGGGCGCCGAGGCGGGGCTCGGGATCTATATGCAGGCGCAGAAGAGCGCGTTCCGTACGGACCTGGTGTTCGCGGCGGTGGGGGTGACGGCGGCGCTGAGCATCGCGCTGTTCGGGGCCACGTATCTGGTGCAGCGGCTGGTGCTGCCGTGGGAGCGGAAGGTGGGCGAGTGAGCAGTCTGCGGATCGATGGCGTCGGCAAGTCCTTCGACGGACTGGAGGTGCTGAGGGACCTCGAACTCTCCGTCGAGCCCGGCGAGTTCGCGGCCGTGATCGGCCCCAGCGGCTCCGGCAAGAGCACCCTGTTCAACCTGGTCTCCGGTCTCGACCGGCCCACGTCGGGACAGGTCCTGGTGGAGGGCGAACCGGCCTCGGTGGCGTCCGGCAAGGTCGCCTACATGCCGCAGAAGGACCTGCTGTTCCCGTGGCGGACCGTCCTGGACAACACGGCGCTGGGTCTCGAAGCGCAGGGAGTGCGGCGGAAGGAGGCACGGGCGCGGGCCGACGCACTGTTCGCCGACTTCGGGCTCGACGGCTTCCAGAAGGCGTATCCCTCCCAGCTCAGCGGCGGGATGCGGCAGCGGGCCGCGCTGCTGCGCACGGTGGTCCTTCAGCGGCCGGTGCTGCTGCTCGACGAGCCGTTCGGCGCGCTGGACTCGCTGACCCGGACCGAGATGCAGCTGTGGCTGGCCGGCATGTGGCAGCGCCACCGCTGGACCGTCGTCCTGGTCACCCATGACATCCGCGAGGCGGTCCTGCTCGCGGACACCGTCCACGTGCTGTCACCGCGCCCCGCCACCGTGGTGGACCGTATCGAGGTGCCGCTCCCCCGCCCGCGCGGCGAGGAGGACTTCACCACGCCCGAGTTCGCGGCGACCGAGCGCCGGGTCCTGGAGGCGCTGCGTGGCACAACGGCGGTGAGGACGGCGTGAGTTCGCATCAGGCACACGGCCTGGGCACCGACCCGGTCGAGCCCGACTGGGCGCCGCTCACCGACGCCGAGGTGACCGAGGTCGTCGGCCCTGCCCGGGTGGTGTGGCGCAGCCCGCGTCCGCTGTCGGCGGCGGCTGTCGTGGAGCGGGACGGGCGGCGGCTGTTCGTGAAACGGCACCACGCCACCGTACGAACCCTCGAAGGGCTGGCCGAGGAGCACGCGTTCCTGCGCCATCTGCGGGAGCGCGGCGCGCCCGTCGTGGAGGTGCTGGACGTGACGGCACGCGGCGAGTGGACGTACGAGGTCCACTCGACCGGCGCCGGCACGGACCTGTACCGCGACGCGCTGTCCTGGTCGCCGTTCCGGTCTGCCGCGCACGCGAGGGCGGCGGGCGAGGCGCTGGCGCGGCTGCATCTGGCGGCGGAGGGTTTCGATGCGCCGAGACGTCAAGTGCAGCCGCTGGTCGCCTCGTTCACGGTGTTCGCGGCGGAGGTTCCGTGGGCGGCGCTGGATCGGTACGTGGCGGAGCGTCCCCACCTGGCGGACGGTCTAAGGGATTTCGCCTGGCGTGAGGACACGGACCGTGTACTCGTGCCCCTCCACGAGGAACTGGCCCCGCACCTCCCCGGTCTGCTCCCCCTCTGGACCCACAACGACTGGCACGCCTCCAACCTGCTGTGGGACACCGACGGCCGGGTGGCCACCGTTCTGGACTTCGGCATGAGCGACCGCACGACCGCGGTCCACGACCTGGCCACGGCGATCGAACGGAACGCGGTGCAGTGGCTGCTGCCGGGCCACCCGGTACGCGAGGAGGACGCGGTCGCGCTCCTCGACGGCTACCAGTGCGTACGCCCCCTCTCCCCCGCCGAGTCCTCGGCGCTCCCCGCTCTACTGCCTTTGGTGCACGCGGAGTTCGCGCTCTCCGAGCTGGGCTACTTCCACGGCGTCACCCGCTCGCCGGCGAACACCCGGCTGGCCTACGCGTACTACGTGGGCCACGCCGAGTGGTTCGCGGGCCGCGACGGGCGGAGGCTGGTGGACCTTGTGGCCTACTCCGTGGGCGCCGGGCGCAGCGGCTCCACGGCGAGGACCTTGCGGTAGACGCGGGCACCGTCGCCGTAGTCGTCGACGGCGTAGTGCCAGGTCGCCTGGTTGTCCCACAGCACGAAGTCACCCGGCTGCCAGCCGAACCGGATCGTGTAGTTCGGCGAGGAGGCGTGCCGCAGCAGATGGTCGAGCAGGACCCGGCCCTCCTGCGGGGTGACTCCGGTGAGGCCCTGGGCCGAGGAGCTGATGAACAGGCCCTTGCGTCCGGTGAGGGGGTGTTCGAGGACCACCGGGTGCTCGACGGGGTCGCCCTGTGCCGTCCTCTTGCTGCCCTGGGCGTAGTTCTCCGCGTTGCCGTCGTAGACGGCCTTCACCGAGGCGAGGAGTTGCTTGAAGGGCTCGGAGAGATCGTCGTAGGCGGCCTGGAGGTCCGCCCACAGGGTGTGGCCGCCGAGTTCGGGGACCTCCTCGTAGACGAGGGACTCGATGGCGAAGACGGGGGTGCGCCACAGTCCGCCGATGTGCCAGGTGCTGGCCTTGCCGGTCTGGCGCACGTTGTACGGGTAGACGAGCGGGTTCTCGGGGTGGCGCAGGGCGGTCGGGTGGTCGAAGGGCTCGGCGAAGATCCTTACGGCTTCCACCTGCTGATCGGGCGTCAGATGCTGGCCGCGGAACACGAGGACCTTGTGCTCGGCGAAGGCGCGGCGCAGTTCGCCCGCGGTCAGGTCGTCGACGGGTCGGGTGAGGTCCACTCCGTCGATCTCGGCCCCGAAGCGGGGGCCTGCGCGGCGGATGTCGGGGCGTGCGGCAGTGGTCATGCCTGCTCCTCGGGCTGGGATGCGGAGAGGGTCGTCGTGCGGGGACGACGAGGCAGCCGGGCGCGACGAGGGGCGCCGGGATGCGGGCGGCGTCAGACGCGCGGACAGAAGGACGCGCCCATGCGCGCCAGGTCCACGTGCAGCCTGCGGAAGAACACCTGACCGGTCACCTCTTCACCGTAGGCACGCGGCTTCGGGAATCGCCAGGGCGTGGCATTGCGCCCGTATGAACATTCGCCGGCTGCGGCAGGATGACGGCATGCTCATCGTCGTCGGCGGCCTTCCCGCGTCCGGAAAGACCACCCTCTCCCGGCTCCTGGCCGCCCGTGTCGGGGCGGTGCATCTGCGGATCGACACCATCGAGCAGGCGATCGTGCGGTCCGGGCTCGCGGACCATCCGGTGGGGCCGGTGGGGTACGTCGTCGGATACGCCCTCGCCGAGGAGCAGTTGCGGCAGGGGCTGACCGTCGTCGCCGAGTCGGTCAACCCGCTGGCCGTCACACGGGACGCCTGGCGGGAGACCGCCGCACGGGCCGGTGTCGGGGTCGTCGAGGTGGAGGTGCGCTGTTCCGACCCCGTCGAGCACCGCCGTCGGGCCACCTCGCGGTCGGTCGATGTGCCGGGGCTGCCGTTGCCCGACTGGGAGGAGATCATCGGTCGGGAGTACGAGCCATGGGAGCGCGAGCGCGTGGTGGTCGACACCGCGGGGCAGGCACCCGAGGAGTCCCTGGACGTGCTGCTCGCGGCCGTTGCCGCCGCCGGCCCGCCCGCCTAGGATCCGCTCATGCTTGCTTCGGACGGCGGCACCGGCGATGAGCTGCGGCACTTCCTCCTGACGGTCCTGTGGCTGCTGCCGGTCACGGCGGGGCTGTGTGCGGTCTCCTGTGCCGTGTTCCTCGGCGCCGGGCGCAGGCTGCGCGCGGCCGGCGAGACACATGCCGCGACGGCCAAGGCCCGAAACGCCGTGGCAACCGGGATTCTCGCCGTGTTCCTCGCCGCCTGCTGGGGTGCCGCCGCCCTGGTGCTTCAGTAGCGAGCGGCCGTCCGGCGTGTCCGCCACCAACTCCCTTACATCCGGAGGGCCGTGCCGAGGAGGTGGCGCACGGTAGGGGCCTCGGCACGCCCGAGCATCAGCTCGACTGGGCGGAGTGACCTCGCTTTCGCCATTCGTTCGCGAGGAGTTCGTAGGAGCGCACTCGGTCGGTGTGGTCGTGGGTGATGGTTGTGATGAGCAACTCGTCGGCTGCGGTGGCCTCCTGGAGTTGTTCGAGACGGTCGGCGACCGTGGTAGGGGAGCCGGTGAACTGGGTGTCGAGGCGGTCCTGGACCAGCTCCCGGTCCTCGTCGGTCCATGTGTGGGCGCGGGCCTCGTCCGGCGTCGGGAACTCGATGGCGCCCTCGGCGGTGCGGATGCTGCGGACCCAGGGGCCGTAGCCGGTGGCCAGTTCGCGGGCGGTCTCGTCGTCCTCGGCGACGACGACGTCGGCGGAGACGCTGACGTAGGGCTTGTCGAGGGTGTCGGAGGGCTCGAAGAAGGAGCGGTAGCCGTCGACGGCTTCCAGGACGGTGGCCGGGCTCACGTGGTAGTTCGCGGCGAAGCGCAGGCCGCGCGCTCCCGCGACCTCGGCGCTCGTGCCGCCGCTGCTGCCCAGGATCCACAGCTCGACGTCGGCGCCCTCGCCCGGCACCACGTGTGCCTCGATGCCCTCCGGGGAGCGGTAGGTGCCGGCCAGCAGGGCGAGGATGTCGTCGATCTGCTCGGCGTACTCCTGCGACTCGGCGCCGGGCAGCAGGAGCAGCTTGCGCTGGAGGGCGATCCGGGGTGAGCCGAGGAGGCGGGCGAAGGAGAAGCGGGGCGGGATGAGCAGGCCGTTCGGGGCACGGCCGTCGACGACGGAGGAGGAGGTGGCCGCCTGCTCCGCCGGTGGCCGTCCGCCCGAGCGGCCCAGGCCCAGGTCGAAGCGGCCCGGGTGCAGGGCGTCGAGCAGGCCGAACTCCTCGACCGTGTTCAGCGCGGTGCGGTGACCGAGCTGGACGGCACCGGAGCCGAGCCGGATCGTGGAGGTCGCGGCGGCCGTCAGGGCGAGGACGACCGCCGGGGACGTGCCGGCCACACCCGGGTTGAGGTGATGCTCGGCGAACCAGTAACGGGCGTAGCCGAACCCCTCGGCCCGCTGGGCGAGGTCGATGGAGTTGCGCAGGGCGTCGGCGGCGGTGGAGCCGGTCGAGACGGGGACCAGGTCCAGGACGCCGAGGGGGATCTCAGGCATGGGCGGACTCCTCCAGTACGGGTCCCCAGGGGAACGGCGGATCCGGTATCTCGCGCCGCAGCACCGGGGCGACCTCGGACTGGAACAGCTCCAGCGAGTCCCGATGCTGAGTGTCCGTCAACCCGCTGGCGTCGGCGTGCAGATGCAGGACCGTGTGGCCGAACTGCTCGTGATAGCGCCGCACTTTGTCGATGACCTGCTGCGGGCTGCCGATCAGCGCGGAGCTGCGCTCGACGAAGTCCTCCACGGTCTCGAAGACCACCGGCAGCCCGAACTGCTTCTGGAACGCCAGGGTCGACTCGAAGATCGGCCGGTAGATCTTCAGCGCCTCCTGGGAGGTGGGCGTCACCAGGAGCCCGGCCGTCCCGGCGCCGACCGCGATCTTCGCCGGGTCGTGCCCGTAGTGCTCCCAGCGCTCGCGGTAGTGGCGGATCAACTCGGCATACGGCTCTATGGGGTTGGTGACGTTCGCCGAGAACAGCGGGTCGCCGTAGCGGGCCGCCAGGTCCACCGACTCCCTGCTGGTGGCGCTGCCGTGCCAGACCCGGATCGGCCGCTGGTAGGGCCTCGGCCACACCTCGGCGTCCGTCAGCTCCGGCCGGAAGCGGGTCTTGGCGGTGACCTTGTCCTGGCGCCAGATCTTCCGGAAGACCTCGTAGCTCTCGGCGTTGCGGTCCCACTGGTCCTCGGGCGTGACCTGGAACAGCTCACGCTGGGCGGTGCCGTTGCCCTTGCCGATGATCAGGTCGAGGCGGCCCTCGGAGAGGTGGTCGAGGGTGGCGTAGTCCTCGTAGGCGCGCACCGGGTCGAGCAGGCTCAGCGTCGTCACCGCCGTGAAGAGCCTGATGCGCTTGGTCAGGGCGGCTATGTGGCTGAGCACGACGGTCGGCGAGGAGGAGATGAACGGCCGTTCGTGCCGCTCCCCCACCCCGAAGCCGTCGAAGCCCAACTCCTCGGCCAGCACGGCGTTGTCGAGCACCTCGCGGAACCGGTCGTGCGTCGACTTCCGCACACCCGTGACCGGGTCCGGCCGGTGCACGATCAGCGTGATGGCGAGGAACTTCACGACGCCACTCGCTGCTCGCCCCGCGTCTCGTCCGGGTGGGTGAGGCCGAGATGGTCGCGCAGGGTCGGGCCCTCGTACTCGGTGCGGAAGACGCCCTGTTCCTGGAGCAGCGGGACGACCTTGTCGGCGAAGGCGTCGAGGCCGGTCGGGGTGATGTGCGGGACGAGGATGAAGCCGTCGCTGGCGTCCGCCTGGACGTAGTCGTTGATGGTCCTCGCCACCGTCTCCGGGGAGCCGACGAAGTTCTGCCGGTTGCCCTGCTCGATGACGAGGTCACGGATGGACCAGTTGTTGGCGGCGGCGAGCTCGCGCCATTCGCGGGCGGTGGCCAGCGGGTCACGGTACATCCGGACCTGGGCGCGGCCCTTGGCGATGTGGTCGCCGCTGACGTCCGGGTCGATGTCGGGGAGCGGTCCTTCCGGGTCGTAGGAGGACAGGTCCCGGTTCCAGACGAACTCCAGGTGCTTGAGGGCGGTGGCCCCGCTGACCTGCTGGCGGCGCACCTCCTTGGCGAGCTCCTCGGCTTCCTCGTCGGTGTCGCCGAGGACGAAGCTGGCGGCGGGCAGGATCAGCAACTCGTCATGGCGGCGGCCGTACTTCGCGAGGCGCTTCTTGACGTCCGTGTAGAAGGCCTGGCCTCCGTCCAGCGTGGCGTACCGGCTGAAGATGGCGTCGGCGCTCGACGCGGCGAACTCGCGGCCCTCCTCGGAGTCGCCCGCCTGGAAGATGACCGGGCGGCCCTGCGGCGAGCGCGGGACGTTGAACTGGCCGTGGATGTCGAAGTGTTGGCCGGTGTGGACGAAGGAACCGGCCTTGGCGTCGCGCAGGAACTGCCCCGAAGCCTGGTCGGCGAGGATCTCGTCGCCCTGCCAGGAGTCGAACAGTTCGTTCGCGGTGGCCAGGAACTCCTTCGCCCGGGAGTAGCGCTCCTCCTGCGGGAGGAAGCCGCCGCGGCGGAAGTTCTCGCCGGTGAAGGCGTCCCAGGAGGTGACCACGTTCCAGGCGGCGCGGCCGCCGGAGAGGTGGTCGAGGCTGGCGAACTGGCGGGCCACCTCGTAGGGCTCGTTGAAGGTGGAGTTGATGGTGCCGGTCAGGCCGAGGTGTTCGGTGACGGCGGCGAGCGCGGCGAGGATCGTGAAGGTGTCGGGGCGGCCGACGACGTCCAGGTCGTAGATCTTGCCGCCCTGTTCGCGCAGCCTCAGGCCCTCGGCGAGGAACAGGAAGTCGAACTTGGCGCGTTCGGCGGTCCGCGCGAAGTGGGCGAAGGAGCTGAACTCGATGTGGCTGCCGGCCTGGGGGTCGCTCCACACGGTGGTGTTGTTGACGCCCGGGAAGTGGGCGGCCAGATGGATCTGCTTCAGCGGCTTGGTCATGGCTCTGCGGGGTCCTTCCGGCTCAGGCGGCGGCGTAGCGGTTGGCGGGGCGGGCGAGGCCCAGCAGACCGCGCAGGGTGTCGGCCTCGTAGGCGGTGCGGAAGGCGTCGCGGCGCTGGAGTTCGGGGACCAGGCCGCGGGTGATGGCCGGGAGGTCGTGGCCGAGGACGGCGGGGCGCAGCCGGAAGCCGGTCAGACCGGCCGACTGGAACTCCTGGAGGAGGTCGGCGAGTTGGGCGGGGGTGCCGGTGAAGATGCGGGCGTCGCTGGTGAATGCACCGCCGTCGAGGGCATCCAGGCGCTCCTTGCGGGCCTCGGCCTCAGCCGGGTCCTCGTCGAGGAAGACCACCAGGTCACCGAAGACATGCAGAGGCTCGTCGGTCCGGCCCGCCGTCTCCTGCTCGGCGCGGATCTCCGCGACGATCGCCCGGGCCTGATCGGCGTCGAACGGGGTGACGTAGCCGACGTCGGCCTGGCGGGCCACCAGCCGGTACGGCACGGTCTGGTGCGCCAGTGCGCTGACCAGGGGCTGGCCCTGCGGCGGGCGCGGGGTGATGGAGGGGCCCTTGACGCTGAAGTGCCTGCCCTCGAAGTCGATGTAGTGCAGCTTGTCGCGGTCGATGAAGCGGCCGGTGGTGACGTCCCGGATCTCCGCGTCGTCCTCCCAGCTGTCCCAGAGCCGGCGGACGGCCTCGACGTAGTCGGCGGCCTCGTCGAAGAGGTCGCTGACGAGTTCCTGTCCGGCCGGGCTCTGGAGCTCTTCCAGGCTCAGCGGCGGGACGGTGCGGCGCCCGAAGTGGTCGGCCTCGTGGGGGCGGGGCGCGATCTGCACGCGCAGCCCGGCGCGGCCGGTGCTGACGTAGTCGAGGGTGGCGATCGCCTTGGAGATGTGGAAGGGCTCGGTGTGGGTGGCGATGACGGTCGGCACGAGTCCTATGTGCCGGGTCAGGGGCGCGACGCGGGAGGCGGTCAGTACGGCGTCCAGGCGGCCGCGGAGCTGGTCGGTGCGGCCGTCCAGTTCGCCGAAGACCGAGGACTGGAGGCCGAGGCCGTCCTCGAAGGTGACGAAGTCGAGCAGGCCGCGCTCGGCCTCGGCGACCAGGTCGGCCCAGTAGGCGGCGGTGAACACGTCCCGGGGGCGGGCGACCGGCTCGCGCCAGGAGGCCGGGTGCCAGCCGGTGCCGTCGAGGGCCACGGCGAGATGCAGGGAGGAAGAAGGGGACACGAGTGGGTGCCTTCCTGGAGATCCGTACGAGATCACCGGCCCGGGCATGCGGCACTCAGGGCACGGTGGCGGAGAAGGAGGTCAGGGGCGACAGAGGGCGCCGGCGACACGCTGGAGGTCGATGTACGGGCGGGAGTGCAGAAGGAGTTGGTGGGTGCTCAGCACGTCCCTGCCTCCCGCCCCGGTAGCACGCGTCTCGTCGTGACTCACAACACCCCGGCCCGCGGATCTGTTCCTGGTGTGCGCACCTGGAGGATGGTCGTACGACGGCGCAGGGTGAAGCCGATCGACTCGTACAGCCGGATCGCGGTGGCGTTGTTCGCGGCGGCGTGCAGGAACGGGGTCTCCCCGCGTTCCCTGATGCCCGCCGCGACCGCCCGCACAAGGCGGGTGCCCAGGCCCCGGCCGCGGTGGGCCGGGTCGGTGCAGACGGCGCTGATCTCGGTCCAGCCGGGCAGGTGGAGCCGTTCGCCGGCGAGGGCGACGAGCCGGCCCCGGTGCCGGATGCCGAGGTAGGTGCCGAGGTGGACGGTGCGGGCGAGGAAGGGACCGGGTCTGGTGCGGGCGACCAGGTCCAGGATGTCGGGTACGTCGTCGGGGCCGAGCCGTACGGCTTCCGGGGCGGGTTCGGCCCGCAGCCGGGTGTCGACGAGCTGGACGCCCTGGCCGCCACCGACGACGTCCCATCCGTCGGGGACGGTCTCGACTCCCTTGATCCGTGCGGTGGTTGCCGGGCCCAGCAGGGTGTGCAGGTCGGTCCAGGCGGCCGGGTCCGCCGGGTCGGCGAGCGCGGCGAACGCGTACACGTCCGCCGGATAGCGCGCCGCCCGGCCGACCCGTTCGGCGAAGGCCGCGTGCGGTCCGTCCAGGGCCGCCCAGACCGGGTTGTCCAGGAGACGGGTTCCGAGGGCGATCTGGGGGACCACGACGGCCTTTCTCACAGGGTGTTCTGACAGATGATCAGGAGTTGGTGAGCGGCAGCCCGGGCGGGTTCACCTCGGACTTGGCGACGGCGTCGCCGGAGATGTTCCAGGCCTTGAGCCACTGCGCGTACTGGCCGTTCTCGATCAGGTAGTTGATCGCGGCGGCGAGCGGCTCGGCGAGCCCGCTGCCCTTCTTGGCGGTCGCCGCGATCAGCCCCTGGAGGGACTCGCCCGCGCCGGAGAACTGGCCCGCGATCCGAGTCGCCTGGGGCGTGTTCGCGGTCTTCGTGGCGTGGTAGGAGAGGTTGGGGCTGGGACCGAAGTAGGCGTCGATCTTGCCGCTGTTCAGGGCCAGGTAGAGGCTGTTGCTCTCCTGGAAGTACTTGACGGTGAGGGGCTTCTTGCCCTCCTTGGCCAGCTTCGCCTTCCACTCCAGGAGGATCTTCTCCTGGTTGGTGCCGTTGCCGACGGAGACCGTCTTTCCGGCGAGGCTCTCGTAATTGCCGTCGAAGTTCCAGGTGTTGTCCTTCTTCACCTCCAGGGCGAGGTCGTCCTTGCGGTAGGAGGCGAACTCGTACTTCTGCTTGCGCTCCTCGGTGTCGGTGATGTTCGAGAAGCCGACGTCGACCTTTCCGCTGTCGATGCCGATGAACAGGTTCTCCCAGGTCGACTTGCGTACTTCCGGCTTGAGGCCGAGAACGGCGGCCACCAGGTTGGCGAGGTCGGGCTCGGAGCCGGTGAGCGTCTTCTGGTCGCTGCCGATGAAGCCGAGCGGCGGGCTGCCGGAGGGCAGGATGCCGGAGCCGATGACCAGCGTGCCCTTCTTCTTGATGGCGTCCGGGAGTTGGGCGCTGATGGACTTCACCTCGGCGACCTTGATGGCGGTCTCGGTGGCGGCGCCGTTGGACACCCGGCCCACGGTCACCGTGCCGGCGGTGTCGGTCGTGGTCGCGGCGTCGCTCTCGCCCCCGCAGGCGGTGAGCCCGGTGGCGAGGGTGGCGACGGCGGTGGCCGCGGTGATGCCCCGTATCAGGCTGCGTCGGGTGAACTGGGTAGGCATGACTGTCCTTTGTCACTGGGAGAGATGGTGAGGGTGCTGCCGTGGGGGGAAGTCGAGGGCGGTGTCAGAGCACCTTGCTGAGGAAGTCCCGGGTCCGCTCGTGCCGCGGCTGGTCCAGGACCTCGGCGGGCGGTCCCTGTTCGACGATCCTTCCGTCGTCCATGAAGACGACCCGGTCGGCGATCTCGCGGGCGAAGCCGATCTCGTGGGTGACGATCACCAGGGTGGTGCCGCTCTTCGCCAGGTCCTTGATGACGGCGAGGACCTCGCCGACCAGTTCGGGGTCGAGGGCGGAGGTGGGCTCGTCGAAGAGGATGACGCCGGGCCGCAGCGCGAGGGCGCGGGCGATGGCCACGCGTTGCTGCTGTCCGCCGGAGAGCTGCCGCGGGTAGGCGTCCGCCTTGTCGGCGAGTCCCACCCGGTCCAGGAGTTCGCGCGCGAGTTCCTGGGCCTGTGCCTTGTCGAGCTTGCCGGTCGCCACCGGGGCCGCCGCGACGTTCTCCAGCACGGTCAGATGCGGGAAGAGGTTGAAGTTCTGGAAGACGAACCCGATGCGGCTTCGCTGGGTGAGGATGGCACGCTCGCTCAGCTCCTTGAGACGCTCGCCCTGGCGTCGTACGCCGATCAGCTCGCCGCTGACGCTGACATAGCCGATCTCCGGCTTCTCCAGGTGATTGATGACCCGGAGCAGGGTGGACTTACCGGATCCGGACGGGCCGAGGATGACGGTGACCTCGCCGGGCCGCACGGTCAGGTCGACGCCGTCCAGGACCCGGTGGGCGCCGTACCACTTGTGCACGTCGTGCACCTCGACTGCGGCCGGCGCGGCCTTGACGGTCTCGGTGGTGGTCATACGGCGGCCTCCCTGCGGATGCGGGCCCGCAGGTCGGTGAGACCGGACCGCAGTTTCTGCAACGGCGTCGGCGGCAGGCTGCGGGTGGCGCCCCGGGCGTAGTACCGCTCGACATAGAACTGGATGACGGAGACGACGCTGGTGAGGATCAGGTACCAGACGGTGACGACCAGCAGCAGCGGCACGATGTCGCCGGGGTAGGTGGAGCCCATCGTCTGCGCGGTGCCGAACAGGTCGAGCAGGGACACGTAGAAGACCAGCGAGGTGGCCTTGATGAGGCCGATGAGCTGGTTGACGTAGTTCGGGGTGATGGAGCGCAGCGCCTGCGGGAAGACGATCCTGCGGAACTGGTAGCGCTTCGGCAGGCCGAGCGCGGCGGCCGCCTCGTGTTGGCCCTGGTCGACGGAGAGGATGCCGCCGCGCACGACCTCGGCCGCGTAGGCAGCCTCGTTGAGGCTGAGGCCGATGACGGCGACGGCCATGTCGGTGGCGAGCCGTGACTCGTCGAAGGTGAAGAACGCCGGTCCGAAGGGGACGCCCAGGCTGAGCGTCTGGTACAGGGCGCTGAAGTTGTAGAGGAACAGCAGGACCACGATCAGGGGTATGGAGCGCAGGGCCCAGATGTAGGTCCAGCTGACCGCGCGCAGGACCGGGCTCGACGACAGCCGGGCGAGGGCGAGCAGGATGCCGCCCAGAAGGCCCAGCACCGCGCTGTAGGCGGTGACTTCGAGGGTGATGAGCAGTCCGTCGAGGATCGTCGGCCGCAGGAACCAGTAGGCGAACCGGTCCCACTGGTAGAAGGGGTTGGACACCAGGCCGTGCACGAACTGGGCCGCGAGGACCAGGACGACGGCGGTGGCGATCCAGCGTCCGGGCCGCCGCAGCGGCAGAACTCGCTGTGCTGTCAGTGGCTTTGACGGGATGTCAGAAGTCTGCGGCGCCTCCGTTACGGAGACGGCGGTGCCTGGGGGTTCGCTCATGAGGGGCTCCGGCGGGATCGGATCCCCCGGACACGGGCGCACGGGACGTGGCTACGACGGCTCTGCTACGGCAGGTCGTGGCACACGGGGACGCACGGGAACCGGGGGCTGGGCGGACAACGGCACACCGCGCGGGCGGTGTTCGTCGGGAACGCTGGGGCTGCGGAGGGGGACGTCAGCCCCGACAGCGGGCTCGGCCCGGTGCGGTACACAGTGCGCTGTTCACGCGCAGGAGGTCGACGGCCCGGTCGGCGACGAGAAGGTTCGCGTACGGCCGTACGCAGCGCGAGGCGCGGCGGGTGGCCGTCCTGGCAGCTGCGTACATGTCCGTCACCGTGTCTTCCGGCCCGTGGGGCCCTCGCGCTTACCGATGTGTGTCGGTCCGGTCGTCACCTGGGGCACCCCACCGCGGAGCGAGGGTTGCCGGTCAGCTAGCCAGGGCTTGTCGCTGACGCTCATGACCGTTCTGGGGCGTAAGTTAAGACATCTGCCCGAACGGATGTCAATGCCGGTCCACCACGTGGGCAGTGTGCGCGGCCCAGTCGAGGATCTGCACGGCCGCACCGGCGGCCTCCAGGCCGCGGCAGTGGGCATGGTGGCGACGGGCGATGCCGTCGAGGTCGAGGTGCGCGCCGAAGGCGGGGTGCGCGGCCAGCCGGCGGGCGTACGCCCACAGGGCGGGGTGGGCGGCGATCCGCTGCACGGCGGAGGCGTCCAGGTGGTGGCGGTGCACGGTGTCGAGTTGGACCAGCGTGACCCACAACTCGACGTCTGCGGCGGTGATCTGATCCCGGATCAGATACTCGCGTCCGTCGAGCCAGCGCTCCAGCGAGGCCAGCGTCTCCAGCAGCTTGTCCAGCGCCGCGGCACGCGCGTCCGGGTCGGTGCCCGCCGTGCCCGCCTCCTGTGCGGCCTGCTCGATGCCCTGGGCGCACAGCCGCTCCACCGCCTCGGTCTCCGACTCCGCGCCGCACGGGTACAGCGCCGCACGGTCGCCGCCGAAGCGCCGGGCGAGGTCGCGCGTGATGTCCGGGGCATGGGTGCTGACGATGCGGCCCGACCAGTCGTCGCTGAGCACCGGCCCGACGGCGGCGCCCGTGTAGCGGTGCGCGCTGGCCTCGTAGAGCGGGCGCAGCGCGCTGTGGCCCCCGTCGGGACAGTCGGGGATCGCGTCGAGGAACGTCACGGGACAGGCGTCGTCGAGGCCGAGCAGCCCGTGGACGACGGCGATGCGCAGTCCGTCGGGACAGGCGGGTGACAGATGCAGCCGGTAGCGGCGCGGCACGGCGTAGTGCCCGCTGCGCGCGTCCCGGCCGATCCGGCCCCGGAACGCGGCGGTGGACTGCGCGGTCGCGGCAGGAGCGAGCGGTGTGACGGACATGGATCTCCCCGGGTGTGGGCGCGCGGACGTACGCGCGGCGGAAGCGACGTCGGGCCAGGACAGGGGGGTGCGCCGGTGCGCGGCGGCAGGGGCGCGGGGACGGGCGGGCTCAGCCGAGCCGGCGGATCGCGCTGCAGACGCGCTGCAGGTCGATGTGGCGGCGGGAGGTCAGAAGAGGCGACAGCCGAGAGGTACGGCTCACTCGGCCCACTGCCGACTCAAGGCGCCCCATGTTTCCCTACCTGTTCACTAGGATTCCCATCTGGAGTGTCGATCGGCCGCGCATCGACGTCAAGAGGGCGTCCACGAGGCGGTCACCGATGCCGGTACGGACGTCCGTCTTCTGGGGTGCGGCGACGCTGGCTACTCTGGGAGCGCGGCCGACGATCCAGGCGGGGGCGGGCTCCATGGCATTGCTGCGCGAGCGCCATCTGAACGCGTCCACGATCGGCGCCACGGGCAACGCCGCCGCCGCGTTACGGCTGCTCACCGGGCTGGAGGCGGACTGCCGCACCCGGCTCGGGGACGACGCCTGGTTCACCCTCGTCGTACGGCACGGTGTCGCGTACTGGACGGGCGTGTGCGGCCGGGCACCGCAGGCCAGACAGCAGACCCAGGACCTGCTGGACGTGTACCGGGAGCGGCTGGACGACCACGACCACCGGGCCCTGCGCCTGCTGCGCGACGACCTCGCCCGCTGGACCGGAGAGACGGGCGACGCCCAGGACGCGGCGCGGCGGTACGCCGAGCTCCACCACGACACCGAACGGATTGTGGGCCCGCAGGCTTCGGAAACCCTCCTGACCCGCCACAACACGGCCTACTGGACGGCGGCCCAGGGTGCCCGCGCCCGAGCCCTGGCCGAGTGCCGCGCCCTCCTCGACGACGAGCACCGGGTCAACGGTCCGGCCCATCCGCACACCCTCGCCGTACGCCACAACATCGCGGGCTGGACCGAGGCCGAGGGCGAACCCCGGGAATCGCTGCGCCAGTTCACCACCCTCCTTGAGGACCGCACCGCCGCCCTGGGGCACGAACACCCGCACACCCTTCTCAACGCCTTCCACGTGGGCCGGCTGACCCGGCACCACCGGGACGCGCCGGCCGGGGACACCCGACTCGCCGGGCTCCTGCCCGTCTTCACGCGCGTGTTCGGCGGGGACCACCCCTGGACGCGGCGGCTGCACCGAGAACTCCAGAGCGGACAATGACCGCATGGAGCTCTCCTTCACCAGCCGCGTCGTCGAATGGCGTGGTCCGGCGCCCTACTACTTCCTCCCCGTACCGGACGAGGAGTCCGCGGACATCCGCGAGGTGGCCGCGATGGCCACCTACGGCTGGGGAGTGATCCCCGTCGAGGCGCGCATCGGCGCGACCACCTTCACGACCTCGCTCTTCCCCAAGGACGGCTGCTATCTGCTGCCGCTCAAGAACGCCGTGCGCAAGCCGCAGAGCATCGCGGCCGGCGACGACGTGTCCGTGCGGATGACCGTCCTGCTCTGACTCAGGCGACCGCCTCGGCGAGCAGGTCGATCTGGTCGAGCCCCGAGCCGGTGGGGACGAAGATGAGTTCGTCGCAGCCGCCGGCCGCGAACGCGTCGACGTAGGACCTCACCATCTGCGCGCTCACCGCGGCGCTGCCCGCGATCTGCTGGGCGAAGTCGCCGAGGAAGCCGTAGTAGTCGAGCAGATAGGCGTCCGCCTGGGCTCGGGCGTCCGGGCCCAGCCCGAAGTAGGCCAGCGACAGCTTGCGCGGCGTGCCCGCGCGCCCGGCCTTCTGCCAGGCGGCGTCGACCCCGGCCGCGGCCTGGGCGAACGTGTCCGGCGAACCCCCGCCCATGATCCAGCCGTCGGCGAACTCGGCGACGCGCCGGAAGCTCGCCTCCGTGGAGCCGCCCAGAATGAGTTCGGGGCCGCCCTCGCGCCCGGGGCGTGGCCCGATCGCCCCGGCGAATCCGTACTCCTCGCCGGCCCAGACGCGCTTCATCTCGGTGAGCTGCTCGTCCAGGCGCCGGCCTCTGCCCTTGGTGGACACGCCACTGGCCGCGTAGTCGTCGTCCCGGCCGCCGAGCCCCACGCCGAGGACGAAGCGGCCGCCGGATATCCGCTCCAGCGAGGCGGCCTGCTTCGCGAGCAGCGCGGAGTTCGTGTAGAGCGGCGCCAGCAGCACACTGGTGGTGAGCCGTATCCGGCTGGTCACCGCGGCCGCGGCGGTGAGGGCGATCAGTTCCTCGTAACCGCCGTACACCAGCCGTCCGATGGTGCCGAGGGTGCTGAATCCGGCCTCTTCCGCCCGCCGGGCCCAGTCGAGAAGGGGCTGGGGATCGGTGCCGGGCACCGTGTTGGGCAGGCCGATTCCGATGTCCATGTGTGCCTCCGTTCATGGGGAGCACGGTCGACGCCATCATGCCCTCGTAAGCCGCGCTTGCGGCATGGGTGCGCACACGCCAACCGGCCGGAACCCACCGGGGCGGCGACCGGCGGCGCTCCAGGACTGGACCAATGCCACCCCACCCTCCATGATGACGCTGCCATGACAATACCGGCGTCACTACGTTCCTCGGGATGGTGGCCATGCTCGGATTCCTCGTCAGGGCCGCACTGGCCGCCGCGCTCCTGGTGACACCGCTGACGACCGCCCCCGAGGCAGCGGCGGCCACACCGGGGTGGACCGCTCCCCTGAGCACCCGGGGCCGCTGGATCGTGGACGCCGACGGCGACCGCTTCAAGCTGCGCTCGGGCAACTGGCACGGCGCCAGCGGCACGTGGAACGGATCGGGCAGCACGGAGGACGACGCGAACCACCACGCCGGGGAGAACTCCGGCCGGATGCCGCTCGGCCTGGACCGCGCGCCCATGGCCGAGATCATCGCCGGTTTCCAGGAGATCGGGATCAACAGCGTCCGCCTGCCCTTCTCCAACGAGATGATCCACGACACCCGCCCGGTCACGGACGGGTCCGTCGCCGCCAACCCCGCCCTGCGCGGCAGCACACCGCTCCAGGTCTACGACGCCGTGGTGGCCGAACTCACCGCGTCCGGCCTCGCCGTGATCCTCAACAACCACACCAACACGACCCGTTGGTGCTGCGGCGTCGACGGCAACGAACGCTGGAACGCGAGTCAGTCCACCGCGGCCTGGGAGAGCGACTGGCTGTTCATGGCCCGCCGCTACCGGGACAACGAGCGGGTCGTCGGCGCCGATCTCTACAACGAGGTCCGTCGCAATGTCTGGGACGACCCCAACTGGGGCCTCGGTGACGACCACGACTGGTTCGCCGCCTCGCAGCGCGTGGGCGACCGCATCCTCACGGAGGCGAATCCGGACCTCCTGATCATCGTCGAGGGCATCAACTGGACCGGCATCCCCGTCGACGGATTCGCCCACGAACGCCCCACCCTGGAGCCGGCGCGCAGGCTGTCGCACACGCTCGTCGACTCCGGCAAGCTCGTGTACTCGGCGCACTTCTACGACTACACCGGCCCGAACCACAGCGGCGCCACCGGCACGGGCGAGACCACCGACCCCCGCTACCGCGACCTGAGTCCCGCCGAACTGATCGACACCCTGAACCGCCAGGCCTTCTTCGTGACGGCGGAGCAGGACCGGCACTTCACCGCCCCCGTCTGGATCAGCGAGTTCGGCGTCGGCGGACGCGACGAGACCGGCGCGAAGCAGCGGGCCTGGTTCGAGAACTTCGTCGACCAACTCGTGCGCACCGACGCCGACTTCGCCTACTGGCCGCTGGTCGGCCGGCACGAGGGCCGCGAGGGCAACGGCTGGGCCCTGCTGCACTGGGACGCGGCGGGCCGCCGTATGGGCGTGTACGACGGTGACGACTGGCGGGCCGCCGCCTGGACCCGGCTCATCGAGGCCGACGGCCGGACCGGGGCGGTGGCCCCCGTACCGGACTGGTCCCAACTCAGCCCCGACCACGGCGACTTCGTCGCGTCACGGCGGATGCGGGCGCTGCCCGACTGGGACTCCGGCGCCCGCAAGGCCGCCTGCCCCGACGGACAGCGACTGCTCGGGCTGAGCCACACCGGCAACCGCGGGCTGTGCTCGGACGTGTCCGCCGGTGCCTTGTGGGATCCGGCGGGCGGACACGAGGTGGTCGTGGACGAGCGGCATGTGGTGCCGGGCCGGGACTGGGCGTCCGGGTACACCAAACTCCAGTGCGCCGAGGGGCAGTTCCTGACCGGGTACAGCGTCCGCGGTGCCGCCGTCTCCGCGGCACTGTGCGCGGCCGCCCCGGCCGGGAGGCTCGGTACGAGCGGTCGTACCGTCTGGTTCGACCGGGGCGACAACAGGGGCACGGGGCCCAGGGGCGGCGACTTCGCGTACGGCCGGTACAAGGGCCAGTGCGCGGACGACGAGTACGCGGCCGGGATCGCGTACACGGGCCGGGTGGGCTCGTCCCGTACGCCGGACGCGCTCTACTGCCGGAAACTCACCTGACCGGTCAGTGGAAGGCCCGCTTGTCGGCGTGCAGCGGCGAGGTGAGGCGGATGGTGATGAACTCGTTGTTGTCCGCCTGGCCTGCCGTACGGCCCGAGGAGAACGGGAAGTTGTTGTCGTTGAGCACGGCCAGCGTCCGGTCGTCGAGGAGGGACAGGTCCTCGATCGTCTGGAACGGGAAGCGGAACGTCGTACCGAAGCCGCCCAGGCCCTTGGGGTTGGCGAGGTCCAGCAGGTCGGCCACCAGGGTCTTGTCGACCAGCCCGTCGCCGTCGCGGTCCCGGGTGTCGACGAGGTAGACCCTCTTGAACTTGGCGGTGTCGCCCTGCCCGCCGTCGCGCTCCACGACCAGGAAGCGGTGCTTGTCGACGGCGATGGCGTCGCCGATGGCGTTGGCGGTGGACTCCAGGCGGTAGACGAAGCGCTTGCCGGTGTAGGCGCGCTTACGCAGGTCGAACTCGCTGAAGCGCAGGTCGCCGGGGGTGTCGCCGGTCACCGTGCCTTCCAGGAGCGGGTAGAGGTGGCGGCCGTCGACGCCGCGGACCATGCCCTCGAAGCCCTTGCTGCTCGCGATCGTGGGCTGGGCGGAGTACTCGGGGGCCCGCACGCCGTCGAGCGCGATCGGGGCCTCCAGCAGGCGGCCCTTGGCGGAGAAGTGCAGCAGGTACGGGCCGAACTCGTCGCCCAGCCACAGCGTCCCGTCGGCAGCCCGCACGATCGACTCGACGTCGAAGTCCGCACCGGTGAGCACCCGGTCGGCCCGCGTCAGCGCGAACGGCACATGGTGGTCCGGGTCGCTGAGGTTGAACCCGCCGACGACGGTGACCTTCCCGGTGCGGGTGTCCGGCTTGATCCGGTGGACGCGGAGCAGGAAGTCGGCGCTGTTGGCCTTGTTCCCGTAGCCGTTGTCGGACAGCGCGTCGAAGGTGCCGTCGTGCCGGTTCACGACCCCGCTGAAGCCCTGCACGGGCTGGTCGGCGAAGGGCGGTGTGATGCCGTTGAACGGGCCCGCGCCGATGGCGGAGCCGGACGGCTCGCTGCCGGGCACGAAGGTCTGGGCCGGCAGGGCGGCGAAACCGGTCAGCGTGGCCTGTCCGAACCCGGTGTGCTCCCGGTCGGCCACCGCGGGCGAGGCAAGGCCCATGGTCAGCGCCGCGGCGGTGACCATGATCGAAAGTCTTCTCATGGCGCGCACAGTAGGGACATTCTATGGCGGGGGCGCCAACACGGGACGAACGTCGGGTACACCGCCTGGCCAGAAGCTCCAACTCGCTTACTTCAATACTTACTTCAACCCTTGACGGGCGTGGTCCATACCTTTAGCTTCACGGGTCAGCAACGCCACGTGTGACGCACTCACCCCCCGACACACTCCAGGAGCGTCCTCAGCCATGCCCTTCTCCGACCGCATACGGTCCCGTACCCGGCTCACGGTCCTCGCCGCACTCTCCGCCGTCCTCACCGCCCTGCTCACCGCGACTCCCGCCCAGGCCGCCTCCGGCTCGATATCCGGCCTCGCGGGCAAGTGCGTCGACGTCGCGGGCGCGAGCAGCGCCAACGGCACCGCCGTACAGCTCTACGACTGCAACGGAACAGGTGCCCAGATCTGGTCCAACTCCGGTGACGGAACCCTGCGCGCGCTCGGCAAGTGTCTGGACGTCGTCGACCGCGGCACCGCCGACGGCGCGGCGGTCCAGCTGTGGGACTGCTCGGGCGGCGCCAACCAGCAGTGGGTGGTCACCGCGGCGCGTGACATCGTCAATCCGGCCGCGAACAAGTGCCTGGACGTCCGGGAGAACAACAGCGCCAACGGCACCCGGCTCCAGATCTGGACCTGCTCCGGCGGCGCGAACCAGAAGTGGAACGCGCCCGCGAGCGGCGGCGGCACCAACCCGTCCGGGTTCGTCGTCTCCGAGGCCCAGTTCAACCAGATGTTCCCGAACCGGAATTCCTTCTACACCTACGGCGGCCTGACCGCGGCCCTCAGCGCCTACCCCGGCTTCGCGGGCACCGGCAGCGACACGGTGAAGAAGCAGGAGGCCGCCGCGTTCCTGGCCAACGTCAACCACGAGACCGGCGGGCTGGTCCACATCGTCGAGCAGAACACCGCCAACTACCCGACGTACTGCGACTGGAGCCGCCCGTACGGCTGCCCGGCCGGCCAGGCCGCCTACTACGGCCGCGGACCGATCCAGCTCAGCTGGAACTTCAACTACAAGGCCGCGGGCGACGCACTCGGCATCGATCTGCTGGGCAACCCCTGGCTGGTGCAGAACGACTCGACCGTGGCCTGGAAGACGGGCCTGTGGTACTGGAACACCCAGTCCGGCCCCGGCACGATGACCCCGCACAACGCCATGGTCAACCAGGCCGGCTTCGGACAGACGATCCGCAGCATCAACGGCTCCCTGGAGTGCGACGGCAGGAACCCGGCGCAGGTGCAGAGCCGCGTCGACGCCTACAACCGGTTCACCTCGATCCTCGGCGTCACGCCGGGCGCCAACCTCTACTGCTGACAAGGCGGCCCGATGCCCAAGTCGACATCCCTCGCACAAGCGCTCCTCGGCGCTGTCGGCGCGCTGACGCTCGTCATGGCGGTCCCGGCGACCGCCCACGCGGACGTCCTGACCCTGCTGCCGCAGAACGCCGACGGACTGGAGCAGACCTTCTCACCCGCGTACGACTACGACGGCGACGGCTGCTACGCCACCGCGGCGATCGGCGCCGACGGCACCCTCAACCCCGGCCTCAAGCTCGGCGGCGCCGTCAACGGCAAGTGCCACGACCCCGCCCAGCTGGCCAACGCCAACACCTACTCGCGGGCGAAGTGCAACAACGGCTGGTGCGCCGTCATGTACGC
Source organism: Streptomyces sp. NPDC001536 (assembly GCF_042894505.1). Lineage (NCBI taxonomy): Bacteria > Bacillati > Actinomycetota > Actinomycetes > Kitasatosporales > Streptomycetaceae > Streptomyces > Streptomyces sp. NPDC001536. The sequence continues at coordinate 65,418 of NZ_JBIAVQ010000006.1, forward strand.
CAGCTACTTCGAGAAGGACCAGGCGACGCTCGGCCCGGCGGCCATCGGGCACCGGCACGACTGGGAGCACGTCGTGGTGTGGATCAACAACGACCAGGTCCAGTACGTGTCGGTGTCCCAGCACAACAGCTACCAGGTGGCCGCCCGCTCGGCGATCCGTTTCGACGGCACCCACCCGAAGATCGTCTACCACAAGGACGGTGTCTCGACCCACTGCTTCCGCTTCGCCAACGGCAACGACGAACCGGCGGAGAACGCCACCGGCAACTGGTTCTTCCCCCGGCTCGTCGGCTGGAACGGCTATCCGGCCGGCTACCGCGACAAGCTGATCGGCGCGGACTTCGGCTCCGCGACGCTCAAGATCGACGACGGCGACTTCCCGTACCACCTCGCCGCCTCGAAGCCGTCGGGCATCGCGTTCGACCCGTACGCCTGACAGGCGTGGCCGGGGTCTGCCTACTTTGGTAGCCACCCGTCCGTCCGAGGATGGCGGTTCCGTCGACGATCGCCCGATGCCCGCCATCTCCTGCTTCCCCCAGGGTGGAGACACCCGACCACCCAGGGGGAAGCATGGTGATCTCGCGCAATCGGAGGAACGCGGTCGCACTGACCGCGGTGGCACTGGCGATGACGGCCCTGCCGGTCACGGCGTCGGCCGAACAGCCCGCACCCGTACCGCAGTTGTACGTCGCCCCATGGGGCAAGGACTCCTGGCCCGGCACCCTGGACCGCCCCTTCGCCACCCCGGCACGCGCCCAACAGGCCGCACGCGCCCGGGCGCCGGAGCGGACGTCCGGCCTGGTGGTGAACCTGCGCGGAGGGACGTACACCCTCAAGGAGCCGCTGCGGCTGTCGGAGGCCGCGGGCGACTCCGGGGTGATCTACCAGGCGTACGGCTACGGGACCGCTCGGCAGGAGCGGGTCACCCTCAGCGGCGGCCGGCGGATCTCCGGCTGGCGGCCGGACCCTCGGCTGCGCGGGTTCTGGCGCGCGGACGTGGGCGGTCTGGAGACCCGGCAGTTCTACGTCGACGGGCGCCGCGCCGAGCGGCTCACCCGTGAGGGCGCCGGCTTCGAGGGCACGTTGAAGGTGACGAAGAGCGGCTACGTCACCACGAGCACCGTTCCGCGGAGCTGGAAGAACCCCGCCGACATCGAGTTCGTGTACCGCGGCGGCTATGTCGAGGGCCGCTGCGGAGTCGCCGGCGTCTCCGGCACCGCCATCACGATGGACCAGCCGTGCTGGGATCTGGCCCAAGCCCTGTACGGAGGACCGGAGTTGCTCACGTCACCGACGGCCGTCGAGAACTCCCCCAGCTTCGAGGCCGAGCCCGGCAGCTGGTACCTCGACCGCTCCCGCCCCGGTCACCACGAGCTGCTCTACTTCCCGCGTCCCGGTCAGGACATGGGCCGCGCCGAGGCGATCGCCCCGGTCCTGGAGAACCTGGTCACCGGCACCGGCCGACCGGGCCGCCCCCTGCACGACATCGGCTTCCGGGGCCTGACCTTCGCGTACGCCACCTGGCTGACGCCCAGCGAGCCCGCGGGGTTCCCCTCCGCGTGGAGCATGTATCTGCGGCCCGGCAAGGGCGAGGACGCGAAGCTGCTCACGGTGCCCGGCACGGTCGCCTTCCGTACCGCCGAGCGGATCACCCTGGAGGGCAACCGGTTCACCCATCTCGGCGCCCAGGCAGTGGAGTTGTCGCGGAACAGCTCGTACAACACCGTCGACGGAAACGTCATCGCCGACGTCTCCGACGGCGGCATCCTGCTGGGAGTGGTCCCGCCGGACCAGACGGGCACCAACCGCGGCAACCGGATCACCAACAACTGGATCCACCACGTCGGCGCGGAGTACCACTCCGCCTCCGCCGTCTGGGACACCGCCACCCAGGACACCACCATCGCGCACAACCAGGTCGACCACGTGCCCTACACCGGCATCCTGTCCGGCCCCGCCGACGACCTGCGCGGCATCATGCACGGCAATCGCATCCTGAACAACCGCGTCTTCGCGACGAACCGGCTCCTGGCCGACGGCGGCGGCATCTACCTTCGGGGCGAACAGGGCACCTCATTCGCCGACGGCGCCGTCATCAGCGGCAACGCGGTGACGAGCAGCAGGTACGGCGAGTGGAACGTCGGCATCTACACCGACGACAGCACCAACTGGACCACCGTGGACGGCAACGCGGTCTACGACTATGTCGCCGCCATCGGCGGATGCAGCGAGGAGTGGGGCGACCGCCCGGTGCGCAACGTCCGCTACCGCGGCAACTTCTGGGACGACGCGGTGCCCTCATGGCTGGAGCGGCGGGACTTCCCCGGAGCCTGGCCCCCGGCCGACAAGGAGCACCCCGACGAGGGCTGCGGGGACCCGCACGACCTCGAGTTCACCGACAACACCCTGCTGTCGCCGCAGAGTCCGGAGAGCGCCTGCGCGGCCGACGCCGGCTGCGCCGCCGTGCTGGCGAACGCAGGGCCGCTGCCGCGCCATCGGGAACGGCTGGGGATGCGCTGAGGCACCTGCGCAACTTGGCGCCTACGAAGTCTTTGCGATCTCACGGGAAGTACATGAACCCCCTCCCACCTGGGCGAAGTCCCCTTTGCCCAGCTGTACGACGGGCCGGTAACCCCGCGTTTACCGGCCTTCTCTTCCTCGACGTTCTACGCGCGTGGTGTCCTGCATCCGCCCACTCCCCCACCTGGGCACCAACTCGACCAGGAGTCACGCATGTTGTGGAAGTTCCTCTGCCGCGCGGGTGTCACCCTGACCGCCGGCGCCGCGGTCGTCGCCACGGCCGTCCCCGCGAACGCCGCGAGCTACTCCGCCTTCGCCTTCTCCCGGAGCGGCACCCAGCCCGCCATCTACGACTTCATCAACTCGGCCGCCACCTCCCTCGACATGACGATGTACGAGCTGGAGGACACCACGGCCGTCGACGACCTCATAGCCCTGGAGAACAAGGGCGTCACCGTACGGGTGGTGCTGGACGGCGCGCACAAGTCGGCCAACCAGTCGGCGTACGACGCCCTGACGGCCGCGGGCGCGGGAGTCGTGTGGTCGTCCTCCTCGTTCGTCTACACCCACCAGAAGACGATCACCGTGGACGGCACCAAGTCGCTCATCCTCACGGGCAACCTCACCTCGCAGTACTACGCGACCGGCCGTGACTACGGCGTGTTCGACGACGACAGCCGTGACGTCGCCGCGATCGAGAAGGTGTTCGCCGCGGACTACGCCGGTACCGCGATCACCCCCACCGACGGCGACCACCTCCTGTGGTCGCCGACCGACTCCCGCAACCGACTGCTGTCCCTGATCGACGGCGCCACCAAGACCCTGGACGTCGAGGAGCTGGAACTGAGCGACAGCGCGGTGGTCGACGCCCTGGTGGCCAGGGCGCAGGCGGGCGTGGCCGTCCGGGTCGTCCTGGAGAGCCCGTCCGGCTACGCCACCCAAGTCTCCGCGATCAAGGCGGCGGGCGGCACCGTCGTCGGATACTCCGACCCCAACGGCTTCTACATCCACGCCAAGGCGATGGTCGCCGACTACGGGCTGTCCACCCAGGCGGTGGAGGCGGGCTCCATGAACATCAGCAGCAACTCACTGAGCAACAACCGGGAGTTGGGCATCATCCTCACGGGCACCGGGGTGGCCCAGCCCGTGGCCACCACCATCGAGACCACGTTCGCCGGCGACTACGCGGGCGGCACCGCCGCGTAGCTCCCGGGGAGTTGGCCGGCCGCAGCCACCTGGCGATGACCGCGGCCGGCCAACCCCTTGACAGAGCCACAGGCTTCACACAGCATCCCTAATTAACCATCTAGTACGTACATAACTTGCGTTCGTCCGCCGCTCGTCCGCCCGCCGCCTCAGGACAGACAGGGGAGCGCCATGGCCCACAGACGGCTCACGGCCCCACGCCGTATCCGCACGCTCCTCCTGACCCTGCTGCTGGCGTCCAGCAGCGTCGCGTTCCAGCAGTCGTCGGCCGCCCCCGCCGCCCCGAGGGTCCCCGTACCGTCACTGACCGGCCCCCTCCCGGTCACGGCGTCCTCACGACCGTTCGACGCGACCCCGGTGGACCTGGCCGCACACGGCTACGTGGAGCAGGAGTTCTTCCTGAAGGGCACGGCGAACCTGTACGACTACGACGCGAACGGCAACGTCGTCGTGACCGCGTCGAACGCGCCGTACACGAACCGCATCGTCGTCCGCCGCCCCGCCGATCCGAAGAAGTTCAGCGGCAGCGTGGTCACCGAGATCCTCAACATGACCAGCGGCTGGGACCTGAACCGCATGTGGTTCACCTCGCACGACCAGTACCTGCGCGACGGCGACGCCTACGTCGGTGTCACCAGCGCCCCCAACACCGTCGAGGCACTGAAGCGTTACGACCCGCAGCGCTACGCCGACCTCTCCTGGGCCGACCCCCGCCCCGCCGCCGAGCGCTGCACCGGCACCGCGCTGAACTCCTCGGCGGCCACCGACGGCGGCCTGATCTGGGACATCTTCAGCCAGGTCGGCGCCGCCCTGAAGAGCCACGGCCGCGACAACCCCCTGCGCGGCCTGGACGTCGAGAAGGTGTACGCCACCGGCTATTCGCAGTCCGGCAGTTATCTCGTGCGCTACCTCAACGCGATCCACCCCAAAGCGAGGGTCTACGACGGTTTCCTCGTCGCCGCCGTGATCCCGCCCCGCCCGCTCGGCAAGTGCTCCGCCGAGATCCCGCTCGCCGATCCCCGCAACATCCCGCGGCCGACCCGGGAGCCGGTGATCCGGGTCCAGACGGAGACCGACTTCTTCTGGGACGGCGGCTACTCCCGACGCCCCGACGCGGACACGCGGGAGGACAGGTACCGGCTCTACGAGGTCCCCGGCAGCGCGCACTCGTACTCGTACACGGCGAGCTTCCAGCCGTCGCCCGAGGACCTGAAGAAGGCCGGGTTCACCGCCAACTACTACAACAGCTGCACCGGCCCCGGCCTGAGCACGGACTTCCCCGAGCACTACCTCTTCAACGCCATGCAGGTGAACCTCGACGCCTGGGCCCGGCACGGCACCGCGCCCCCGCACGCGCCGCGCATCCAGGTGGACGGCGACGGCAGGACGGTCGTCGACGAGCACGGCAACGCCCTCGGCGGAGTCCGCTCACCCTGGCTGGACGTGCCGATCGCCACCTACCACCCCACCACCACCCCGGACTCCTGCCGACTGCAAGGTCATCGAGTGCCGTTCACCACCGGGCAGTTGACCGCCCTGTACCCCGACCACGGGTACTACGCCCGGGCGTTCATGCAGGAGACACAGCGCCTCGTCCGTGAGCGATGGCTGACGCCGGAAGACGGCGACGCCGCCGTCAACACGGCCGCGAACTCGAGCATCCCCCGCTGATCAGTAGGTACATGGGCAGGCAAGGAGGCCGCCTTCATGACCGCTACCAGACGCCAACTCCTGTGCGGCGCGGCCGCGTCCGCGATGACCTTGGGCATGGCGACACCCGCCGTCGGAGCGGAACCGGAACAGGCCCGGCCCCTCGACGGCCGACCGTTCCCCGCGTACGACTACAGCCGCGCGAACAAACTTCCCCGGGAGATGACCGGTTACTGGGAGAAGACCTTCGACATCGGCGGCACGCCCCGCACCGCAAAGGTCTACCTCTCTCCCGAGACCCCGATCCGCTCCTACTTCACGGTGATCGCGGTTCCCGACGGCGTCAACACCGGTGATTTCCTCCGGCGTTCGGGCTGGCGCGACATCGCCGACGAACGCGAGGAGGCCCTGTACGTCCTCGAACCGGGTGCCGGCGGCTGGTCGGACGCGGAGTCCGAACTCGCCTACGTCGAGGCGGCGATGGCCTTCTTCGAGTCCAACCGCTATTTCTCGATCTTCGGCGAGCACTATGTCGTCGGCTACGGCACCGGCGCCCCCGCCCTCGAAGCCTGGGCGGTCGCCCACCCGCTGCGGGTCATCGCCCAGGTGTACCTGAACTCCCCTGGCCTTCCCGGCACTTATCTGGACTCCTACGCCGGTGTCGAGTTCGACGGCACCACCGCGCCCACCTACACCACCGTGGTCTTCCCCGAGGGTTTCCGGCTCATCCGCCACGACGAAGTGGTGCTGCCGACCTGGTACGTCCGCCCGGACGAGAGGTCCGTCGGCGCGAGTCTGTCGTACTGGAAGCACGCGAACGACACCGTGGCCACCGGCGAGCGGGACGGCGCACTCGGCACGGTCTACCGGCAACGCCGCGGATCCGGCCGGTGGATGACCTCGCACGCGGGCCCGATCTCGGCGGTCGCGGTCCAAAGGCGCCCGGTCACGACCGACCGGATCGTCGCCTTCCTCACCCGTTACACCCGCTACGAGAACTTCTTCGCCTACGGCAACCAGCTCTACGACCGCGCCGACTACCGCCGCCTCGGAGTGGAGGTCCGCACGATGACGGTCGGGGGGTACGTCCGTGAGTACCTGGTCCATGTCCCCCGCTCGGCCCACCGCATCTGGCGCGGCAAGGCCCCCGTGGTCTTCGTCTGGCCCGGCAACAGCCAGACGGACAAGGTGTTCATGGACGCGGCCCAGTGGTGGGACGTCGCCGAGCGCGAAGGCGTCATCGTCGTCATCGTCTGCGAGCAGTACAGCAACACGTCGGTCTCGGTCAGCCACCGGGACTCTCGCGCGTTCTTCCAGCAGCTGCGCGAGGTGCTGCTGGACGAGTACCCCGTGGACCCGACCCGCTTCTACTCCACCGGCCAGTCTGCGGGCAGCGCGGTGACACAGACCTTCGCCATCGCCTTCCCGGAGTACTTCGCCGCGGTCGCCTCGACGTCGTTCACCGTGGCCCCCGACGCGGCAGGCACGATCACCCTCGACGGCGTCGCCCACCCCGCCGCCCGTCGGCTCGTCCCCACGTACCAGATCTACGGCTACGGCGACCTCGCCTTCCTCGAAGGCACTCTCTGGGACGACATCGACAACCAGCTCGACGCGTGGGCGCGCTACCACCTGGAGGTCGACGGCCTGGCCCTGGGCGACGCCGACGGTGTCCTCAGTGGTTGGCACGACCGCTTCCGGACCTGGACGTGGAACGCCCCCGGCTCGGACGTCCCGGTCCTCGGGCTCACGAAGAACAACTACCGTTCGCACAACACCACACCCGAGGAGACACCGCTGCTGTGGGACTTCCTGCGGCACTACAGCCGCAGGACCGCTCCCGACGGCACGGTGACGCGCTACTACAGCGCGTCGGGATTCCGGCGGGCGGGGGACGTCATCCGCATCGTCTGAACGCATTCAGCGGGTCTGCCGTAGTCGGCAGACCCGCTGATGAACACCGTCGGGACGACAGGATTTGAACCTGCGACCCCTTGACCCCCAGTCAAGTGCGCTACCAAGCTGCGCCACGTCCCGGTCGCGTCTCCCCCGGGCGAACCGCGGGAACACGCAGGTAAACCCTACCGCATGGACGTGACGGCGGCGGACGTCAGCCGCGTACGGCGGTCGGCCGGTCGGCCTGCGACAGTTCGCCTGTCGCCGGCGCCGTCCCGGTCGCACGGACCGCCCGCCGCACCGGTACCAGCAGGGCGGCCAGGGCGGCGGCCAGGCACAGGACCGCGAGCAGGGTGAAGCCGTGGGTGTAGCCGGAGCCGTAGGGCAGACCGGAGGGCTGGAGCCGGCCGGTGACCAGGACGCTCGTCACGGCGGCGCCGATGGAGCCGCCGATGGTGCGGATGTTGGCGTTCATGCCGGTGGCGGCGCCGGTCTGCTCGGGCGGCACGCTGCCGACGATCAGGTTGGCCATCGAGGCGAAGGCCAGTCCGATGCCCAGGCCGAACACTCCCGCGACGACGGCGATCTGCCACTGGGCCGCGTGCCAGAGGGCGAGGAAGCCAAGAGCCAGCGCGCCGAGCGCGGCGCCGGTCGTGAGCAGCGCCTTCGCGCCGACCACGGGTGCCAGTCGGCCGCTCAGGATGCCGGAGCAGAACATCGCGAGCAGCATCGGCAGCATCAGCAGTCCGGAGGTCGTGACGCTCGCGCCGAAGCCGTAACCGGCCGAGCTCGGGGTCTGCACGAAGGCCGGCAGGAAGGACCAGAGCGCGTACATGCCCGCGCCGAAGAGCAGCGCGACGGTGTTGGTGGTCCACACCGCGGGCAGTCGCATGACCCGCAGGTCGATCAGCGGGGAGCGGGAGCGGGCCTCGGCCAGCAGCCACAGCACGAACAGGACGACGGCCAGCGCGAACAGGCCGAGCACCCGGGCCGAGCCCCAGCCCCACTGGACCGCCTGGCTCAGCGGCAGCAGCAGGGCCACCAGCCACGCCGACAGCAGCACGGCACCGAGCCAACTGACCTTGCCCTCGGCCCGGTTGGGCGACTCCGGCACATAGCGCAGCGCGATGAGCGTGGTGACCGCGACGACGGCGACGGGGATCCAGAACAGCCAGCGGTAGTCGAGCGCGGACACGATGGGCCCGGCCGCGACGATGCCGACGCCACCGCCCGCGGCGATCACGGCGGACAGGTTGCTGATGCTGCCGGGGACCTCGGACGGGGCGAACTCGTCGCGGATGATGCCGAAGGAGAGCGGGAACAGGGCGCCGCCGACGCCCTGGACGACCCGGGCGACGATCAGCATGCCGATGTTCGGCGCCAGGGCCGCGAGCAGACAGCCGGCCAGGACGACGAGCAGGACGGCGACGAGGGTGCGCTTCTTGCCGATCAGGTCGCCGACGCGGCCGAGGATCGGGGTGAAGACCGAGGCGGACAGCAGATACGCCGTCATCACCCAGGTCGCGGTGGACTGCGAGGTGTGCAGCGCGTGCTGGACGGTCGGCAGGGCCGGCGCGATCAGCGACTGCAACATGGCGAACACGCCGGCACCGGTCGCGAGGACCGCGAAGGTGAGACGGGTGGACTTGCGGGGCATGGAGAGCCTCTCCGAACACAGAGTGCGGCCGGGGCCTTGTGGGAAGCGGTCGCGGAAAGGGCAGGGAAACGCCTCGACTGATAAAGTGGAGGCACGCCTCCACTCTAGCGGAGGCATACCTCCGCTTCAACCCGGAACGGAGGTGCACCTCCGTTTCAGCCCCGGGAGGCGTCCGTGACCGCCCAGCCGTTCCCCGTCAGCGAGATCGTCGCGACCCGCCGGCCCACCCGGAAGGACGCCGCCCGCAACTACGACGCCCTGCTGGCCGCGGCCCGCGAGGCCTTCGCGGAGCACGGGGCGGAGGCCTCGCTGGAGGACATCGCACGGCGGGCGGGCGTCGGCATCGGCACGCTGTACCGGAACTTCCCCACCAGGCGCCATCTCTTCGAGACCGTGTACGCGGACGAGGTGAACACGCTGGTGCAGGTCGCCGAGGAGGTCGCCGACCGGGAGCCCTGGGACGCCCTGACCGCCTGGCTCGACCGGTTCGCGGACTACATGGTGACCAAGCGCGCCGTCCGCGAGGCGCTCAACGACGAGACGGAGATCTTCGCCGCCTGCCGCGAGTCGATGTACGGCGCCGGCACCCCCCTGCTCGAACGGGCCCAGCGGGCGGGTGAGGCGCGCACCGACATGGACTTCATCGATCTGCTGCGCATGGTCGCGGGCATCACGGCGACGGCCTTCGACTCCGCCGAGCAGCGCAAGCGGGTCCTGTCGATCGCCCTGGACGGCGTTCGCACCAAGGTCTAGCTTCTCCTTGCCTGACTCAAGTAAGTTCGACCCCATGCCCCTCTTGGCTCGTCCTTCGATCGCCGCCCTCGTGGCCAGGGCGATGCAGCGAGCGACCCGGCTGGCCGGCGGTCGCCTGGCCACCTCCTCGTACGCCCGCTTCCCCGAATTCCCGCGCCAGGTACGGGAGTTGACGATCCCGACGTCGGTGGCTCCGGCCCGGGCCACGGTCTACCTACCCGCCGTCCCGGAAGGCGCGGCACCTCCGGTGCACGTCAACTTCCACGGTGGCGGATACGTCATGACGCTGACCGAGCTGGACGACCCGCTGTGCCGGTTCCTGGCCGCGGAGGCGGGCGTGGTCGTGGTCAACGTGGACTACGTGGTCGCCCCGCAGCACCCGTTCCCGGCACCACCCCGGCAGGCCTACGAGGTGGTCCGCTGGGTCGCCGGGCACGGTGCCGAGCAGGGCTGGGACGGGGCCCGGCTCAGCGTGGGCGGGCAGAGCGCCGGCGGCGGGCTCGCGGCGGCCGTGGCCCGGCAGGCACTGGAGGAGGCCGGGCCCGAGATCGCCCTCCAGGTGCTGCACTACCCGCCGCTCGACCTGGCGATACCGGCATCCGGAACAAGCGGGCGGCCATCGCCCGGCCGATGCTGCGGCCCTGGATGGGTGACGTCTTCGACACCTCGTACATCCCTGACGTACGGCTGCGCCACGACCGCCTCGCCTCCCCCGCGCACCCGTCGGACACCGCCGGCCTGAAGGGCATCGCCCCGGCGCTGATCGTCACGGCCGAGTACGACATCCTCCGGGCGGAGGCGCAGAGCTACGCCGACCGGCTGCGGACCGCGGGCGCGCTGGTGGGGCACCACGACGTGGCCGGAGCCGACCACGGCTACGACGGCAAGGACGACGTGAAGGCGCGGGAGACGTACGCGCTGATCGCCCGGCACCTACGCGAAGCCGTCGCCTGAGGACGAAAGGGCCGCCGGTGAAGCCGAACTCGCCGTTGCCGGAGGCGAGCAGCCGGCCGCCGAGCCACGGGCCGAAGACGGCGCCGAAGCGGCCCATGCCCGAGGTCCGGCCGACGCCGGCGGCACGGTTCTCAGCGCGCCGATCTTCGTCTCCAGCAGGTGCGGCAGCACCGGGCTCAGGCCACTGGTGGCGTCCCGTGGGTGTGGAACGACTCAATGGTCTGAAGCCCCCAGGCCTGCCCCTTCTTGCGCTCCTCCTCGGTCCACGTGATCAGCGGCCAGTCAGGCGCGAGAACGAGCCGCGTGAGCGGGTTGCACAGCTCGATGCGGTTGCCGCCCGGCTCGTAGACGTAGAGGAAGAAGGTCTGCTGGATGGCGTGCTTGTGCGGCCCCGTCTCGATGAACACACCGCTGTCGATGGCGAGATCGGCCGCCCGCAGGATGTCCTCACGGGTGTCGGTCGCGAAGGCGATGTGGTGCAGCCGTCCGGCGCTGCCGGTCCAGTCCGAGGTGTAGACGACGTCGTACGACTTGTTCGTGTACGTCAGCCAGCGCGCCGCGATCTTCCCGCTGTCCAGCCGGATCTGCTCGGTGGGCCGGGCGCCGAGGACGTGTCGCTGGAACTCGGCGTTGGCGAGCACATCGGCGGCGAGGAAGTTGACGTGGTCCAGGCGCCGTACGCCCACGCCCCGGTTGGGTTTGGCCTGCGGCTGGTTCTTCAGCGCGGGCCTGAGCTCCTCGGGGGCCTGATAGTGCTCGCTCTCCCAGTACAGGGCGTGGTCATGGCCGTCCGGGTCGGTCGTGACGTAGAGGCGGCCGATTCCCGGTTCGTCCTCGACCCACTTGCCGGTGCCTCCCGCCGCCTCGATCGCTTCGATACGGCGATGGAGGGCCTCCTCGCTGGAGGTGCGCAGGGCGAGGCGGCCGAGGCCGGGCTGTTCGCGGGCCGTGAGGACCAGGCTGTGGTGCTCGTAGTCGTCGAAGGTCCGCAGATAGACGGTGTCGCCGACCTGTCCGTCGACCGTGAGGCCCAGGTAGTCGGTGAAGAAGCCGACGCTGGCGTCCAAATCCGGGGTGAACAGCTGGGCGTGGCCGATGTGCGCGATGTCGCCGAGCGGCGGAGTCATCGGTGACCTCCTCGGGGTCGTACGGCAGCCCGGGGGAAGACGGTGCCGTCGAAGATCTTGCGGGCCGTACGGACCACGGCCGTGCGGCGGGCGGTGGGGAGGCCGTCGGGGGTGGTCCGGAGGCTGCTTTCGATGTCGAGGAATCCGGTGGGATGTTCTATGCGAATTCGGCCAGTGTCCGGAGAAAGCTCCGCCAGATCGGCCCCCACGCTGCCGTCGATCCGCAACCCGGCGGCCACGCCGGCCGCGCCGAGCACACCGATCGAGGTGTGGCAGCGCACCGGTATGAAGGTGCGGGTGCTGACCGCGCCGCCGTCGCGGGGCGGGGCGAGGAGGGTGAGCTTGGGGACGGTGGTGTCCGCGACATCGCCGAGGCCCATCAGCCGGCCCGCCCCCAGGCGGATCCGGTGCAGCCGGCCGGCGAGCGTCAGGTCCTCCTCCAGGTCCTTGGGCGACTCGTACCCGGTGACCTTCAGCGAGGTGGCGGCGATCAGCACGGTCGGCATGCCGTTGTCCACGCACGTCACCTGGACGCCGTCGATCTCGTCGCGGACGCTTCCCGTGGGCAGCAACTCCCCCGCGCCCGCCGGGAATTCGAGCACCACGGGAGCGGCCCTGCCTGGCACTCCGGAGATCTCGGCGTCGCCGGTGTAGTCGACCCTGCCGCCTGGAGTGGGAAAGGTTGACGTGGCGTAGTCACCGCTGTTGACCATGCGGATCCGGACGGAGGTGCGCTCCTCCCCCGCCGGGACCAGTCCGCGCTCCACGGCGAACGGGCCGACGCCGGCGAGGATGTTCCCGCAGTTCTGACGGTCGCTCACCTCAGGCCGGTCCACGACGACTTGGAGGAAGAGGTAGTCGACGTCGGCCTGCGGATCGGCGGACGGGGAGATGACGGCCACCTTGCTGGTGAGCGGGTGCGCGCCGCCCAGACCGTCGATCTGCCGCTCGTCGGGACTGCCCATGATGCGCAGCAACAGGGCGTCGCGCAGGGCTGGTTCGGCGGGGAGGTCGTGGGCGAGGAAGTAGGCACCCTTGGAGGTGCCGCCCCGCATCAGCAGACAGCGCACCTCCTCGGGCACGGAGGTCACGACGACTCCCCCGCGTACTCCTCGTACGTCCGGTACTCGACGCCGAGGCGCTTGAGGGTGTCCCTCAGTCCGTAGCGGTCCAGGCCGAGTTGGCCGTCGATGAAGGCGGCGCGGGTGGCGGCCTCCTTGGCCTCGCGGGCCTCGGACTTCTCGACCGTCTCCCGGGCGCGCTCCCTGGGGACGACCACGACACCGTCGTCGTCGGCGAGGATCACGTCGCCGGGGCGGATCACCTGGCCGTCGATGGCGATCGGCACGTTGACCGAGCCACCGGTGGCCTTGACCGTGCCCTGCGAGGAGACCGCGCGGGACCAGGCGGCGAAGCCCATGTCGCGCAGTTCCTGGGTGTCGCGGATGCCGGTGTTCATCACGACGCCACGAACGCCGCGCTGCTGAAGGGCAGTTGCGAACAGCTCGCCGAACAGGCCGTCCGTGCACGGGGAGGTGGTGGTGACGACCAGGATGTCGCCCTCGCCGCACTGCTCGACGGCGGCGTGGATCATGAGGTTGTCGCCGGGCCAGCTGAGCACCGTGACGGCCGTACCCGCGACGCGTACGCCCTGCTGGATCGGGCGGACTTCCGGGCCCAGCAGGCCGGTTCGGCCCATCGCCTCGCTCACCGTCGCCACGCCGTAGCCGGCCAGCGCGTCGACGTCCTTCAGCTCCGCCTTCGGCGGGTCGGTGACGATGACGCCGCTCACGCCAGCTCCTTCGCGATCTGCGGGTAGGGGCGCATGTACGCCTCGGCCATGGTCTTGTGCGCCAGGCCCAGGTTCGGGCCCGCGTTGCGCTTGAGCTGGACGCCGCGGCGGACGGCGAGGTCGGTGTAGTAGTCCCACAGGTGCTGCTGGGCGCCGAGGCACTCCATGGCCTTGCGCTTGGTGTCCCAGACCTCGGTGATGTCGAGGAGGACCTCGGGCTTGAAGCCGCTCATCTCGGGCTGGTGCGGCTCGAAGAAGAAGACCGGCGGGGCGCCGATGATCTCGCCGGGGCCGGGGTAGCCGATGGCCTGCGCGAGGACGCGGGCCTCGAGGGCCATGCGGTTGGCGGCCGGGTGGTCGCCGTTGTAGGGGTCCTCAGTGGGGTGGGTGAGCACGACGTCGGGCTGGGTGTCGCGGTAGACCTCGACGAGCCGGTCGGTCAGTTCGGGGGTGACGAGGAGCGGATAGTCGCCGGCGTCGAAGAAGCGGACCTCGGCGCCGAGGGTGGCGGCGGCCCGCTCGGCCTCGTCCCGGCGTATCGCCTTGATCTCGTCCAGCTTCCTGCCCTCACGCCACGCCTTGGCGGACTCACCGCGCTCACCGAAGGTCAGACAGGCGATGGTGACCTTCTCGCCGCGGGACGCGGCCAGAGCGATGGCGCCGCCCGCACGCCACACGAAGTCGCCGGCGTGCGCGGTGATGACGAGTGTCGATCGTGGGCCGGCGGGCACGTTGGCCTGGGTCATGCTGAAGTCTCCTCGGTGACAGGTGTGCGCCCGCCCCGTACCACCGTGATCAGTCGCGCAGCGCCTCGATCACGCTGGTGAGGTGGGCGCGGACGGCCGCCTCGGCCGCCTGCGGGTCCCTGGCCCTGATCGCCTCGATCATGGTCAGATGCTCGTTCAGGGATTGCTGCGGACGCCCCGGGCGCAGTGCCAACTGGAAACGGTGACGCACCAGTTGGGCGTTGAGCCGCTCCAGCAGCTGCTGTGCGGTCTCCTGACCGGAGAACTCCCGGATACGGACGTGCAGTTCGTGGTTGAGCTCGGAGTAGGTGACCGGCTCGCCGTCGGCGACGGCCTTGGACATGGCCGTACCGAGGTCGGTGAGTTCGATCAGCTGCTCGTCGCTCGCCGCGACCGACGCCTTCGCCGCGCACAGTCCTTCGAGGACCATGCGGCACTCGGTGATGGCGACCGCTTCGTCCACGGTCACCACCCGCACCCGTGAACCACGGTTGCGGATCCGCTCCACGAGCCCCTGGGACTCGAGATCGATGAGTGCCGCGCGGATGCTGGCCCGCGTCACACCGAACTGCTCGGCGAGCTCGTTCTCCACCAGCCGCTGCGCCGGTGCCATCTCGCCGTGCAGGATCGCCTGCCGCAGCTGCGCGAGCGCATGCTGCTTGGCCTGCTCCCCGGTGCTCGGACGGGCTTCTTTCGGCATCGCGCCCTCCCTGAGTGAGTGCCTGTCGAACCTAAATCTAGCCAGACAAGATTGTCAACAATTTTGTCTGCCGTATTGCGGGCATGCTTGTCCTCCATGTCGCAGCTCAGCCCTCGCGATACAGCGATGTGAGCAGTTCCATCACGGCCTGGGTGGCGGGATGCGGGTCGTCCCGCCACCACGCCAGCCGCACGGCGATCGGCTCGCCGTCGCGCACCGGCCGGTAGACGACACCCGGCCGCGGGTACTGGTTGGCCGTCGATTCCGGCGCCATGCCGACACAGCGTCCGGTGGCGATGACGTTCAGCCAGTCGTCCACGTCATGGGTCTCCTCGGTGGCCGGGCGGGCCTCCGGTGGCCACAGGTCGGGCGTCGCGGTGCCGGTACGGCGGTCGACGAGGAGGACGCGCCCCGCGAGGTCGGCCAGCCGGACGGAGCGGCGCCGGGCCAGCGGATCGTCGGCGGCCATCGCGCACAGCCGCCGCTCCAGCCCGACGATGGCCGACTCGAACCGCCTCTCGTCCACGGGACGGCGTACGACGGCCAGGTCGCAGGCACCCTCCGCGAGACCGGCCGTGGCGGAGTTGACCCGCACCAGGTGCAGGTCGGTCTCCGGCCGCTCCTGGCCCCAGCGCCGCTGGAAGGCGAGGGTGTGGCGGCCGAGCGCCGACCAGGCGTAGCCGATGCGCAGTTGGGCGTGGCCCGAGGTGGCGTCCCGGACCAGGTCGTCGACCTCGGCGAGCACCCGCCGGGCGTGTGCGGCGACCCGCAGTCCGGTCGGGGTCGGGGTCACCTCGCGCGAGGTGCGCCTCAACAGCCGTACCCCCAGGGCCCGTTCGAAAGAGGCCAGGGTGCGGGAGACGGCCGCCTGGGAGACGCCCAGAGCCAGGGCGGCGTCGGTGAAGGTGCCCTCGTCGACGATCGCGACGAGACAGCGCAGTTGCCGGAGGTCCACATCCATGACGCAAGCGTATAGATCGCTCGGGCCATGCATTTTGTGCAAGCGCCGGGCGCGCGCACCATCGGCCCATGCACGAGGCACCCGCACGCCCCGCGGCCACTCCCCTGCCCACCGCCGGGCCGTCCCGGACGAGCGCGACCGGGGTGGCCACCATGGTGGGCAGCGGCCTGTCCAACCAGGTCGGTGCCGCGATCGGTTCGCTCGCCTTCCCCGTCATCGGCCCCGTCGGGGTCGTCGCGGTCCGCCAGTACGTCGCGGCGGCCGTCCTCCTCGCCGTCGGCCGGCCCCGGTTGCGGTCGTTCACCTGGGGTCAATGGTGGCCGGTGCTGGCGCTGGCCGTGGTGTTCGGGACGATGAACCTCTCCCTGTACACGGCCGTCGACCGCGTCGGCCTGGGGCTCGCGGTGACCCTGGAGTTCCTCGGCCCGCTGGCCATCGCCCTGGCGGCCACCCGGCGGCGGGTGGACGTGTGCTGTGCGCTGCTGGCGGTGGCGGGTGTCGTCACGCTGATGCGCCCGCAGCCCTCCGCCGACTATGTCGGCATGGGCCTGGGCCTGCTGGCCGCCGGGTGCTGGGCGGCGTACATCCTCCTCAACCGCGCCGTCGGCCGCCGGGTCCCCGGAGCGCAGGGCTCGGGCGCCGCGGCTGCGCTGTCGGCCCTGATGTTCCTGCCGGTCGGATTCGCCGTCGCCGTACGGCATCCGCCGACGGTGGGGGCGGTCGGCTGCGCGGTGGCCGCCGGTGTGCTGTCCTCGGCGGTGCCCTATCTCGCCGACCTGTTCACGCTGCGCCGGGTGCCGGCCCCGGCGTTCGGCCTGTTCATGAGCGTCAACCCGGTCCTGGCGGCCGTGGTCGGGTGGATCGTCCTCGGGCAGCGGCTGGGGTGGCCGGAGTGGGCCGGCATCGCAGCCGTCGTCGCCGCGAACGCGCTGAGCATCGGCACGTCCCGGCGAAAGGCCTAGGGACGCCTTCTGGATCGCCGCAGATCCTCGTGCGGGAACAGGTAACCCATCGCCGACGCCTGGCTCGTCGAGACGCGTCGCTTCCTGCGGCCGCCCCGATCCGCAAAGCCCCCTAGCCGCCGAGCCAGTACCCGAACCCCCGGCGCGTGTGGATCAGCGCCGGCCCCTCCCCGTCCACCTTGTGCCGCAGCCGGGAGACGAGCTTCTCGATCGCCTGGTGCCCTCGGAACTCCCCCCACACATGCCGGCTGATCTGCTCCTTCGACAGCACCCGCCCCGCGTTGGCGAGCAGATGGCGCAGCAGCCGGTACTCGGCGGGCGTGAGGTCGAGCGGCCGGGGGCCCCGGCGAGCGCGGCACGTCGTGTCGTCCAGGACCAGATCGCCGTGTCCGGGCATCCCGGGACGCGGCCCGGGACATCGGCGGCGCAGCAGGACCTGCGCCCGGGCCAGCACCTCGGCGACGCGGACGGGCTTGATGACGTAGTCCTCCTCGCCCAGGCCGAGTTCGGGCAGCAGCCGGTGCAGGGAGTCGCAGGAGGCCAGGAAGAGCAGTGGTGGCCGGTCCGCGGGGGCCATCCGCCGGCCCCGGGCGAGGTCCGGCAGGTCGGGCAGACCGGCGTCCAGGACCACCAGGTCGAACCGCTGCCGGGTGAGCCGTGCCATGCCCTCGGCGCCGCTGTCCGCGGTGCCGACCTGGTAGCCGGCCAACTCCAGGGTGGTGGTGAGCAGTTCGGCGTCGCCGGGGTCGGCCACGACGACCAGGACGTGCTGTCCGTCGCCGCGGGGTGGTGACGGTTTCTCCAGGAGATGCGCGTACATGGCAAGACCAATCGTGGGGTCCGGACGGCGGTACGGTCAGACGGAGAGCGGTGGGTCGACACGGTCCTCGGCATGGTCGGCGAAGTCGTCGACGAGCCGGTGGAAGAGGGCGGCCAGCTGGCGCAGGTCGTCGTCGGACCAGCCGCCCAGGGCCTGTTCGAGGTAGCGGCGGCCGACCTCGCGGACCCGGCCGACCGCGGCCAGGCCCTCCTCGGTGATCTGGACGCGCTGGGCGCGGCGGTCCTCGGGGTCCGCGATGCGGATCACGTAGCCGCCCCGCTCCAACTGCCGCAGCTGACGGGTGACATGGGAGGCCTCCACGGAGAGCCGGACCGCCAGCACCCCGGGGCGCAGCGGCTCGCTCTCCGCGATGTGCCGCAGGATCCCCACCGCCGCGCGGTCGAGCGGCACTCCGGCCATGGCCATGAGGCGCTCGTGCCGCCGGCTCCGCCCGGCCAGGTAGGTGACCCGGCTGAGGACTCGCTCTATCTCTGCCAGGGGCGCCGAGGGCGGCGCTTCTGCGGTCATGACACCACCCTAGAGGTGCTTGCCTAACTTAAGCAATGCGATTTGCTTGCTTGACTTAAGTAACTCATCTATGCTTGCCTAACTCAAGCAAAACGGTTCGCGTCCGGCGGAGGTGCCCGTCACCCCTCCGGCACAGACCGGGGCCGCATTGAGCGGATGCGGCCCCCTCGCGCCCAGCCCGTGGGGACGGGGTGCGGCGCGATCACCGGGCCCGGCGGCCGGGCAACACTCCCCCCGCCCACCGCCGGGCCCGGTGCCACCGGACAGATGACCCACCTCCAGAAAGCGAGACACCCATGGCCACGATGAAGTCCGTCCTGACCGCCAGGAACAAGGTCGACGTGGTGGACGTCGAGCGGCCCGTGCCGGGCCCCAAGGACGCCCTCGTACGGATCCGCGCCTGCGGCATCTGCGGCACGGACACCCACTTCCTGCACATGGGCGGGATGCCGGCCGGCCTGGACGGCTCGATGCGGGCCATTCCCCTCGGCCACGAACCGGCCGGCGAGGTCGTCGAGGTGGGCGCCGAGGTCACGGACCTCAAGGTCGGCAACCGTGTGGTCGTCAACCCGCCGGCCGCGCCCTCCGGGATCATCGGCTGCGGCGGCCCGCTCGGCGGCATGAACGAGTACCTGCTCATCGAGAACGCCGAAGTCGGCGAGAGCGTCGCCGTGGTCCCGGACGACATGCCCTTCGACGTCGCCGCCCTCAACGAGCCCCTGGCCGTCGCCCGGCGCGCCGTCAACCGCTCCGAGGCCGGGCCCACCGACAAGGTGGTCGTGTTCGGCGCCGGGCCCATCGGACTGGCCGCCGCCATCTGGTTCAAGCTGCGCGGGGTGCAGCACGTGACCGTGGTCGACGTCATCGCCGGGCGCCTGGAGACGGCGCTGGCGGTCGGCGCCGACGCCGTCGTCAACTCCGCCACCGAAGATCTCACCGCCCGACTGACCGAGCTGCACGGCGCGGCCGCCAACGCGCTGGGCCAGCCCCGTGTCGGCACCGACATCTACCTCGACGCCGCAGGCGCCCCGGCCGTCTTCCAGGCCGTCATCGACAACGCGAAGTGGCACGCCAAGCTGGTCATGGTCGCCGTGCAGAAGAAGTCCGACGCGATCGACCTCGGCGGGATGCTCCGCAGCGAGCTCACCCTCGTCTCCTCGATGGGCTACCCCGAGGAGATCTTCGAGGTCACCGCCGAACTCGTGGAGCACAGGGAGCGGTTCGCCAAGCTGATCAGCCACCGCGTCCCGTTCGCCGAGGTCGACCGGGCCTTCGAGCTGGCCCTCACACCGGGCGCCGCGGAGAAGGTCGTCGTCACCTTCGACGACGAGGCATAACGGCCTCACCAACCCATTCACCCAAGTCAAGCGATCCTTCCTGTCCACGGAGGCCCTGCCATGTCCGACGCCCTTGCCCGACCCGCCGAGGCGGGGACATCCTCGCCGAAGCCGAATGCCGTGGTGGCGGTGCTGGCTCTGGCCGGAATCGTCGTCTCGCTGATGCAGACGCTGGTCATCCCGATCGTCCCCGAGCTGCCCAGGCTCCTAGACGCCCCGGCCTCCGACACCGCCTGGGCCGTCACCGCCACGCTGCTCGCCGCCGCGGTCGCCACCCCGGTCGTCGGACGCCTCGGCGACATGTTCGGCAAGCGCCGCATGCTGCTGCTCAGCATCGTGCTGCTGGTGTCCGGCTCCCTGGTCTGCGCCCTGGCCGACTCCCTGGTCCCGATGATCATCGGCCGTGCGCTCCAGGGCCTGGCCGCCGCCGTCGTGCCGCTCGGCATCAGCATCATGCGGGACGTGCTGCCCGCGGAGCGGCTCGCCGGGTCCACCGCCCTGATGAGCGCCTCGCTCGGGGTCGGCGGTGCCCTGGGTCTGCCCGCCGCCGCGTTCATCGCGGACAACTGGGACTGGCACATCCTGTTCTGGACCTCGGCCGTCCTGGGCGCCGTGGCCTTCCTGCTGGTCACGCTGATCATCCCGGAGTCCAAGGTCCGCACCGGCGGCCGCTTCGACCTCGTCGGCTCGCTCGGTCTGTCCGCCGGACTGGTCTCCCTGCTGCTGACCGTCTCCAAGGGCGCCGACTGGGGCTGGACCTCCGGCACCACGCTGGGCCTCGGCGTCGCCGCCGTCGTGATCCTGCTGGCCTGGGGCTTCTGGGAGCTGAAGGCCAAGCAGCCGCTGGTCGACCTGCGCACCACCGCCCGCCCGCAGGTGCTGTTCACCAACCTCGCCTCGATCGCGCTCGGCTTCTCGATGTTCGCGATGTCCCTGGTCCTGCCGCAGCTGCTCCAGCTGCCCGAGCAGACCGGCTACGGCCTCGGCAAGTCCATGCTCACCGTCGGTCTGGTGCTCGCCCCGCAGGGCCTGGTGATGATGGCCATGTCCGCCGTGTCCGCCGCCATCACCAAGGCGAAGGGCCCCAAGGTCACGCTGATGATCGGCGCGCTGATCGTCGCCGCCGGCTACGCGCTCAACATCGTCCTGATGAGCGAGGTCTGGCACCTCGTCCTGGTCTCCTGCATCATCGGCGGCGGCGTCGGCTTCACCTACGGCGCGATGCCCGCCCTGATCATGGGCGCCGTCCCGGAGTCCGAGACGGCCGCGGCCAACAGCCTCAACACCCTGATGCGCTCACTCGGCACGTCCTTCGCCAGCGCCATCGCCGGTGTGATCCTGGCCCAGATGACCACCGACTTCGGCGGCTACGCCCTGCCCTCCGAGAACGGCTTCAAGGTCGTCATGGCGATCGGCGCCGGAGCGGCTCTCCTCGCCTTCGCCATCGCCTCCTTCATCCCGAAGAAGCGTGACGCCGTCGCGGTGGAGACGCCGGACGACAGCCCGTCGGAGGCGGCCGAGGTCACGGGCGCCAAGGCCTGAGAGACCTCGCCGGCATGGGGCGGCCCCCGGAGTTCCGCACTCCGGGGGCCGCCCCATGCCCGGTTACGACGGTCAGGGCGCCCCGCCTTCGTACGCCGCCCGCAGCACCGCGAGCGCCCCGTCCACCGTGACCTCCCTGGGGTTGGCGTACGCCTGGCCCGCCACCTGTTCGGCCGCCACCGCCAAGTCCGCCTCCTTCAGGCCGAGTTCGGCGAGCGACCGCGGTGCGCCGAGGCTCCCGGCCAGCTGCCACAGGGCAGTCGGGGCCTCGTCCGCGTCCAGGGCCCGGGCTACGGCGGCCACCGCGTCCGGGACCGCGGGCGCGTTGTACGCGAGGGCGTACGGCAGGACCACCGTGTGGGTCTCCGAGTGCGGCAGGCCGAAGGTGCCGCCCAGGACATGGCACAGCTTGTGATGCAGGCCCATGGTCGTGGCGCCCAGGCACGAACCGCAGAGCCAGGCGCCGTACAGGGCGCGGCCTCGGGCGTCGAGGGACACCGGATCGTCGGCCACGTCGGGGAGCGCGCGGGCCATCGCCCGTACGCCCTCTTCCGCCATCAGCGCGATCAGGGGCGAGGCGTCCGGGGCGTACAGCGCCTCGACGCCGTGTGCGAGGGCGTTGACGCCGCTGGTCACGGAGAGCGGTACGGGCAGGGAGAGGGTCAGTTCGGGGTCGTAGACGATGCTGCGGGGCAGGACGGCGGGGTCGCGGCCGGTGCGTTTGGCGCCGTGCTCGGTCAGGCCCCAGACGGGGGTCGCCTCGGAGCCGGAGTAGGTGGTGGGTACGGCGATCAGCGGCAGGCCGGTGCGCAGGGCGATCGCCTTGCCGAGGCCGATGGACGAGCCGCCGCCGACCGCGACGCAGCCGTCGGCGCCCGCGGTCCGCGCCGCCTCGACGGCCCGGTCGGCGACTTCGACGGGGACGTGCATCCGGGCCCCGGTGTGCAGGCCCGCGCAGGCCGGGCCGAGGGCGTCGGCGACCGTCTGGGCCGTGTCCGCACCGCGCGTGCCGGAGACGACCAACAGCCGCCGCAGGCCGAGGCGTTGGGCCTCGTCAGAGGTCGCCGTCGTGGCGGCGCCGGGGCGCAGCACGACCCTCATGGGCGGGGACTCGTGGACGAACTCCGTCATGAGCGCTCCAGTACGAGGTCGACGCGCGCGTGCCGGAAGGGGTTCGGGACGCCGAACTCCTTGGCCAGGGAAGGGTCGTCGGTCGGAGTGAAGTCGCGGATGAGGCTCTGTTTGACGGCGAACACCGCGTCGGACGCCAGGTAGGGGTCGCCGGCCACGAAGATGTGCGTGGTGACGGGCTCGTGTCCGGCGGCCGAGGCGATGAAGTGGATGTGCGCGGGGCGGTAGGGGTGACGGCCGGTGGCGCGCAGAAGGTCGCCGACCGGGCCGTCCGTGGGGATCGGGTACGAGCTCGGGACGCAGGTGCGGAAGCGGAAGGCGCCCTCGGTGTCCGTGGTGAACAGGCCGCGGCCGTTGCCCGCCGGCTGGACCTGTGGCTGCTGGACGTCGTAGTAGCCCTGGTCGTTCGCCTGCCAGACGTCGACCACCGCGCCGGGCAGCGGGGTTCCGTCCGTCGAGAGCACCCGGCCGCTCACCACGCACGGCTCGCCGCCGCCCATGAGGTCGATGTCCGCCCCGAGTTCACGCGCCGGTGACTCGGTCATGTGGAAGGGGCCCAGGACCGTGCTCTCGGTGCCGTGGCCTTCGCTGTGGATCGTCTCGACGAGCATCGACAGTCCGAGCACGTCCGACAGGAGGATGAACTCCTGGCGGGTGTCGGTGCAGGACTGTCCGGTCGCCGTGAGGAAGCGGATCGCGGCTTCCCACTCGTCCTGGGTGAGCCGGGTCTCGTGCGCGAAGGCGTGCAGATGGCGGACGAGGGCCGTGAGCAGTTCGCGGAGGCGGGGGTCGGCGGTGGCGCGCAGGCTGTGGATCGCCTCTTCGGTGACGGGGGTCATGCCGGTGCTCTTCCCCGCCCCGTCACTTGATGACCGCGTTGGCCACCACGACACCCACACCGAGCAACGCGTCCACGAACCCGATCAGCAGGGCGTAGGGCCAGGAGCGGTGCGACCAGCGGGCCGTCACGACACCCAGGGCGAACAGCAGGGCGATGTTCAGGGTGAACGCCGGGTACTCCACGCCCTTCGCGGGCCACCATCCCCAGCCGGCGCCCGCCAGGATGAACACCGTGGGCAGGACCGCGGTGACCAGGGGCCACTCGTTGACGAGGGTGCGCAGGGCGTCGCCGCGGCGGTGCGGGGTGCGTTCGGCGATGTAGTGGGCGTAGCCGTGGGCGAGGGCGGAGGCCAGGGCGGTGACCACGAGCCAGACGGCGTCGTAGCGGCGGGTCTCCTGGTCGGTGTGGCCGTACTGGGTGAGCGCGGCGACCATCGAGCAGGCCAGGACCGCGCCGTAGACACCGCCGAACAGGAGACTCTCGCGTGTGTCGTGCGCGTGCCGCTCCGCCGCCGCAGCAGCCCGGGTGTCCGCCATGCCCTCCACGATCACCCGGGGCCGGGCACCCCGCCAGTCCGCCTGCCCCCGACGGTGTGTCCTCCCACCTGGGCCGATACCGCACATCCTGTCCACGACGGCGATCGGTTCGGCGCGGCTAGGGTCGTCCCATGACCCACAGCTTCGTTGTCCACATCCCCGACGCCGAGCTCGAACCCGAGCCCCTCGCGCCCGAGCAGATCGTCTCCGGCACGCCCGAGGTGACCGGGAAGGTGGTCTGGGAGTCCGAGGACGGCAGGCAGATCCGCGGGATCTGGCAGATCACGCCCGGCGTGGTCACCGACACCGAGGCGGACGAGCTGTTCGTGGTGATCAGCGGGTCGGCGACCGTCGAGGTCGAGGGCGGGCCGACGCTGGAGGTCGGGCCGGGCGACATGGCCGTACTGCGGGAGGGCGACCGTACGACGTGGACGGTGCACGAGACGCTGCGGAAGGCTTACGCCATCACTCTCTGAAAGGCGCCGCCGTCGTGCCGCGGATCTCCAGCGTGGGGGCCGCCAGGTGCACCCGGCCCGCTCCCCCGCCGCCCTCGAAGCGGTCCAGGAGGCAGCGTGCGGCACGCCGGCCCACCTCGTGGTTGGCGCTGTCGACGGTGGTGAGCCAGACGTGACGCAGGCTCGCGATACGGGTGTTGTCGTAGCCGACGACGGACAGGTCGCGCGGGACGCGCAGGCCCAGCTCCTCGGCCGCCGACAGGACGCCGACCGAGGCGATGTCGTTGACGGCGAAGACGGCGGTGGGCCGGTCGGGGCGGCTCAGCAGCCGGACGGTGGTGCGGTAGCCGCCCTCCTCCGTCATGTCGCTGGCCTCCACCACCCCCTCCAGGCCGTGCGCCCGCATGGCCGCCTCGAAGCTGCGCCGGCGCAGCTCGCCCACGGCGCCGTACCCCGCGATGTGCGCGATCCTCCGGTGGCCCAGGCCGATGAGGTGCTCGGTGACCAGGCGGGCGCCCAGTTCGTCGTCGTTGGCGACCATGTCCACGCCCGGCAGGACCGGCTCACGGGCGCCCGCGAGGACGACCGGGATGCGCTCGGCGATCGCCCCCAGCGCGGCCGGGTCGGGCAGGGTGCCGACGACGACCAGGCCGTCGGCGCGCAGGTCGAGGAAGGGTCCTGTCACGTCCTGGCCGGTGCGGCGGTTGAGGCGGGTGTCGGCCATCAGCATGTGCAGGCCGTTGTCGTGCAGCAGTGAGTTGAGGCCGTCGAGCAGGTCCACGAACCAGGGGTTGCGCAGATCGTTGAGGAGCACTCCGACCGTGCGGGTGCGCTGCTCGCTGAGGCTGCGGGCGGCGGCGTTGGGCCGGTAGCCGAGCTCGCGCACGGCCTTCAGGACGGCTTCCCGCTTCTCCTCGCGCACCTGCTCGGAGCCGCGCAGCACCAGGGAGACCAGGGACTTGGAGACGCCCGCCCGGTCGGCGACGTCACGGATCGTCGGAGGTCTCATGCTCTGGACCGTTCCATGAGGGCCATTGTCCTGTCAAAGGGTTGACACCTCCGGGAATGCGACTCAGGGTGGCCTGGACAGATTGTGGACCGGTCCAAAGAGGGGCTGTCATGGTGGATTCGCTCGGGGTCGCCGTCGTCGGGTTCGGCTGGATGGGCCGGGTGCACACCCAGGCGTACGCCCGTGTCCTGCACCACTACCCGCACCTGGGCCTGCGTCCGGAGCTCGTGACCGTCGCCGAGGAGGTGCCGGGGCGGGCCGAGGAGGCCGCCGCGCAGTTCGGGTTCGCCTCGACGACCCGCGACTGGCGGGACGTGGCCGCCGATCCGCGGGTGCGGGCCGTCAGCGTCACCGCGCCGAACTTCCTGCACCGGGAGATCGGGGTCGCGATGGCGGAGGCCGGCAAGCATCTCTGGATCGAGAAGCCGGTGGGGCTGAGCGCCGAGGACGCCCGGGCCGTGGCGGACGCAGTCGAAAAGGCGGGGGTGCACAGCGCGGTCGGCTTCAACTACCGCAACGCGCCCGCCGTCGAGGCGGCCCGCGCGCTGATCGCCTCCGGTGACATCGGCACGGTCACGCATGTCCGCATCCGGCTCTTCAGCGACTACGCGGCGCATCCCGAGGGCGCCCTGACCTGGCGGTACGAGAAGGAGCGGGGCGGCAGCGGGGTGCTGGGCGACCTGGCCTCGCACGGGGCGGACCTGGCGCGGTATCTGCTCGGGGACATCGCGTCGTTGACCGCCGACACCGCCATCTTCGTCCCGGAGCGGGCCCGTCCGACCGGTGCCACCGCGGGTCATTCCCGGGCGTCCGGCGGGGAGTTGGGCCCGGTGGAGAACGAGGACTACGTCAACTGCCTGCTGCGCTTCGCCTCCGGCGCCCGCGGTGTCCTGGAGGCCTGCCGGGTCTCGGTCGGCGAGCAGAACAACTACGGCTTCGAGGTGCACGGCACCCAGGGCGCGGTGTTCTGGGACTTCCGCCGGATGAACGAGCTCGGGGTCAGCCGCGGCACCGGCTACCAGGACCAGCCCGTCAGCACGGTCTACGTCGGCCCGGGCGACGGCGAGTTCGGGGCGTTCCAGCCGGGTGCCGCCAACGCCATGGGCTACGACGACCTCAAGGTGGTCGAGGCTCATCGCTTCCTGCGCTCGATCGCGGAGGGGACGTCCTACGGGGCCACGCTGGCGGACGCCGTGCGCAGTGCCGTCGTACTGGATGCGATGGCGCGGTCGGCGGAGACCGGCGCGTGGGTCAGCCTGTGAGCACGGTCGGCATGTTGTAGGGCGTCACGACCTGTATCGCGGACGGCACCGTCGGACCCGCGGGCGGCAGCGCGCCGTGCTCGCGCATGACCAGGTGGCAGGCCTCGCGCAGGTCCTGGCGCAGGTCGTGGTGGAGGACGGCGGACAGGCGGTGCTCGCGCAGCAGCCGGTCGTTGTCGTGGTCGAGGTCGTGGGCGATGAACACCGCGCACGTGCGGCCGAGGTCCTCGAAGGCCTTTAGCGTGGCGATGTTGCCGCCGCCGATCGAGTAGACCGCGCGGATGTCCGGGTCGCGTTCCAGGGCGGCCCGGACGAGGTCGTACTGGGTGGCGTCCAGGCCCTGTCCCTCGGCGATCTCGACGAGCGTGCGGTCGGGGTGGCGGGCGCGCATGGCGCTGCGGAAGCCCATCTCGCGCTCCTCCTCGTTGCGGAAGAAGCCACTGCTGAGGCTGGTGAGGACGTTGCCGGGGCGGTCGCCGAGCCACTGGCCCATGAGGTAGGCGGCGGTCGCGCCGGCGGCGCGGTTGTCGATGCCGACATAGCCGAGGCGCGGGGTGGCGGGCAGGTCGGTGACCAGGGTGACCACGGGGATGCCGGCCTGGGCGAGACGGCCGACGGCGGCGGCGACCTCGGGGACGTCCGGCGCCTTGAGGATCACTCCCTGTGAGCCGCGGCGGGCTATCCGGTCCAGGATCCTGACCTGTTCCTGGGCCGGGCCGGTCTCGCGGAAGTGGAAGCGGGAGCGCACGACCGCCGGGTGCAGGGCGGGCAGTTCCGCCTCCAGGGCCGCTCGGACGGCGGTGGAGAAGCGCTCGGGCGCCTGCATCACTATGTCGATCATGAAGGTGCGGCCGACCAGCCTGACCTGGGTGCGCTGCCGGTCCAGATCGGCGATGGCCTGCTGGACCTCACGGACGGTGCTCTCGCGGACTCCTCCCCTGTCGTTCAGGACCCGGTCGACCGTGGCCTCGCTCAGGCCCGCCTGACGTGCGATCTCCCGGATCGGGAAGGGGTGCCCCATGGGGTGGCTCCTTGAGGGGTTTTTGATGGCCGCCTGCTGGTTGTTCGACGGGTTTGTACTGACAAGAATGGCAGCGCTGAGTCGCCCCTGTCACCGAGAGGACACAGATGTCCTTCACCGCCGTACAACACCGTGCCTGGCTGTCCGCGCAGGACTGCGACCTCGACTCCTTCCGCGCGCTCGTCGAGCGGACCGTCGACCCCGCCGACTACCCGCACGCCGCCGGCGTGGAGCGGAACGTCCTGCTGTACGACACCGAGCGCCTCCTGGGCGCCGGGCACCGCCGGGACGTCCAGGAGGAGCTCGTCAGAGCCCTCTCCGACGGGCCCGGGGTGGTGGTCTTCCAGGGCGCCTTCCGTGATCCCGAGGTCGTGGACCGCGCCACCAAGGTGTTCGACTCACTGATCCGCGAGCAGGACGCGGCGGGCGCCACGGCCGGCGACCACTTCGCCAAGCCCGGCGCGAACGAGCGGGTGTGGAACGCGCTGGAGAAGGCGGCCCTCTACGACCCGTCGACCTTCGCCGACTACTACGCCAACCCCGTCCTCGCGCTCGTCTCCGAGGCCTGGCTCGGCCCCGGCTACCAGGTGACCTCCCAGATCAACGTGGTCAACCCGGGCGGCCTCGCCCAGACCGTGCACCGCGACTACCACCTCGGCTTCCTCTCCGACGAGGTCGCCGCGGCCTATCCGGCGCATGTGCACCGGCTCTCCCCCGTGCTCACCCTCCAGGGCGCGGTCGCGCACTGCGACATGCCGGTGGAGTCGGGGCCGACGCTGTACCTGCCGTTCTCGCAGGCGTACGAGCCGGGTTATCTGGCCTGGCGGCGCCCTGAGTTCCAGAAGTACTTCAAGAAGCACCACGTCCAGCTCCCGCTCGCCCAGGGCGACGCCGTCTTCTTCAACCCGGCGCTGTTCCACGCCGCCGGCACCAACCGCACCACGGATGTGCGCCGCATGGCCAACCTGCTCCAGGTGTCCTCGGCCTTCGGGCGCGCCATGGAGACCGTGGACCGGGAGACGGTGGCCAACGCGGTCTACCCCGTGCTGCTGCGGCGCGCGGCGGAGGGCGTCGGCGAGGAGTGGCTGGAGAACGTGATCGCCGCGAGCGCCGAGGGCTACCCCTTCCCCACCAACCTCGACAGCGATCCGCCCGTCGACGGTCTGGCCCCGCCCTCACAGGCGGACCTGGTGCGGCGGGCGCTGCGGAAGCGCTGGACGCCGCGGACTCTGCGGGACGAGCTGCGGGCGGGCGCCGAGCGGCGCGAGAGCTGAAAGGGCTTTGGTCTCATGGGACTTCTCGACGACAAAGTCGTCCTCGTCAACGGCGGCAGTCAGGGCGTGGGGGCCGCGATCGCGCGGGCCGCGGTGCGTGAGGGCGCGGTGGTCGCCGTGTCCGGGCGGCGCCCGGAGCCGGGCGAGGCGCTGGTCGCCGAGCTGACGGAGGCCGGGGGCAAGGCGCTGTTCGTGCGCGCCGACCTCGCGGACGCCGAGCAGGCCAAGGCGTCGGTGGCCGAGGTGGTCGCCGCGTACGGCCGGATCGACTGCCTGGTGAACTCGGCGGGGCTGACCTCCCGGGGCACGCTCCTGGACACCACGCCCGAGCTGTTCGACCAGCACATCGCGATCAACCTCAAGGCCCCGTTCTTCTCGATGCAGGCCGCGGTCGCCGACATGGTGGGCCGCAAGGCCCCCGGCACGATCGTCAACATCATCACGTCCTCGGCACACGGCGGACAGCCGTTCCTCGCGCCCTACGTCGCCGCGAAGGCCGGGCTGATCGGGCTGACCCGCAATGCCGCGCACGCCCATCGCTGGGACCGGGTGCGGATCAACGGGCTGAACATCGGCTGGACCGCGACGGAGGGTGAGGACGCGACGCAGAAGGCGTTCCACGGCGCCGGGGACGACTGGCTGGAGCAGGCCGCCGAGAAGTTGCCGATGGGCAAGCTCGGTCAACCTGACGAGATCGCCGACTTCGTGGTGCTGCTGCTGTCGGACCGGTCGGGCGTGGTCACCGGTTCAGTGATCGACTGGGACCAGAACGTGCTGGGCGGACTGGACTAGCGGGACAAGTACCACCGTTTTCGTAAGAACCCTCAAGGAGCTGCAACCCCCATGCGCATCGGAATCCTCGGCCTCGGCCGCATCGGCGCCTTCCACGCCGAGACCCTCTCCGGACTCGACGTGGTCGAGTCGCTCGTGCTCACCGACCCGTTCGCGGACGCCGCCAAGGCCGCCGCGGAGAAGTTCGGCGGTGAGGTCGTGGACTCGCCCGAGGCCCTGCTGGCCGCCGGCGTGGACGGCATCGTCGTCGCGGCCGCGACCGACGCCCACCCCGCGCTGATCCTGGCCGGTGTCGAGGCCGGCATCCCCGTCTTCTGCGAGAAGCCCGTCGCCAAGCACATGAGCGAGGGCGTCGAGGTCCTCAAGGCGATCCAGGGCAAGGACGTGCCGATCCAGATCGGCTACAACCGCCGCTTCGACGCCGGGTTCGTCGCCGCGCGGGCCGCCGTGCAGTCCGGTGAGCTCGGCAAGCTGCACACCGTGCGGTCGACCACGCTGGACCCGGCGCCGCCGCCGGCGGCGTACGTCGCCGCCTCCGGTGGCATCTTCCGCGACTGTTCGGTGCACGACTTCGACATCATCCGCTGGGTGACCGGCCGTGAGGTCGTCGAGGTGTACGCCGTCGGCGGCAACCGGGGCGCGGACTACATCAAGGAGGCGGGCGACGCCGACACCACCGGCGCGCTCCTCACCCTCGACGACGGCACCATCGCGGTGATCTCCAACTCCCGCCACAACGCCCGGGGTTACGACGTCCGCATGGAGATCCACGGCTTCACCGACTCCATCGCGGTCGGCCTGGAGGACAAGCTGCCGCTGCGCTCGGTCGAGCCCGGCGTGACCTTCCCGGCCGGGACGCCGCACGACTTCTTCATGGACCGCTTCACCGAGGCCTACCGCGCCGAACTCACCGCGTTCACCGAGGTCGTGGCGGGCAGCCGCACCTCCCCGTGCACGGTCGAGGACGCCCTGGAGGCCGGCTGGATCGCCGAGGCGTGCACACTGTCCCTGCACGAGCACCGTCCTGTCACCATCGAGGAGGTACGGCAGGCATGAGCGAGCCGGGCCGGGAACACCTGCGCATCGGAGTACTGGGCGCCGCACGCATCACCAAGAGCTCCCTCGTCGACCCGGCCCGCATCACCGGCCACCGCCTCGTCGCGGTGGCCGCCCGCGACCGGTCCCGCGCCGAGGCCTTCGCGGACGAGCACGGCGTGGAGCGGGTCGTGGACTCCTACGCCGACCTGCTCGCCGACCCCGAGGTCGACGTCGTCTACAACCCCCTCGCCAACGGTCTGCACGGGCCGTGGAACCTCGCCGCCCTCGCGGCGGGCAAGCACGTACTGAGCGAGAAGCCGTCGGCGAGCAACGCCGAGGAGGCCGCCGAGGTACGGGAGGCGGCGGCGAAGTCCGGAACCGTCTTCATGGAGGCCTTCCACTACCTCTTCCACCCGGTCACCCGACGCCTGCACGAGATCCTCGCGAGCGGCGAGATCGGCGACCTGGAGCGGGTGGAGGCCATGGTCGCGATCGCCGCGCCGCCCGACACCGACCCGCGCTGGTCCCTGCCGCTGGCCGGCGGCGCCGTGATGGACCTGGGCTGCTACAGCCTGCACGCGCTGCGCGTGCTCGCCCCCTTCGCGGGCGGCGCCCCACGGCTCGTCTCCGCGCGGGGCGGGGAGCGCGCGAGCGCGCCGGGCGTGGACGAATGGCTGGACGCCGAGCTGGAGTTCCCCGGCGGGGCCACCGGGTCCGCGCGCTGTCACATGGCGTACGACGGGCTGGACATGAGCATCCGGATCATCGGGAGCCGGGGCGAGGTGAGCGCGCCGAACTTCGTGCTGCCGCACCTGGACGACCGGGTCGTGGTGCGCACGGACCAGGGCGAGCGGACCGAGCGGCTCGGCACGCGGTCGTCGTACACCTACCAGCTGGAGGCGTTCGCGGCACGGGTTCGTGAGGGTACGCCGGTGCCGCTGGACGCGGACGACGCGGTGGCGACGATGACGCTGATCGACGAGAGCTACCGGGCGGCGGGGTTCGCGCCGCGGCCGCGGTCGGTCATGAAGGGGTAGGCGAATCCCGGGTACGGCACCCCCGTCGCGCTCTCCCAGGCGCGTGCCACCTCGTCGGACCGGACCAGATCGAAGGCCCTGAAGCACCTGGCGTGGACGTAGTCGGCATCCGCGCGGTGGGCGAGGTCGAGGAGGGCGCGCAGGTCGGTGACCTTCTCGCCGAGGTCGCCCGCCACGGCCTTGGCGAGCAGCGCGTCGGCGAGTACGTCACGGATCGTGGCGAGCTCGGCCTCGGTGTCCGGCCGGTCGCGGTGTTCCTGGAGGACGGCCTCCGCCTCCTCGTAGCAGGACACGGTTCCCCTGAGGTCGTCGGTGCTCTGGAGGGCCTGGCCGAGGACGTGGAGGCGGCGGGCGGTGAGCGGGTGGTACGTCTCCCAGTCGGACTCGGCCAGCCTCCGGGTGAGGGTGAGCGCCTCGCGGGCGCTCGTCACGGCCGACTCCGGGTCGCCCGCGTCGTCCTGACGGATGCTCAAGTTGTGCAACAGCCGACCCAGTTCGGGCTCGTGTACCGCGTCGAGGGCTGCGGCACGCCGGTAGGCGGTCACACCGCGCTCCGTCGCCGCGACGGCTTCGGCGTGGGCACCGGTCCGTGCATGGCAGCGGGCGAGGGCGTCCAGGGTCGTGGCGAGCAGCGGATCGCACGACTGGTCGGCGTACAGGTCGGCCAGTTCCCGCAGCGTGTTCAACTCCTCGTCGGGCGCGTCCACTTCGGCGAGCGCCTCGGCGAGACCCTGCAACGCGAGGGTCAGCCCTGCCGCGCCGGACGGTCGCCGTGCCGCGGCCACCGCCTCCTCGGCCGTGGTGCGGGCCGCCTCCCGCTCCCCCGTGGCACGGTGACAGCCGGCCAGGTCGACGAGCAGCCGTACCCGCAGGAGCGGGATGGTCCCGGGGTACGCGAAGGCGACCCCGCCGCCCAGTGACTCCCTCGCCTCGGGACCGAGCGCCAGCGCCTCCTCGTACCGCCCGAGAGCTCTCAGCCCGCCGACGAGTTCCACGAAGACGCGCGAGGTGACGAGGAGAACCCTGCTGGACTCCCGCAACGACATGGACCGCAGCAGCCCGGCGCACTCCTCGTACACGAGCACGGACTGTTCCGTGTGCCCGAGGACGCCGAGCACCAGCGCGTAGGTGCGCAGGGCGCTCGGCAGGGAGCCTAGGGAGCGGTCCCGGCCGACCCGAGCCGGGCCGCGACGGTACGCCTCGACGCAGCTTCGGGCCGCCTCCAGCGCCTCCTCGGCTCTGCCGCTTCCCAGCAGGGCCCGCGCCCGGACGTGCAGCAGGTACGCGGTCTGCGCCGGTGAGGGCAGCGCCCCCGGTACGGCGTCCGCGACGGCCGCCACCGCGCACGCCTCCTCGTGCCGTTCCATCGCGTCCAGCGCGAACGCGTGCAGGGCCAGCGCACGGGCCAGGTGGCCCGGGCGGCGCGGGTGGGCGCGATCCAGCACGGCGACCGCCTCCTCGGCCCAGGCGAGCAGGCGCGCGGGCGGACCGGGTCGCAGCAGTGCCCAGCCGGGGGTGAGACAGCGCAGCAGCAAGGCCCCGAGCAGCGGCTCGCCCACCCCGGGCGCCAGCCTGGCCAGTCCACGCGCCAGCGGCAGCAGGACCCTCATGCGCACCTCCGTCGCCCTCACACAAAGGACAGCCGCAAGGGCGCCCCGGTTGCACCCCTGCCATGATCGACCCCATGGCCGTGCACATCGTCCCCGCCCAAGTCACCGACATCCACCAGGTTTTGGCGGACCACCCCCGCTACTGGGGCGACCGCGACCTCCGTTCCCTCCATCTCCTCGCCCTGGTGCAGGAGTTCGGCTCGACCTGTCTGGTCGCCCGCGCCGACGACGGCATCCGCGGCTACCTCATCGGCTTCGTCACACCCGACGGCACGGGGTACGTCCATCTGATCGCCACCCGCGACGACACCCGCGGCACCGGAGTCGGCCGCGACCTGTACGCCGCGTTCGTCGAGGCCGCCCGCGAGCAGGGGGCCGTCCGTCTGAAGGCGATCACGTCGGTCACCAACGAGGGCTCGATCGCCTTCCACCGCAGCCTCGGTTTCGACGCGCGTGTCGAGGAGGAGTACAACGGGCCCGGCCGGCCGATGGTCGTCTTCACACGAGCTCTCCCCGCAGCACCGTGACCGCGTCCCCGGTCAGAAGGACCCGGTCGCCGCGTACCTCGGTGCGGACCAGGCCCGTCCGTGCGGACGCCTGGAGGCCGACCAGCCGTTCGCGGCCCAGGCGTCCCGACCAGTAGGGCGCGAGGCCGGTGTGGGCGCTGCCCGTGACCGGGTCCTCGGGGATGCCGTTCGCGGGGGCGAAGAAGCGCGAGACGAAGTCGTACGGACCACCGGGCCTGTCCGCCGACGCGGTGACGATGACGGCGCGCAGCCCCTCGCGGTCCGTGAGCGCGGCCACCGCGTCCATGTCGGGGAGCAAGGCCCGCACGGCGGCCTCGTCCGGCAGGACGACCAGCAGATCGCCGACCCAGCGAGTCCGGTGCGTGGCCTCGGGCGCCGTACCGAGCGCCGCGGACAGGTCAGGTGGTACCGGGACCTGGGCGGCGGGCGCGGCGGGGAAGTCCAGGGTGACGGCGCCGGTGTCGTCCAGGTGGGCGACGAGCGTGCCGTGCAGACGGCTGCGGAAACGGATCGCGCCGCGCGACCCCCGGGTGGTGCGCAGGATGTGGGCCGTGGCCAGGGTGGCGTGACCGCACAGTTTGGCCTCGACGGTGGGCGTGAACCAGCGGATGGCCCAGTCCGCCTCGGCACCGGCGGGCAGCGGAAGGGCGAACGCGGTCTCCGAGTGGCACAGTTCGGCAGCCACCCTCTGCATCCACGCCTCGTCGGGCCAGTCCCCGGCGGGCAGCAGACACACACCCGCCGGGTTTCCGGCGAACGGGCGGTCGGTGAAGGCGTCGACGATGTGAAGGGGGAGCATGGGCGGACGCTAACGACGCCGGTCGCCGTCCGGCCAAGTCCAGTCGCGAGGAAGTGGATCAGTACAGGGACGGCCGCTCCACCAGCTCCACCTCCACACGGCCGCCTTCGTTCAGGGCGCGCACGCCCGCCTCGCACACGGCGGCGGCCGCATAGCCGTCCCAGGTGCTCGGCCCGGTCACCGCGCCCCGCCGGGTCGCGTCGACCCACACCTGGAGCTCACGGTCGTAGGCGTCGGCGAAGCGGTCGATGAAGTCCTGGGAGATGGTGCCGCCCCATCGCCCGGCCATGTTGGTGACCATGGCGTGGCCGTCGCCGATGCGGGCGGTGCCGCGTTCGCAGACCACCTCGGCCTGGACCTGGTAGCCGAAGCCGCAGTTGACGAAGATCTCCACGTCGACGACCGCGCCGCCGTCCGTCTCGAACACCACGAACTGCGGGTCCTGGAGTCCCTCCGGCGCGCTCGCCGTGGCTCTCGGCCGCAGCACGGTCACGGCGGTGATCTCCTGGCCGAGCAGCCAGCGGGTCACGTCCGTCTCGTGCGCCACCGAGTCGCTGACGAGCATGTCGCTGGTGAAGAAGGGCGGGCTGGCCGCGTTGCGATGCCGGTTGTGCACCATCAGCGGGCGGCCCAACTGACCTGTCTCCAGCAGCGACTTGAGCTTCATGTACTCGGTGTCGTAGCGCCGCATGAAGCCGACCTGGATGCGGCGGTGGCCCAGCTTCCGCTCGGCTTCCAGCACTCGCAGCGCCGACGCCGAGTCCGGGGTGAGCGGCTTCTCGCACAGCACCGGGAGGTCGCGTGCGAGGGCCGCGAGCAGTGCCGCCTCGTGGGCCGGCCCCGACGAGGCGATCAGTACGGCGTCGACGTCGGGCGCCGCCAACGCTGTCGCGGCGTCGGTGTAGGCGGTGCAGCCGTCGACGCGGGCCGCGACGGCCTTGGCCCGCTCCGCGTCGACGTCCACGACGGCGCTCACCCGTGCGCCGCTGATGACCTCTTCGATCCGGCGCACATGGTCGGCGCCCATCTTTCCCGTACCGATGACTGCGACTCCGAGCGTGGCACGCTGGGTCATGGCCGTCCTCTCAGGCTCCGCAGGACCTCAGGAACTTACGGGTGCGCACCGCGATGGGCAGCGGCTTGTCCGGCTCGCACGGGTACATGTCCTGCTCGACGATCGCGAACAACTCCACGCCGAGCTTCTGGGCCGCCACCAGCACCGGCTCCAACTCCGGGACACCGGACGGCGGTTCGCACATCACTCCGCGCTGCACCGCGGGACCGAACGGGACCTCGTTCGCCCGCACGTCGGCGAGGATCGCCGGGTCCACCTGCTTGAGGTGGAGGTAGCCGATGCGTTCGCCGTACGTCTCGATCAGCTTGACGCTGTCGCCGCCGCAGTAGGCGTAATGGCCGGTGTCCAGGCAGAGGTTGACGAGTTCGGAGTCGGTCGAGTCGAGGAAGTGCTCGACGTGGTCCTCGGTGTCGAGGTGGGTGTCGGCGTGCGGGTGCACGACGATGTCGAGGCCGTACGCCTCCTTCACCTCGTGGCCGAGCCGCTCCATGCCCTTGGTGAGGTGGGCCCACTGCTCGTGGGTCAACTCCGGGGGTTCGAGGATCTCGGCGGTCTTGTCGTCGCGCCAGAACGACGGGATGACGACGAGGTGCCGGGCGCCCATCGCCTGGGTGAGCGCGGCGACCTGGCTGACGTGCTCCCAGGTCGACTCCCACACGGAGGGCCCGCGATGCAGACCGGTGAAGACGGTGCCGGCCGACACCTTGAGGTCCCGCTTCGCCACCTCGTCCGTGAGCCTGGCCGGGTCGGTGGGCAGATAGCCGTAGGGACCCAACTCGATCCAGGAGTAGCCCGCTTCGGCGACCTCGTCCAGGAAGCGTTCCCAGGGGACCTGCTGGGGGTCGTCGGGGAACCAGACGCCCCAGGAGTCCGGGGCGGAGCCGACCCGGATACGGTCCAGGGCGGTCACGACGCGTCGTCCTTGCTCGTCGCCACCGGCGCCTTGAGGTCCTGCTCCTCGGGGAGTTCCTCGACGTCGACGCCGCGGACCTGGGACAACTCGTGCTTGAGCGCGGCGAGTTCGGAGCCGCCGGCCATGTGGTTGGTGAGTTCTTCGAGGCTGACCTCGTCGCGGGAGGCGTTGAGTTCCATGGTGCCGAGGCGCAGGACGCTGAAGTGGTCGCCGACCATGTAGGCGTGGTGGGGGTTGTGGGTGATGAAGATGACGCCGAGGCCGCGGTCGCGGGCGGCGGCGATGTACTTCAGGACCACGCCGGACTGCTTGACGCCGAGGGCGGCGGTGGGCTCGTCCAGGATGAGGACGCGGGCGCCGAAGTAGACGGCGCGGGCGATGGCCACGCACTGGCGCTGGCCGCCGGAGAGGGTGCCGATGGGCTGGTCCAGGTTGTCCAGGACGATGCCCATGTTGCGCAGTTCCTCGTCGGCGGTCTTCTTCATCTGCTCGATGTCGAGGCGACGCAGCGGCCAGGGGCCCTTGGTCATCTCGGAGCCGAGGAAGAAGTTGCGCCACACCGGCATCAGCGGGACGACGGCGAGGTCCTGGTAGACGGTCGCGATGCCCTTGTCCAACGCTTCGCGCGGGGTGGTGAAGCGGACCGGGGAGCCGTCGACGAGGAACTCGCCCTCGGTGTGCTGATGCAGCCCGGAAATGATCTTGATGAGGGTGGACTTGCCGGCGCCGTTGTCCCCGAGGACGCAGGTGACCTGATTGGGGAAGACCTTCAGGTCGACACCGTGCAGGGCACGGATGTTGCCGTACGACTTGCCGGCGTTGCGGAGTTCGACGATCGCCCCGTCGGTGGCGGGGGCGTCGTCGGCGAGGACGGCGCCGTGGGTGCCGGCTTCGTTGCTGGATGTCATTGCGGTCACCTCCGGGTCGCCGTACGGCTGACCCACAGATTGATCAGGACGGCGCCGAGCAGCATCACGCCGAGGAAGGCCTTGAACCAGTCCGGGTTCCAGCCGGCGTAGACGATGCCCTGCTGCACCATGCCGAACATGAACGCACCGAAGACCGGGCCGATCGCGGAGCCGGCGCCGCCGGTCAGCAGACAGCCGCCGATCACCGCGGCGGAGATGTAGATGAGCTCCTGGCCCACACCCTCGCCGGACTGCACGGTGTTGAAGGAGAACAGGTTGTGCATGCCGACGAACCAGGCTCCGAAGCCGACCAGCATGAACAGGGAGATCTTCGTGAAGGTCACCGGGACACCGACGGCCCGCGCGGAGTCCTTGTTGCCGCCGACGGCGAAGATCCAGTTGCCGTACTTGGTGCGCAGCAGCACCCAGGTGGCGATCGCGGCGAAGACCAGCCAGTAGACGATGGTGATCTTGATCTGGACGCCGCCGACCTCGAAGGAGGAGGCGAAGACCTTCTTCGCGCCGGCGAAGCCGTCCATGTTGCTGATGTCGTCGGTGGCCACGTTGCCGGTGACCAGCTTGGTGACCGCGAGGTTGACGCCCTGGAGGATCAGGAACGTGCCCAGGGTGATCAGGAAGCTGGGCAGGCCGGTCTTGACCACCAGCCAGCCGTTGAGGAACCCGATGGCCAGCGACACGATCAGCGCGGCGATGACGCCCGCCCACACGTTCAAGGTGAGCTGGTAGGCGAGCATGCTGGCGGTGAGCGCGGAGGTGATGACCGCGACGCCGGAGGAGAGGTCGAACTCGCCGCCGATCATCAGCAGCGCGACCGGGAGGGCCATGATCCCGATGGTGGACGACTGGTAGAGGATGTTGGCCATCGAACTGCCGTCGCGCACCGGCGGGGCGGTGATGAGGAAGAACACCCACACCGCCACGGCACCGAGGAAGACTCCGACATCGGGGCGGCCCAACAGGCGCAGCGCCAGGGATCGTTGAGCGGTCCGGCCGTCGGTCTCCTTCGGGCCGGGGGCCGGCGGTGTGGTCACCGCCGGCTCGGCATGCTGGGTCATACCCATCACCGGGTGCCCTTCGCGGCGAACGCCGCCACCTTGTCGACGTTGGTCTTGTCGACGAAGGCCGGGCCGGTCAGCACCGGCTGCTCGCCACCGCCCATGTAGTTGCCGTTGTTCTTGTAGAGCCACAGCGAGTCGATCGCGAGGTAGCCCTGGAGGTACGGCTGCTGGTCGACCGCGAACTCGATGGTGCCGTCGCTGATGGCGCCCGTCAGGTCCTTGTTGAGGTCGAAGGTGGCGATCTTCGCCTTGCTGCCCGCGTCGGACACCGACTGCACCGCGGTCAGCGCGAACGGGGCGCCGAGGGTGACGACGTAGTCGATGGACTTGTCCTGGCTGAGCTTGGCGGTGATCGTCGACTTCACGGACGGCATGTCGGTGCCGTTGACGTTCAGCGTCTGGAGCTTGCCGTCGAAGGTCTTGTCGACGCCGTCGCAGCGCTGGGTCAGGCCGATGTTGCCCTGCTCCTGGACGACACAGACGGCGTTCTTGGCGCCGGCCTCGTTCAGCCGCTTGCCGAGGGCCTCACCGGCGACGGTCTCGTCCTGGCCGAAGAACTCCATCAGACCGAGCTTCTGCCACTCGCTGACGCCGGAGTTGAGGCCGACCACGGGGATGCCGGCCGTCTTGGCCTTGCCGATGACGTCCTTGAGGGCGTCCGGCTTGGCGAGGGTGACCGCGATGCCGTCGACCTTCTGGTCGATGGCGTTCTGGATGAGGTTGGCCTGGTTGGCCGCGCTGGGGTCGTTGGAGTAGATCAGCTTGACGTTGTCCTTGGCGGCGGCGGCCTCGGCACCCTTGCGGACGATGTCCCAGAAGGTGTCACCGGCGGACTGGTGCGTCACCAGCGCGACGGTCATGCGCGGAGTGGAGGCCTTGCCCGCTGAGGCGCCGTCTGCGCTCTCCTCGGACTTCTTGCCCCCGGAGCTGCTGGAGCAGCCGGCAAGGGTCAGGGCAGCCGCCGCGGCGATCGCCACAACAGGGGCGAATCGACGGGAACGGGAGTGCGAAGAGCGGTCCATCTTTCCTGCACCTCACTGTGCTTACGGGGGAAAGGGAGAGTGATCTCGGGGGATTCCGAGGCCCGGGATCTTGGCATGTCCGGGTCGCGAGCCGCAAATACGGCTGTTGCACTGGGACGGGATTCCATCCCTTCCGGAGCCCGCTGTCAATACTTTGTTAAGACATCATTTCACAATCAGGTCCGAATGTAAGTACAAAGTCTTGACAGGGCTGCCCTTCGGGTCCTACATCTGGGAGGCGACAGGCCCCCTGGGACTTGAGGAGCGTCACCCATGGCCGAATCATCCCAGCCCTTCGACTTGATCACGATCGGCCGCATAGGAGTTGATCTTTACCCACTCCAGACTGGCGTGCCACTGAGCGATGTGCAGAAGTTCGGAAGGTTTCTGGGCGGTTCGGCGGCCAACGTTTCGGTCGCGGCCGCCCGCCTCGGCCGCTCCGCCGCCGTGATCACCCGCACCGGCGACGACCCCTTCGGCACCTACCTCCACACCGCGCTCAAGGAGTTCGGCGTCGACGACCGCTGGGTGACACCGGTGGCCGCGTACCCGACGCCGCTGACGTTCTGCGAGATCTTCCCGCCGGACGACTTCCCGCTGTACTTCTACCGGCAGCCCAAGGCCCCCGACCTGGAGATCCACACCGACGAGCTGGACTACTTCGCGATCCGCGGGGCCCGGATCTTCTGGATCACCGGCACCGGTCTGAGCGAGGAGCCCAGCCGCTCGGCCACGTTCGCCGCGATGAAGGCCCGCGACAGGGCGGGGACCACCGTCTTCGACCTGGACTGGCGGCCGGTGTTCTGGCGTGACCCGGAGGAGGCCCGCCCCTACTACGCGGAAGCCCTGCGGCACGCGACGGTCGCGGTCGGCAACCTCGACGAGTGCGAGATCGCCACCGGCGTCCGCGAACCCCGCGCCTGCGCGGAGGCCCTGCTGGCGGCGGGGGTCGAGCTGGCCGTCGTCAAACAGGGCCCCAAGGGTGTGCTCGCCGTCCACCGCGACGGCACGACCGCCGAGGTCCCGCCGGTCCCCGTCGAGGTGGTCAACGGCCTCGGCGCCGGAGACGCGTTCGGCGGCTCGCTCTGCCACGGTCTGCTGTCCGGCTGGGAGCTGGAACGGATCATGCGGTACGCCAACGCGGCCGGCGCCCTCGTCGCCTCCCGTCTCGCCTGCTCCTCGGCGATGCCGACGGCGGCCGAGGTCGAGGGCCTGCTGAACGGAGTCCCGTCGTGACCACCAGCGTCTCCGACCTCGTCTCCCTCAGGGCCCGGCACCCGGAGGCGATCGCCGAGGCGGCCGCCCGCCGCGTGCGGCGCCCGCTGCTGGGCGACAGCGGCCGCCTGATGATCGTGGCCGCCGACCACCCCGCCCGTGGCGCCCTCGGCGTCGGCGACCGCGCACTCGCCATGGCCGACCGCGCCGACCTGCTGGAACGCCTCTGCGTCGCGCTGTCCCGACCAGGCGTGGACGGGGTGCTGGCCACCGCGGACATCCTGGAGGACCTGCTCCTGCTCGGCGTGCTGGAGAACAAGGTCGTCATGGGCTCGATGAACCGCGGCGGCCTCGCGGGCGCCGCCTTCGAGCTGGACGACCGCTTCACCGGCCACCGCGCCCGGGACCTCACCCGGCTCCGCTTCGACGCGGGCAAGCTGCTGCTGCGCATCGACTACGACGACCCGGGCTCGTTGACGACGTTGGAGTCGACGGCCCGCGCGATCGACGACATGACGGCCCACCGGCTCCCCCTGTTCGTGGAACCGTTCATCTCCCGGCGGCTCGGCGGCAGGGTCGTCAACGACCTCTCCCCCGCGGCCGTCACCAGGTCGATCGCCATCGCCTCGGGCCTCGGCGGCACCTCCGCGTACACCTGGCTGAAGCTGCCCGTGACCCGCGACCCGGACGACATGGCGGAGGTCCTGGAGACCTCCACCCTGCCCGCGGTGCTGCTGGGCGGCGAGGTCGACGACCAGGAGGCCGCCTACGAACGCTGGCGCAAGGCCCTGAGGCTGCCGACGGTCCAGGGCATGGTCGTGGGCCGCTCCCTCCTCTACCCGGCCGAGGGCAGCGTGGAGACGGCGGTCGACACGGCCGTCGGGCTGCTGTGACACGAGAGGCACGCGAAGACACGGAGGCACCGATGACGTATCACCTTCCCGCAGGCAAGGCCCTCGGCGGCCCCTACCTGGTCGACGTGTCCCCCGAGTCGGCCGGCTGGGGCTACTCCGCCCTCCGCGTCCTGGAGCTGCCGCCCGGCGGCACCCACACCTTCGACACCGGCGAG
Source organism: Streptomyces sp. NPDC001536 (assembly GCF_042894505.1). Taxonomy (NCBI): domain Bacteria; kingdom Bacillati; phylum Actinomycetota; class Actinomycetes; order Kitasatosporales; family Streptomycetaceae; genus Streptomyces; species Streptomyces sp. NPDC001536. Next base: position 107,182 of record NZ_JBIAVQ010000006.1, read on the forward strand.
AGCGAGTGGATCGTCCTCCCCCTGGCAGGCGGCTGCACGGTCACCACGGCCGACGAGTTCGGCGGTGACACGTTCCCACTCCACGGCCGCGAGAGCGTGTTCACGGGCGTCAGCGACTTCGCGTACGTCCCACGCGATTCCCGTACGACGATCTCGGCGGCGGGCGGCGGACGGTTCGCGCTCACCGGGGCGCGCTGCACCAGGCGGCTGCCCGCCCGCTACGGACCGGCCTCGAAGGTGCCGGTGGAGCTGCGCGGCACGGGCAACTGCTCCCGGCAGGTCAACAACTTCGGTGCGGCAGGCGTGTTCGAGTGCGACAAGCTCATCGCCGTCGAAGTGCTGACTCCCGGCGGCAACTGGTCGTCCTTCCCACCGCACAAGCACGACGAGCACCGCCCGGGCGAGGAGTCGGTGCTGGAAGAGATCTACTACTTCGAGATCGACGGCCCGGGCGGCTGCGGCTACCAGCGCGTTTCACCGTCCGGCCGCGGCCGCAACACCGACGTCCTGGCCGAAGTGCGCGGCGGCGACGTCGTGTTGATCCCGGACGGCTGGCACGGACCCTCCATGGCCGTGCCCGGCCACCACCTCTACTACCTGAACGTCATGGCGGGCCCCGGGCCCGAGCGCGTCTGGCTGATCTGCGACCACCCCGATCACGCCGGCATCCGCGACACCTGGCCCGACCAGCCCGTCGACCCCCGACTCCCCCTCTACACGGCACCGGAGAAGTCCTGATGAGCACGCCCACCCGTCGCCTGACCGTCGCCCAAGCCCTGGTGCGCTTCCTGTCCGTCCAGTACACCGAGCGCGACGGTGAACGGCACCGGCTGATCGCCGGGACCTGGGGCATCTTCGGCCACGGGAACGTGGCGGGGCTGGGACAGGCGCTGCTGGAGGCCGGTCAGGACGTCATGCCGTTCCACCAGGGCCGCAACGAGCAGTCCATGGTGCACGCGGCCGTCGGCCACGCCCGCCACCTCGACCGGCTCTCCGCACAGGCCGTGACGACGTCCATCGGCCCGGGCGCCACGAACCTGGTCACGGGAGCCGCCCTGGCGACGATCAACCGCATCCCGGTCCTGCTCCTGCCCGGCGACTACTTCGCCACCCGCACCGCCGACCCGCTCCTCCAGCAGCTGGAGCACCCGACCGAGGCGGACGTGTCGGTGAACGACACCCTGCGCCCGGTCTCCCGGTACTTCGACCGCGTCACCCGCCCAGAAGCCCTGATCCCCTCGGCCCTCAACGCCATGCGGATCCTCGCCGACCCCGCGGAGACCGGCGCGGTCACCCTCGCCCTCCCGCAGGACGTGCAGGCGGAGGCGTACGACTGGCCTGAGGAGTTCTTCGCCGAGCGCGTCTGGCGCGTACGGCGTCCCGCTCCCGATCCCGTCGAACTGGCCGAGGCGGTACGGGCCGTACGGTCCGCCGCCCGCCCGCTGATCGTCGCGGGCGGCGGCATCCACCACAGCAAGGCGGAAGAGGCACTCAAGGCACTCGTGGACGCCACCGGCATCCCGGTCGCCTCGACACAGGCCGGCAAGGGCTCCCTGCGCCACGACCACCCCGCCGACCTCGGCGGCATCGGCCACACCGGCACGGCGGTCAGCGACGACCTGGCCCGCACCGCGGATCTGGTGATCGGAGTGGGGACGCGGTACACCGACTTCACCACCGCCTCGGGCACGCTCTTCCGCGACCCCGACGTGCGGTTCCTCAACCTCAACATCACCGGCTTCGACGCCCACAAGCTGGCGGCGCGGACACTGGTCTGCGACGCCCGGGCGGGGCTCACGGCGTTGACTGAGGCGCTGTCCGGTCACCGGGTGAGCTCGGCCTACGAGTCGGAGTACCGCGCCGGCAAGGAGCGCTGGGACCAGGTGGTCGACGCGGCTTTCGCCGCCTCCGACGAGAACGCCGTCCCGACCCAGACCCAGCTCCTCGGCGCCCTCGACGCGGCCGTCGGCGACGAGGACGTGGTGATCAACGCGGCGGGCTCGCTCCCCGGCGACCTGCACAAGCTCTGGCGGGCCCGCAGCCCCCGCCAGTACCACCTGGAGTACGGCTACTCCTGCATGGGCTACGAGATCCCGGCCGCGATCGGCGTCCAGCAGGCGAGCCCCGGCACCCCCGTGTGGGCGCTGGTCGGCGACGGCACCTATCTGATGATGCCGACCGAGATCGTCACGGCCGTCCAGGAGGGCCTGCCGATCAACCTGGTCCTCATCCAGAACCACGGCTACGCCTCCATCGGCGGCCTCTCCGAGACGGTCGGCGGCGAGCGCTTCGGCACGGCCTACCGCTACCGGGCCGCCGACGGCACCTTCTCCGGCGCCCCGCTCCCCGTCGACCTCGCCGCCAACGCGGCCAGCCTCGGCATGGACGTGCTGCGCGCCAAGACGGTCCGCGAGCTGCGCGAGGCGCTGGCGACGGCCCGCGCCTCGGACCGCCCGACCTGTGTGTACGTCGAGACCGACACCGCCAACCCGGCCGCTCCCCCGACCGAGGCCTGGTGGGACGTGCCGGTCGCCGAGGTCGCCTCCCGCGAGTCGGCCGTCCAGGCCCGCGAGGAGTACGACCGCCAGGTCGCCGACCGCCGCCGCCACCTCTGAACCACCGCTCAGGAAAGGCCCCCCACCATGAAGACCCTCACCCGCTGGATCGACGGCAACCTCGGGCTCCCCAGCCACTCCTGACACTTCCTCAGAAGGGAGGGACATTCCATGGCGAAGACCGGCGGCTCCCCACGTGCCGCTACCGCACCCGCGCTCGATTCCCTGGACTTCGCCCTGGACCGGGGCAGTCCGGTACCGCTCTACTACCAGCTCGCCCAGCAGCTGGAAGCGGCGATCGAGCACGGGGCCCTCGCCCCGGGCAACCTCCTGGGCAACGAGATAGACCTGTCCGTGCGCCTCGGCCTGTCCCGGCCGACGGTCAGGCAGGCGATCCAGTCCCTCGTCGACAAGGGACTGCTGGTGCGACGGCGCGGGGTGGGCACGCAGGTGGTGCACAGCCAGGTCAAACGCGGCCTCGAACTGAGCAGCCTCTACGACGACCTGGAGGCCGCCGGCCAGGGGCCGACCACCGAGGTGGTGCGCAACGAACACGTCCCGGCGTCCGCCGACGTGGCCGCCGCGCTCGGTGTCGCGGAGGGCGGCGACGTCGTGGTCCTGGAGCGGCTGCGCGCCACACACGGCCAGCCGGTCGCGATCCTGTGCAACTACCTGCCCGCGACACTCCTCGAACTCGACTCCGCCCGGCTGGAGTCGACGGGCCTGTACCGGCTGATGCGCTCGGCGGGCATCACCCTGCACAGTGCCCGCCAGACCATCGGGGCCCGCTGCGCCACCGCCGAGGAGGCGGCACGCCTGGACGAGAAGGCCGGGGCCGCGCTGCTGACGATGCAGCGCACGGCGTACGACGACACGGGCCGGCCGGTCGAGTACGGGACGCACATCTACCGTGCGTCCCGGTACGCGTTCGACTTCCAACTGCTGGTCAGGTCTTGAGGCCCGCGGTGAACGGCGTGACCGGCCGCTCCTTGCGTTCGCCGTCCACGGTGATGTCGACGGCCTCGTTGTAGAAGGCGAGGAGTCCCTTGACCGGGGCCACCGCGAGCAGCGGCTCCGGGTAGCTCCACAGGATGTTGCGGGGGACGTCCTCCTCGCCGCGCCAACTCCAGTACTCCGCCGTGCCCTTGTACGGGCAGCCGGTGTGGTGGTCGGTCGGGGTGAACAGATCGAGACGGACGTCCTCGCGGGGGAGGTAGTACCGCGTGGGCAGCGAGGTCTCGAAGAGCAGCACCGGTCGGCGGGTGTCGGCGACGACGTGGCCGGCGATCTCGACCACGACATGGCGGCTGCTGGGCAGGGCGTCCACCCGTTTGTGCGGGTCACGGGGGTGGATGAAGATCTCTTCCTCCTCCTCGTACCAGTGGTCCAGGCCGCTGTCCCAGTGCCGGAACCACTCGAAGGCGATGTGCCCGGCGAGATCGTCGGCCGGGAACGTCCACGCCGCGTTCTCCACGAGCTCGCCGTCGACCTCGAGGTCGTAGAAGGTCCGGGATCCGGTGTGGGCACCCGTGCGCGGGTTCTTCGCCGGGCGCAGGAGGTCCGTGCGGACCTCCTCGCGGGGGAACGCGTAGCACGGGACGGGGACGCCGGGCTCCCAGACGAGGACCGGCCGGCGGCTGTCGACGACGGCGACATCGCGTTTGTAGCCGCGCACCCAGCGTTCTCCGGGCTCCCAGAGCAGGCCTTCCGGCGTGGAACGGATGGTCTTCGCGAACGGATGTGAGGTCATGACCGGCACTCCTTCGGCTCCCTCCCGAGCCTAATGGGCCGCGTCCAGCCGGGCCCGCTGCTCGTCGGTCAGCTCCAGGTCGACCGCGGCGAGGTTCTCCTCCAGCTGGGCGACCGAGGAGACGCCGGCCAGCGGGAGGATCGGCAGGGTGCCGCCGATCTGCCAGGCCAGGACGACCTGGTTGACGGTCGCCCCGGTCTCCCGGGCCACCTCGCGCAGAACCTGGAGGCGGGCCGGGGTGCCCGGGTGGTCGAAGTCGGCGGGGAGCCGGTCCGGGTGCGTGTAGGCGCCCTTGAGCAGGGGTGAGTAGGCGACCAGGGTCAGGCCGGGCTCCTCGCGCAGGTAGCCGAGCAGGTCGGGTCCCGCGTGGCCGAGGCTGCCGTCGGGGAAGAGGTCGTCCGGGACGTCGTAGCGCGGCCGCAGATGGCTGTGGGCGTACTGGAGCACCTCGTAGCCGGGCAGTCCGGCCGCGGCGGCGAGCGACAGGGCGCGCTCGACCCGCCACACGGCGTGGTTGCTGACCCCGAGGAGGCCGACCGTGCCCTCGGCGACCAGTCCGGCGAAGCCCTCCACGGTCTCCCGCAGCGGCACCGCGTGGTCCTCGATGTGGGCGTAGAGCAGGTCCAGCCTGTCCACGCCGAGCCGTTCGCGGCTGCGTTCGGCGGCCTCGCGGATCACCTTCGCGGACAGGCCCTCGGCGTTGTCGACATAGCTGGTGCCGGGGGCGAGCGGGCGGGCGCCGAGTTTGGTGGCGATCACGATCTCGTCGCCGATGCCGCGGCTGCGCCGCCAGCGGCCGAGCAGTTCCTCGCTCTGGCCGCCCAGGCCGCCGTCGGTCCAGAAGGCGTAGTTGTCGGAGGTGTCGATGAAGTTGCCGCCTGCCTCGACGTAGCGGTCGAGCACGGCGAAGGCGGTCTTCTCGTCCGTGCGCGAGCCGAACAGCATCGCGCCGAGGGCGAGCACACTGACCTCGCGGCGGGTCTTCGGGTCGGTGCCGATGGTGCGGTACTTCATGGTGGTCCCTCCCGTTCGCGGCCCGCGTCCGGGGCTCGCGAACGGGAGTCTTCAGCTTGAAGTGCTCTTCAAGTCAAGAGGGTTCGCGCGAGAAGGGCCCTTCGAGGGCCGCCCATTGCAGCAGCATGATGGTCTTCGCGTCGGCGATCTCCCCCGCGCGGATCATCTCCAGGGCCCGGCGGAAGGGGAGTTCGAGGATCTCGATGTCCTCGCCCTCCTCGTCCAGGCCGCCGCCCTCGTGGGTGTGGGTCGAGGGGCCGTACTCGGCGGCGTAGAAGCTGACCCGTTCGGTCACGGACCCCGGGCTCATGTAGACGTCGAAGACGTGCCGGACCGCGCCGATGGTGTGCCCGGTCTCCTCGATCACCTCGCGGCGTACCGCGATCTCCGGGTGCTCGTCATCGTCGTCGAGCAGCCCACCCGGCGTCTCGATCAGCATGCCGTCGGGGTGGCCGTTGACGTAGACGGGGAAGCGGAACTGCCGGGTGAGCAGGACGGTTTCGCGTTCGGCGTCGTAGAGCAGCATGGTGGCGCCGTTGCCGCGGTCGTGGGTCTCGCGCTGCTGGGTGCTCCAGCTGCCGTCGGCGAGCTGGAGGTCGAAGGTGGTGGCCCGCTCGACGTACCAGTGGCTGGACAGGAGTTTCACGTCGCGGACCTTGACGCGGGGGTTGCCGGTCAGATCGAGGCCGGTGCGGTCGAGGCCGGTGCGGCCTCGGCGGTCGGGGGTGTCGATGCCGGCGGTCATCGGGCGTCGTCCGGACGGAAGTGCGAGTTGGTCATGACCGCTGTCTATCACCCCGGGAAGCCCCGCCGTTCCGTGCGCGGAACGTCAGGGCCGCTCCGGCACCACGGGGGGGCGCCCCGCGCTCCGTGGTGCCGGCCCGCCCTCACCTCACCCTCGGACCTTGCTGGTCATGGAGAACTCGTCGGCCTCGGCCAGGTCGAAGTCCCCGTGGTCGCTGCCGAGTCCCTGCGCCACCAGCGCCGCCGCCGCGCTGCCCAGAACGGCGGCCTCACGCGGCGTACGGTCGAGGCTGATGCCGCGCAGGAAGCCTGCGGAGAAGGCGTCGCCGCAGCCGGTCGTGTCGACGACGTCGATCTCGAAGGCGGGAACGGTCTCGGTGCCCTCGGCGGTCACCAGCAGCGCGCCCTCACCGCCGCGGGTGACGGCGACGAGCCCGGCCCCGGCGGCGACCAGCTTCCTCGCGCCGGTCAGGAGGTCCTCCTCGCCGCTGAAGCCGAGGACCTGGTCGTCGTTGGGCAGCAGGTAGTCGACGTACGGGAGCAGCGGCTCGATCTGGTCGAAGGTGCCGAGCTCACCGGGGGCGAGCAGGTCCACGGAGGTGACGACGTCATGTTCCTTGGCGTGCGCCAGGATGCGCGCGGCGACCTCGGCGCCGATCAACTCCGGTCCGCCCAGGTGGAGATGGGTCGCCTCGGCGACCGCGTCCCAGGGGACGTCGTCGAGGCCGTAGGTGATGTTGGCGCCGAGAAGGTGGAGGGAGGGGCGGTCGCCGTTGGGGCGGATGGGCAGGACGCTCGCGGAGGTGGAGGTGTCGATACGGCGGACGAGCAACGCGGTGTCGATACCGGCCCTGTCGAGCAGCTGCACCAGCAGGTCGCCCGTCGGGTCGGTGCCGATCGCTCCGGCGGTGCGCACCCGCGCGCCGAGCTTGGCGAGGGTGAGGGCGGTGCCGGCGGCCGTACCGGCGGCGGTCATGCGGATGTCCTCGACCAGGGTGGCGCCCTGGCCCTCGGGTATGGCCTCCACCGGCCGTACCAGCACGTCCAGGACGTGCACGCCCATCGTGACGACCTTCATCGGTTCCCCTCCTGCACGGATGACTGCTCGGGTGACGCGGGTTGTGTGCTGCCGTAGTTGCGTGCGATGGCGGCCTCGATGACCGCGAGTTGCTGCTGTTCGTCAAGGACGCGGGGGGTGCCGATGGCCGCCGCGTGCTGGTAGACCCCGCAGGCCCACTCCAGCAACAGGGCGTTCTCGACGGCCTTGTCGAGCGTCGGCGCGTGGGTCACGGCTCCGTGGTTGGCCATCAGAGCCCCGCTGCGGCCTTCCAACGCGGTGAGCACCGACTCGGCGAGCTCCGGGGTGCCGAAGGTGGCGTACGGTGCCACGCGTACCGTTCCGCCTAGGGTCAGCAACTGGTAGTGGATGCAGGGCAGTTCGTCGAGGACGAGGGAGAGCGCGGTGGCCATGGGCGCGTGGGTGTGGACGACGGCGCCGGTGCCGTAGCGGTGGTAGACACCGAGGTGCAGGTCCAGTTCCGAGGTCGGCCGGAGAGTGCCGGACACGATCGTTCCGTCGAGGTCGACGACGGTCACCTGGTCCGGGGTGAGGTCGGCGAGGACCGCGCCGGTGGCGGTGATCGCGACCCGGTCGTCCGTGCGCACGCTGACGTTCCCGGCCGTCCCGATGAGCAGCCCCTCGGCCCCCAGACGACGGCAGGCCTCCGCGACGGCGGCCCGCTCCTCGCGCCACGCCGCGCTTGAGTCGGTCATGCGCGCGACGCTAACCTAAACGTGAAACAAAGTCACGTTCACGTTCGGAGGTTGTCGCGTGGCCGATCCCATCGTGGACACCGACTGGGCGGCGGGTGTCGCCTCGCTGCGTCGCACGCCCCAGCAGGCCCGCAGCAAGGCCCGGCTCGCCCGGGTCCTGGAGACCGCCGAGCGGGTGCTGGTCGAGGAGGGCGTCGAGGCGCTCACCACGACCCGGATCGCGGCCGAGGCGAGGGTGTCGGTCGGCTCGCTGTACCAGTACCTGCCGGACCGGGGCGCGATCATCGAGGCCCTCGCGGCCGGGTACTTCGCGAAGCTGGAAGCCGCGATGGACGACCTGGTCGACGCGGCGGCCGCCCAGCGCTGGGACGACCCGGTCGGCGTCCTCATCGACGCGTTCGCCTCCATCTACCGCACCGAACACGGCTTCCGCGCCCTGTGGTTCGGCAGCGGCCTCACCGAGCAGACCCGCGCGGCCGACCGCGAGCACAAGCGCCGTATGGCCGACGGCATCCGCCGTATCCTCCTCGCCCTCGATCTCGCCGAGGACGACGAGGCGCTGGCCCGCACCTGCCACGCTGCGATGCTGGCCGCCGACGCGCTGGCGCAGGAGGCGTTCCGGCGGGACAGGGCGGGGGACGCGGCGCTGCTGGACGAGGCGAAGGTCATGCTGCGGGGGTATCTGGGGGATGTCGCCGCGCGCTACCGGGGCGGGGCGGCGCGCGGAGACCGCTGAAACGCGACCGGCGGACCTGCCTCAGGCAGATCCGCCGGTGAACACCGTCGGGACGACAGGATTTGAACCTGCGACCCCTTGACCCCCAGTCAAGTGCGCTACCAAGCTGCGCCACGTCCCGGTGCGTTTCGCGCGGTGAACCGCGTGATCGCGCGAACAGCACTTTACCCCACACGCCGGGCCGCTTCGAAGACGGTCCGGGCGGCGCGGGACAATCGGTACATGGGCAGTGCAGCTTCAGGACGACAGGCGGATGCTCGGGACCGCGACGACGAGGGGCGGGCCCGCAACGCCCGGCCCCGGGACGGGCTCGGGCGGCCGCTGCCGTACGGCACGGACGGGGTGGAGCGGCAGCCCGAGGGCGTTGTCCGCACCCCCGAGCGCAGCGTCGCGGAGGCGCAGGAGCTGCTGGACGCGGGCAAGCCCTTCCACGCGCACGAGGTCTTCGAGGACGCCTGGAAGTCCGGTCCCGAGGAGGAGCGCACCCTGTGGCGGGGCCTGGCCCAGCTCGCGGTGGGGCTCACGCACGCCGCCCGGGGCAATGTCACGGGCGGGGCGCGGCTGCTGCGGCGCGGGGCCGGGGCGGTCGAGGAGTGGGCGTCCGGTGCGGATAGGAAGCAGCCGTACGGGATGGATCTGGCCGGGCTCGCGCAGTGGGCGAGGGAGCTGGCGGAGGACGTGGAGCGCGGCGGCGAGCCGGTGGACGCGGGGGGCAGGGCGCCGCGTCTGCGGCGGTGACGCCGGTCGGGGCCCTCTGAGCGCCTCCGGTGCTGGGGCCCGTCCGGGCCCTCGCTCCCCGGTCAGGGGCCCACCCCGGACGCGGTGCCGTCACTGTCAGTGGCGTACGGCAGACTCGAGGCGTGCGAAAGATTCATGTCATCGGTATCGGCGCGGGCGACCCCGACCAGCTCACCCTCCAGGCGGTCAGGGCGCTGCGGAGCACGGACGTGTTCTTCGTCCTGGACAAGGGCGAGGTGAAGAGCGACCTGACGGATCTGCGCCGGGACATGCTGGAGGCGCACATACCCGAGGGGACGTACCGCGTCGTCGAGGCGCGGGATCCGGAGCGGGACCGCACGGCGGGCGGCGCGGCCTACTCGCCCGCCGTCGGGGACTGGCGCAGCGCCCGTGCCGGGATCTACGAGCGGCTGATCACCGAGGAGCTGGGCGAGGACGAGAGCGGCGCGTTCCTGGTGTGGGGCGACCCCGCGCTGTACGACAGCACGCTCGGGATCCTGGAGGAGATCCTGGAGCGGGGGACCGTCGGCTTCGAGTACGACGTCGTGCCCGGCATCAGCAGTGTCTCCGCCCTCGTCGCCCGGCACCGGACCGGTCTGAACCGGGTCGCCCGGCCCGTGCAGATCACCACCGGACGGCGGCTCGCCGAGGGGTTCCCCGAGGGCGTCGACGACGTGGTCGTGATGCTCGACGCCCACCAGACCTTCCGGCAGTACGCGGACGAGGACATCGACATCTACTGGGGCGCCTACATCGGTACCCCGGACGAGATCCTCGCGTCGGGTCCGATCGCCGAGGCCGCGCCCCGGATCGAGCGGCTGCGGGCCGAGGCCCGGGAGCGCAAGGGCTGGATCATGGACACGTATCTGCTGCGCCGCAATCCCGGGGAGCGGTAGGCCACCCGAGCGGTCCCGTCCCGCATGCGGCACTGGGCCACCGGTGTGACCGTGGCCTCGTGACCGTCACCGAGGAAACCGCGCCGCCCTCCGCAGAGCCGCCGGTGCTGGACAAGCGTCGTCGCAACGTCGTCTTCGTGACGATCATGCTGGGCATGCTGCTGGCCGCGCTGGACCAGACGATCGTGGGCACGGCCCTGCCGACGATCGTGTCGGATCTGGGCGGCGCCGAGCACATGTCGTGGGTCGTCACCTCCTACCTGTTGGCGGAGACCGTCTCGACGGTCCTGGTGGGCAAGTTCGGCGACCTGTTCGGCCGCAAGGTGGTCTTCCAGGTCTCGGCGATCGTGTTCATCACCGGCTCGTTCCTGTGCGGTCTCGCCGGCAACATGACCCTCCTGATCGTCTGGCGGGCCATGCAGGGCGTCGGCGCGGGCGGGCTGATGGTGACGTCCATGGCGCTCATCGCCGACGTCATCCCCCTGCGGGAGCGCGGCAAGTACCAGGGCGCGATCGGTGCCGTCTTCGGTGTGGCCACGGTCATCGGGCCGCTGCTCGGTGGTCTGTTCACCGACCATCTGACCTGGCGCTGGGCGTTCTACGTCAACGTCCCCATCGCGATCGTCGTCGTGTTCGCCGCGGCCCGCACCATCCCCGTGGTGAAGTCGGCGTCCCGGCCCGTCATCGACTATCTGGGCATCGCCTTCGTCGCGGCGGGCGCCAGCGCCCTGATCCTGGCGACCAGTTGGGGCGGCAACGAGTACGCGTGGGGTTCGGGCGTCATCATCGGCCTGTTCGTCGGCGGTGCGATCGCGCTCGGTCTGTTCTGCTGGGCCGAGACCCGGGCGCGGGAACCGATGCTGCCGATGCGGCTGTTCAGCAACCCGGTGTTCACGGTCTGCTCGATCCTCAGCTTCATCGTCGGCTTCGCGATGCTCGGCGCGATGACGTATCTGCCGAGCTATCTCCAGTACGTCGACGGCGACTCCGCCACGGTCTCCGGCGTCCGCACCCTGCCCATGGTCATCGGCCTGCTCATCGCGTCCGTCGCGAGCGGCAATGTGGTCAGCAAGACCGGGCAGTACCGGATCTTCCCGATCGTCGGCTCCCTGGTGATGGGGGTCGGGCTGTATCTGATGTCCCTGATGGGGCCGGGCACGGGGGCCTGGCTGGAGTCGCTGTACATGTTCGTGCTCGGCACCGGGATCGGCCTGTGCATGCAGGTGCTGACGATCGCCGTGCAGAACACCGTCGACTACACCGACCTCGGCACCGCGACCTCCGGTGTCACCTTCTTCCGCACGCTGGGCAGTTCGTTCGGCACGGCCGTCTTCGGCACCATCTACGCCAACTCGCTGAAGCCCAACCTGGAGGACGGGATCGCGCGGGCCGCGCAGACCGGCAGCGGCCTGGACCCGGCGGCCATCGCCAAGGCGGCGACCAGCCCGGAGGGGGTGCACGACCTGCCCGCGGCGGTGGCCTCCCCGATCATCGACGCCTACGCCGACACCATCCAGACCGTGTTCCTGTGGACGGTGCCGGTGGCGGCCCTGGGTTTCGTGGTGGCGCTGTTCCTCAAGCAGGTCCAGCTGCGCGACAGCGCGCGGGCGGGCTCGACCGACATGGGCGAGGGCTTCGGCCAGCCGTCCGGGGCGGACTCGCAGCGGGTGCTGGAAACGGCGGTCGGGAAGATCATCGGCACCGCGAGGCTGGAGGACGCGCGCCGTATCGTGGCGGAGTCCGACACCCGGCTGGACATCGCCGGTGCCTGGGCGGTGATGCAGGTGGAGCTGTTCACACGGATGACCGGCCACGCCAGCCTGGGCCTGATGGCCGCCCGCCGTCACATGCCGCCCGAGGTGCTGCTGCCGGTCTTCGACCGGATGGTCGACGAGGGCTATCTGACCCGCGACGGCAACCTCTTCTCCCACACCGACGCGGGCGCCCGCGAGGCCGACGTCATCGGCCAGGCCTGGGCCACCTGGCTGGAGGCGCGAGTCCAGGAGGACATCGGCCGCCCGGCGGGCACGGATCTGCGGGCCGCGGTCGACACGATCTCCAAGCGTCTGCTGGTGGAAGACCTGAGCAACGTGCTGCCGCAACGATCCAAGGAACTTGCCTCCGCCCACTGAGAATCCACGTGCGCGGCAGGCCGGGAGGTCGTCATACTCTCGGCATGCCACCCGTCCGCTTCCACGATCCCGGCCTCGACGCGCACCACTTCAGCGGCTCGGTCCTCGTCCGCTGCCCGCGCTGCGACCGGATCGCGCACTTCGAACGGAGCGCCCCGCCGGAGCCTCGGGTGATCTGCCGGTCCTGCGGCCTGTGCCGGCCGGTCGAGCGGTGCGGCCGGCCGAAGCTGTGGCTGCGGACCAGGACGAGGCACGGCGAGGTGTCGGCGTACAACCTCGAACACCTCGACCTGCTCAGGCGGTTCGTGGCGGCGGACCTGCGCGAGCGGGACCCCTGGTACGAGCACGGGCGCAAGATGACGTACATCGGCCGGCTGCCCGCGTGGATCAAGAGCGCCAAGAACCGCACCGAGGTGCTGCGCGCCATCGACCGTATGCGGACCTCGGTCATCTCCGGCTGAGGCCCAGCCGCTCCAGTACCCCGGCGACATCGGGCACCGCCGTCACGTCGGCGGGCAGCGGAGGACGTCGTACGACCACGACGGGCAGGGCAAGTCGGCGCGCGGCCGTGAGTTTGGCGACTGTCGCCGCTCCCCCGCTGTCCTTCGTCACCACGACGTCGACGCAGTGCGTGGACAGCAGCGCGCACTCGTCGTCCTCGGTGAACGGGCCGCGTGCCAGCAGGACTTCGGTGCGCGGCGGCATCGGCGGCTCGGGCAGTTCCACCGAGCGTACGACGAAGTGGAGTTCGGTCAGATGCGCGAAGGCCGCCAGACCCAGGCGGCCGGTGGTGAGGAAGACGCGGGGGCCGAGCAGTGGCAGCAGACCGGCGGCCTCGGCCAGTGAACCGACCGGGTACCAGCGGTCCTCGGGACCCGGCCGCCAGCCCGGGCGGCGCAGCACCACCGCCGGTACTCCGGTCGCGGCGGCGGCCCTGGCCGCGTGGGCGGTGATCGTCTCGGCGAAGGGATGCGTGGCGTCGACGAGGGCGTCGGCCTTCTGCTCCCGCAGCCAGTCGGCGAGGCCCTCCGCACCGCCGAACCCCCCGATGCGTATGTCCCCGGTGACGGCTCCCGGTCGCGTCACACGGCCCGCGAGGGAGGTGGTGACACGGACGCCGGGAAGCACGGTGAGCGCGGCGGCGAGTTCACGGGCCTCGGTGGTGCCGCCGAGGATCAGGACGTGGGGGGCCATGGGGTAGAGCGTACGAAGGGCGTGCGGGAGAGCGGGCACGGGGGTTCGTTCGATTTCCGCTGTCTATACGGTCCGACAGGGCCGCCGCTGCACTTCGTCGGTGCAGGGACTTCCTTCACCGTCACCGCACCCGCCGCCACGGTGATCGTGGCCGTGGCCACCACGATCGCGACCGCCCTGGCCGGTGCGGCGACCGTGGCGATGCTCCAGTCCGGTCCGGCCGAGGCCCCACCGGTCCCCGCCCCGCAGAGCCCTGCTCCCGCGAGCCCGTCCGCCACCCCCTGACCCGTGTCGCCGGAGTCCGGATCGCCCCTCGCCCCGCACGGATCGCTATCGTCCTGCCATGGACTCCGTGCGCGCCGTACTGATCGACATCGACGGGGTTCTCACCGTCTCGTGGGAGCCGTTGCCGGGGGCGGTCGAGGCGTTGCGGGAGATCCGCGAGGCCGGGCTCGCCGTCGCGCTGGTCACCAACACCACGTCCCGGACCCGGGCGTCGCTCGCCGGGACGCTGGCGGAGGCGGGGTTCCCGGTGACGGCACAGGACATCCTGACCGCGCCCGCCGTCACCGCCGCGTATGTCGCCGAGCATTTCCCGGGGGCGCGCTGTGCCCTGCTGAACAGCGGGGACATCGGGGAGGACCTGGGGGACGTGGACGTGATCGGCGCCGGGGACACCGGAGCCGTCCCGGACGTCGTGATCGTCGGGGGTGCGGGGCCCGAGTTCGACTACGCGGCGCTGAACCGGGCGTTCGGGCATCTCCAGCGCGGCGCGCGGCTGGTGGCGATGCACCGGAATCTGTACTGGCGTACCTCGGACGGGCTTCAGCTGGACGCGGGGGCGTTCCTGGCGGGGCTGGAGAAGGCGGCCCGTACCGAGGCCGTGGTGACGGGGAAGCCGTCGCGCGCGTTCTTCGCCTCGGCGCTGGCCCGGCTGGGGGCCGGTGCGGACGAGGCGGTGATGGTGGGGGACGACATCGAGTCGGACGTGCTGGTGGCGCAGGCCGCCGGGGTCACGGGCGTGCTGGTGCGGACGGGCAAGTATCTGCCGCAGACGCATCGGGACGCGAGCGGCACCCCGGACCATGTGATCGCCTCGTTCGCGGAGCTGCCCGCGTTGCTCCGGGCGTGGTCAGCGGAGCAGTAGCTGGAGGCCGCCGACGATCGTCGCCGCGATCACGAGCTGTTCGAAGAGCCGCTGGTTGATCCTGTTCACGGCCCACTTGCCGATGAACGCGCCGGGCACGACGAACGCCACGAGTGCGGCGTCGAGCAGCAGCGAGTGACCGTCGATCAGGCCGAGGCCCACGCTGAAGGGCACCTTGGACGTGTTGACGATCAGGAAGAAGAAGGCGGAGGTGCCCAGGAAGCCGAGCTTCCGGAAGCCCGCCGACAGCAGGTACATGGACATCACCGGGCCCCCGGCGTTGGCGACCATGGTGGTGAAGCCGCCGAGGACGCCGTAGGAACGCGCTTTGATCCGGCCCGTTCTCGTGGTGACCGAGTCCGGTTCGTCGGTCCGGTCGGCGGCGCGGCGGCGCCATACCGTCACGGCCGCCATCAGCAGCAGGATGGCGCCGATCGATGTCCGGACGATCTCGTCGTCGGCCCACATCAGGAACAGCGTGCCGGCGACCACGCCCGCCGCGACCGCGGGGAACAGCTTCCACAGCGTCGGCCAGTGGGCGTGGCGCCGGTAGGTGAGGACGGCGAGCACGTCACCGGCGATCAGGATCGGCAGCAGGACGCCGGTCGAGGCGCGGGCGGGCAGGACCGCGGCGAAAATGGCGAGGCTGACCGTGTTGGCCCCGCTCACGGCGGTCTTCGAGAAGCCGACGAGGAGGGCCGCGAAGGCCAGGGCGGCGAACTCCCAGCCGGTCATGTGCCAGAGCGTCATCGTGTTCATGCGGAACCCGATGCTATGCGCATCTAATCGGCGGCGTAAGGAGCGTCTCGCCTGATGGCCCCGTCCCGTGCCTAGTCCCGCCGCACCAGCACCGCGCTCCCCTGTCCCACGCCCACGCACATCGTCGCGAGGCCCCGTGCCGCCCCGGTCCGCCGCATGCGGTGCAGCAGTGTCGTGAGGATGCGGGCCCCCGAGCAGCCCAGCGGATGGCCGAGCGCGATCGCTCCGCCGCTCGGGTTGACGAGGTCCGGGTCGATGCCGAGGCGGTCCACGCAGGCGAGGGCCTGGGCGGCGAAGGCCTCGTTGAACTCGGCCTCCTGGATGTCGCCGACGGTCCAGTCGGCGCGGGCGAGCGCCTTCTGTGTGGCGGGGACGGGGCCGATGCCCATCACATCGGGGTGGACGCCGGCCGAGGCCCCGGCGACATAGCGGCCGAGCGACTCCAGGCCGAGGTCGTTCAAGGCCTCCTCGCTGGCCAGGAGGAGGCCTGCCGCGCCGTCGTTCATGGGTGAGGCGTTGCCCGCCGTGACGCTCCCGCCCTGTCGGAACACCGGCTTCAGACGGGACAGCTTCTCGTACGAGGTGTCCTCACGGATGCACTCGTCGGCGCCGACGACCACGCCGTCCGGCCGCTCCACGGGCAGGAGTTCGTCGTCGAAGTGGCCGTTCTTGCGGGCCAGAGCGGCGAGTTGGTGGCTGCGCAGGGCGAACTCGTCCTGGCGTTCCCGGGAGACTCCGTGGCGCGAGGCGACCTCTTCGGCCGTCTCGCCCATGGAGAGCAGTCCGTGCAGTTCCCCCATCCCCGGGTTGACCAGTCGCCAGCCGAGCCGGGTGTCGACCGTCTCGAGGCGGTGCGGCAGGGCCTCGTCGGGGCGGGGCAGGACGAAGGGGGCGCGGCTCATCGACTCGGAACCGCCGGCGAGCACGATGTCGGCCTCGCCCGCGGCGATGGTGCGGGCGGCCGTCGTCACCGCTTCAAGGCCCGAGGCGCACAGCCGGTTCACCGTGGCGCCCGGCACGGTCTCGGGCAGGCCGGCGAGCAGCGCCGCCATGCGCGCGACGTTGCGGTTGTCCTCGCCGGCCTGGTTGGCGGCGCCCCAGTAGACGTCGTCGATGCGGGCGGGGTCGAGCGCGGGCACATCGGCGACGAGCCCTCGGACGACGGCCGCGGCGAGGTCGTCGGGGCGCACGGAGGACAGTGCTCCGCGCAGTTTGCCGATGGGGGTGCGGCGGGCGGCCGCGAAGTGGACGGGACGCACGACTGGACTCCCCGGTCGAATTAATTAGCACTGCTAGTTTCGGAGTGTAGACCGCTCCCACGCACCCTGGGAAGATCTCCGGGGACCTTCACCGACGCAGCTGGAGGAGACATGACCGAAGCCCGCGAGCACACCCTCGACCGCATCGTCGTACGCGAGTGGCCGCACGCCCGGCCGCGCTGCCTCGCGCTCGTGGTGCACGGGTACGGCGAGCACATCGGGCGGTACGAGGAGCTCGCCGAGGTTCTCCACCGGCACGGCGCGGCCGTCTTCGGGCCCGACCACGATCGGGCACTCCATGGGCGGCCTGATCTCCGCCCGCTTCGCGCAGCGCCACGGCGGCGAACTCACCGCGCTCGTCCTGTCCGGACCGGTCATCGGCGACTGGGAGCTGCCCAGGCGACTGATCGCCCTGGACGAGATCCCGGACACGCCCATCAGCCCGTCCTCGCTCTCCCGCGATCCCTCGGTCGGAGCGGCGTACGGGGCCGATCCGCTGGTCTGGCACGGGCCGATGAAGCGGCCGACGGTCGAGTCGTTCCTGCGCACGCTGGAGGCCGTGGCCAAGGGCGGTGACATCGGCCGGCTCCCCCTGCTGTGGCTGCACGGCGACGACGACCGGCTGGTGCCGCTCGTCGGCAGCCGCACCGGGGTCGAGCAGCTCAGCGGGGGTGTCCTGACCCAGCGGATCTATCCGGGCGCCCGGCACGAGGTGTTCAACGAGACGAACCGGGCAGAAGTGTTCGCCGACCTCACCCGTTTCCTGGACGGTGTGCTCGACGCCTGATCCTGCCGCGTTTGCACCGGTTCGCCCTGGGCACTCGCGCCCCCATGGAGTGGTCGCGGCGGGCTGCCCGCATGGGAGAGGCCCCCGACTGACGCGTCGCACCGCTCCGTACCGAGACGCACGATGTCACAAGGAGGAGCACGGTATGACCATGGTGAGGAGCACCCTCCCCGAGGACGCCCGCCGGATCGCCGGGGACGCCCTGCAGAGCACGCTCGTGGATCTGCTCGGGCTGTCGCTGGTCGGCAAGCAGGCGCACTGGAACATCGTCGGCCCGCGCTTCCGCTCCATCCACCTCCAGCTGGACGAGGTCGTGGACGCCGCCCGCGCGTACTCCGACACGGTCGCGGAGCGCGCCGCGGCGCTCGGGCTGCCGCCCGACGGCCGCCCGGAGACGATCGCCAGCGCGTACACCCTGTCCAGCCCGAAGGACGGCTGGCAGCGGGACAACGAGGTCGTCGCTCTGATGATGGAGACCCTGGAGGCGGCGATCGGCCGGCTGCGCGAGCGCATCGACGCGACGGAGAAGGCGGATCCGGTCACCCAGGACCTGCTGATCGGCATCACGGCGGACCTGGAGAAGCAGCGCTGGATGTTCGACGCGGAGAACTGGCCGCGCGACTGACCGCCACCCGCACGTACGCACAGACAGAAGGGGCACCCGATGACCGACGCCCTCGAACTCGACGCGCTGTGGGAGGACTTCCACCGCGCGGTGAACATGACCTCGCAGGAACTGGCGGCCTGGCTGCGGGTCAGTGACGCCGACGAGGACACCGAACCGCTGCCGGAGCACGCCGGATCGCCCACCGGGCAGCACGTTCTCGCCATCCTCCAGAAGCGGCGCACGGATCTCACCGACGACGACGTCGAGGTCATGTACGAGGTGGTGGACAGCGTGTCGGCGGAGGCGGACCCGGAGAACGAGCCGGCGGCCGAGCAGACCCGGCGTCGGCACCGGCTGATGACGCTGGGCCACGATCCGCTCAAACCGTAGGAGCGGCGCCGGAGTTGACCTGAAGCAGGTGGCCGAAGACCGACTCCGCCGGGCCCGGATGATCGTGCGAGACTGCTCGCAACCTTGACGGGCGAGCAGAGGAGCCACACGTGACCGGGACCGAGCCGGCCGCCGTCCAGCGGATCGACACGACCAAGCCGCACCCGGCCCGCGTCTACGACTGGTACCTCGGCGGCAAGGACAACTACCCGGTCGACGAGGCCCTCGGCCGCCAGATCGCCTCACTCAGCGGCGACGCCCCGCGGGCCGCGCGCGCCAACCGCTGGTTCATGAACCGGGCCATCCGCGAGCTGTCCGGGACGGCGGGCATCCGCCAGTTCCTGGACGTCGGCACCGGCATCCCCACCGAACCCAATCTCCACCAGATCGCCCAGAAGGTCGCCCCGGACGCCCGCGTCGTCTACGTCGACAACGACCCGATCGTCCTCGCCCACGCCGGCGCACTGCTGCGCGGCACCGAGGAGGGCGTGACGGAGTACATCGAGGCCGACGCGCGTGAGCCGCACAGGATCCTCGAACAGGCGGGCCGGATCCTCGACTTCGACCGGCCCGTCGCCCTGTCGCTCATCGCGCTCATGCACTTCGTCGCCGACGAGGACGGCGCCTACGACGTGGTGGACACCCTGGTCGGCGCGCTGGCTCCGGGCAGTGCCCTGGTGCTGTCCGCGATGACCGCCGACTTCGAGCCGGAGAACGTACGGCGGGGCATCGAGGCCTACGCGGCGGGCGGGGTGACGCTGGTGGCCCGTACACGGGACCAGTTCGGCCGGTTCTTCAAGGGACTCGACGTCCTGGAACCGGGCATCGTGTCGGTGAAGGACTGGCGTCCCGAACTCGCGGTGGACGAGACGCCGGACTCCGCGGAGGGGCCGGTGTCGCTGTACGGGGCCGTCGGGATCAAGCCCTAGCCCAGCAACCACCCTCCGTCCACGGCGAGTTCGACGGCGTTGACGGACCGGTTGCGCAGCAGGAAGTCCGCGGCGTCCACCACGTCCGCCATCGTGGCGAGCCGCCCGGTGGGTGTCCTGGCGCGCAGTCCGGTGAGCACCTCCCCCGGTTTGGCCAGCCAGTACGGGCTGTCCCCGACGACTCCGGGATGGAGGGCGTTGACGCGGACGGGGGCCAGTTCGACGGCGAGGGCGTTCACCAGTCCGCGCACGCCCGCGTTGACGGTCGCCACGGTCGTCGCGCCCGGGTAGGGTCGCTCCTTGGCCTGCCCGCCGAACACCACGATCGCACTGTCGTCGTGCAGCCGGTCCCGCAGCGCGTGCACGACCTCGGTGTAGCCGACGAGCTTCAGCGTCACCAGGTTGAGGGCGGCCTCGATGTCGTACGCGCTCACCCGGTTGTCGTCGCGGGTGACACCGCTGAGGACCAGATGGTCCAGTGGCCCGATGTCCCTCAGCGCCGCCGCGATCTCCCGTGGCCGTGACAGGTCGAGGGCGATGCCTCGCAGCGCGCCGATCTCCTTGGCCGCCGTGTCGGCACGGTGGGCGTCCCTGCCGGTGAGGACCACCTCGTCCCCCCGCCCCGCACGGAAGCGGGCGAACTCGCGGCCGATCCCGGACGTACCGCCGACGACGAGCACACTGCTCATGACTCCAGGGCCTCCCTCAGGTACTCCCAGTCCCGCGTGAACCGGTACGCATGACGGGTCGGCGGCTGCGGTGCCTGGGTCTCCAGCCAACGCACCGGTCCCGCACCGGCGTTGGTGAACCCGTGCACACAACCGGCGCCCGCCCAGGCCACGTCGCCGGGCCCGAGCCGGTACACCGTGCCGTCGAAGGTGGCGTCCACGGCCCCTTCGAGGATCAGATACGTCTCCTCGAAGGGGTGGTCGTGGGTGCCCGCGACGCCGTCCGGGGCGTACTGCACCATGAACATCGTGGAGGCGACGGCGCCCAGGTCGCCGTCGACCATCATCTTCACCGTGATCCCGCTGTAGACGAGGAGCGCGGTGCGCATGCTCGCCGACACCGCGAGCAGATCCTGGGACTGCTTGCCGGGTTCCATCTGCACGGGCTCGAAGTGCCCGAAGGAGCGGGTGCGCGGGTCGCGGACGTCGAGGCGGACAGGGGTGCGGCGGGGCAGCGCGGGCACCGTCTGGGTGTCGTGGCCGTAGCGGGCGCGCGGCACGGGCGCGAGCATGTCCGCCCAGCGTGCGGCGGTGTCCCCGGCGCCCCGCCAGGCGTGCGGGACACCGGTCGGCAGCAGTCCGTAGTCGCCCTCTTCGAGGAGGTACGACCCTTCGGGCACGTCGAGGACGACGGTCCCGTCGAGCACGCAGAAGGTCTCCTCGTACGAGTGGACATGGGGCCCGACCGCCCCGTCCGGAAGCAACTCGCAGACACCGAAGCCGGTATGGACGCTGCCGTCGTCCTCGCCGACCAACTCCCGCCGCCGGTGGCCGTGTTCGTCGTACTCCGGCGGCGGTACGTCGGTGGCGCGGCGCACCAGGTGAGCGGTCACCGGGCGGCCTTCGCGGCCAGGAGGCGGTCGCGGGACTCCTCGACGAGGCGCCGGGCGCGGTCCACGTCGGCGGTCAGCTTCCCGTCCCGCTTGCGGATCACACCGTCCACGATCACGGTGTCCACGTTGGAGACATCGGCGGACAGGGTCACCGCGGCCGCCGCGTCGTGCACCGGCGCCACGTTCAGCGCGGTGGCGTCGATCGCGACGACGTCGGCCCGCTTGCCGGGGGTGAGCGAACCGGTGCGGTCCTCAAGACCGGCGACATGCGCGCCGTTCACCGTGGCGATCTCCAGCATCCGACGGGCCGTCAGCATCGTGTCGGGGACC
The DNA here is from genome assembly GCF_042894505.1 of Streptomyces sp. NPDC001536. Taxonomy (NCBI): domain Bacteria; kingdom Bacillati; phylum Actinomycetota; class Actinomycetes; order Kitasatosporales; family Streptomycetaceae; genus Streptomyces; species Streptomyces sp. NPDC001536. The sequence continues at coordinate 128,483 of NZ_JBIAVQ010000006.1, forward strand.
GGGACATCGGCCTGCCAGCACTCCGCGTTGACACGGGCGCGCTCGGCGCCGAAGGCCGCGCGGATCTGGGTGAACATGTCGCCGGGGACGGTGGTGACGACGTCGATGCTCAAGGAGGGCCGCAGTCCGTGCTCGATCGCCTTCATGACCGGCGGCCAGCCGTGCCCCATCTGCGTCTCGACCTGCGGCGCGATGGACACCGTACCGCCGCTGTCGGCGACCATCCGCCACTCCTCCTCGCTGAAGTAGCAGCAGTGGATGTAGGTGGTGTCCGCACCGAGGAGCCCCAGGTCGTGAAGCTGCTTGACCATGCCGAAACGGCCGGCCAGCCGCCCCATGCCGGCATGGAGGGTGATCGGGATGTCCAGTTCCCGGGCCAGACCCCACTCCGCGGTGACGACGTCGTTCACACAGAAGCCGGGGCCGCGGGTGGCGAGGGCCATGGTGAGCAGGGAGTCGTCGGAGGCGAAGTACGTGCCGCGGATCCGTCGTACGTCGTCGCCCGGGATCGCGATCTTGCTCTCGAACCAGTAGTCGGCGAGGGAGGTGTTGGCGCTGCCGTACGCGTACTGCGCGCGGATACCGGTCTCGGCGAGCGCCCGGATCGCGGCGTCCGGGTGCTCGGGGGTGTTGTTGATGTGCGACCAGTCGACGAGCGTGGTGATGCCCGCGTTGAGGCACTCCAGGGCGCCGGCCAGGTTGGCCGCGTACACGTCCTGAGGGGTGTAGAGCGGTGCGAAGGTGTCGAGGATGTCGACGAAGTAGTCGTCGAGCGTGGCGTCCGGCGCGACCCCGCGGATCGAGGCCTCCCACGTGTGGCGGTGGGTGTCGACGAAGCCGGGGATCACGATCCGCCCGGTCATGTCCAGGACTTCGGCGTCGGCGTTGATCTCGGGCTGTACGGCCACGATCCTCCCGTCCTCGATGAGGACGTCCCCTCGGGGAAGGTCCCCGATGTCGGGGTCCATCGAGATCACGTGACCTGCGCGCAGGAGTGTCCGAACGGTCATCGCCCTTCCTCCTTCGGGGTGTTCAGTACGCGGTGAGGTCGCGGACGGTCGTCACGACCTTGTCGACGGTGGGGATGACCCGTTCCTCCAGCGCGTCGGCGAACGGCAGCGGGACGCACTCCCCCGCCACTCTCCGCACGGGCGCGTCGAGCAGGCCGAACCCCTCGTCGGCGACGACGGAGACGACGGTGGCGCCCCAGCCGCCCTGATACGGGTTCTCCTCGACGGTGACGAGCCGCGAGGTCCGGGCGAGCGAGGCGAGCACGGTGCTCATGTCCAGCGGCACCAGGCAGCGCAGGTCGACGACCTCCGCCTCGATGCCGTCCTCGGCGAGCCGGGCGGCGGCCCGCAGCGCCAGCGGGACCATCGCGGCGAGGGCGACGAGGGTCACGTCGGTGCCGTCCCGGACCACGGCGGCACGGCCCAGCTCGACGACGTGGTCCGGGGGCGGCGGCGAACCCTTCGACGCCAGCAGGCCCTTGTGCTCGAAGAAGACGACGGGGTCGTCGCTGCGGATCGCCGCCGCCATCATGCCGATCACGTCGGCGGGTGTCGCCGGGGCCGCGATCTTCAGGCCGGGTACGGTGAGCGCCCAGTTCTCGGTGGCCTGTGAGTGCTGGGCGCCGAAACCGAGCCCGCCGCCGTTGGCGGTGCGAACGACGAGGGGCACGGTGACCTGACCGCCCGTCATGTAACGCACCTTGGGTATCTCGTTGGCGAGGTAGTCCCAACAACAGGCCAAAAAGTCCGAGAACATGATCTCCGCGACGGGCCGCATCCCGGTCATCGCGGCCCCCATCGCCGCGCCCACGATGGCCTGTTCGGAGATCGGTGTGTCCCACACCCGCGCCGGCCCGAACTCCTTGAACAGCCCGGCGGTCGTCTTGAACACCCCGCCGGCCTCGCCGATGTCCTCCCCCAGGCACACGACCGCCGGGTCCCGGCGCATCTCCCGCGCGATGCCCTCGGCGACCGCCTCCCGGTAGGTGATCACGTCCGCCATACGGCACCCCCGTCGGCCCATACGTCGGTCAGCGCCTGCTCCGGATCGGGCGCGGGCGCGTTCTTCGCCGCCTCGACCGCCTTCCGTACGACGTCCAGGGCGCGCTCGTCGGCCGCGCTGACCGTCTCCTCGGGCACCCCCAGCTCGGTCAGCCGTCCCCTCGCGATGTCCAACGGGTCGTGTTTGAGCCAGCGTTCGACCTCCTCGGCCGGACGGTAGGTCGCCGGGTCGGACCGGCTGTGGCCGAAGTGCCGGTAGGTCGCGGCCTCCAGCAGGGCGGGCCCGTCTCCTGCCCGGGCCCGACCTGCCAGGGCGGCGACGGCGTCCCGGACCGCGACGACGTCGTTGCCGTCGACGGTCTCGCCCGGGATGCCGTAGGCGGGCGCCCGGTCGGCGGCGGGCCGGGCGACCGCGGTGACGTCGGCGATCGGCGTGTACTCCATGTACAGGTTGTTCTCGCAGACGAACAGCACCGGCAGCTTCCATACGGCGGCCAGGTTCAGTGCCTCGTGGAAGGCGCCGATGTTGGTCGCGCCGTCGCCGAAGAAGGCCACCGCGACCTGGTCGGTGCCACGCAGCCGCGCCGACCAGGCCGCGCCGGCCGCCATCGGGAGATGGGCGCCGACGATGGCGTAGGAGCCGAGCATGCCCGTGGCCGCCTTGGTCAGGTGCATGGAGCCGCCCTTGGCTCCGCACAACCCCGTGGCCCGGCTCATGAGTTCGGCCAGGCACTCCTCGGGGGTGGCGCCCCGGGCCATGGCGTGATGGTGGCCGCGGTAGGTGGCGAAGACGTAGTCGTCGGCGCGCAGGGCGGCGCTCGCGCCGACGGCGATCGCCTCGTGTCCGGCGGCGAGGTGGGTGGTGCCCTTGACGAGGCCCTGGAGGAACAGGTCGTGGGCGGCCTTCTCGGTACGGCGGATGAGGACCATCTGCTCGTACAGGGCGAGGAGTTCGGCGCTATCCACCATGGGAGTCACCCCGGTTGAGATGGGACTGCGACTCCCGCCGGGTGTTGAGCTCGCCGCCGACCGTCCAGTACTTGCGGCCCGCCACCAGCAGTTCCTCGGCCGGGAACTTGGTGATGACCTCGCAGCCGTCGGCGGTGACGACGAGCTCCTCCTCGATCCGGGCCGCGGACCAGCCGTCGGCGGCCGGCCAGTAGGTCTCCAGGGCGAACACCATGCCCTCTTCGAGGACTTCGGGGTGGTCGAGGGAGACCAGCCGGCTGAAGATGGGCTTCTCCCAGATGGACAGCCCGACTCCATGGCCGTACTGGAGCGCGAAGGCGGCGGTCTCGTCGGCGAAGCCGAACTCCTCGGCGCGCGGCCAGACCCGGACGATGTCGGCGGTGGTGGCGCCGGGGCGGACGAGGGCGATCGCCTCGTCCATGTACTCCCGGCAGCGGACGTACGCGTCCCGCTGGGCGCCGGACGCGCTGCCCACGGCGAAGGTGCGGTAGTAGCAGGTGCGGTAGCCGAGGTGGCTGTGCAGGATGTCGAAGAAGGCGGGGTCGCCGGGGCGGATGAGGCGGTCGCTGTAGACGTGCGGGTGGGGTGAACAGCGTTCCCCGGAGATGGCGTTGACGCCCTCGACGTACTCGCTGCCGAGGCCGTACAGGACCTTGCTCACCAGCCCCACGCACTCGTTCTCGCGTACGCCGGGCCGCAGAAAGCCGTACAGCTCCTCGTACGCGGCGTCCACCATCGCGCAGGCCTGGGCGAGCAGGGAGATCTCGTCGCGGGTCTTGATGCGGCGGGCCTCCAGGAAGACCTGCTGGCCGTCCACGACATCGATGCCCTCGGCGCGCAGGGCGGAGAGGATCGGCATCTCGGCGACGTCGATCCCCAACGGCTGGTCCGCCAGGCCGTGTTCGCGCAGCTCGGCGGCGATCTTCGCGGCGACGTCCTCGGCGATCCCGGCGTCCGGATGGAAGGCGCCGCGCAGGGTGGAGATACCGGCGCGGGCGCCGGTGGGCGGGCCGCCCTTGCCGTCGCTGTAGTCGAGCCAGGGGTTGTACAGCTGGTGGTGGCGGGCCGCGGAGCCGAAGTCCCAGACGACCGGTTCGCCGCCGCGTGTCAGCAGGGCGAAGCGGATCAGCTTGTCCATCGCCCAGGTGCCGATGTGTGTGGCGGTCATGTAGCGGATGTTGGCGAAGTCGAAGCTGAGCACCGCGCCGAGGGAGGAGCGGTTCAGGGTCTCGTGCAGCCGGGCCAGCCGCTGTTTGCGGAGCCGGTCCAGGTCGACGCGCTCTTCCCAGTCGACGGCGTTGGGTCCGAAAGTGCGGATCGCCATGGCGACCACCCCCACCTTCGAGTCAACGACCGTGACCCGGAAGTGTCAAGTGCTACTGAACACTCCGGCCGACGACGAACCAGACCCCCACGGCCGGTTCGGCGCCGTCGTTGCGGTAGCGGTGCGGGGTCGTCGACTCGAAGCACACGGCGTCGCCGGGGCGCAGGACGCGTTCCTCGAAACCGAGGGTGAGGACGAGCTCACCGGAGGTGAGATAGCCGTACTCCGTGCCCGCGTGCCGCATCAGACCGCCCGAGGAGGCGGAGGAACCGCCGGGCCGGTAGGTCACCAGCAGGAAGTCGGCGTCCGTGCCGGGGACGTGTCCCAGCCGCTCCCACACGACGCCCGAGTCCAGCTCCAGGACCTCCCGCTCACCGGGGGTGACCAGGGGTCCTATGCGTCGGCCGGGGTCGGCGGCGAAGGCGGCCATGGCGTGCAGCGCGGCGGATCCGACCGTCGCCGTGGCGGACTCCCGCCCCTCGAAGAGCGACTCGACGGAGATGCCGAGTGCCGTCGTGATCGCGTACAGCGTGCTCACCGACGGCTGGCTCTTGCCGGTCTCGATCTGCGACACCAGGCTCGCGGAGACCCCGACCTCACGCGCCAGGGCCCGCAGACTGAGCCCGCTCTCCAGGCGCGCCCGCCGGATGCGCGCCCCGACGGGCGGCACGGCGACAGGGGACACGGCCGACTCCTCTCCCCGGGCGGGCATGTGCAGCCCCATTGAACATCCGTAGCCCACCGCACGGCCAGCGCCGCAGGTGAGGGCGACGGAAGGGCTCGCGCCGGGGGCCGACCGGGCATGGAGCACGTCGTGACAGCTCCGGACGGTCGGCTCGGCCGAAAGGCCGACCCCCGCCCGCCGCGGCCATGGCCGTATGGCCGAGGCGCGCGCCCGGGCCCGCGGGCGAGGCTGGAGCCACTTCCTCCCCTCCATCCGCAGGAGTTCACGATGCAGCGCAGCAAGTTCCTCATCGGTGCCATCGGGGGCGCCACCGCGGTCGTAGCCGTCGGCGGGCTCGGCACCTATCTGCTCTCCGGCACGGAGTCGACGACCGGCCTCGACAGCTCCAGCTCGGCGACCGTCGACGGTCACAAGGCGCTGTCGGCGCAGATCGTCGCGGGCCGCACCCAGAGCAAGTACCACCCGCTGCCGTGGGTCGGCGAGAAGGTCACCGGCGTCACCTGCCCCACCGCTCTGAAGGCGGTCGCGGGCGCCACCGTCACCTGCACCGGCAGGACCCAGGGCGGCACGGCCATCGACATCCCCGTCTCCGTGGTCAAGACCACGAGCGACTCCGTCGCATGGAAGTTCGACCGCTCATGAGCACTGTTCTGGCCGGTCTCGGCCTCGTGAAGAAGTACGGCTCCACCACCGCCCTCGCGGGCGTCGACGTGGAGGTCGGTGAGCGGGACTCCCTCGCCATCATGGGCCCGTCGGGCTCCGGCAAGTCCACCTTGCTGCACACCCTCGCCGGGATCGTCCGCCCCGACGGCGGCCAGGTCCTGCTGCGCGGCGAGCGAAGCGAGATGGGGGTCCCCCCGGCCGAAGGCTGGGGGAGGATCGACAAGCTGGGCGAGAACCGGCTCAGCGCCCTGCGCCGCAAGCGGTTCGGCTTCGTCTTCCAGTTCGGCCAGCTGCTGCCGGAACTGCCCGCCGACGAGAACGTCGCCCTGCCGCTGATGCTGGAGGGCACCCCCCGCAGGCAGGCCGTGGACCGCGCCCGCCGCTGGTTCGCCCCGCTCGGCCTCGACGGCCTGGAGCACCGCAGGCCCGGCCAGCTGTCCGGCGGACAGGCCCAGCGCGTCGCCATCGCCCGTGCCCTGGCCGTCGAACCGGACGTGGTCTTCGCCGACGAGCCGACGGGCGCCCTCGACCAGACCACCAGCACCGAGGTGATCCGGCTGCTCACCTCCGTCACCCGCGAGCAGGGCGCCGCCCTCGTCATGGTCACCCACGACGCCGATGTCGCCGCCCACTGCGACCGGGTCCTGCACGTCCGCGACGGCCGGATCAGCACCTACAGCCAGTTCACGGTCGCCTGAGCCCCGGAGATGTGATGCGCTCCCCCGTCCTGCCCCTGACCTGGCATCTCGCCCGGTCCTCCGGCCGCCGCGGCCTGCAGAGCCAGCTGCTCGCGGCCGGTGCCGCCGCCGTCGGCGCGTTCGTCATGCTGGTGATGATCGCCGCCACGACCGGTTCCGCCGTCCGCGCCGACCGCACGGCCTGGCGCACGCCCGACCCCGTCAGGCACGGCACCGCCGTCCAGGCGCTCGCCACGACGTACGTCCGCCACGAGCCCGTCACGGTCGTCTCGCTGGCCCAGCTGCCCGACCGCGCGCGGACCCCCGCCCCGCCCGGCCTCAAGGCCTTCCCGAAGCAGGGCGAGGTGTATGTCTCCCCCGCCCTCGCCGACCTGCTGCACAAGCTGCCGGCGAACCAACTCGCCGACCGTTTCCCGAAGTCGGCGTCCTACGGCACGATCGGCGCCGCCGGTCTCGCCTCCCCGGACGAGCTGGTCGCCGTGGTCGGGCGGGCACCGGGCGCGGCCGCCGTGTCCTCTGCCGCCGAGGGCGGCGCCACCGCGTACGACACCGGGCAGACCGCGCGCGCCGAGATCTCCGGGTTCTCCGGCACCCGGCGGAGTATGTTCACCGACTCCGACCAGGCGGCGGCCCTGCTCGGGGTCGTGCTCCTGGCGATGCCCGTGGTCGTGCTGGCCTCCGCCGCCGGGCGGCTCGGCGCGGCCCGGCGCGAACAGCGGCTCGCCGCGCTGCGGTTGGCCGGGGCGACGCCGCGCCAGATCATCGCGATGACCGCTCTGGAGGCGGCCGCCGTCGGCCTGGCCGGAGCCCTCGCCGGCGCGCTCGCCTACACGGCCCTGCTGCCCGCCCTCGCACGGATCCCGTACGGCATCGGCAGCTGGTACACCGGCCAGCTCTGGGTCGGCACCGGCTGGTTCGCGGCCGTCGTGCTGGGTGTCACCGCCCTGCTCACCGTCAGCGCGGTGTCGATGCTGCGCCAGGTGGCGACCTCACCGCTCGGCGTGGCGCAGCAGTCGCATCCGAGGCGCACCCGGATGATCCGTCTTCTGCTGTTCGTGGGCGCCCTCGGCTACATCTGGGCGACGTCCAGCGGTGGCGGCCAGCTGAACAAGCGGCAGCTCCTGACCCTTCTGCTGCTGTTCTACGGCACGTTCTGGCTGTTCGGCCCGTGGGTCGTGGACCGGCTGGGCCGACTGCTGGGCCGCTTCGCCCGCCGTCCGGCGACCCTGCTGGCCGCGCGCCGGCTCAGCGACGATCCGCGGAGCGCCTGGCGGACCGTCAGCGGTCTGGTGCTGGCCGGGTTCGCGGCCGGGTTCTTCTCCGTCAGCATGCTGGGCACCGACACCGGGCAGTACCGGGACCAGGTCGCCGTGGTCACCACCGACGCCGGCACCGCCCGGCATGCGGCCGCACAGGCTCGTACGCTGCTGCACCGGGCCGGTGTCACCGCCACGGTCACCGTCGGGCGGGAGGACGACTTCGACACCGTGCTGGGCGGTACCCCGGGTGTGATCGCGCATGTCTCCGGCGGCACGGACCGTATCGACACCGCCGTCACCGTGCTCAGCCCGCTCGCCCCGGGCACACCGCCGTACTCCGGTGACTACGCCGGGGCGAACGACAGCATCGCCACCGGGCGGATCGCCGAGGTCAGCATCGCGACCCTGGCCCTGAGCTTCGTCGTGGCGACCGCCTCGGCGGGACTGACCGCCGCGGCGAACGTCCTGGACCGGCGCCGCGTGTACGGCCTGCTCCGGCTGGCCGGCACCCCGCTGAAGGTGCTGGACCGGGCCAGGGTCCGCGAGACGGTCGTCCCGCTGGTGATCCTGGCGGGCGGCACCACCGCGATGGGCATGTACGGCTCCAGCAAGCTCAACGAGGCGTTCGGCACCACGATCAACACCACCGGCCTCCTGCAACTGGCCGCCTGCACGGTGCTGGGCGCACTGGCGATGTTCGCCGCGATCAGCACCAGCCGTCCCCTGCTGCGGAGGGTGACCGCCGATCCGGCGCAGACCGCGGACTGAACCGACCACCCGCGCCGGGCCCGCCGCCACAACAGCGGCGAGCTGTCCGGCCACCTCGGCACAGACCGTGCACCGAGCCGACCACCCCGCACGGCCCGCCGCCACGACAGCGGCGGGCCGTCCGGCCAGCCGTGTCCGTGAGGCATGATCGAGCCATGACCGCCCCCAGCCCGACCGGCGCCCCCGGCAGCCCCATCCGGGTGCTCATCGCCGACGACCAGGACATGGTCCGCACCGGCTTCCGTTTCTTCCTCAACGCGCAGCCCGACATGACCGTCGTCGCCGAGGCCGCCGACGGGGAGGAGGCGGTGGCGCTGGCCCGTGAACTGCGCCCGGACGTGTGTCTGCTGGACATCCGGATGCCGAAGCTGGACGGTCTGGCGGCCACCCGGCTGCTGGCCGGGCCGGAGGTCGCCGACCCGCTGCGGGTGGTCGTGGTCACCACCTTCGACCTCGACGAGTACGTGTACGGCGCGCTGCGCGGCGGCGCCTGCGGCTTCCTCCTGAAGGACTCCGGTCCCGCCCTTCTCGCGGAGGCGGTCCGGGCCGCCGCGGCCGGCGACTCGCTGGTCTCCCCCTCGGTCACCGTCCGTCTGCTGAAGCACGTGACCGACGCCCCGCAGCCGGCCGCCCCCACCCGCCCCGCGCCCCTGACCGAGCAGCTCACGGAGCGCGAACTCGACGTCGTCCGCCTGGTCGCCCTCGGCCGCACCAACGCCGAGATCGCCGCCGAGCTGTACGTCTCCCTGTCCACGGTCAAAACGCACCTGTCCAGCGTCCAGCTGAAACTCCGGGCCCGGAACCGCGTGGAGATCGCCGCGTGGGCCTGGCAGCACGGACAGGTCACGCCGGGCGCCTAGTCTCCCGAGCGGATGAGCCCGGTCAGGTACCGCCACAGCGACGAGCGCCGCTTGACCGCCGGGTCCTGTGCCTCCGGTACGTCGGTGGCGGGCTCCGCGGCCGGTACCGGCTCCGGCACGAACGTGCTCGAGAGCTCGTAGCGCACCGGCAGGGACCGCAGCCCCCGCATGAACGGCGAGGAACGCCACGGCAGTTGGTCCACCGGCAGGGCGAGCTCCAGATGCCCGAACCGTTCCACGATGCGGCTCACCCCGGCCGCCGCGATCGTCGACGCCAGCTCCCGGGCCGGACACTGACGCGGGCCAGCGCCCCATGCCAGGTGCGCGCGGCTGCTGATGCTGGAGGAGCCCGGTGCCATCTGCCCGGCGAACAGCGGGTCGGCGTGCGCGGCGGCGGAGGAGACCCACACCGGGTCGCCGGCGCGGATGGTGTAGTCGCCAAGCGGGGTGTCCGCGGCCGCGAACCGCGGCACGAAGTTGACCAGCGGCGGCTTGCGCATGACCACCCGGTTCATGGTCTCGCGGACCATGCCGGCGGACAGCGTCTGGCGCACCCCGCCGTCGCCCTCCCCGGAGATGACCTCGACGACGGTGTTGGAGATGAGGATGCCGACGTGGTCGGAGGTCATGCCGAGCAGCATGAACAGCTCGCGGGCCAGTTCGTCGACCGTGAGGTCCGGGTGGGCGGCGAGCAGATGGGAGGGGAAGTCGTCCCCCGGCTTCTCCTTCTTCGCGGCGGCCAGCTCCGACAGCGTCACCAGCAGCCGCGCCAGGGCGGGTTCGGCGTCCGGGCCTGCGTCCAGCACCCGCCACATGTCCATCAGGGCGTCGTCGCCCTGCGAACCGGGGAAGCCGAGCAGATGGCTCGCCGCCATCAGCGGCAGCGGGCGGGAGAACTGCGCCGACAGATCGGCGAGCCCCGTACGGCCGCCCTGCGCGAGCAGGCCGATCAGTTCGTCGGCGTAGCCCGTGACGGCGGCCTTGAGCCGCTTGGCCTGTGGGTGGCGCGGGTCCTGGAAGGGCCGCAGGGCCGCGTCCCAGGCGCCGCGGAGCCGGGGGTAGCCGGGACCGCCCTGGATCAGTACGTGGTTGACCTCCAGGGAGGGCCCGAGCGGCCAGTCGGCGGGCACCCGCCCCTCGGTGCGGGCCCGCCAGTTCTCCAGTCCCTTCGGCCAGCCGGCGTCGTCCTGGAGGACCTGGAGCGACTCGCGGTAGCCGAGCACGAGCCAGGCGGGCACGCCCAGCAGGTCGACCGGCGCGACCGGACCGTGACGCTCGCGCAGCCGTTCGTAGACGAGCGCGGGGCGCGTCTCGTAGTCCCGGGTCAGCAGGGGTTCGGGAGCCAGGTCCTCCAGCCGTGCCCCGTCCGACGTGGACTCCTCCTCGTCGACCACATGGAACTCCATCGTCCCGTCTCCCCCTTCGGCACCCGCCCATGACAGACCGCACGGGACCCTACCCGAGGCGTGACGGGCGTCAAGTGCCGGGGTACTGCCCGGTAGCGATCAGTGCCGTTCGCCTTTTCCGGTCACCAACTGCTCCAGTCTGTCGAAGCGTTCGTGCAGGGCCTGGACCGTCTCGTGGCCGAGGCGGTGGCGGCGCTTCTGCTCCTTGCCGACGAACCAGGTGGCCAGGGCCGCGGTGACCATGCCGTACGTGGTGATACCGACGACCATCACCACCGAGCCGACGACCCGGCCCCACGGCGTCACCGGGTAGAAGTCGCCGTATCCGACGGTCGTCGCCGTCTCGATCGACCACCACAGCGCCTTCGGGTACGACGTGAGATTGGCGCCCCGCGCCCCGTCCTCGGCGGCCACCACCGCCCACGAACCGAGCAGCATCACCACCACGAGGACGGCCGTGGCCCCGCCCGCCGCCTTCAGATGGAGCGAGCGCCCTTCCCGGCCCAGCAGCAACCCGACGGCCCTGGTCAGGAATCCGGGCAGCATGGCGACTCCTTCGGGCGCGGGCACTTGGAGCCAGTGTCGGCGGCGGCGCACGGGCGGGCATGCCGGGCGGGTCGTTCGAGTTGCCGTACCCCGCACGCCGTCATCTGCTGGGGCCGACGCCCTCACGCGACGGAGGACCCATGACGGAGGAGCCCCGATCGGTGCCGGAGACCTTCGCGTTCACCTGCGGAGACTGCGGCCACACCTGGGAGGCCACCTTCCAGGTCATGTTCTTCACCGACCCGCTGGACGCCTCCGGCCTGACCACACAGGAGTACGTCGACGAGGCGGGCAGGGCCATGAGGTCACCCCTCGCGGACGCGGTCTGCCCCCGATGCGGCGGCCGCAAGGTGCACGTCCTGGAGGCCGGGCTCGCCGAACGCGCCCGGCGCGCGGAACACGAGCCCCGTGCCCGCCACGAGCACCGCCTGCATCTCCCCCACCGCTCACCCGAACGGTCCGACTGAGCTGGTGAGCCGCACGGGCCGGTGATGCGCTGGAGGCACACCCACGCCCCCAGGAGGCATCCGCGATGACCCGTCGTCCGTCCCGACCCGCCCGCGTCCTCGCCCCGGCCCTGGCCGCGACCGTGCTGCTGACCTGTGCGGCCTGCTCGGACGACGACAAGGACTCCCGCGACTCGGCCATCGGCGCCTCCCCCCTGGCCGCCGACTCCCCGACCGCCTCCGCCGCGCCCCGCCTCACCGAGGCCACGGCACGCCAGGCCCTCATCACCGAGACCGACCTGGAGGACGACTGGACGAAGGTCGACGACGCCGCGACCTGGCGCGACAGCCTGCTCATCGGCAAGGTCGACGTGGCCGACTTCCTCACCGCCAAGGCGGACGCCGCCGACTGCCAGAAGCTCCTCGACGGCCTCTACAGCGACACCCTGCTGGGCGAGCCGTCCGGCGCCTCCGCGCTCACCGGCTTCGAGGAGGGGGACTCCCGGCTGCTCTACCAGGTGGGCGCCTACCAGCGGGCGGGCCTCGACGCCTCCCTGGCCTGGCTGAAGTCCCTGCCGGCCAAGTGCGACCAGTTCACCGCGGTCGACTCGGCGGGCGACCGGCGCACGGTCCAGGTCACCGAGGCCTCGGTGCCCGAGGAGGGCGACGCGCGGCAGGGGCTGCGGGTGACCGTCCAGGGCACGTCCGGCGGCGACCCGGCCACCCTCACCCTGGACGTCGCCGCCGTACGCGTCGGCACGGACGCGATCACGGTGACGGCCGGTGGCCTCGACGGCGACGAGGACGACTCGGTCGAGGACGCGGTGCGCGCGGGCACGAAGCGCCTCGACGACGTACTGAGCTAGGACAACCCCTCTTTCCCGCCGCCCACTTGAGCCGATTCCGGGACAGCTTGATCATCCGGCGGCACAATGGCGAGGACGGCCCGCCGCCGCGGTCGTCGGGGCGAGGAGAGGACGAGACGTGAGTGACAGCCCGGACGTGCCGTCGAGGCTGAACACCGGTGTCGCGCACAACGCGCGTGTGTGGAACTACTGGATCGGCGGCAAGGACAACTACGAGGTCGACCAGCGGGTCGGCGAGCATGTCGCCGGGATGTTCCCGATCATCCGGGCCATCGCCCGTGCCGACCGCGACTTCCTCGGCCGGGCCGTGCGGTATCTCGCCGCCGAGCGCGGGGTGAGGCAGTTCCTGGACATCGGCACCGGCCTGCCGACGGTGGACAACACCCACGAGATCGCCCAGCGCATCGCCCCGGACGCGCGGATCGTCTACGTCGACAACGACCCCATCGTCCTCGCCCACGCCCGCACCCTGCTCACCAGCACCCACGAGGGCGTCACCGACTACATCGACTCCGACGTCCACGAGCCGGAGGCGATCCTCGAACGCGCGGCGCGCACCCTGGACTTCACCCAGCCCGTCGCGGTGATGATGCTGGGCATCCTCAACTTCGTGCTCGACTACGACAAGGCCCGGGACATCGTCCGCCGGGTCCTGGCCGAGGTCCCCTCGGGCAGCTATCTGGTGCTGACCCACCCCACCTTCGACGACGCCCTCGGCGGCGCCGGCCAGATCCCGGCCATGAAGTTCTGGAACGAGAACGCCACCCCGCCGATCACCGCCCGCAGCGGCACCGACATCGCCGCGTTCTTCGACGGCCTGGAGCTCCTGGAGCCGGGGCTGGTGTCGTGCTCGCAGTGGCGCGCGGACTCCGACTCCCCGGGCGCGGTACCGCAGTTCGGCGCGGTGGCCGTGAAACCCTGACGCGCAGGCCCGGCCCGTCGTGGAGGACGTATGAGCACCCTTGCCGACCCCGTACCCGGCGGACGTCCCGGTGACGTCGACCGTGCCACCGCCCTGGGCGGCGAGCTGTCCGGGAGAGGTGTGCACGGGATCGTGCTGTCCTACGTCGACACCGCGGGCGTCGGCCGGGTGAAGACGATCCCGACGGCCAAGCTGGCGTCCGCCGCGGCCTGGGGCGTCGGTATGTCGCCGGTCTTCGACACCTTCCTGGCGAACGACTCCATCGTCACCACCGACGTCCTCGGCTCCCCGGACGGCGACCTGCGCCTCTACCCCGACCTCGACCACCTCGTGGTCCTCGCCGGGCAACCCGGCTGGGCCTGGGCGCCGGTCGACCGCGTCACCCAGGAGGGCGAGCGGCACCCGGGCTGCACCCGCACCTTCCTGCGCCGGATCGTCGCGGACGCGGAGCAAAGGCACGGCATCACCTTCAAGGCGGCCGTCGAGATCGAGTGGGCGGTCGGCCAAGGCCCGTCGGCCGACGGGAAGTTCGTCCCGGCCCTGTCGGGTCCGGCGTACGGCGCGATCCGCCAGGTCGAGCTCAGCGACTGCACCGCCGACCTGCTGGCCGCCCTCGCGGCACAGGGCATCGACGTCGACCAGCTCCATCCCGAGTACGCGGCAGGACAGTTCGAGGTCTCGGTGGGCGCCCTGGACCCGGTGGCGGCGGCCGACCGGAGCGTGCTGGTGCGGCAGACGATCCGCGCGGTGGCCCAACGGCACGGCCTGGTGGTGTCGTTCGCCCCCGCGGTCTTCGCCGAGGGCGTCGGCAACGGCGGACACCTCCACCTCTCCGCATGGCGGGACGGTACGAACCTGCACTCCGGCGGCGACGGCCGGTACGGCATGACGGCGGAGGCGGAGTCCTTCGCGGCGGGGATCCTCAGTCACCTGCCGGCCCTGACCGCGGTCACCGCCCCGAGCCCGGCCAGCTATCTGCGCCTCAAACCCTCCCAGTGGGCCGGGGTGTTCACCGCCTGGGGCCGCGAGACCCGCGAGGCGGCGGTACGGATCGTCACCGGCACCCTGGGCCTGCACGACCAGGCGGCCAATCTGGAGGTCAAACCGGTCGACCTGGCCGCCAACCCGTATCTCGCCCTCGGCGCGGTGATCACGGCGGGCCTGGAGGGCATCCGGCGGGCGTCGAAGCTGCCCCAGGAGACCACTGGAGACCCTGCTCGGCTCAGCGCCGACGAGGCGAAGTCACGCGACGTACGGCGGCTACCGACGACGCTGTCCGAGGCGGTGGCGGAGTTCCGCGAGGACCAGGCGCTGCGCGGCGCCCTGGGCCCGGTCCTCGCCGACGCCGTGATCGCCGTACGGGAAGGCGAGATCGCGGCCGTGGCCGGGCTGGACGACGAGCGGGTCGCGGCGGCGTACCGCTGGAAGTACTGACATGGGCGCGGTCCACGAGGCGCTCGCCGCCCTGAGCCTGGTCGACCACCACTGCCACGGTGTCATGACCACCGACCTGGACCGGCCCGGCTTCGAGTCGCTGCTGACCGAGGGCGACCGCTGGCCGGGCAGTTCGCCCTTCGACACCCCGGTGGGCGTGGCCGTACGCCGCCACTGCGCACCGCTGCTGGACCTGGACCGCCACGCCCCGCCGCAGGAGTACCTGGCACGGCGGACGGAACTGGGCCGGCAGGAGGTGAACCGCCGCTTCCTGGCCGCCGCGGGCACCGGCACCTACTGCGTGGACACCGGGTACGGTCCGACCGAGCTGGCCGCGGACGACGTGTACGAGGTCGTCCGGCTGGAGAGCGTCGAGGAGGCGATGGCGGCCGAGGGCGTGGAGCCCGACGCGTACGCGGGGGCCTTCCTCGCGGCCGCGCGGAAGGCGGTGGGGCGGCCGGGCGTGGTGGCGGTGAAGTCCGTGGCGGCCTACCGGACGGGCTTCGACCTGGATCCGGCGCGTCCGTCGGCGGCGGAGGTCGAGCGGGCGGCGCGGCGGCGGCTGGCGGTGGGCGGCCGCCTGGAGGACCCGGTCCTGGTGCGGAACCTGCTGTGGACGGCCGTCGACCTGGGCCTCCCGCTCCAGCTGCACACGGGGTTCGGCGACAACGACATCCGGCTGCACCGGGTGGACCCCACGCACCTCACGGACTGGCTGCATCTGACCGCCGGTACGATCCCGGTACTGCTCCTGCACTGCTGGCCCTACCAGCGGCAGGCCGGCTATCTGGCGGCGGTCTTCGAGCAGGTGTACCTGGATGTGGGCCTGACCCTGCACCATGTCGGCCCGGCCCGGGCGCGGGCGGTACTGGAGGAGGCGCTGGAGATCACACCGTTCCGCAAACTGCTGTACAGCTCCGACGCGTACGGTCTGTCCGAGTTCTACGCGCTCGGCGCGCTGTCCTTCCGCAAGGGCCTGGGTGAGCTGCTCCAGGACCGGGTGGACGAGGACGAGCTGAGCCTGTCCGACGCGCTGCGGCTCGCAGAGTGGGCGGGAGCACACAATGCCCGTCGGGTCTACGGCCTTTCCGGCCCCTCCTGAAAGTATGATCAAGCAATGTCTGACATGACCGAAACCACGCCCGGCTGGCTGACTACGGACGACCTCGAGCAGGCCCGCGCCCGTATGCCGATCCTGTACGTCGAGGCTGTGCCCGTGCGCGTCGACGACAGCGGCGAGGTCACCAGCGTCGGCCTGCTGCTGCGTATCGGCCCCGACGGGACGGTCAGCCGGACGCTGGTCTCCGGCCGCGTGCTGCACCATGAGCGTGTCCGCGACGCCCTCATGCGGAACCTGGAGAAGGACCTCGGCCCGGTGGCGCTGCCCCGTATCCCGGCGGCCCCGCAGCCCTTCACGGTGGCCGAGTACTTCCCGACGCAGGGCATCACGCCGTACCACGACCCCCGTCAGCACGCGGTGTCGCTGGCCTACGTCGTCCCGGTGACCGGCGACTGCCGTCCCCGCCAGGACGCCCTGGACCTGGTCTGGTTCAGCCCCCAGGACGCCGTGTCGGAGGCGGTGCAGAGCGAGATGCCCGGCGGGCACGGGGTGCTGCTGAAGCAGGCGCTGGCACATCTGGGCTGCGCGGTCTGACCGACCGGCGCCACTCGGCGTTGCGCCGGGTCGTGCTCGGCTCGCCCGTGTCCCGCTGTCACTCGACGACCAGTTCGTCCTTGGTGGATGCGCGCCGCGTCCGGCCGTCCGGCGCCGCACGCTGTGGATTCCGGGGCCGTCGGGTGCTCAAGCGTTTCACCCGAGCAAACCGAGACCTCACGAATCCCTGAGGAGTACAACCATTCGGCGACCGTTGACGTCTCACTCCCGGGAACTGGCGTTCCCCGCAGTTCGACCGTCCGCCACCGCCGATTCACCCAGAGGGACCCGCATGTTCCAGGCCGTTCCCGGCTCTCGTACGCTCCGACAGACCACCGGTGCGCTCGGCGCCCTCGCGCTGATGGCCCTGGGCGCCGCGCCCGCCGTCGCCGACGACGCCGCGCCCGAACTGGTGCTGGGGGAGATCGCGCCCGTGACGGGGCTGAAGCCGGGCACCTCCTTCGACGTTCCGGTCTCCTTCACGAACACGGGCACCGAGGCGCTCGCCAAGGTCTGGGTGTCGTACTCCCTCACCCAGGGGCTGAGCCACACCGACCTTCCCTCCAACTGCGTGCGCTACGAGGTCGGTTCCTTCGACGAGGCGCCCAGTTACTCCGACGCGGTCTGTGAGTTCGACCAGACCGTGGAGCCCGGGGTCGTCTACGCGCCCGAGAAGTCACAGGAGTTCAAGGCCCTCGCCAAGGCCTACACCGATGAACTCCGCGCCGTCGTGTCCGCGGACGACCCCGCGCCCACGGAGGGCGTCGACGAGGGGCCGGTGCCCGGGACCGGCCCCGCCATCAAGCTGGTCGAGCAGCCCGACGCCACCCCGGCCGCCCCGGGCTCCGGCGAGCACGAGGGCTGGGACGCCGCCGACGTGCCGGTGCAGGCGGTCAACACGGCCGACTTCCAGGTGTCCGGGGCGCAGTTGAAGGGAAAGGTCGGCGAAACCCTGTCCTTCGAGGTGAAGTTCACCAACGCCGGACCCGCGTGGGTGCGCAGGGAGTCCGGCACCGGGGCGACCAAGGTCGTGGTGCGGGTGCCCGCGGGGACGACCGTGACCAAGGCGCACGGCTTCTGCGACAAGATCGCGTCCCGTACGTACGAGTGCGGCACCAGCCAGGCCTGGGTCGACCCGGGTGCCGGCGAGCGCTACGACTTCAAGCTGCGGATCGACAAGGCGGTGGCCGGGGCCAAGGGTTCGGTGAAGCTGGCCGGTGAGCCCAGGCCGTTCGACGAGAACACGGCGAACGACACCGCCGCCATCCAGCTCGACGTCGCCGGCAGCGGCGGATCGACGGGCGGGGGCGGCTCCGCGAACGGGGGCGGGTCCACGGGCGGCGGAGGCTCCACGGCCACGCCGAGCGCCGGCGCCACCGACGACGGCGGTTCCACGTCCTCCACTGGCGGCTCCGGCACGGGCGGCTCCTCCACCGTCGACGGCGACCTGGCGAGCACCGGATCGTCCTCGACGCTGCCCCTCGCGGGGGCGGCGGCCGCGGCCGTCGCCGTCGGAACCGGTGCCGTGCTGGTCGTGCGACGCCGCAAGGCCCGCCAGTAGCGGTCCTCAGCCACCTCTCTTTATTTGCCGCAGGATCGTCTCGTCGCTGATCTTCGTGTCGGCGGCGAGGAGGTGGGCCTTGCTGAGAATCAGCGAGAGCCGGTCGTCCTCGAACGGCAGGAACACCTTGCCCTCGGTCCTGCGGCGCGCCGGGACGATGCACAGGTAGGAGTCGTCCGGCTCCATCAGGATGTTCGCCGAGCCGAGATGGATCCGGTACGTCCGCAGGTCGCCCCGGACCACCAGGAAGCGGCCGCCGAGGGTGCACCGGTCGGCGATCTTGAGGCGCGGCAGGATCCGTTCCAGCGCCTCCCGGCGGACCTCGGCGCTCGCCGTCAGGTCGCCGAAGCCGGCTCTGCGCCAGTAGGCGGCGTGCCGGCTCTCGCCCCGGTCGCTCCACTCGGGGTCCGCCGCGATGGAGGTGACGCCCACGAACAGGTCGACGTCGCGCATCGCCTCGCTGAACACCAGCGGTGGCACCTCGGCCAGCGGGGTCTCGCGCCAGCGCCGGCCGTCCCGTCTCTCGAAGCGCACCTGGTCGGTGGCGGCGCGCTCGACGTCGTAGCCCCCGTCGTCCTCGGGTTCGTGGTGGAAGCAGACCCGCCACCGGCCGTCGGCGAACTCGGCCCGGGCCTCCCCGTCGTGACCGCCGTCGTAGCGCCCGAGGAAGTTGGTCTGCCAGCCGCGCTCCTTGAACAGCGCGTAGAGCTGCCGGTAGTGGACGATGTGCCCGGCGAACCGGTTGGAGTAGACGCCGGTCTCCTCCTCGGCCGGGGTGAGCAGATAGAGCTCCCGGAAGGCCTGCTTGAACGGCTGCCGCAGCCGTTCGCCGACGATCCGCTCCCGCCACGCCCTGATCTCGTCCACCGAGGCCCGGATGGGGTGCCACAGCCGCACGCGCACGGGCTCCCCACCGGCCTCCGTCCCGGTCTCACCGGGCGACACGGCCCGCCACGTGCCGTCCGCGCCCTGGAACTCCCAGATCAGCCCCCGGACGAGCACCCCCGTGACCGGGTGGTCGCGGTAGTGGCGACACCATGTGTCGTACGGCCATTCCCGCGCCGCCGACATCAGGGCCTCGACCCGGCCCCGCTCCCCCGCCAGCGTGCCGCGCACCTCTCTGACCAGGGCCTTCAGCTCCTTGAGCGCGTCGGGGAAGCCGTCCTTCAGCGCTGCGGGCGCCGTGCGGGACGTCCGCCCGTCGGGGGCGGTGAAGCCGATCCGTACGGTCGTGGCGTCCTCGATCTCCACCCGGACCCGGTGGCCCCCCACCTCGCGTTCCAGCGAGCCGTCCGCCGCCAGGCCGTGGTCGGGCACGCTGCGCTCGACAAGTTGCTCCGGGGTGATGCCCTGCCGTCCGGCGGCCGTCGTGAGCGCGGTGTCGAGCTGCTTGCGCAGACCCCGGTGCCGGATCCGGGACCGGAGCCGCCACAGTGACTCCAGGGCGGCCTGGTCGTCGATCTCGGCCAGCGCGTTGATCGCGGCGCCCGCGAGCCTGAGGTCCTCGACGACTCCGGTCGACCGGGTGCCGCCGGTGCGCAGCGCCAGGGCGTCGAGGTTCGGCACCGCGGCCGGGCCGGTGGTCAGGGCGGCGGCCCAGACGGTGCCGCGCGCGAGGTCGCCGTGGTTCTGGTGGACGACGTAGTGGTGGTGACGGTCGCCGTACGTCCACACGAGGTTTCCGTGCTCCCTGCTGCACAGCGGCTCGCCCTCGGCCAGCGCCCGCAGGGTTTCGGCGACCGTGCCCGCTGCCCCTGCCGCCTCGACCGCCGTGAGGCATGCGCGGCGCCAGCGCTGGGTGGGACGCGGTCCCGTCAGGCTCGCCAAGTGGCGTACGAGTACGGCCAGTTCGGCGGTGGGAGCCTCGGTCGCACGGGCGCGGAGCGGGGCGGCCCAGGGCGCCTGTGCGGGGATGAGGCCGTCGGGGATCTCCGCGCCGTCCACGAGCGCCAGCAGGGTGCGCAGCCGGCGGGCGAGGGCGGCTGCTCCTGATCCGATCTCCGTGTCCAGGAGCTCCGTGTGCGCCCACCGCAGCCAGGGCGCGAGCGCACGGAGGTCCTCGGCGTCGAGCCCCTCCGCGGCGGTCAGGGCGGACTCGAGTGCGCCGGCGAACCAGAAGCCCATCTCGTACTCGGCGGAGCGCAGCAGCATCACCGCGACCTCGGCGGGCGTCCACCCGCGCACCCGCGAGACCAGGGAGTCGATCTCGGAGCTGTAGTGCCACAGCGAGTCGCCGAAGCTCGCGGCCAGCAGCAGGCTCAGGACCGCGGCCCGGCCCTCCTCGTCCCCGCAGGCGGCGAGGCCCGCGTCGATCTGGGCCTGTATCCCCGCGTCCCGCGCATGGGACTGCTCGGGCGTGTACGCACCGTGCAGCCCCGCCGCGAACTCGGCTCGCTGCCGTTCCAGAAGATCGACGAGCCACCGCGCACGGGCGAGCGCGCCCGCCCGCACGTCGTCGAACGGGTCGTTCCTGCGGGCCTCGGCCACCAAGGTGTCGTAGAGCATGGCGGGATGATGGCAGGGGGCACTGACAATGCGATCACGTCAGGGAACGAGAAAGGGTCTCCACAGGCTCTCGCCTGTGAAGACCCTTCACACCGTCGGGACGACAGGATTTGAACCTGCGACCCCTTGACCCCCAGTCAAGTGCGCTACCAAGCTGCGCCACGTCCCGGTGTCCGTCTGACCTGGGCTTTCCCCCGGCCGAACGTGCAGGGAAACAATACCGCACTCGGGTCGGTGGTCGCGCACCCGTTTATTCGGGGCCGACGGTCCGGGGGCGGGCGTCGGCGCGCACGAGGTCGCGTATCGCGGGGACCGACAGCAGGGCGGCGCAGACGACGAGGCTGGTCGCACCGGCGACGAGGAGCACGTGGTCGGCGCCGAGGAGCGCGGCGGAGGGGCCGGCGAGGGCCTGGCCGACGGGCATCAGGGCGAGGGAGCCCGCCACGTCATAGGCGTGGATGCGGTTGAGTGCGTCCGCCGGGACCTGGGTCTGGACGCTGGTCGACCACATCACGCTCCAGAACGCCATACCCACCCCGGCGACCGCGGCGCCGGCCGCCATGGCCGGTACGTCGAGGCCGGCGCCGACGCTCGCCGGGAAGGCGCCGAAGCCGACCAGGGCGATGGCCCCGGCGCGGAGCATGCGGCGGGGGCGCAGGCGCAGCGCGAGCAGTCCGCCGATCACCGTGCCGGCGCCGAGGGCGGAGTTCACCAGGCCGTAGGCGCGCGGGCCGTGCTCCTGGACCACCTCGGTCGCGACCAGCGGGACGGTCGGGCCCGAGACGGCGATCATGTAGAGGCCCCAGATGGCGATCACGCCCCAGAGCCAGGTGCGGGACCGGAATTCCCGCCAGCCCTCGACCAGATCGGCTCCGAAGGTGCTGGTCCGCTGCGGGGTGGGGCCGTCGTCAGGGGCGCGCGGGGGCAGGCGGAGCAGGAGGAGGCACAGGGCGCTCACGGCGTAGGTGGTGGCGTGGGTCGCGAAGACGCCGCCGGGTGAGGCGAAGCCGACGAGCACGCCTGCGACGGCGGGGCCGGCCAGCTGGGCGCAGGCCTCGGCGACGCGTATCGCGCCGTTCGCGCCCTGGACGTCGGTGGCAAGGCGGCGCACCGTGCTCGCGACGCCGGGCTGGAACAGGGCGCCGGCCACGCCGTTGGTGAATCCGATGGCGCAGATCTGCCAGAGCACCACGTGCCCGGAGAAGAAAAGCGTGGCGGCCAGGGCCTGGGTGCCCACGCGGACCAGGTCGGCGCCGATCATCAGCCTGCGGGTGTCGAAGCGGTCCGCGATGACCCCGCCGAAGACGACGAGCCCGGCGAAGGCGGCGGCGGTGGCGGCCATGGCGAGACCGACCGCACCCGCCCCGTACCCGTGCTGGAGCAGGCCGGCGGCGAGCGCGACCGGCAGCATGGTGTCGCCGAGTCCGGCGACGGCCCGCGCGGCGAAGAACAGGGCGAAGTCCCGCGACCAGACGGCGGGGCTCGACGGCTTTCTCCCCTGGTCACCGACTACGCGTTCGGCGGGCGACGAGGTCCCGGTCACCGCTCACGCCCTCCCTTGCCGGTCCGCGTGCGCCTCGCTCCGGAACCGGCCCCGTGAGCCGCACACGCGCCCGCGATGACCGGGACGCCCGGCGCCTGGGCTCTCACAGCTCTCACGGTTCCGGATCATGCCACGCGGCCCGACGGCGGCCGAGGGAATTTCAGTCCGCGGCCGGTCTCCCCAACTCGGGGTGGCTCTCCAGGAGTCGGGTCGGGGCGGCCTGGCGCCAGGAGTCGGCGAGGATGTCCCGCAGTTCGTCCTCGTCCTCCAGCGCGGCGAGCCTGGCCCGCACCCAGGCGAACTGCGCCTCGTGCTCGGCGATCCAGAACTTCTCGGGCTCGGCCAGCACCAGTTCGTCCCGCTCCTCCTTGGGGCAGCGCACCGCGATGGAGGTCTCCTCCTCGGGCAGCGTGGCGAACATCTTGCCCGCGACCCGGAACGTGGGCATGCTCCAGGCGATCCTCTCCGTGGTGTCCGGCAGGGACAGGGCGATACGGCGTACGTCTTCGGCATCCGGCATGGCAGGCACCGTAGCGGCTCCCACTGACAATCACCTGGTGGGAGCGGCTGCTCCCAGTTGCTTGAAGTAGACGGTGGTCGGCCGGAGCACCCCGGCCGGGTCGGCCGCGTAGTCCGGGATCACACCGGCCCGGGTCCAGCCGGCCGTCGTGTAGAGGTGCTCCGCGGGGCTGTCGGTCTCGGTGTCGAGGTGGAGGAGGGTGATGCCGGCCGCGGCGGCCGCCTCCTCGGCCGTGGTCAGGAGCCTGCGACCGAGGCCCCGGCCCCGGGCGTCCCGGTGCACCATCAGTTTCACCAGTTCGGCGCGGTGGCGGCTGTTGGGCTTGTCGGGGAAGGCCAGGCTGACCGTGCCGACCACCCGCTCCCCGTCGTGGGCGGCCCAGATCGCGAGCGACCCGGCGGCCACACCGGCGGCCCGCTCCTTCCACCAGGCGGTGGCCTCGGCGTGGTCGAGCGGTCCGAGGAAGCCGATCGAGGCGCCCCCGTCCACGGTGTCGACCATCAGATCGGCCAACGCGTCCAGCCGGTCCAGGACTTCACTCTCGTCCAGGCGCGTCACGCTCACGGCAGCACCACCGCCAGGACATAGCGCACCGGCTCGGACCCGGCGCACCGGAACCGCGTCGGCCCCCACACCCGCAGCCGCAGACAGTCCCCGGCGTCGAGATGGTGCTCGACGTCCTGCGCGGTCACGTCGAGCGCCCCCTCCAGGACCCAGATGTGCTGTTCGAGGCCGGGTACGGGCGGCCGGTCGTACGCGATGTCGGCGCCCGGGGCGAGCCGCCCCTCGACGAGTTCGCCGCGCAGTCCGGTGTGCGGCGGCGACACGGACCGCCGTAGGAACCCGGAGGCCCGGTCCTCCCACACCTGCTGCTCGGCGGCCCGCACCAGCAGCGCGGGCTCGGCCTCGACCTCGCTGAGCAGCTGGGACATGGTCCGCCCGTAGACCCCGCACAGCCGGTTCAGCAGTGAGGCGGTCGGGCTGATCTCCGCCCGCTCGGCCCGCGACAGAGTCGACCTGCTCACTCCGCTGCGCTCCGCCAACTCCCCCAGCGACCAGCCGCGTTCGGCCCGCAGCTCGGCGAGGCGGGCGCCGAGCCGGGCGTCGACGGGGTCGGGCCCGGTCTCGACGACGACATCCTGTTTCATATCCGGGATGCTATCCCGGATATGGGACGCCGTTCATCGTGACCCCGCTCACTCCCGTCCGCCGAACGCCGCCAGCGTGCGCTCCAGCGCCGGCATCGCCCGCACCACCCGTTTCGAGCGGATCAGCAGGTCCCACGCGGGCTCGAACTTCTTCCAGCCGCCCGAGTAGGCGAGGTGCCGCAGCCGCTCATGACGGCCCGGCTGGGCCGCCGAGCCGCGCCAGATGTTGGACCAGCGGTAGAAGTCGCGGTACGCGCGCCAGTAGCCGTCCTCCAGCTGACGCGGTGTCATCCCCTTGGGCCGGTAGACGACATGGCGGGTGTCGTACAGGTCCCAGTCGCGGTGGACGATCCGGTCCTCGGCCTCCATCTGCTTCCACAGCCCCGTCGACGGATAGGGCGTCATGATGTGGAAGGTCGCCGTCTCGATGCCCTGCTCGACCGCCCAGGCGACGGTGCGGTCGAAGACGTCGGGGCCGTCCTGGTCGAGCCCGAAGACGAAGCTGGCGTTGACCATGACCCCGGCGTCGTGCAGGCGCCGCACCGCGGCCGCGTAGTCGGCGCCGATGTTCTGGTTCTTGCGGCGCTCGGCGAGGTTGGCGTCGTTGACGGTCTCGAAGCCGACGAACAGGCTGCGCAGGCCCGCCTCCACGGCCTTCTCCAACAGGTCCGGTCTCAGTACGGAGTTGACCGTGCCCGCCGCCTGCCACAGCCGCCCCATGCCCTTCATCCCGTCGAACAGGGCTTCCGCGAAGCGCCGGTTGCCCAGCAGATGGTCGTCGAGGAAGTAGAGGTGGCGGCCCGGCAGCCGGTCGATCTCCGCGAGGGCGTCGTCGACGGTCTGGGTGTAGAAGGACTTGCCGCCCTCGAAGAATGCGTCCTTGTAGCAGAAGTCGCAGTGGTGGGGGCAACCGCGCGACACCACGATCGAGTTGGGGACGAGATAGAGGTGACGCTTGATCAGGTCGCGTCGGATGGGCGGCAGTCCGGCCAGTGTCCGCAGGGTCGAGTCGTAGCGGCGGGCGGGGACTCCGTCGCGGAAGTCCTTCAGGAACAGGGGCCAGGTGTCCTCACCGGGGCCGGTGAAGACAGTGTCGGCGTGGGCCGCCGCCTCCTCGGGCAGTGAGGTGACGTGCAGGCCGCCCATGGCGACGTGGACGCCCCGGGCGCGGAAGTGGTCGGCTATCTCGTAGCCGCGTCCGGCCGAGGTGATGTACGGCTGGACGACCAGGAGGTCCGGGGTGTCGAGGGCTTCGAGATCGATCCGCTCCACGTGTTCGTCATAGAGGGTGATCTCGTCGTCGGGGTCCAGATAGCCGGCCAGGGTCGCCAGGCCCAGGGGCGGGAACAGCGAGTACTTGATGGGCCGGAACAGCGGGCTGGTCGCCTCGGTCAGGGCCGGGAGGATCATCGTCACACGCATGACAGCCCAGACTGCTTCCGGCCGGTGGCCGGTTCCCTACGGCTGGGACGCCTCTCCGAGCGCTTCCAGCACCGGGCGGATCAGCGGGTGCCCTTCCGCGCCGCGCCGTACGGCCGCGAAGACCCGGCGGGTGGGCGCGACCCCGTCGACGGGCCGTACGACCACGCCGGTGAAATCCATACCGATCAGCGCCGATCTCGGCACCAACGCCACCCCGGCACCGGCGGAGGCGAGGGCGACCACTGCCCGGAAGTCGTCCGAGGAGTGTTCCAGGCGGGGCTGGAACCCCGCGCTCTCACAGGCCAGCACCACCACGTCGTGACACGGATTTCCCGGGTACGGGCCGATCCACGGATCCTTCTCCAGCTCCGCCAGAGGGACCTCCTCCGCGTCCGCCAGGCGATGACCGACCGGCACGACCGCGTCGAACGGCTCGGCGTACAGCGGGACATGGGACAGTCGGGGGTCGTCGGCGGGCGGCGCCCCGCGGTACTCCACCGCCACCGCGACATCGACCTGGCGGTCCAGCACCATCGGCAGACTGGCGTCGCCCTCGGCGTCCTGGACGCGGATCCGGATGCCGGGCGCGGTGTCGGCGAGCCGGGCCACGGCAGGGGCGACGACCAGGGCGATGCCGGTCGCGAAGGAGGCGACGGTGACCGTGCCGGCCTCGCCGGAGCCGTACGCGGCGAGCTCGGCCTCGGCCCGCTCCAGCTGGGCGAGGACGGCGTTGGTGTGGCTGAGCAGGATCTCGCCGGCCGGAGTGAGCCGTACGCCCTTCGCGCCGCGCTCGACCAGGCGGTGCCCGGTCTCCTGCTCCAGCGCCGTGAGCTGCTGGGAGACCGCCGAGGGGGTGAGGTACAGCGCGGCGGCAGCCGCCGTCACCGTGCGGTGGTCGGCCACCGCACGGAGGATGTGGAGCCGCCGCGCTTCGATCATGAGATCGATTGTCTCAAATGCCCCCGTGTGCTCCGGCTCAGCCCTCCAGCTCCGCCCGGGCGGCGACGAAGGCGTCCACGGCCCGGTTCACGTCGTCCGTGGAGTGCGCCGCCGACAGCTGGACGCGGATGCGCGCCTGTCCCTGCGGTACGACCGGGTACGAGAAGCCGATCACGTACACGCCGCGCTCCAGCAGCAGCTCCGCCAGGCGCCCCGCCTTGCCCGCGTCCCCGATCATCACCGGGGCGATGGCGTGGTCGCCGGGCAGGATGTCGAAGCCTTCCTCGGTCATCCGGCGGCGGAACAGCGCGGTGTTCTCGGTGAGCCGAACGCGCAGGTCGTCCGCCGACTCCAGGAGGTCGAGCACCTTCAACGAGGCGGCGGCGATCACCGGGGCGAGGGTGTTCGAGAACAGGTACGGGCGGGAGCGCTGGCGCAGCAGGGCGACGATCTCCGCGCGGGCCGCCACATAGCCGCCGGACGCCCCGCCGAGCGCCTTGCCGAGCGTGCCGGTGATGATGTCCACGCGGTCCATCACCCCGTGCAGCTCGGGGGTGCCGCGGCCGCCGGGACCGACGAAGCCGACGGCATGGGAGTCGTCGACCATGACCATGGCGTCGTAGCGGTCCGCGAGGTCGCAGATCTCGCGCAGCGGCGCCACATAGCCGTCCATCGAGAACACGCCGTCGGTGACGATCAGCCGGCGGCGCGCGTCGGACGCGTCCTTCAACCGGTCTTCCAGGTCGGCCAGGTCACGGTTGGCGTAGCGAAAGCGGCGGGCCTTGGACAGACGGATGCCGTCGATGATCGAGGCGTGGTTGAGGGCGTCGGAGATCACCGCGTCCTCGGGGCCGAGGAGCGTCTCGAAGACACCGCCGTTGGCGTCGAAGCAGGACGAGTAGAGGATCGTGTCCTCCTGGCCGAGGAACGCCGACAGCCGCGCCTCCAGCTCCTTGTGCACCTCCTGCGTCCCGCAGATGAAGCGCACGGACGCCATGCCGTAGCCCCAGCGGTCCAGGGCCTCGTGGGCGGCGGCGACCACCTCGGGGTGGTCGGCGAGACCGAGGTAGTTGTTGGCGCAGAAGTTGAGGACCTCACCGGGCCGGCCGCCCGCGGTGACGGCGACGGCCCTGGACTGCGGCGTCCCGATGACGCGCTCGGGCTTGTGCAGACCGGCGGCGCGGATCTCGTCGAGGGTGGCGCGCAGGTCGTCGCGCACGGAGTCGAACATGACAGAAGCTCCTGAAGCTGTATGGGAGTTACGCGTTCCAGTCGAGGATGACCTTGCCGCCGCGGCCGCTCGCCGCGTCGGCGAAGGCCGCCTCGAAGTCGCGGTAGCCGTACCGGCCGGTGATCACGGGGGCGAGGTCGAGGCCGCCCTCCAGGAGCACCGACATCGCGTACCAGGTCTCGAACATCTCACGGCCGTAGATGCCCTTGATGGTGATCATCGAGGTGACGATCCGCGCCCAGTCGACCGGGAACTCCTGCGAGGGCAGGCCGAGCATGGCGATCCGGCCGCCGTGCGTCATGTTGGCGATCATGTCGCGCATCGCCTCGGGCCGGCCGGACATCTCCAGGCCGATGTCGAAGCCCTCGCGCAGCCCCAACTCCCGCTGTCCGTCGGCGATCTGATGATCCGCCACATTGAGCGCGAGGCTCACACCGATCTTGCGGGCCAGCTCCAGCCGCTCCTCGCTGACGTCGGTGATCACGACGTTGCGGGCACCCGCGTGCCGGGCGACCGCGGCGGCCATCAGTCCGATGGGACCGGCCCCCGTGATGATGACGTCCTCGCCGACCAGCGGGAACGACAGCGCGGTGTGCACGGCGTTGCCGAACGGGTCGAAGATCGCGGCGACGTCGAGGTCGACGGGGACGCGGTGCACCCAGACGTTGGCGGCGGGCAGGGCGACGTACTCCGCGAAGGCGCCGTCGCGTCCGACGCCCAGCCCGACCGTGGCCCGGCACAGGTGGCGGCGCCCGGCGAGACAGTTGCGGCACTTGCCGCACACCAGGTGGCCCTCGCCGCTGACCCGGTCGCCGACGGCGATGTCGGTGACGTCCCGCCCGGTTCCGACGACCTCGCCCACGAACTCGTGCCCGAGCACCAGCGGCGTACGGATCGTCTGCCGCGCCCAGCCGTCCCAGGAGCGGATGTGCAGATCGGTGCCGCAGATGCCGGTGCGCAGCACCTTGATCAGCACGTCGCCGGGTCCGACGGCGGGCTCCGGGACGTCCGCGAGCCACAGCCCGGGTTCCGCCTTCTCCTTGACCAGCGCCTTCAACGCTACGGCTCCTGTGGGTGCGATCCCCGTGCGCGGGCATACCGAGGAAGCCCGCGTCCGGGGAGAGGGGTGGGATCGCGTAGCAATCTGCCGTACGGCACCGCCCCGGGTCCATCGAGGTTTTCTTAACCCGCGCCGCAGCTCCGCTTCACGCCCGCCGTTCTCGGCGGGAACACCGGACCCGGGATGCCCGTTGGTACCCGCAGGGACGCACCGCACCGACGGGGAGCCGCACATGAACACCGCACGTGATCTCGCTGTACTCGCTCTGGCCGCGTCGTCCGACGCCCCGGTCGAGCAGGGCGATGTCTCGCTCGCCCTCGCGGGTGCCGAACTGCTGGATCTCGTCGAGGCCGGAGCGCTCGCCGTCGACTCCGACCGCATCGTGCCCGGGGCGCCGCCGGAGACCGGGGACCGCCTGCTGGACGAGGCCGCCGCGACGTTCGTACGACAGGAGCCGTACGAGTCGGTCGAGGACTGGCTGTGGCGGCGGGGCGAGGGGCTGTCCGCGGCCTACTTCGCCGCCCTGGAGTCGGACGGCTTGGCGACTCGGACACAGGCGCGCCGCATCCCGGTGCGCACCGGGCGAACCGTAGTGCTCGACTCCCCTGAGCGGACCCGCGCCGAGGAGCGCCGGGCTTCGGCCGAGCCCGTCTTCGCCGCGCTGGCCACCGCCGCCGGGCTCCAGGACGAGCAGCCGGAAACCCTTGAGGACCTGACCGACGACACGGTCACGGCCGTGCTGGCGGCCGTCGGGGACGCGGTGATGGAACTGGAGGGCGTACGCCAGCGACGGGCGATAGAGAGCTCCGCGTTCGACAACATCTGGCGGGGCGGGGTCTGAGCCCACGGCTCACGGCTCACGGCTCACGGCTCACGGCTCACGGCTCACGGCTCACGGCTCACGGCGAGGGATTCAGAGCGGAAGGCCGTCCGCCTCCATCCGCTCCAGTCTCGCGACGAGTTCCGCCGCCGACGACTTGATGGTCTCCAGGCCGGGCCTCCCCCAGGGCCGCGGCTCCACATCGACGACGCACACCGTGCCGAGGACCATCCCGGTTCTGTCGATGAGGGGTGCGCCCAGGTAGGAGCGGATGCCGAACTCGTCGACGACCGGGTTGCCGGCGAACCGCGGATAGTCGCAGACGTCCTCCAGGACCAGGGCCTTGCGGCGGACGACGACATGCGGGCAGAAGCCGTGGTCGCGCTCCAGATGGCGGCCGAGCTCCGGCTTGGTCTCGTCGGCGGGCACCACCGGCCGGGCGTCCGGGGTGTGCAGGCCGGCGAAGAACTGCCGGTTCTCGTCGATGAAGTTGACCATCGCGTACGGCGCCCCGGTCAGCCCGGCGAGCCGGTCCGCGAAGGCGTCGAGGGCCGGTTCCGGGCGCTCGCCCAGACCCAGCCCGTGCAGGCGCGCGGCCCGTGCGGGCGCCTCCTTGTCCTCGGGGGTGAGCAGCAGACGACCGGCGGGACGCACCGGGTCGTAGCTCATCGGCGGGTTCCGTCGCTGTGGGTGTGGGTCATATGCGGCTCCGTGGCGTCGGGTGCGGGGATCACATGTGGGCGCCGTGGCTCGACGCGGGTGCCGGAGCGTGGGCGATGAGATGCCGTACGAGGGTCAGCAGGGTCTGGACACCGGAGCTGGAGATCCGGGCGTCGCAGCGGACGATCGGGATCTCCGGGGCGAGGTCGATGGCGGTGCGGACCTCCTCCGGGTCATAGCGGTACGAGCCGTCGAACTCGTTGATCGCGACGATGAAGCCGAGACCGCGCTGTTCGAAGAAGTCGACGGCGGCGAAGCAGTCCTCCAGCCTTCGGGTGTCGGCGAGGATGACCGCGCCGAGCGCACCCTCGGAGAGTTCGTCCCACATGAACCAGAACCGCTCCTGCCCGGGCGTGCCGAACAGGTACAGCACATGTTCCGGGTCGAGGGTGATCCGGCCGAAGTCCATGGCCACGGTCGTCTCGACCTTGTTCTCGACCCCGTCGAGGTTGTCGGTCGCGGCGCTGACCGTGGTGAGCAGCTCCTCGGTGCTGAGCGGCGCGATCTCGCTGACCGCGCCCACGAAGGTCGTCTTGCCTACTCCGAACCCTCCCGCCACCAGGATCTTGAGTGCGGTGGGGAAGGGGTCAGAGCTGTCGTCGTAGTCCATCGAGCACTGCCTCCAGAAGGGCCCGGTCAGTCGGGTTGTGGGTGAACTCGGGGGGCTTGGTGGTGAGCGCCCCGCAGTCGACGAGGTCGGACAGCAGCACCTTGGTGACGGCCGCCGGCAGCTTCAGATGGGCGGCGACCTCGGCGACCGAGACGGGCGCCCGGCACAGGTCGAGCGCCTGCGTGTGTTCGAGGCCGAGATAGCCGAGGGGGGTGGCTCCGGTGACCATCACCTGGGAGAGCAGGTCGAGCGCGATGGTGGGCCTGGTGCGGCCGTTGCTGACCGTGAAGGGGCGCACCAGGCGTCCGGCCGCGTCGTCGAGCCAGGGCCCGTCGCCGGCCGCCGCCACGCTCAAGGCCTCATCGCCGTCGGTTCGCCTGCGTGCTGCCGGGGTGCGGTCACCAGATAGGGGCGCACGCTCTTGACCAGCATCGCCATCTCGTAGCCGAGGACGGCGGCGTCGGCCTCGCGCCCCGCGAGCACGGCGAGACAGGTGCCGGACCCCGCGGTGGTCACGAACAGCAGGGTCGAGTCCAGTTCGACGACCACCTGGCGGACGTCTCCGCCGTCCCCGAAGCGGACCCCGGCGCTGCGGCCGAGGGAGTACAGGCCGGAGGCCAGGGCGGCCATGTGGTCGGCGCTGTCGGTGTCGAGACCGTGGACCGACTTCACGAGCCCGTCGCAGGACAGGAGTACCGCGCTGGTGGTGTGCGGCACGCGCTGCACGAGGCCGCTCATCAGCCAGTCGAGATCGGATACATGGCCGGTCGGCGCTTCGCTCGCCATGGTGGATCGACTCCTTGAGGTACGAAGGTCTGCGGGAGCGCTGGGGGGTGGGGTGGAAACGGGGGTGGTCATCCGGCTGTTGCGCTCCCGTCGTGCCGGGTGGGGGTGTGGTCGGGGCGGGCCGCGGACCCGCCGTCGTGCGCGCCGCGCACCTCGGCTATCCGGCCCGGGTCCATGGCGGGGACGTCCTGGGGCGACATGTCCCGGTGGGGGGCGTCCGGGTGCGCGAGGTCCAGGGGTGCGGGGGCGGGGTGCGGTACGCCGAGGTACGTGGACCCCGTCCCGTCCGTGTCGAAGCGCACGGCCTCCATGTGCGGGGCCTCCGGGTGGCCCGCGTCGGGGTGGGGCGCCCCGGTGTGCTCGGCCTCCAGGTGCTGCTGTGCCTCGGCGAGGCCGATGCCGCGCTGGAAGGCCGCCATCAGACCCGGGTCGTGACCGGCGAGGTGGTCCGGCTCGGGACGCGGTGCCGCCGGGCCGTCGCGCAGCTGGGGTGCGATGTGTTCCTGGGCGCGGCGGCGGGGCAGTTGGGGCTTGCCCATGGTGCCGCGGACGGTGCCGGTGCGCGGGGTGGGCGGTCCGACGGTGCGTTCGGCGACGCGCTGCCGGTCGTCGGGGCGGATGCCGGGGACGGCTTCCGCGGGGTTGGGCCGCTCCTGGTGGGTGCCGCGCACGGGCAGCGGTACGGCCGCGCCGGTGTCGGGCGCCGGGGCGGCGGCTCGCGGAGCGTCGGGCTGGCGGCGCGGCGCGAAGGGTACGACGCGCTGGGCCCCGGTGTCGGCGACGGCACCGCCGTCAGCACCGGCTCCGGCGTACGGGTACTGCTGCGGTGGTACGGAGGTCCGCGGCCGATCCGTTCCCCCCTGCGGCGGCGCGGGCGGACCCGGCATGCCCGGGCCCGTCATGGGCGCCGGGGGCCGACCCGTTCCCGGACCGGGCGCTCCCGTCCCGCCAGGTGACCGCGGCATGGCGCCCGGGGCGTCCGGGTCCGTGCCCAACAGCCCCTGCGGTACGACGAGTACGGCCTGTACGCCGCCGTAGATGTTGGTCTGGAGCCGGACGTTGATGCCGTGCCGCCGGGCGAGCTGCGAGACCACGAACAGGCCGATCCGGCCGTCCGCGAGGAGGCTGCCCACGTTGACCTGGTCGGGGTCGGCGAGCAGGGCGTTCATCTTGTTCTGCTCGCCGACGGGCATGCCGAGCCCGCGGTCCTCGACCTCGACGGCGAGCCCGGAGGTGACGAGGTTGGCGCGCAGCAGGACCTGGGTGTGCGGGGCGGAGAACACCGTCGCGTTCTCGACCAGTTCGGCGAGCAGGTGGATGACGTCGGCGACGGCGTGCCCGCGCAGGGTGCCGTCGATGGGCGGCACGAGCTTGACCCGGGAGTACTGCTCGACCTCGGCGATGGCGGAGCGCAGCACCTCCGTCATGGAGACGGGGTGGCTCCACTGCCGGCGGGAGACGGCCCCGCCGAGCACGGCGAGGTTCTCGGCGTGCCGCCGGATGCGGGTGGCGAGGTGGTCGACGTGGAAGAGGCCCTTGAGCAGGTCGGGGTCCTCGATCTCGTTCTCCAGCTCGTCGAGGATGGAGATCTCCCGGTGCACCAGGGACTGGAGGCGCCGGGCGAGGTTGAGGAAGACCTCCAGCTTCTGCTCGCTGCCCGCCTGGCTGGACAGCTGGGCGGCCTGGACGACCGCGGTGACGGCCCCTTCGTGGGCGCGGGACAGGTCGGCGGCGAGCAGTTCGAAGTCGTCGGCGTCCTCGGGGGGACCGCCGCGCGGCTTGCGCTGGGGCGGTCCGTCGCCGCGGCGCAGCGCCTCGACGAGGGCGCGCAGGTCCGCCTCGCCGCGCGCGCTGGTGCGGCGCAGGGCGCCGATGCGGTCGCTGACCGCCGTGGCCGCGCGGTCGGCGGCCACGGCGGCGATGAGGACGGCGGCGAGGGTGACCGAGAAGGCGCCGGCGAGCACGCCCCACAGGGTGAGACCGGGCTGTGCGCCGGTGGAGCGGACCGTGAAGAGGACGGCTGCCGAGGCGCTGAGGGCGACCGCGATGGGCGGCAGCACGGCGAGCCGCAGCAGCTGTGGCCGTATGTGCGTCTCGGGCAGCGCGGGTACGGGCCGGGCGGCCGGCCTTCCGTGCCGGCCGCCTTCGCGGCGGTCTGCGCGGGTCGCCGGTGCGCGGAGCTGAGCCATCGGTGTCCTCGTACTGGTGGTCCGTCGGGCCTGGTCGGCGGGCGGGCTCGGCCGGCCGCGGCCGGGCTCCCGTGGTCCGGTGCGCGCTCCCGCCGGTTCCCTGGTGCGCTCGCTGCGGGCGGAGCGCACTCCGACGCGGTCGTCGGTCACCGGTGTCCCCCGGTGCCCGGTCGCGGTCGAGCTGGGGGGATCCCCATCGCGTCGACTCCCTCCTCCGGCTGCGCCATCGCTGCGTCGGTCGAGAGCGCCGAAAAAGATCGGCCCTGCGTCGCCCGACGGACACTCACAGTAGTCGGCAACGCATCATGTGCGGTGGGCAGTTGACAAACTCGTACGGAGAGGGTCCCGCTCTGGTATGAGGTCTCGTACGACAGCCCGATAGGCTCCTCAGCAGTCCGTTCCGGAACGACCGGACTTCGATCGAACCTGGTCAGAAGCGGTCATGCGCAGACGGCGAGGGCCGGAGAGCGTGATGCTCTCCGGCCCTCGCCGTCAGTCGTCCTCCGGCCTGGGATCAGCCCGCGGGCACGGTCTCGGGCTCGCCGGTGCCCTCGGTCGCGGCACGGGGAAGGTCACGGGCCGTGTCGGTCGCCGGACCCGCCTCGGTGCCCACGCCGTCCGCGGGCCACCCGCCCGCCGGCGCCGACGCGACCCCGCGCCACCACGGCTCGCCGGGCACGGTCTCGGCGGTGGGCTCGAAGGGCTCGCCCGGCCGGGGCAGGGCGACCGAGGCCCCTTCCCTGCGGGCGGCTGCGAGCGTGCCCTCGCCCGGGTCCGCCCACGCGTGCGTGGCGAGGTTGAAGGTGGCCCAGTGGATCGGCAGCATCGGTCCGGCCGACGGTCCGCCCTGGAGGTCGAGGTGGGCGCGCATGCCCTCGTCGGGCGTCATGTGGATGTCGGGCCAGAAGTCGCTGTACGCGCCGATCTGGATCATCGTGGCGTCGAACGGGCCGTGCTCGGCGCCGATGTCCTTGAAGCCCTCGAAGTAGCCGGTGTCACCGCTGTGGAAGACCCGGTGCCGCTCGCCGGCGACGACCCAGGAGGCCCAGAGGGTGTGCTGGGTGTTGCGCAGACCGCGGCCGCAGAAGTGGCGGGCCGGGGTGGCGGTCAGGGTGAGGCCGCCGACCTTTGTCGCCTCGTGCCAGTCCAGCTCGCGCAGGCGGTCGGCGGAGACGCCCCAGTGCTCCAGGTGGGCGCCGACGCCGAGCGGCACCGCGAACAGGGTGTCGGTGCCGGCCAGTGCCTTGATGGAGGGCATGTCCAGGTGGTCGTAGTGGTCGTGCGAGATGACGACCACGTCGACCGGGCCGAGCGCGGCCAGCGGCAGGGGGACGGGGTGGAGGCGTTTGGGCCCCGCGAAGGGGAACGGGGAGCAGCGCTCGCCCCACACCGGGTCGAAGAGCACCCGCTGTCCGTCGATCTCCGCGAGCACGCTGGAGTGCCCCATCCAGGTCAGCCGCAGTCCGGTGGCGGGCGGCCGGGCGATGTCGGCGAGGGTGGTGGGGTGCACGGGGATGCGGCCGCCGGGGGCGCGGCGGGGCCGCTCGTCCTTGTCGAAGAAGACCTTCGCGAGTTCCACCGTCGAGCCGGAGGGCCGGATGCGGGCGGTGCCGCCCGGGTTCTGGAAGACCCCGTCCTTGAAGTGCGGCGATCTACGGATGCGCGCGAGGCGCTCACCGCTCGGGTCCACGCCGAAGGCCGCGGGCTGCAACGCGCGGAGCCCGGAGCTCAGGGAACGGAAACCGGACACGGTACCTCCAGGTGGAGTCGGTGAGGCATTCCATTATGGTCGCCCTCTCCGACAAACCGGGATCGCCCTGGTCACGGCCGCGTGAACTACACCTCGGAGTCCCCCCACGCCGTGACGTCGACCTCGTCACCGACCGCCAGCTTCCCCTGCCGCAGCACGGAGAACTTCACCCCGAACACGGTGCCGGCGGCGCCGCGGCGGTAGCCGGCCAGTGTGCGGATGGGTTCCGGGCCGCCCTTGGCGCCGCGCTCCTGGTCGACGAGGGTGACGGCACAGCGGACGGCGAGCTTGGCGTAGGCGAGCTCGGTGTCGCCGATCAGCACGCGGTGGGCGCGGTCCTCGGTGTGCGGGGTGTCCCAGCCGCCGATCACGATGTTGGGGCGGAAGCGGTTCATCGACAGGGATTCGCCGCCGCGCTCGGCGATCTTCTCGTTGAGCAGGTCGAGGCTGGACCGCGACAGCACGTGCAGGGCGCCGCTGTCGGCCCAGCCGGCGGTGCCCGGTGTCCTGCCGTCGGTCACCCGGTCGTGCTCGGGCGGTACCCGGACGAGCCTGCTCGGGACGCCGAGCACGTCGGTGAGCCACCGCGCCACCGAGTCGCCCTGGTCGATGCCCCGGAACGGCTTCCCGAACAGCTCGACGGGCCGGCGCGCTCCGGTGGTGTCGACGTCGACGGCCACTTCGCCATGGTCCGGCGCGCGCAGCGTGAGCCGCTCGCCGGCGGCGTCGATGCCGGGCAGGATCAGCGCGAGCCGCGGGTCGCGCCGCTGGGTCCGGAACACGCCTTCGTCGCTCACGACCATGAAGGCGCGGTCGTGGGCGAGTCCGGCCGGTGTCACCAGCGCCTCGCTCGCCGAGATCCCGGCGCATCCCTTGACCGGGTAGTACGACAACTCGACGACGTTCGCCACGCCCCGCCCCCCTCCGTCGACCAGTACGTTCCCAAAGGGAACGTAACAGCCCCGGCTCCGGGCCCGTCAACCGGTTTCGTTCCGCGTTGACAGCGCCCCGACCGCTTCCCAATACTGACTCACCATTCAGTAATCGACCAGGAGAAGCCCTCTATGACCACCCCCCTGATGTCGCTCACCTGGACCGACCACGTCACCGGCCGCCAGGGCTTCCTGGTCGTCGACCGGCTGGTACGCGGCGTGTCCAGCGGCGGGCTGCGCATGCGCGAGGGCTGCACCCTGGACGAGGTCACCGGGCTGGCCCGCGGCATGACGATGAAGGAAGCGCTGCACTACGACCCCGAGGGCCGCTACATCCCCCTGGGTGGCGCGAAGGGCGGCATCGACTGCGATCCCCAGGACCCGGCGGCGTACGGGATCCTCGTGCGTTTCCTGCGCGCGATGCGACCGTACGTCGAGAGTTTCTGGACCACGGGCGAGGACCTCGGTCTCACCCAGGACCTCGTGGACCGGGCGGCGGCCGAGGCGGGGCTCGTCTCCTCGATCCAGGCCGTGTACCCGCTGCTCGACGACGAGACGGCGGCCCGGCGGCGGCTCGCGGAGGCGTTCGCCGTCGAGGTGGACGGCATCGGGCTCGACGAGCTGGCCGGTGGCTGCGGAGTCGCCGAGTCGGTGCTCACGGCCCTGGACCGGGCCGGGGTGCCCTGCGCCGGGACGCGGGTCGCGGTGCAGGGGCTCGGCACGATGGGCGGAGCCACGGCACGGTTCCTCGCGCGCGCGGGACTGCACGTCGTGGCCGTCGCCGACATCAAGGGCACCATCGCCAACCCCGCAGGGCTCGACGTCGAGGCGCTGCTCGCCGCGCGGGACGCGTACGGCACCGTGGACCGTGCCGTGCTGCGCCCCGGCGACCGTGAACTGCCGGGCGACGCCTGGCTGTCCGCGGACGCGGAGGTGCTGGTACCCGCGGCGGTGTCGTACGCGATCGACGCCGCGAACCAGGGACGGATCACCGCCCGCTGGATCGTCGAGGCCGCGAACATGCCCGTCCTGCCCGCGGCGGAGGCGCTGCTGGCCGCGCGGGGCGTCACCGTGCTGCCCGACGTGGTCGTGAACTCCGGGACGAACGCCTGGTGGTGGTGGACCCTGTTCGGCGACATCGGCGCCGACGCGGAGGAGGCGTTCGCGCACACCCGGCGCGCCATGCGAGCCCTCGTCGAGCTGATGCTGGCCCGCGCGGAGGCCGACGGGACGTCACCGCGGGCCGCCGCGCACGCGATCGTCGCGGACCGGCTGCCGGTGATCGCGGAGCGGTTCGGGTGGTACCGGTGACGGGCGCCGTCGGCGGTTCGGCCCGTGCCCGTACCCGCCTCTGCCGGTGACAGCTGCCGCTCGGCGGTCCGAGGGCCGCCCTGGATAGGGTGGCCGCGTGGCGAGAGTGCGGTTGAGCGTGGCCGAGCGGCGCGAGGAGTTGCTGCGGGCCGCCGTCGAGCAGATCGAGGCGCGGGGCGTGGCGGCGGTCAGGATCGCCGACGTGGCCTCGGCGCTCGGGGTCAGCAACGCGCTGGTGCTGTACCACTTCTCGACCAAGGAGAAGCTGGTCGCCGCCGCGTTCGCCCACGCCGCCGAGGAGGACCTCGCACAGCTGCGCAAGCTGCTCGGCCGCCGCACGACCGCGCTGCGCCGGCTGCGGTCCGCCGTGCGCTGGTACGCCCCGACCGGCCAGGCCAAGGGCTGGCGGCTGTGGATCGAGGGCTGGGCGGCGGCACTGCGCGAGCCCGCGTTGCAGGAGGTCACCCGGGGCCTCGACAGACAGTGGAAGGCGGCGATCGCCGAGGTCGTCAGGGAGGGCACGGCCGCGGGCGAGTTCCACTGCCCCGACCCGGACGGCGCGGCCCTGCGCCTGACCGCCCTGCTCGACGGTCTCGCCGTACAGCTGACGTCCTACCCGGGCGCCGTGTCCCGGTCCCGCGCGCAGGAGTGGGTGGACGAGGCCCTGGCGCGGGAACTCGGCCTGGGAGCCGGGACGTTGAGCGCACAGGAGCGCTGAGGGGGCCGCACCGGCCTCGGGCACGGATCGGCGCCCCGCAACGGCAGATCGTCCACAGAGAGGGACCCGCCCGTGGCCTTACCGACGGCCCCACCTCCCCTGCCCGGCACGACGAAGGTGCTGTCCGTCGGACTGCACCCGCGGGTGCTCGACTACAGCCGGATGCCCGAAGGCGTCGACGAGGTGACCTTCACCGCCCGGATCGAGGCGGCGCACACCGCCCTGCGCGAGGCGGGATTCGATGTGGTGCCCTGTCTGATCGACACCGATCCGGACCGCTCCGAAGCGGCCGTGCGGGAACGGCTGCGAGCGGACACGTTCGGCTTGGCGATGATCGGGGGCGGCGTACGGATGGCGCCGGAGAACACCGTGCTGTTCGAACGGCTGGTCAATGTGCTCACCGAGGAGGTGCCCGGGATCCGGCTGTGCTTCAACTCGTCGCCGGAGAACACGGTCGAGACACTGCGGCGGTGGATACGGGCGTAGCCGCCCCGGGGTCCGTCCGCGCGGGGACGGTCCTCAGTCCAGTTCGTACACCGCCGTGACCGAGGCCGTCGCCCTGATCTCCCCAGGAGCGAGCGGCACCGCGCCGATGGCTTCCCCCGGCGCGTCCCCGGAGACCGGTGGCATCGGGAGGACGTATCCGGTGCCGCCCTCGCTGAGGGAGACGAGACGGCCGAGGCGGTGGCCGCCGAGCTCGGCGTACTGTGCGGCCTTGGCGTGGGCGTCCTGGTACGCGGCCTTGCGGGCGCGGGCCTGGAGCGGGCGGCGGTCGTCGAGGTCGAAGACGACGGAGTTGATGCGCCCCGCGTCGCCCGTGGCCTCGGTGACGGCCGTGAGCAGCGCGCCGGTGTTCGCCATCGTGCGCACCTTGACCGAGAAGGACTGTGCGGCCCGGTAGCCCGTCAGCGTCGACACGCCGTCCTGGTAGTCGTGGACGGGGCTGAGGGAGACGTTCTCGGTACGGATGTCCCGGTCGGCGATCCCCTGGGCACGCACCGCCTTCAGCAGTGCGTCGGCCGCCTCGTTCTGCGCGTCCAGCGCGGCCCGGGTGGTCTTGGCGGTGGCCTCCACCCCGGCGCCGACGACGGCGATGTCGGGCTCCGCGACGGCGCTGCCCTCGCCGGTCACGGTGACGGTGGCGGGCGCCGCCGCGACACGCACCGCGGGAACGGCACCGCGCGCGGCGGCGGCCCCCGGTGCGGCGGCGACGGACAGGCCGAGGGCCAGGAGGGTGACGGCGATCGCCATGACGGTCGTACGGGGAACGGGCATGCGCGTCCGGTCCTTCCGGGGTCGGGGGACGATGTGCGTCATCCCAACACCGGCTCCGGGACCGGACCGCGCACCACTCCCGCGCGGTCACCTCACTGGTCGAGCCGCCCGCACGCGCCCCCGCACGGACCTCACGCCACCGAGGCGATCCGCATCTTGATGTCGTCCGGCGACAGCGCGCCCTTGGCCGTCACATGGTCGCCCGAGGACTCCCCGCGCAGCCGCCGCCCGATCCACGGCACCAGGTACTCGCGCGCCCAGTGCACGTTGTCGCGCCGCACGTCGAGCGTGCCGCGCGGCGGCAGCGGGGGCCACGGCTGGTCGGGGTCGGCCGGAACCTCCAGGCCGAGCACCTGACCCGCGCGCAGCGCCACGCGTGTGTGCCCGTCGGCGGAGAGATGGAGCCGGTCGCCGTCCCAGGCCCTGCGGTCCTGGATGGTCTTCAGGGACCACAGGTCGAGGACGGGACAGCCGTAGCGGTCGGCGACCGCCCGCACATGTCCGTTGTACGTGGCGATCTTGCCGCGCAGATGCTTGAGCACGGGCACGCCACGGGTGTCGAACCCGGTCGTCACCATCACGGTGCCGCACGCCTCGGTGAGCCGGGCGATGGCCCGCTCGAAGCGCTCGGCGACCTCGTCGGGGTCGGTTCCTGGTCGGAGGATGTCATTGCCGCCGGCGCAGAAGGAGACCAGGTCCGGGCCGATCTCCACGGCCTTGGGAAGCTGGTCCGCCACGATCTGGTCGAGCAGCTTGCCACGAACGGCGAGGTTGGCGTACGTGAAGGCGCCCTCGGGCCGCCGGTCCGCGAGAAGTACCGCGAACCGGTCGGCCCAGCCGACGAACGCCCCGTCGGGGCCGGGGTCGCCGACGCCTTCGGTGAAGCTGTCCCCCACCGCAACGTACGACCCGATCACTGTTCTGCTGTCACTCTTCGAATCGTCTGCCACACCCGGCATGATTCCCCTTCGAATGTGACCTACGCGACCGTAAGGAAGGGTTGACGGGCGGTGAGATAAGCCACTCCTAAAGTGTTGACCAAGCCCGGAATACCTCTCCGATCAGCGATGTTGAGGGCTCAGCCGCCACACTCGGAAGTCGTTCAGACGGAAGTGGCTCCACGTGGTCCGGAAGGCGAAATGCCCACTGGTGTACGGCTCCGGGTCGGTGTAGTCGAAGACGAGCCGCCCGTTGTTCCACCACCGCTGGGTGGAGCCGTCGGAGACGATCCGCACCCGGTGAGGTTCGTTCGCCACGAGCAGCGGCTCGGTGTAGTCGTAGACCAGCGGACGGACCCCGGGCTCGCCGACGTACCGGCGCAGTCGGGTCGTGGTGTTGGTGTTGGCTCCGTAACCGACGTAATACGTCCTGAGGTTGTCGTACTCGGCCAGCGCTCCGTACCGCGGCGTGGCGAAGAGGTCCTCGGGGGACCGGGCGTCGACCGCGTTCCAGAAGTTGTTGAGGTCGGAGACCCGGTCGTTGACGCCGCCCTCGGACACGGGCGTGGCCGTGTACTCGATGACGTAGGGGCCTTCGAGCCGCTTCTTGAACCAGATCGTCGCGCCGGCCGGTACCTCGACCTCCAGGGTGCCGCGGGCGGCGGTGACGGTGCCGCCCTTCTCCAGTTCGACGGCCCACTGGCCGAGGCCGTGGCGGAAGTCGTCGTGGGCGATCAGACGGCCGCGGCGGTGCGCGGAGTGGGCGCTCGCGACGCCGGCGGGGGCGAGGGCGGCCAGGGCGGTGCCGGCCGCCAGGGCTCCGAATGCTCTACGCGTGGTCGTCACTTCGGACGGCTCCTTCCGGGAGGGTGATGGAGGGCTTCGGCACCCGGCGGGTCTCGGTGCCGAGGTAGTAGTCGGTGTACGTGGACTGGAGATAGCCGCGCACGGTCCAGCCGAGGCGGTACTCGGCGTTCTGCGCGAGTGTGTAGATGCGTGTCTTCGTCGGCTCGGTGGTGGTGTAGAGCCGCAGGGCGGTGTGGTCGGCGGTCTCGGCGAGGATCTCCTCGCGCCAGTCGCCGAGGAGGTCGCCGTAGAACGGGGTGGCGTTGCGGGCGCCGGAGACGACTCCGGTCGGCTCGAAGATCTTCGTGGTCGTCTCGGTCGCCGGGTCCCACTTCTCCACGTGCGTGTAGTCGAGGTTCTCCGAGGCCTTGTCGCCGTCCCACCAGATGCGGAAGTTGACGCTGGGCGTGGTCGTGGAGACCTTGCCGTCCTGGACGTTGCGGACGCCCGCGCCGGGGGCGGTGACGTCGGCGGTGGAGGTCCAGTACTCGTAGCCGGGATGGTTCGGGTCGATGTCGCCGGTGCTGCCGCGGCCGACGTCGATGTCCGTGTCGTTGACCCAGTCCGCCGGGTGCTGTCCGGTGACCAGTCGCTCGCCGGTGTCGGCGTCGTAGTAGTACCAGGGGAAGTTCGGGACGACGCCCAACTCGGCCTGCTGGATGGCGAATCCCTCCAGCCCTGGCCGGTCGGGGTCCAGGTCGGCGATGTGGAAGCGGTCGCCGTGCCCGGCGCCGTCGACGACGTACCGGAGCGTGCCGTCGCTGTTGACGACGTAGTTGCCGTCGGCGATCTCGTCCTTGCCGTCGAGGTCGACGTCGACGGTGCGGATCTGGTGGAAGCTGGTCGCGCCACTGGTGGAGGGGACGACGTACTTCCAACGCGGTGTCAGGTCGGTGCCGTCGAAGTCCCAGGTCTGGAAGAGGAGCCGGAAGGTACCGCGCCTGGCGCCGACTCTGGTGACCAACTTGGTGACCAGGCTGGGGTGTTCACCGTCGAGGTAGGCGATGCCGAAGTGGCCGCCGGAGGGTCCATCGGCGACGAAGTCGGCGGGGACGGGCTGCCGGGTGCGCTCGGTGCCGGTCAGGCCGTCGATGACGGAGACGAACTGGTTCGCGGGCGAGGCCGCGGTGACCCGGGAGCCGTCCGCGAAGGTGGTCCCGTCGGCCGTGTGCACCAGCACCTCGGCCCTGCCGTCACCGTCCAGGTCGAACACCGTGACGTTGTCGTCGTTGCGGTAGCCGCCGATCGCCGTGGAGCCGCTGATCGCCGCGGGCGCCGGGTCGTTGGCGCCGTTCCCGCCGACCTGTGTGTACGAGCCGGGCCCCTGGTCCACGCGCCACAGCCGCTCACCGGTCAGCGTGTACGCCTCCAGCAGGTCGGGCCTGTCACGGGTCCCGGACAGCCGGCTGACGACGATCTCGTACCGTCCGTCGCCGTCGAGGTCGCCGGGCCAGGCGTGCTGCACGGTGTAGCCGTCGGCGGTCGCGAGCGGGATCTCGGCGTAGCCCTGCGCGAAGTCGAGGGCGGCCGAACTCCGCTTCTGCTCATGCCCGTTGACGACGGCCCGCACGGTGTAGGTGCCCTTGCCGGGCGTGTTGTCCTGGTAGGTCGTCGACTTGGTGACCGGCGTACGGTTCAGCCGCCGCCCGTTCTTGTACACGTTGAA
Source organism: Streptomyces sp. NPDC001536 (assembly GCF_042894505.1). Lineage (NCBI taxonomy): Bacteria > Bacillati > Actinomycetota > Actinomycetes > Kitasatosporales > Streptomycetaceae > Streptomyces > Streptomyces sp. NPDC001536. The sequence goes on from NZ_JBIAVQ010000006.1 coordinate 171,485, forward strand.
GGCGATGGCGTTCCCGTACCGGGCGTACTCGGTACCGAGCAGGCGCCAGCTCAGGAAGGTGCCCTCGCCCGAGCCGGAGGGTACGGCGACGAGTCCGCGGTCGAGGTTCTCGACCACCCGGCGCGGGGCGTCGTCAGCGGAGGCGTGTCCGGCGGGCGCGGAGAACAATCCGGCCAGCAGGGCCGCCGCGGCGACGGCGACGGTTCTTCGGCGGTGCAGGCGGCGCACTAGTGCTCCTTTGCGAGAAGGGTGATCAGTCGCTCGGCCACCTTGCGGTGACCCTGGACGCTGGGATGGACGGCTCCGTTGAAGTCGCCGTCGGCCGCGGAGATCCAGTCGGTCGTGTCGACGAACTCGGTCCGGGCGTCGGACAGTTCGGCCACGACGGCGGCGATGTCCTTGGCGTGGGTGCCGTTGAAGGGGCGCAGCGCGAGGATGCGCGCATGCGGTGCCGCGGTCCGTAGCCTGTCGAGATAGGCGCGGTAGGCGGCACGGAACTCGTCCGGGCCCCACGCGGTGTCGTTGGTGCCCTGGTTCACCACGATCACATCGGCCCTGCGGTCCAGATCCGCCCTGGACCCCGCGTAGTTCCAGCCGTAGGCGTCCGACGCCGTCGGCACTCCCCCGTTACCGGTCTGGAGCACGCCCTGCCGCCCGAACCCGACCTGGGTCAGGGAGGCGTGCAGAGCGTCGGCGACCAGGGTGGGGTAAGCGGCGGTGCCGTCGGCGCAGTCGGAGGTGTTCACGTCGCACAGGGCCATGACGCCCTGGGTGATGGAGTCGCCGTAGAACGTGAACGTCTTGCTGTGCCGGGCGTGTTGAGGCAGCAGATGCCCCTGGACTCCGGTGAGCACCACGCCGGTCTCCAGCGGTGGCGTCCACCGGTTGACCCGTGAGAAGACGTCCTTCACGGACAGCTCGACGGTGTGCGGCCCCCGTCCGAAGGCCTCGATCTCGATGTCGCCGCGGTCGACGGCGTACAGCCGCTTCGGGCCGCCGTCGACCGACACGTAGATCTGCGCGGGCACGGTGATCGACGAGACGTCGAAGAGGACGTGGACGCTGTCGCCGGTGAAGCGGAAACCCAGCCGGGACCCGGAGTTGACGGTGATCGCCGCCTCGGAGGTACGGCCCCAGTGCCCCTCGTAGGCGAGGCGCCGGTCATCGGGCCGTACGACGTTCGAGTCGTCGGACGCCATGACGGGCGGCACCGCCCCGACGACCAGCCCCGCGGCCACCGCCACGGTCAGGAAGGCACGTCTCATGACGGGATCCGGTCTCCGATCAGGGCCAGGTTCTGGATCGCGGCGAGGGCCCACTGGGCCGAGGAGTTGGTGGAGATCCACGGGATCTCCTCGGTGGTGCGCAGGACGGCCGGCGTCTTGACGGTGACCGGGTTCCAGTCGTTGGAGGGGAAGTAGGTGTCGCTGCCGGTGTAGAACTCGTTCCACGCCCGCTTGGCGAGCGTGGCATCGTCCTGGTGGTGCGCCGCGTAGGCGGTGATCCGGGAGTGGGCGGCGGGCAGCGCCGACTTCCAGGTGGAACCGGTGAGTTGGCGCTTCTGGGCGTCCGTGCCGTTGTAGTACCGCGCGTAGTTCAGCCACGCGGTACGGAACTCGGGCTCCTCGTCGCCGAACAGCGACACGAGTTCGCTGTTGGTCTCGACGAGCCCGAAGACGGCGCTCAGATGCGACACGCTCACGGCCGTGCTGGTGGTGACGGCGAACCTGCCGGTGTCCGCGTCGAGCAGCCCCGTCCCGGTGAAGAACCCGTTCGGCTGGGCGGCGATCGTCCGCACCGAGTTGACCAGCTTGGCCTTCGCCTTCGCGGCGTTCGGGCCCTGCCGCTCCCACTCGGTGAGCCAGGCCGCCGAGATGCCGCCCCAGTCGGTGCCGAAGCCGACCGACAGCGCGTGCCGGTCGCCGGGCGTGTAGCCGTCGGTGCGGACCTTGCGCTGCGGGTCGACCTCCAGGAACGTCAGTTCCACGTCGACGAGTTCGCTCAGCAGGTCGCCGGTGCGCTCGTCGCCGGTGAGGAAGTAGTAGAAGCGGCGGTTGGCGGCCGTGGAGATACGGACCTGCTTGGCGCTGTCGGCCCAGTGCTGCACGCCGTGCCGGGTGCCGAGACCCGCCCACTTGCCGAGGTGGTAGACGTCGACCTCGCCGGTGTGCCGGGTCATGGCCTCCGCGAACCGGAAGACCTCGGCGGAGCCGGTGCGCAGGAAGTGGTACCAGAGCCAGAGGTCGGTGCCCAACTCCGAGTTGTCCCAGGCGAATCCGCCGACGTCGTAGCGCCAGACGTGCCGGTCGTTGTCGTAGGTGTGCTGGACGTCGCCGTAGTCCAGGAAGCCGTACCAGCGGTGCTGCTCGCGCTGGCCGACGTAGTAGGCGAACAGCGCGTCCAGGCGATCCTCGACGGCCGACCGGGCCTTGTCGGAACGGTCGACGGGCGCCCAGTCCCCGAACACCCCGGCGGAGTGCAGCCGTTGGGGGGTGGCGGTCAGGAGCGGCGGGGTCGCGGTGGCGGTGGCCTGGGCGGCGAGGACTGCGGCGGAAGGTGTCTTCTCCGTTGCCCAGAAGGTCAGTTCACTGGTCCGCGCGATGCCGTACGGCGTGCCGAAGCCGGGCTCGTAGTCCTCGTACGTGATCTCCAGACCGCCGTCGGACTGCTTCTCGTACGTGCCCTGCCCCAGGCCGTCGTGGTAGAAGCGCAGGTCGAGCGGCTGTGCCTCGGGCGAGTACAGCCACACGGTGGCCTCGGCGGCCTCCCCCGCGGCCCCGCGTACGTCGAGCTGGGCGGGGTGCCGCTGCCAGAAGTCCCTGAGGCCGAAGGAGAGTCCGCCGCTCGCGCCGCCGACGTAGCCGAGGCCGCCGGCGCGCCGACCGGCCGCCGCGTGGATCCAGCCGTAGCCCGCCTTGGTGCGCTTGCGGACGGTGTAGCCGTCGGCGTTGGGCTGGGTGAGGGTGTAGTCGCCCCAGGTCGGGATGTAGGCGAGACGGCTGGAGACGCGGGTGTCCCAGGTCGAGGTGTCCGGCAGTCGCGAGCCGGCGATCTGGGCGCTTCGCACCGCCGCGCCGGGGTCGCGGCGGAGCCCGGTGATGCCCTGGACGGCCTCGCTGAACAGTCCGCCGTCGGAGTCGGCGAAGCGTATGTGCCGGTCGTAGGGCTCGTCGCTCAGCGGCACGGTGAAGCGGACGCCGAGGCCGCGCAGGAAGTCCCCCTGGTCGGAGCCGGGCTTCTGCTCGCCGTCCCAGACGAAGGTGTGCACGAGGCGGAAGGACTCGCCACCGGCGAAGAAGGAGAAGCGCAGGGTGTACGGCAACCAGCCGCGGCCGCCGCTGCGGTGCCTGCCCTCGACGCGGACCACGGCCCGGACCGGACCGTCCTGCTCGACCTCGACCTTCTCGACCCGGCCGAGGAAGCGCGAGACGTCCGCCCCCTCCCGCACGGACTCCTGTCGCAGGGCGACCAGCTTCCCGTCCCGCGCGATCTCGGCCGACCCGCGCCGCACACTGCGTACGACGGTGTCGGAGCCCTTGGCGCCGAACACGGCCGTGATCACACCGGTCGACACCTCGACCCGGCCCCCGGTACGGGTGACGGTGACCTTCTGCTCGGGCGCGGCCGGGCTGCCCGCCGCGAGCTTGTAGGCGGAGGCCTTCGGGGCGCCGGGGGCGATCGCGTGCGCGGTCCACTTCACCGAGCCGTCGGGCCAGTGACCGGTGACCCAGCTCTGGACGGGGACGTCGTCGCCGGCGGCGGTCGTCAGCCGGAAGTCCTGCTCCGGCCGGTACGTCCCGCGCGCCCACGGCACGCCCCAGGTGGTACCGGCGTGGACCTCGGGCGTCGAGCCCTCCAGCCAGTGGAGTTCGGTGTCGTCCGCGTCGGCCGCTGCGGCGGTGCGGGACAGGGCCCAGGAGAACTGGGTCGCGGCGGCCGCGGTTGCGGCGCCTTTGATGACGGTGCGTCGGTCGACGCCGGGCACGGGGACCTCCGGATGATGCGGACAGAAAGCGCTTGCATCGCTACGGAGATCACTGTGTCCCCACCCTCCCCTCACTGTCGACGCTTTGGACAGCCGTGCCACAAGAACGCAACACGGTGATCATGAACCCGCAAGACCGGACAGCGAAGACACCGAAGGCCGGACCCGGGGATCGGGATCCGGCCTTCGGTGGCACAGAGGGAGGGCGGCGTCAGCTGACGGAGACGCCCTTCGCGCGGAGGTAGGCGACCGGGTCCACGTCCGAGCCGTAGTCCGGCGTGGTGCGGATCTCGAAGTGGAGGTGCGGGCCGGTCACATTGCCGGTCGCGCCGGAGAGGCCGACCTGCTGGCCCTCGGTGACGGTCTGGCCGGAGGACACCGAGAGCGAGGAGAGGTGGGCGTACTGGGCGTAGTAGCCGTCGGCGAGCTTGATGACGACCTGGTTGCCGTACGCGCCGCCCCAGCCGGCCGAGACGACCGTGCCCGCGCCGACGGCCTTGAGCGAGGTACCGGTCGGGACGACGAAGTCGACACCCGTGTGGTAGCCGCTGGACCACATGCTGCCGGACATCCGGTACGGGGTGCCGACGGTGGCGCCGGCCACGGGGAGAGTGAAGCCGCCGGCGCTGGCCGTCTCGCTGCTCTGCGTCGCCGCCGTCGTGTTCGACGAGGACGACTTGGAGGACTCGGTGGAGGCGGACGAGTCGGACGAAGAGGACTTCTGCTTCTCCGCCGACTTCTGCTTCTCCGCCGGCTGCTCCGCGCTCGCGGACTTCTCCGTGCTCGCCGCGGCCTTCTTGCCGATGGTGAGCTTCAGACCGGGGTGGATCAGCGACGGGTCGGAGCCGACGGCCTCACGGTTGTCCGAGTAGAGCTTCTTCCAGCCGCCGGTGACGTTCTGCTCGTCGGCGATCTTCGAGAGATAGTCACCGGACCGCACCGAATAGGTGCGCACGGTCGCGGTGTTCGCGGCGCTCTTCTTCTCCGCGGCCTTCTTCTCGGTGGCCGTCTTCTCGGCGACCGGAAGGGACTGGACGGCCTTTTCCGAAACGGACTGCGGGGTGGCCGCGTGGGCGCCTGCGGCACCCATCAGCGGGAGGGCGAGTGCGGCGCCACCCGTGCCGGCGACGGCGATCGAACGAGTGAGGCGCTGGGCCTTCGGACGGCGGTGCTTACCCTTCGCGGGCATGGCGAATTCCTCTCCGGCGCCTACGAGGTGAGCTGTCGGGTTCGGGCTGGAGATGCCCGGCCGCACCGAAATGCGACTTAACCCCTAGCCGTTCCGGAGACCGGAACAGGCGGTTGTACCTGTGGGTCCCCCGCTCCTGCCGTTCACGGGTGAGTTGTGCGGTCCCCGGGCGGCGGCAGGATTGGGCGTCCGTCCGGATTGATGGCGAACGTAAGCGAGCAAGACGCAAAGGGACAAGCGAGAGGTTCCACCTGAATGCGTTCCTCTTGATCCGCTGTGAGAATTACCGGTCACCCTGCGTGAATTACGCACGCCTCCCGCCATGCAAAACCCCAGGAAAAGAACGGGAATTACGTGAACATGACGGGCGACGCACGGTCACGGCTATGACGCTCCTCACGTGGCACATTCACAGCGTCCTTTATTCCAGAGCGAGTTGGAATGAAGGATGAGGAACGCGCCAATTCGGACAGACGACTCAGATGCGGCGCAGCCGGAGAACTGCCGCATCCAGGTCGCCGCGCAATCCGACGTGAAGTCCGTGATGCAGCAATACAGCACCCCTGTGAACTTCGCCCGTTTCGAGGCATTCGTACGACGCTGTCGGGTCGAGCCCGCGCAGCCGCAGCGCCGGTACGGGCTCGCCGTAGCTCTGCGCCTGGAGCCAGGCGAGGACGACGGTCTCGTCCCCGAGGACGTACTGGACGGCGCTGAGCCCGCCCCGCGGCGGCCGCAGCCGGTGGAGGTCACCGCGCTGCACCACGGGCCGGATCCCCTTGTAGAGATCCACCCACTGGCGGGCCTCGGCGAGCTCCGCCTCGCTCCACCGCGTGAGGTCGCCGCCCACGCCGAGCACCCCGGCCATGGCGCTGACGAACCGGAAGCGCAGCGAGCTGACCCGGCCGTTGAGCATGGCGTTCGGGCTGTCGGTCACCCAGGCGGCCATCACGCGCGCGGGGTGGATCTGACCGAAGCCGTGCTGGATGGCGAGCCGGTCCAGCGGGTCGGTGTTGTCGGAGGTCCACACCTGGTCCGTACGGCTCATGACCCCGAGGTCGATCCGGCCGCCCCCGCCCGAGCAGGACTCGAAGGCGACGCCCGGGTGGGCGGCGCGCAGCCGGTCCAACAGGGCGTAGAAGGCGTGCACATGGTCGATCCAGAGCCGCTGCGGGTAGGGGTCGCCGGGCCAGCCCGCGTCGGTGAAGCTGCGGTTGAAGTCCCACTTCACATAGTCGATCGGGGCGCTGGTCAGGAGCGCGTCGAGGTGACCCCAGAGGTACTCCTGGACGTCCTCGCGCGCGAGGTTCAGTACGAGCTGATTACGGAACTCCGTCCGCTTTCGTCCAGGTTGGTACTGCACCCAGTCCGGGTGCGCCCGGTACAGCTCGCTGTCCGCGTTGACCATCTCGGGCTCGACCCAGATGCCGAACTGCATGCCGAGCTCGTGCACGTGGTCGGCGAGGGGCTTCAGGCCGCCCGGGAAGCGGTCGCGGTTGGGCGTCCAGTCGCCGAGGCCCGCGCGATCGCTGGTGCGGGCGCCGAACCAGCCGTCGTCGACCACGAACAGCTCGACGCCGATCGCCGCGGCCCGCCGGGCGAGGGCGCCCTGCTGCTCCTCGGAGATGTCGAACTCGGTGGCCTCCCAGGAGTTGAACAGCACGGGCCGGTCCTGGTCGGCGCCCGGGATGACGTACGCCCGCTGGTAGGCGTGCCAGGCCCGGCTCGCCCCGCCGAAGCCGCCGTCGCTCCACAGGCCGGCGAAGACGGGCGTGGTGAAGGACTCCCCCGCCGCCAGCCGCAGCAGGCCCGACTCGTCGTGCCCGACCCCGCCGGTGATCTGCACGCGCGCGTCGGAGAGTTGGGCCACGGCGATGCGCCAGGAGCCGGACCAGCCGAGGGCGCAGCCGTAGACCTCGCCGCGCTCCTCGGTGGCGTCCGTGTCCAGCGCCACCCACGGCAGGTACTGGTGCCCGGTGTGCCCGCGGCGGCTGCCGATGACCTTCTCGCCGTAGGTGAGCGGCGCGCTGGTCAGCCGGGACTCGGCGGCCCAGCGGCCGTGCAGATGGGACAGCCGCCAGTCCTCGCGGTCGGGCAGGGTCCAGGTGGCGGAGTCGGCGCGCAGGAGTTCCATGGCCTCGGGCCCCTGGTTGTCCAGGGCCACCCAGCGCTCCACCACGTCGCCGCGCATCCGGTAGTGCAGCGTGATCGCCAGCCCGCCGTCACGGAACCGGAGCCGCAGCTCCTCGCCCTCCGGGTCGCCGGCGGTCTCGTACGACTCGAAGTTCCACTCGGTACCGCGCCGCTCGCCGGTCCGCACCGACAGTGCGGGCCGTACGAAGCGGGGGCCGCCCTCGACGGGATACTCCTCGCGGCCGTCGAGCGGCGACTCGAAGCCGCGTTCGGCGGGCAGGGGACGAGCGGCGAGTTCCTCGGCGTCGGCGAGCTCGATTCTCGCGCCCCAGTGGAGATGCAGCAGGACGTCGTCCCCGGTCAGGTGGACGGCATAACTGCTGGCAGGCCCGGAGAGAAGCCAGGTACGGCCGGTTTCGGAGATCTCCAGCATCAAATCCTCACAGATACAAACAGGTGCGCTCAAGTGCCAACATCATCAATGGCCACGAGCCCTGGGTGCAACGCCTGTGGACAACTGATTGCCCCAGGAACCGATGTCGTATCGTCGAGGAAGTGCCCGCCGACGAGCCGTGGCGGCGGGACCGGCCGGGAGGAGCCCCCGTGACGCAGCAGATCCCGTCGACCGAGCCAGAGCTGGTCGGTGTCCGCAACTTCCGGGACGTCGGCGGTCTGCCGACGGTGGACGGACGGCGGGTGCGGTACGGGGTGCTGTTCCGCAGCGGTCACCTGGCGCACGCGACCGACGAGGACGCGGCGTTCCTCTCCTCCCTCGGGCTGCACACGATCTTCGACTTCCGCAACACGTCGGACCAGAAGCTGGAGGGCCCCGACGTCGAGCTGCCGGGCGTGCGCAATGTGAACCTCCCGCTGAGCGACCCGGCGGACGGCTCGGAGTTCTGGAAGATGGTCCGGGACGGCGAGATAGAGCAGCTGCGCGAGATCCTCGGCGACGACAAGGCGGCGAACCGGATGATCGCCTCGTACCGCAAGATCGTGAAGGAGCGCACCGCCGAGCACTCCCGCGTCCTGCACTCCCTCGCCGAGGAGAGCGTCCCCGCGCTGATGCACTGCGCCGCGGGCAAGGACCGTGCGGGCCTGTCCATCGCCGTGACGCTGCTCGCCCTCGGCGTGGAGCGGGAGGCGATCCTCGCGGACTACCTGGAGTCGAACGCCAAGCACCGCCGCTACAAGGTGCACCGCAGCAGCAAGTCCACCGCCGCCTACTCCCCCGAGGTGATGGAGCTGCTCGGCCCCCTCTTCGACGCGCGTGCCGAGTATCTCCAGGCCGCGTTCGAGACGATCGAGGAGACCTGGGGCAGCGTCGACGCCTATCTGGAGCAGGGGCTGGGTCTCACCCCGGAGCTCCGGGAGCGGCTGCGCGAGCGGCTCCTGGACTGAGGGCCCGCCGGGTCTACTGCTGGGCGCCGAGCTCGAACAGCAGGTAGATGAAGGCCGCGAAGAGGTGCCCCACCGCGATGTAGATGATCAGCCGCACCCAGATGCCGCGCGGGAACTTCTCCTCCATGTCCTTCATGGCGTCTCTCCAGGGGTGGGGCCCAGGCACAGCGTGGCCGTGGGGCTCTGCAACAGGGTGTGGACGAAGAGCAGCTCGACCCCGTCGGGGTCCTGGGCCGCGATGCGGTGCGGGGTCAGCGAGTCGAAGTGCGCGCTGTCGCCCGCGGCGAGCAGGTGGGTGCTGTCCCCGAGGCGCAGCCGCAGCCGTCCGCCGAGGACGTACAGCCACTCCTCGCCGGGGTGGATCCGCACGATGTCGCCCTGCGAGCCGTGCGGGACGTGCACACGCAGCGCCTGCATGCCACGCCCCGGCGATCCGGCCTGCCAGTAGGTCCAGCCGCCGGCGGCGGTCGGTTCCATGTCGGCGGCGCGCACGACGGCGTCGCGTTCGGTGACCGTCTCGCCCAGCAGTTCCGAGACGGTCGTACCGTAGATGCGGGCGAGCGCGAGCAGCATCGGCAGCGAGGGCTGGCGCTGCCCGGTCTCCAGCCGGGACAGATGGGCGGGCGACAGCCCGGCGGCACGGGCCGCGGCCTCCAGGGTGAGGGAGGCGCGGCGCCGCAGCGCGCGCAGCTGCGGCGCGACGACGGGCAGACCGTCGGCCGGCTCGGTTTCCGGAGAGCTCATGCTCTCCATTCAGCCGGAGATTTGCCTCCGGGGCAATTTTCTTGCCTCAGAGGCAAACCGCAGGCAATCCGCAGGCGAACCGCACCGGCTACCGGTTGGCCACCGCCTGCTTGACCAGCGTCTTCCCGAAGTCCCACATCAGCCCGCCCCCGCCGTGCGCGTCGTCCATGACGTCCGTGAAGGCGTCGACGAACCGGTCCACCTCGCGCTCCCCGACGGTCAGCGGCGGGATCAGCTTGATCACCTCCAGGTGGTCGCCAGAGACCTGGGTGAGGATCCGGTGCCGCTGGAGCAGCGGTACGACGACCATCTGCGCGAACAGCCCCTTGCGGGCGGCCTGGAGCATGGTCCAACGGCTGCGCAGACCGAGGGACTTGGGCCGGCCGAACTCGATGCCGACCATCAGACCCCGGCCGCGGACGTCGGCGAGCAGCTCGTACTTGTCGACCAGGGCCGCGAGCCGGTTCTTGAGCAGTTCACCGGTGGCGCGGGCGTTCGCGGTGATCTGCTCGTTCTCCATGACGGACAGCACGGCCAGCCCGGCCGCCATGGCCTGCGCGTTGGACCCGAAGCTCGCCGAGTGGACCAGGACGCGGTCGATGGACGAGAAGACCTTCTTGAAGATCCAGTCCTTGCCGAGCGTGGCGCCGACCGGCACATAGCCGCCGGAGAGCGCCTTGGCCACACAGACGAGGTCCGGCTCGACCCCGTCCTCGTGCTGGTAGGCGTAGAAGTCGCCGGTCCGCCCGAGTCCCGTCTGCACCTCGTCCGCGATGAGCAGCGCCTTGTGCCGGTGCAGCAACTCCTGGGCGGCCCGCAGATAGCCGGGCGGGGCCTCGTGGACGCCCTTGCCCTGGATCGGCTCGACGATGAGAGCGGCCACATCGCCCTGCTTCAACTCCCTGGCCAGCGCGTCGAGATCGCCGAGGGGCACGGCCGTGTCGGGCAGCAGCGGGGCGAAGCCGTCCCGGAAGCCGTCCTCTCCGTTGACCGACAGCGAGCCCGTGGTCAGACCGTGGAAGGCGTGGTCGCAGTACAGGATCCGCGGCTTGCCGGTGGCGCGCCGGGCGAACTTCAGCGCGGTCTCCACGGCCTCGGTACCGCTGTTGCCGAAGAACACCCGGTCCAGGTGCGGGCTGTGCGCGAGGAGCTTCTCGGCCAGCAGCCCGGGCAGCGGCTGGCAGTCGAAGCGGGTGAGGTCGGCGAGTCCGGCGTCGAGGACGTCGTGCAGCGCCTTGCGGACGACGGGGTGATGGCGGCCCAGGCCCATCACCCCGAACCCGGCGAGCATGTCCAGGTAGTCGTTGCCGTCCGCGTCCCAGAAGTAGGCGCCCTCGCCCCGCTCGTAGACCTTGTCGAAGCCGATGGTGTGCAGCATGCGCGGGAGCTGGTGGTTCAGGTACTTCGTGTGCAGCTCGTAGCGCTCGGCTCCGCGCTCGGCGAGGAGTCTGCCGAGGTCGAACTCGGTGGTCATTCAGCCTTCTCCCTGACGGGGCCGCCGGCCTGCTCGCCGACGGCCGACGTTCCCTCGGCCTCCTTGGCGGCCAGCGTCGCCTCGGCCTCCTTGACCGCCAGGCTCGCGCTGATGCGTCCGGCGACCTCCACCGGTGTGAGCCCGATGTCGGCGAGCACCTCACCGCGCTTGGCGTGCGCGAGGAACTGCTCCGGAATCCCGAACCGCCGCACCGGTACGTCGACCTCGGCATCGCCCAGGGCGAGCGCCACCGCGGAACCGACCCCGGCCGCACGGCTGTTGTCCTCGACGACGGCGACCAGCCGGTGCGCGGCGGCGAGGCCGGGCAGCGCCGGGTCGACGGGCTTGATCCAGCGGGGGTCCACGACCGTGCAGCCGATCTCGCGGGCCTCCAGCAGCTCGGCGGCCTGGAGACAGACGGGCGCCATCACACCGACGGCCACCAGAAGCACCTCGGGCCGCTCCGCGCGGTGCAGCACGTCCATGCCGCCCACCCGGTCCACCGCGGGGATCCGCGGGCCCACCGACTCCTTCGGGAAGCGGACGAGCGTCGGCGCGTCGTCCACCGCCACCGCCTCCCGCAGCTGCGAGCGCAGCTGGTCGGCGTCGCGGGGCGCGGCGATCCGCAGGCCGGGTACGACCTGGAGGATCGACATGTCCCACATGCCGTTGTGCGAGGCCCCGTCCACACCCGTGACTCCGGCCCGGTCCAGCACGAACGTCACCCCGCACCGGTGCAGCGCGACGTCCATCAGGAGCTGGTCGAAGGCACGGTTGAGGAAGGTCGCGTACACGGCGACCACAGGATGCAGCCCGCCGGTGGCGAGCCCGGCCGCGGAGACCGCCGCGTGCTGCTCGGCGATGCCGACGTCCCACACCCGGTCCGGGAACCGCGCGGCGAACTTGCCGAGCCCCACCGGGTGCAGCATGGCCGCCGTGATCGCCACGACGTCCTCGCGCTCCTCCCCGATCGCGACGATCTCGTCCCCGAACACCGAGGTCCAGGACGGCCCGTTGGAGGGTGCGAGCGGCTCGCAGGTGAGCGGGTCCATCACCCCGACGGTGTGGAAGTGGTCCTCCTCATGGGCGAGGGCGGGCTCGTAACCGCGGCCCTTCTCCGTCAGACAGTGGACGAGGACCGGCCCGTGGAAGCGTTTCGCGCGCCGCAGCGCCGACTCGACGGCCCCGATGTCGTGCCCGTCGATCGGGCCGACGTACTTGAGGCCGAGGTCCTCGAACATGCCCTGCGGCGCGAAGGCGTCCTTGAAGCCCTTCTTGGCGCCGTGCAGGGACTCGTAGATCGTGTTGCCCACGACCGGGGTCCGCAGCAGTACGTCCTTCCCCCAGGCCAGGACCTTCTCGTAGCTGTCGGTCGTGCGCAGGGTGGCCAGGTGGTTGGCGAGGCCCCCGATGGTCGGCGAGTACGAGCGCTCGTTGTCGTTGACGACGATGATCAAAGGCCGGTCCTTGGCGGCCGCGATGTTGTTCAGCGCCTCCCAGGCCATCCCGCCGGTGAGGGCGCCGTCGCCGATGACGGCGACCACGTGCCCCTTGTCGCCCTGGACCTGGCGGGCCTTGGCGAGCCCGTCGGCCCAGCCGAGCGCGGTGGAGGCGTGGCTGTTCTCCACGATGTCGTGCTCGGACTCCTCACGCGACGGGTAGCCGGACAGACCGCCCTTGCCACGCAGCTTCGAGAAGTCCTGACGTCCCGTCAAGATCTTGTGCACATAGCTCTGATGACCGGTGTCCCACACAATGCGGTCGACCGGCGACTCGAAGACCCGGTGGAGGGCGATGGAGAGTTCCACCACCCCCAGATTGGGCCCGAGGTGTCCGCCGGTCCTGGCGACCGCATGCACCAGGAACTCCCTTATCTCTTCGGACAGTTCACCGAGTTCCGTCTCGGACAGCGCCTTCAGGTCACGTGGTCCCCGGATGTTCTCCAGAATCGTCACGTCGGGCCCCCTTCGGTCCGTGCTGTTCAACTCACGGTGACGGCCGGCTCCCCCGACGCGACGCCGTCCTGCTCCATCTGTTCGGCGATCTTCATCGCCTCCTCGATGAGGGTCTCCACGATCTTCGACTCGGGGACGGTCTTGACGACCTCGCCCTTGACGAAGATCTGGCCCTTGCCGTTGCCGGAGGCGACCCCGAGGTCGGCCTCCCGTGCCTCGCCGGGACCGTTGACCACACATCCCATCACCGCGACCCGCAGGGGCACTTCCATGCCCTCCAGGCCCGCCGTGACCTCGTCGGCCAGCTTGTAGACGTCGACCTGGGCGCGCCCGCAGGACGGACACGACACGATCTCCAGGCGCCGCTGCCTGAGGTTCAGCGACTCCAGGATCTGGATGCCGACCTTGACCTCCTCGGCGGGCGGCGCGGACAGCGAGACCCTGATCGTGTCGCCGATGCCCCTGCTGAGGAGCGCCCCGAAGGCCACCGCCGACTTGATCGTGCCCTGGAAGGCGGGACCGGCCTCCGTGACCCCCAGATGCAACGGATAGTCGCACTGCTCGGCGAGCAGGGTGTAGGCCCCCACCATCACCACGGGATCGTTGTGCTTGACGGAGATCTTGATGTCCCGGAAGCCGTGCTCCTCGAAGAGGGACGCCTCCCACAGGGCGCTCTCCACGAGCGCCTCCGGAGTCGCCTTCCCGTACTTCTGGAGCAGCCGCCGGTCCAGCGACCCGGCGTTGACCCCGATCCGGATCGGCGTGCCGTGGTCCTTCGCGGCCCGCGCGATCTCCTTCACCTTGTCGTCGAACTGCTTGATGTTGCCGGGATTCACGCGTACGGCGGCGCAGCCGGCCTCGATCGCCGCGAACACGTACTTGGGCTGGAAGTGGATGTCCGCGATCACCGGGATCTGCGACTTGCGGGCGATGGTCGCGAGGGCGTCCGCGTCGTCCTGCGTGGGGCAGGCGACGCGGACGATCTGGCAGCCGGACGCGGTGAGTTCCGCGATCTGCTGCAGGGTGGCGCCGATGTCGGACGTACGGGTCGTCGTCATCGACTGCACCGACACCGGTGCCCCGCCCCCGACCGCCACCGGCCCGACCTGGATCCGCCGCGACACACGCCGCTCGGCGATCGGCCGGACCGGTACCTCGGGGACTCCCAAGGAGACGGCGGTCATGTCCTCACTCCCGGTTTCCGGAGACCGTCTCGCGCATCGCGCGCAGCGACTCCTTCAGCGAGCCCATGGTGGCGAGGACGGCGGTGGGCTCGTAGCCGCAGTGCGCCATGCAGTTGGCGCAGCGCGGGTCCTTGCCGCGGCCGTACTTGTCCCAGTCGGTCTCCTCGATGAGTTCGCGGTACGTCGGCACGTAGCCGTCGCTCATCAGGTAGCAGGGCCGCTGCCAGCCGAACAGGGAGTAGTTGGGGATCGCCCAGGCGGTGCACGGGAAGTCGACCTTGCCCTCCAGGAAGTCCAGGAAGAGCGGTGAGTGGTTGAGCCGCCACTTGCGGCGGTTCCCGCCGGCGAAGGCCTTCTTGAACAGCTCGCGGGTCTGCTCCACGCCCAGGAAGTGCTCCTGGTCGGGCGCCTTCTCGTAGGCGTAGGCGGGCGAGATCATCATCTCGTCGACCTTGAGGTCGTCGTTGAGGAAGTTGAGCACCTCGATGATGGTCTGCGGGGTGTCGGTGTTGAAGAAGGTCGAGTTGGTGGTGACCCGGAAGCCGCGCTTCTTGGCCTCCTTGATCGCCTCGACGGCCTCGTCGAACACCCCCTCCTTCGCCACCGACTCGTCGTGCCGCTCGCGCAGTCCGTCGATGTGCACGGCGAAGGCGAAGTAGGGCGAGGGCTTGAACTTGTCGATCTTCTTGCGCAGCAGCATGGCGTTGGTACAGAGGAAGACGTACTTCTTCTTCGCCACCAACTGCCGCACGATCTCGTCGATCTGAGGATGCATCAGCGGCTCACCGCCGGCGATGGACACCATCGGAGCACCGGACTCCAGCACCGCTCCGACGGCCTGCGCCACCGGCATACGCTGCTTCAGCACGCCTGCCGGGTGCTGGATCTTGCCGCAGCCCTCGCACTTGAGGTTGCACGCGAAGAGGGGTTCCAGTTCCACGATGAGCGGGAACTTGTCCCGCTTGCGGAGCTTCTGTTCGGCCAAGTATGTAGCGACCTTGATGGACTGACGCAGCGGCATGGCCATCTGGCTCACCTCCTGGGGAGCAGCAAGGAACGGTGCCATTCATAGAAAGCGGGAAGGACGGAACGAAGGACGCGGAAAGCTGATATTCCACCGCGCACCGTGCCGATCCGGACGAGTTCATGTTCTGGAGCGTCCACGACCACCCGGACGGCCGCAACGGGGCGTGCTCCGCCACGCACGGCGCTGTGGAGCGTGGCCGCGGATTCCATGTCGACCGCGATCGCGCCGGTCGCGAGGAGGTCGGAGCGTTCGTGACCGCGGACGACGTGATCGGAGCCGGTGAGCGGTCCGGTGTGGACGGTGCTTCCGGGGACCGCCCTGACGAGCTCCTTGACGAGTAGGTCGGTCCCGACGCAGGGAACGGTTCCGTCCGGATCCCGGGTCTCCTCGGCGACGACGAGATCGCCGGGGTGCATGCCGGGGGCGAGGCCCGCGCAGAAGCCGGTGGCCAGTACCGCGGCGTCGGCGAGCGCGGGATCGATGAGGGCGCGGGTGACGGCCCGCTCGGCCGCCTTGGGGCCCATGCCGGTACGGAGCATGGTGACCGGCCCGTCGGCGCCGGAGCGGTCGCCGCTGCGCAGGGCGAGGTGCTCGATGCCGAGCGCGCAGGCGATCAGCAGCGGTGCGGAGGCCGGCCGGGTGGTCATCTCACGCCTCCCCCGCCTTGGCGAACGGCTCTCCGTGGACGTACCGGCCCAGTGCCGTGAGCGGGAAGACCTGCCGGTAGAGGTGGTAGTTGATGGAGAAGTCCCACGGGAAGCCGGTGCCGGTGAAGTAGGGCTCGTCCCAGGAGCCGTCCTCCCGCTGGGTGGCCGCGAGCCACTCGATGCCCCGCTCGACCGCCTTGGAGTCCTTCTCGCCGGCGGCCAGCAGTGCCATGAGCGCCCAGGCCGTCTGCGAGGCGGTCGAGGCCCCGCGGCCGCTCCAGGTCTTGGCCTCCTTGTAGGAGCGCAGGTCCTCGCCCCAGCCTCCGTCGTCGTTCTGGACGGACTCCAGCCAGCGCACGGCCCTGCGGATGGCCGGGTGCGCGGCGGGGATGCCGGCGGCGGTGAGCGCGGGCACCACCGACCCGGTGCCGTAGACGTAGTTGACGCCCCAGCGCCCGAACCACGAGCCGTCCTGCTCCTGTTCGGCGAGCAGCCACTCGATGCCGCGCCGGGTGCGCGGGTCGTGCGCGAGCCCCTCGACGGCCAGCATCTCCACCACATGCGCGGTGACGTCGGCGGACGGCGGGTCGATGACCTCACCGAAGTCGCAGAACGGCAGCCGGTTGGGGAACGGGCTGGTGTTGTCGACGTCGAAGGCGCCCCAGGCGCCGTTCTTCGACTGCATGCCGAGGTTCCAGCGCACCCCGCGCCCGATCGCGTTCTCCACCCGGTCCGGGTCGTGGTGCCGGACGCGGCGCAGGGCGAGGACGACCTCCGCGGTGTCGTCGATGTCGGGGTAGTTGTCGTTGTGGAACTCGAACGCCCAGCCGCCCGGCGGCAGTTGGGGCCGCTTGACGGCCCAGTCCCCGGGCCGGACGACCTCCTCGCCGAGCATCCAGTCCGCGGCCTTGACGAGCTGCGGATGGTCGGCGGGCACTCCGGCGTCGGCGAGCGCGATGGTGGCGAGACAGGTGTCCCACACCGGCGACTGGCAGGCCTCGATCATCCGGGCCCCGTCCTCGCGCCATACGGCGAAACGGTCCAGCGACTCCAGCCCCGCCCGGATGACCGGGTGTTCGAGGTCGTAGCCGACCAGATGGAGGGCGATGACCGAGTAGACGGCCGGCGGCTGGATACCGCCCCAGCAGCCGTCGTTCTCCTGCCGCTCGATGATCCAGCGGGCGGCGGTGTTCATGGCCGCCTTGCGCAGCCGGCGCGGCACGACCTTGCGCACCTGGTGCAGCGCCTTGTCCAGACGCTGGAAGGCCCCGTCCCAACTCACCGCCGGGGCGAGGGGCTTGGCCGGGTTGGGGTTCGCCGGGTCGGTGTGCAGCTCGTCGAGCGGGAAGGGCGCGGGCCGTACCGGCCGCTTCGCGGAGACGATCGTCAGCGGGACGATGGTCTGCCGGGCCCAGCAGCCGAAGTCGTAGATGTTGAGCGGCACCCACGTCGGGAAGTAGATCAGCTCGGGCGGGAGTTCGGGCAGGTCCTCCCACTTCCACCAGCCGAACAGGGCGAGCCAGATCCGGGTGAAGACGCGGGCGGCGGCGATACCGCCCTGTGCGCGGATCCACTCCGACGCCCTCGCCATGTGCGGCGCGTCGGGTGCGTCACCGGCCAGGCGGAGGGCGACGTACGCCTCGATGGTGGTGGAGAGTTCGCCGGGTCCGCCGTAGAAGGAGGCCCAGGTGCCGTCCTCGCGCTGCTCGCCGCGGATGAAGAGGCCGGCCGCGCGGGTGGTGGCCTCGTCGCGGATTCCCAGGAACTGGCGGAGCAGCAGGTCCTCGGCGTCCATGGTGACGTTGGTCTCCAGGTCGCCCTTCCACCAACCCTGTGCGTCCTGCCGTGCGAGCAGGTACTCCGTGGCGCGTTGCACGGCGCGTACGGCGGCTTCTTGTACCCCGGCCGCCGCGGGGGTCTCGATGTCGGTTTCGCTGGCCGCGGCAGCGCGGGGCGGCAGGGCCCCGGTGCTTCCGTCGGTCGTCGCTGTCATGGCTTCCCCTTCGTGCAGTGTGCATGTGGTGCTCTGCTGTGGGTCCGCCGTCGGCCGGTGCTCGGTTTCCCGCGACACCGGCCGGCGACTACGCGAGGGCTATTCGACCGATAGTGATCATCTCTTTCGTACGACGACGAAGTCGGCGAGCGCGGTGAACTGGGCCCGCACCCGGTCGGGCATGTCGACGGCGTCGAGCGCCTCGACGGCGATGGTGTGCTGTCGGCGGGCCTCTCCGGCCGTCCAGTCCCGGCCGCCGGCCTCCTCGATGAGGGCGGCGCGGGCCGCGAACTCCTCCTCGGAGAAGTTCTCGAAGTCGCTGCTCTTGGCGTCCGCGGCGAGGATCTCGCCGAGCCGGTCGGAGGCGGAGCCGCCCGCCGCGAGCGCGGCCACCACCGGCAGGGACTTCTTGCGCTGGCGCAGATCGCTCCAGGTCTGCTTGCCGGTGGAGACCGGGTCGCCCCAGATGCCGAGCAGGTCGTCGACGGCCTGGAAGGCGAGGCCGAGGTGGTAGCCGTAGCGCTCCAGGGTGTCGGCGGTGCGGTCGTCCGCGCCGCCGAGCACGGCGCCGATGGAGCTGGCGCAGGCCAGCAGGGCGCCGGTCTTGTTGCCCTCCATCTCCAGGCACTCCTCGACGCTGACGCGGTCGCGGTGCTCGTAGGAGATGTCCTGGGCCTGTCCGTCGATGAGGGCGCGGGTGGCGGCGGTCAGGCGCCGGGTGGCGCGGCCCGCCTCGACGGTGCCGAGTTCGAGGAGCACCTCGTTGGCCAGCGCGAACAGGGCGTCGCCGACGAGGATGGCCTGGGCGGGGCCGTGCACCTTCCAGACCGTGTCGCGGTGGCGGCGCTGCTCGTCGCCGTCCATCAGGTCGTCGTGCAGCAGCGAGAAGTTGTGGACCAGTTCCACGGCGACGGCGCCGGGGATACCGACCTCGGGCGCGGCACCGGTGACCTCGGCGGACAGCACGGCGAGCGCGGGGCGCACGGCCTTGCCGCCGTCGCCGGCCGTCGGGTTGCCCTCGGCGTCGATCCAGCCGAAGTGGTAGGCGGAAACGGTGTCCATGGGCGCGGCCAGGCGGTCGATCGCCGCCCGCAGCACCGGAGTGGCCAGGGTCCGGCCACGCTCCAGCAGCGCGGTCACGTCCACCGCCTCGGCAGCCGTCGAGGCCGGGGGCACAGTGGGCACAGTCTCTCCTCTTGTTGCGGTACCGGGGGTGCGGGGGCCTGCCGCGTGCTGATCGAGCATCAGGCCGCCTCCTCTACGTCGAAGAGGTGGCTGGGGCGGGGCCGGCCCAGGGCGCTCAGCGCGGCGTCCGCCGCGCTCACACCACTGCGGACCGCACTCTCCATGGTCGCGGGCCACC
Organism: Streptomyces sp. NPDC001536; assembly: GCF_042894505.1. NCBI lineage: Bacteria > Bacillati > Actinomycetota > Actinomycetes > Kitasatosporales > Streptomycetaceae > Streptomyces > Streptomyces sp. NPDC001536. The sequence continues at coordinate 190,577 of NZ_JBIAVQ010000006.1, forward strand.
CTGTGGCGGTCCACGCACCGGCCAGGTACAGGCCGGGGGCTCTGGTGCGGGCGCCGGGCCGCAGTCGTCCGACGCCGGGGGCGGGATCGAACGTCGCCGTCCGCTCCCTGGTCACGAAGAAGTCCCGCACCTCGGCACCGCGCGCGCCGGGCAGCAGCCGCTCCAGCTCCGGCAGATAGCGCTCGCGCAGCACGGCGACCGGCTCGTCGATCTCGTCCTGCGCGGCGGACTGGGACAGGGCCAGGTACTGCCCTTCCTTGAGCCCGGAGGCGTCGGTGCGGTCGAACACCCACTGCACCGGGGTGCCGAGGGCGGTGAAGAAGGGACGGTTCAGCACCTTGCGGTCGTACACGACGTGCACGTTGAGGATCGGCGCGGTGCCGATCGCGAGGAGTTGCTCGGGGGCGTCGAGGGCGCCGTCCGGCAGCAGGTCGTAGGTCTCGCGCTGGGGTACGGCGAGGACGACGGCGTCCGCGCGCAGCGTCTCGCCGGGAACCTGAACGCTCCAAGTCCCGTTCTCGTCAGTAGAGATGGAGGTGACGCGTGTACGGACCTCGGTACGCACGCCCGCGGAGTCGAGCGCCTTGCGGGCCAGCCGGTCGTGCAGTTCACCCAGCGGGACGCGCGCCCATCCGATGTCGGCCGCGCCCGGGTCGGACAGCAGACCGGTCTTGAACACCATCGCGGCGAGCCCCAGCGAGGCGTCGCCCGCGACCGCGTTGAGGGTGGCGACCCCGACCAGGTCCCACAGGGCCTCGACGGCACGCGCCGACTGACCGTGCGCGGTCAGCCAGCTGCCGAAGCTCTGTGCGTCCAGGTCCGGATCGGCGAGGTCGAGCCCCTTGAGCGCGAGCGCGGCCCGGCCCACCCCCGCCCGTTCGGCGAGCGAGAGATGCGGATACGTGGCGAGGCTGCGCCCCAGATGCAGGGGCACCGGCAGCGCGTCGCGCCGCAGCCTGCCGAGCCGCCGTCCCTCGGGCTTGTCGACGTCGACCACGGGCACGTCGAGACGGTTCTGCAGGGGCGCCAGCGCGGCCCCGTCGATCCGGTCGAGGAACCAGCGGTAGGCGGTGCAGCAGCGCAGATAGACGTGCTGTCCGTTGTCGACGGTCAGCTCGCCGCGCTGGAAGGAGAAGGCGAGCCCGCCCAGGCGCGGCCGGCCTTCGAGCAGGGTGACGCGGACACCCGCGTCGGCGAGGGCGAGCGCCGCGGTGATGCCGGCGAGTCCGCCGCCGATCACGACCGCGTCCCGCCCCGACTGATTGCCGTCGGTCATCGTGCGCCCTCCCCTGCCCGGTCGCCGTGGTGTGTGAACGGTGCACGGCCGACCGTTGCAGTCAGGGACGCGCTCCCTGAGCGGAGGGTTGCGTGCCACTTTTCTCCGGTGGCATCACCTTGGACCGAATTGTCCATCAGGCGCGCCTCCTGACGGTCCGCCGCGTCACATGCCGGGCGTCGAGGCCGGAGAGGCCGCGCACGGCGACGTACGCCTTCTCGCGTCCGGGCAGCGAGACCCGGCCGCGCAGCACCGCCTGGGGGTCGCGCTCGATGCGGTCGAGGAGCCGGCGGTAGATGCCGGCCATGGCGGCGACACAGGCGCCGCTGCGCCGGTCGAGCATGGGGAGCAGCCGGTAGCCCTCGGCGAAAAGGGCGCGGGCCCGGCGCACCTCGAAGTGCACGAGACCCGCGAAGTCGGAGCCCTCCGGTGGCATCGGCCCGCTGAACCCGGCCGAGCAGCCGAACTTCGCGAGATCGTCGGCCGGCAGATAGATGCGCCCGCCCTCGGCGTCCTCCCGGACGTCCCGCAGGATGTTGGTGAGCTGGAGCGCGAGACCGAGCGTGTCGGCATACTCCGGCGCGCGCTCGACACCGCGCGCCCCCGGTTCCGTACCGAACACACCGAGCGAGAGCCGCCCGATGGCGCCGGCGACACAGCGGCAGTAGACCTTCAGGTCGTCCCAGGTCTCATAGGTCTCGCCGCGTACGTCCATCAGGACGCCGTCGATGAGCTCGTCCAGGCCCCCCAGGGGGATCGGGAAGGTCTCGGCGGCATGGGCGAGGGCGACCGCGACCGGGTCGGTGTCGTCCTCGTCGACCGCGCCCTCGCGGACCCGGGCCAGCATCGCCCGGGTGTCCTCGAGTCTGACGGCCTTCACGTCGTCGTCCAGCGCGCCGTCGCCGATGTCGTCCACGCGGCGCGAGAACGCGTAGAGCGCGGACATCGCACGGCGCTTGGACATCGGCAGGAGCCTGATGCCGTACGCGAAGTTACGGGCCTGCTGTCCGGTGACGGCCTCGCAATAGCTGTAGGCGGCGAGTACCGGTGCGGACACGTGTGGTTCGGCCTCCACGGTCCGGATCACCCCTCTCCTCGCAGAGTCACGCCCACTTCGCGCAGCAACTGGAGCTTGCCGGGCTTGGGCGGGCCGGGAAGTACGTCGTATTCGGCGGCGGCGATCGCGTGGATGGCCGCCCTTCCCCCCGCCACGAACCCCGCGAGCAGCAGCTTCAGCCTGCCGTGGACGCTACCCACCAGGGGGGCGCCTTCATTCAGGAGACCGCGGGCGCGTTGTGCTTCGTACGCGACCAGTGCGCGCACCGATGCGCCCGCGGTCTTCGTGGCGAGATCCGCCTCCTGGACATGGAACCGCTTCATGTCCTCGGCGGGCAGGTAGATGCGGTCGCGGCCGAGGTCCTCGGCGACGTCCTGGAGGTGTTCGACGATCTGGAGGGCCGTGCAGATCGCGTCCGACAGCCGGATCCGCTCGGGGGTCGAGGTGCCGGTGACCCCGAGGACCAGACGCCCCACGGGGTTGGCCGACAGCTCGCAGTAGGCGAGCAGATCGTCGTACGTCTCGTACCGCTTGACCAGCTGGTCCTGGCGGTTGGCGGCGATCAGGCCGAGGAAGGGCTCGGGGGTGAGCGAGCAGCGGCGGACCGTCGGCTGGAGGCGGCGCAGCAGGGGGTGGCGGGGCTCTCCGGAGAAGACCCGCTCCAGGTCGGCCTCGAAGGCGTCCAGCAGGAGCAGGCGGTCCTCGGCGTCCTCCGGCTGCACGCCCAGCAGGCGGGCGTCGGCGCCGCCGGGGGCGAGGTCGCCGTCGCCGATGTCGTCGACAAGGCGGGCGAAGCCGTACACCGCCATGAGATCGGCGCGCCAGGCCCGGGGCAGGAAGAAGGGGGCCACGGGGAAGTTCTCACCCGCGGCCTTGTCCAGCGTGCCGCGCTCCGGATCCGGGACGCGCGCCGTGTCGGTTCCCGTCACCGCGGACCGCCCGGAGCAAGGACGGCACAAGCGTTGAGCTGGGGAGTTTCCGTAGCCATAGCCGTCACATCTCCCGTTCTACACCGCCGACCCAATACACACTATTTCGGACACGCCGCCCGGCCTTCCGCGCAGCAGTCCTGATGGAAGGTGTCGGGCATTATCGCCCCACTTGCCGCGATTCGGGACCGGTACAGCTTACGTTGTACAACTCAACGCGGTGAGTCTGGGTGTCCTGGACATCACAACAACACACCGATTGGCTTCAAGATTCCTACGCCGTACCGAAGTTGACGTTTCCTTTGCAGACGCGGGGCCCCGCCGGAGCAGTTCCGGCGGGGCCCTGCGAAGCGTCGTGGCCCGGAGCGTCCAGGCCGGGGTGGACTACTTGCCCGTGAACTTCTCGTACTCCTTGAGGACCTCTTCGGTCGGGCCGTCCATGCGCAGCTCGCCGCGCTCCAGCCACAGGACCCGGTCGCAGGTGTCACGGATCGACTTGTTGTTGTGGCTGACCAGGAAGACCGTGCCGGCTTCCTTGCGCAGTTCGCGGATGCGCGCCTCGGAGCGCTTCTGGAACTTGCGGTCGCCGGTGGCCAGCGCCTCGTCGATCATCAGGACGTCGTGGTCCTTGGCCGCGGCGATGGAGAAGCGCAGACGGGCCGCCATACCGGAGGAGTAGGTGCGCATCGGGAGGGTGATGAAGTCGCCCTTCTCGTTGATGCCGGAGAAGTCGACGATCTCCTGGTAGCGCTCCTTGATCTGCTCCCGGGACATGCCCATGGCGAGCCCGCCCAATATGACGTTCCGCTCACCCGTGAGGTCGTTCATCAGGGCCGCGTTGACGCCGAGCAGCGAGGGCTGGCCGTCGGTGTAGACCTTGCCGCTCTCGGCGGGCAGCAGCCCGGCGATCGCGCGCAGCAGGGTCGACTTGCCGGAGCCGTTGGAGCCGATCAGGCCGATGGCCTCACCGCGGTAGGCGACGAAGGAGACACCGCGCACCGCGTGCACCTTGCGCACGCCTCGCTCCTCGCCACGCTTGACGATGCGGCTCAGGGCGGCGGTGGCGCTGCCCTTGCCGGACTTGGCGCCGTTCACGCGGTAGACGATGTGGAGGTCGTCCGCGATGACGGTGGGGCGGGGGTCCCGCTGCTGCTCAGCCACGGCCGTACCTCTCTTCGGCCTTCCAGAAGTAGACGAACCCGAACGCGCCGGCGAGCAGCGCCCAGCCGAGGGCGAAGAGCCACACGTGCGGGGGCAGGTACTCGGAGCCGTATCCGTCGATCATCGCGAAGCGGACCAGGTCCATGTAGATCGCGGCGGGGTTCCACTGCAGGACCTCGGTGACCCAGCCCGGCATGTCCTTGTCGGCGAGCATCGCCGGGATGCTGAACATGACGCCCGAGGCGTACATCCAGGTACGCAGCACGAACGGCATCAGCTGGGCCAGGTCGGGGGTCTTGCTGCCCATGCGGGCGAAGATCAGCGCGAGCCCGGTGTTGAAGACGAAGTGCAGGAACAGCGCGGGCAGCACCAGCAGCCAGGACAGGCTGGGGTAGCTGCCGAACGCCACCATGACCACGACCAGCACGATCATCGAGTACAGCAGCTGCTGGAGCTGCTGGAGGGCGAAGGAGATCGGCAGCGAGGCGCGCGGGAAGTGCAGGGCGCGGACCAGGCCGAGGTTGCCGGAGATGGCACGGACGCCGGCGAGGACCGAGCTCTGCGTGAAGGTGAAGACGAAGACGCCCGTGACCAGGAACGGCACGTAGATGTCGTGCGGGATGCCCTTCCGGGCGCCCAGCAGCAGACCGAAGATGAAGAAGTACACCAGCGCGTTGAGCAGCGGCGTGGCCACCTGCCACAGCTGGCCGAGCTTGGCCTGGCTGTACTGGGCGGTCAGCTTCGCCCGCGAGAACGCGAGGATGAAGTGACGGCGGTCCCAGAGCTGGCGGACGTACTCGACGAGCGAGGGGCGGGCGCCGCTCACGGACAGCCCGTACTTGTCGGCGAGCTGTGCCGCCGTGAGGCCCTCGTCGGGCGACGGAGGCGCGGTCACCGTGACTCCGCCGTCATGCGTTGTCTCACTCACCAGTGGAAACTTTCGTCCTCGAGATGCGCAGCCTGTGCGGGCTGGGGGCATGAACCGGGGTCCTGGGTCGGGCCCGGTGGTGCGCTCGGTTTCGAGCTTGTCAGATGACCGGGGGCCGGCCCAGTCGGGTCAGCCGCCACACCGTACGCCACTTCATCGGCCGGCGGGGGCCGCACGCGGTGCTCCAGCCCTCCCGGAACCCGCCGAACCACGCCTTCAGCGCGGGCCGCGAGGGGCGGCGCGCCAGCGTGAGCAGCATCCAGACCCCGAGGTAGACCGGGACCAGGAGGGCGGGGAGGTTGCGGCGGGCGAGCCAGACCCGGTTGCGGGCGACCATGCGGTGGTAGACCGCGTGCCGTGAGGGCGCGGTCGTGGGGTGGTACAGCACCATGTCGGACCGGTAGTCGATCATCCAGCCCGCGTCGAGAGCCCGCCATGCCAGGTCGGTTTCCTCATGGGCGTAGAAGAATTCGTCCGGGAGCCCGCCGACTTCGGCGAAGACCTTCGTCCGTACGGCGTTGGCGCCGCCGAGGAAGGTGGTGACCCGGGAGGAGCGCATCGGGTCGGCGGCGCGCAGTCGGGGGACGTGGCGGCGCTGGGTCTGACCGGTGTCCGGGTCGGCGATGCGGAAGCTGATGATGCCGAGCTCGGGGTCGGCCTCGAAGGCCTGGCGGCACAGCTCTGCGGTGTCGTGGTTGGCGAGCAGGCCGTCGTCGTCGAGGAAGAGCAATATGTCGACATCGCGGCCGCTGGGGCCGAAGGCCTCGATGCCGACGTTGCGGCCGCCGGGGATGCCGAGGTTCTCGGGCAGCTCGACCGTGCGGACGCCCTCGGGGACCTCGGGGACGGGCGAGCCGTTGCCGACGACGGCCACCTCGACGCGGTCGCCGTCCTGCTTGGCGACCGAGTCGAGCAGAGCCCGCAGCTCGTCGGGGCGGTTGCCCATGGTGATGATGACCGCGCCGACCTTCATGCCGCTCACTTCAGCCTGCTGGAGGCGAGGATGGACACGAGGTGCAGCAGGGTCTGGAGCAGCGCGATACCGGCCAGGACCGCGACGCCGAGCCGGGACCAGAAGAGGTCGCCGCGCATCTGGTCGACGATCGCCAGGACCAGGATCAGCAGGGACGCCTCGATGCCGAGGATCAGCCGGTGGAACTTCAGCAGCGCGGCGGCCTTGCGGGCCAGCGCCATGCCGGAGGAGCGCATCTCGGACGCCGACTCCTGGACCGGCGGCTTGCCGGCCTGGTGCCGGGCGACACCGACGAGGTCGGTCTCCGCCTTGATCAGGATGGCGCCGAGCGCGGCCAGGGTGCCCAGGAAGGCCCACAGCCAGTCGATCCGGCCGGTGCCCCACAGGTCGGCGGCGCGCAGACCGAAGCCGACGAGCACGGCGGCATCGGTGAGGTAGGCGCCGACCCGGTCCAGGTAGACGCCGTTGAGCGAGTACTGCTTCTTCCAGCGGGCGATCTCGCCGTCGACGCAGTCCAGCAGCAGATACATCTGCACACAGACCACACCGAGCACGGCCCCCGGGATCCCCGGCACGAGAAGTGCCGGGGCCGCCAGGACGCCGAAGACGGTCATCAGGTACGTGAGCTGGTTGGGCGTGACCCTGGTGTTGACCAGGTAGCGGTCCACCCGCAGGGACACCTCGCGCATGTAGAGGCGCCCCATCCAGTGCTCACCGCTGCGCCGGTCCTTGACCCCTGCGGGGTGCACGACCGGACGGAGTTCAGCTACCGATGGTCTTGACATAGTCGACGTAGAGATCCTTGATCTGGTCGGGCTTGAGGTCGAGGTGTTCGAGGATCGTGTACCGGCCGGGCCGGGTCTCCGGAGCGAACTCCACCGCGCGGACGAACTCGTCCACGGTGAAGCCGATCTCCTCCGGCAGCACCGGCAGTCCGTGCCGGCGCAGCACCGAGGCCATGTACGCCGACTCCTCGTGGGCACCCCGCAGGAACATCGCGAAGGCCGCGCCCAGGCCGCACTGCTCGCCGTGGGCGGCGGCGCGCTTGGGGAACAGCAGGTCGAAGGCGTGGTTGATCTCGTGGCAGGCACCGGAGGACGGGCGGGAGTCGCCCGAGACCGACATGGCGATACCGCTGAGCACGAGCGCCTCGGCGAGCACCTGGAGGAAGTCGGTGTCCCCTATGCCGCCGGGATGCCGGAGGACGGCCTCGCCGGCCTGGCGGGCGATCGCGGCGGCCAGACCGTCGATCTTCTCGCCCTTGACGCGGTTGGCCAGCTCCCAGTCCGCGATCGCGGAGACGTTGGAGACGGCGTCACCGATGCCGGCGCGCACGAAACGCGCTGGGGCCTCGTGGATGACGTCGAGGTCGATGACGACCGCGATCGGGTTCGGCACACCGTAGGAGCCGCGGCCCGCGTCGTTGTCGAGCGTCGCGACCGGGGAGCACAGGCCGTCGTGCGCGAGGTTCGTCGGTACGGCGACCAGCGGCAGACCGACGCGCGCCGCGGCGAACTTGGCGCAGTCGATGATCTTGCCGCCGCCGAGGCCCACGACCGCATCGTAGTGGCCGGCCTTTATGTCGCCGGCCAGCCGGACCGCGTCGTCGAGGGTGCCGCCGCCGACCTCGTACCAGGTGGCGCCGGGCAGCGAGGGTTCGAGCCGCTTGCGCAGCTTGGCGCCGGAGCCGCCGCTGACGGCGACGGCGAGCCTGCCGGAGTGCGAGATGCGCTCGTCGGCGAGGACGCCCACCAGGTCGTCGAGGGCACCCGGGCGGATGTCGACGACGACCGGAGCGGGGATGAGCCGGGTCAGTAGAGGCACGCGATCTCCCGTCCACGGGCGAGATCGTCGTGGTTGTCGATCTCGACCCACTTGACGTCGCCGATCGGCGCCACGTCGATCCGGAAGCCGCGGTTCACGAGCTCCTGGTAGCCGTGCTCGTAGAACTGCTGGGGGTCGGTCTCCCAGACCGTCTTCAGCGCGTCGGCCAGGTCGGCGGCGGCGTCGCCCTCGATCAGGGTGACACCGATGTACTCACCGGTGGCCTCGGCGGGGTCCATCAGCTTGGTGATCTTCTGGACGCCCTCGTCGGGGTCCACGACGACCTTCATCTCCTCGTCCGCGAGGGACTTCACGGCGTCCAGGGCGAGGATGATCTTCTTGCCCTCGCCACGAGCAGCAAGGAGCGTCTTCTCGACGGAGACCGGGTGCACGGTGTCGCCGTTGGCGAGGATCACGCCGTCCTTGAGGGCGTCACGTCCGCACCACAGGGAGTAGGCGTTGTTCCACTCCTCGGCCTTGTCGTTGTCGATGAGGGTGAGCTTGAGGCCGTACTTCGCCTCCAGCGCCGCCTTGCGCTCGTACACGGCTTCCTTGCGGTAGCCGACGATGATCGCGACCTCGGTCAGCCCGATCTCGGCGAAGTTGCCGAGGGTGAGGTCGAGAACCGTGGGTTCGCCTTCTATGCCCGCGGGGCCCACCGGCACCAGAGCCTTGGGAAGGCTGTCGGTGTAGGGGCGCAGACGCCGTCCGGCGCCGGCCGCCAGCACGAGGCCGATCATGCGGGTTCTCCTTCATCGTGTACGGCGGGCGCCCCGGAGGACACCCAGAAGCGGATGCTCTCGACGAGCACCACCAGGGCCACGGCCACGGCGAGAGCCGTGAGCGCGACCGTGAACTGCGAGGCGGTGAGCGCGGCGGCCAGGACGGTGACGAGCAGCGTCCGCCCTTCGTGCCCCCCGATGGCGCGCACCAGCCAGGCCGGGGACGCGCCGGCGTTGCCGCGGATGCGGTACACCGTGTCGTAGTGATGGTAGGCGACCGCGGCCACCAGCCCGAAAGCCGCAGGAAGGGCTCCGTTCACGTCCGATTCGGCCGCGAGGATCAGGACGGTGCCGTATTCGGCGGCCCGGAAGATCGGCGGGATCAGCCAGTCGAGGGCGCCCTTGAGGGGGTGCGAGACGGCGTCGGCGGACAGCAGGACGTACACGGCGGCGCACACGACGACCGACCAGCCCGGCCCGTCGAGCCAGGCCGCCAGCACGAGACATACGGCACCGATGGCGGCGAGGAGCGGCGCCGGTGCTGGGAGCCGGCCCGGCAGAACGCGCGCGAACACCTGGGCGAGCGCCCCGCTGTCGGTCAGGTCCGCCAGGGCCTGTGCCGCCCGGTCCGTGCGCTGGGCCTTGCGGGTCAGCGACCGCAGCACCCGGCCCGCGGTGGTGTAGGTCGCCGCGAAGGCGCAGCCGATGAGCAGCGCGTAGAAGGTGATACGAGGAGTCGTGGCCGCCGTGAGGATCGCGATCATCGCCCAGCGCTCACCGATCGGCAGCACGATCATCCGCCGCACCCACACCGTCCAGCCGACGCTGTCCAGCTTGTCCGAAAGGGCCGCCGTGGGGCTGGTGTTGGCGGTGGCGTCGTGGTTCGCCTCGTTGAAGGAGAAGTCGACGACGTGCCGGCAGGTCTGCAGGACCATCGCGCCGAGCGCCAGCGCCCAGACGTCGTCGCCGCCGCGGGCCGCGCCCAGCGCGAGACCGGCGTAGTAGGCGTACTCCTTGGCCCGGTCGAAGGTGGCGTCGAGCCAGGCGCCGAGCGTGGAGTACTGAAGGGAGTAGCGGGCGATCTGGCCGTCGACGCAGTCCAGGACGAAGGACGCGATCAGCAGGACGCCGGCGGCGATGAAGCCGGCCCGGGTGCCGGTGGCCGCGCTGCCCGCCGCGATCAGGGCGGTCAGCAGGGAGGCGGTGGTGACCTGGTTCGGGGTCAGGCCCCGGCGGGCGCACCAGCGGGCGATGTAGCGGGAGTAGGGGCTGATGAAGTGCGTGGTGAAGAAGCCGTCACGGGACTTCACGGCCGACTTCAGGCGTACGGCTTCGTCGTCGACGTCCGCGACGGCCTGCCGTGCCTCGTTGCGGGCCTGCGGGTCGGCGGGCACGACGGCGACCAGGCTGCCGAGCTCCGGGTGGTGGACACCGGCCTGCTCGGTGTCCAGCGCGGTGACGATGCGGTCGGCGAGGCTGTCGACGTCCCCCACGCTCGACTTCGCTCGCGCCGGGGCACCCCCACCCGTCGTCCCGCCGACGGCGCTGCTCTCCCGGGCCATCGCACGGGTCAGGGCCTGACGTCCGGCCGGCTGGGCGGTGACCGCGCCGGGGATCGCGGCGAGCTCGAAGCGGGGGTCGGTGAGGCCGAGGCGCAGGGCGTGCGGATGGCCCACGAAGCGGGCGTCGACCACGGCGACCCGCTGGTCGGCCGGGACCTGGGCGAGGAGCGTCTCGGTGTCGGCGGCGTCCGAGGCGACCCGGACGTCGAAGCCGAGCGACCGCAGATCGCCCTCGATCGACGATCCGGGGACCGGCTGACCGGTGAGGATGGCGGTCGACAACCGAACTCACTCCCTGGGTGCCGACGCGGGGCGCCGGTCATCTGCATGGTGGGGGCGCCCCTCGGCGTGGCTCGGCGCGCCCGGGCGGCATGTCGGCAGAGGCTATCGGATGCCGGGAAGCCCGCGTTCACCGCCCGTTAACGGGCTGATCAACGCCGTCTCCCCCGGCCTTTGCCGCGATCATCATGGGTGATCACGGCCCTCGCCCACAAACCGCGGGCCGGCGGACCGGGCATCTGGGACATTGCGGGGCCCACCCTCGCCTCGGCATAGGGTGGGCGACCATGACATGGCTGATCACAGGCGGAGCGGGATACATAGGGGCCCACGTGGCGCGGGCCATGACGGACGCCGGGGAGCGCGTCCTGGCGCTGGACGATCTGTCGGCCGGGTTCCCCGCACGACTGCCGGCCGACGTGCCGCTGGTGCGGGGTTCGTCACTGGACGCCGCTCTGCTGAAGCGGGTGTTCGCCGAGCACGAGGTGACCGGGGTGGTGCACCTGGCGGCGCGCAAGCAGGTCGCCGAGTCCGTGGCCCAGCCGACGCGCTACTACCAGGAGAACGTCGGCGGACTGGCCACCCTCCTCGAAGCCGTCGCCGAGGCCGGGATCGAGCGCTTCCTCTTCTCCTCGTCCGCCGCCGTCTACGGCAACCCCGATGTGGAGCTGATCACAGAGGACACTCCGTGCGGTCCGGTGAACCCCTACGGCGAGACGAAGCTCACCGGCGAGTGGCTGGTGCGGGCGGCGGGGCAGGCGCACGGCATCTCGACGGTGTGCCTGCGCTACTTCAACGTGGCGGGCGCGGCCACGCCGGAGCTGGCGGACACCGGTGTCTTCAACATCGTGCCGATGGTCTTCGACCGGCTCACCCGCGACGAGGCCCCGCGGATCTTCGGCGACGACTATCCGACGCCGGACGGCACCTGCATCCGTGACTACATCCATGTCGCCGACCTGGCGGAGGCGCATCTGGCGGCCGCGCGACGGCTCGGGGACCGCAGCGGGGACCTGACCGTCAACATCGGCCGCGGCGAGGGCGTCTCCGTGCGCGAGATGGTCACCGTCATCGGCGAGGTCACCGGCGACCGGCGGCCCGCCGTCGTGGAGCCCCGGCGCCCCGGCGACGCCCCGGTCTCGGTGGCCTCGGCCGCCCGGGCCGCCGAGGAGCTCGGCTGGACCGCGCGCCGCGGGGTGCGCGAGATGATCGAGTCGGCGTGGCAGGGCTGGCGGCTGCACCACGCCAAGTGAACCGGGAGTGTTCTGACCTGCGGATCGTTTCCGCAGGTCAGGGCACATGACAACGGTGTTCAGTGCCGCGTTGCCCCATACCCCCCACCCGTAGTTCACTGTGATCCCGGGCGGGCTGCTCCGGGTCAACACGTAGGAGGCGGCTTCCATGGGGGCTGGGCACGATCACGCGCATGCGCATGCGCCGGCCGGCGGTACGGCGACCGCGGCGTACCGCGGCAGGCTGCGGGTCGCGCTGTCGATCACGCTCGCCGTCATGGTGGTCGAGATCGTCGGTGGTGTCATGGCCGACTCCCTCGCCCTGGTCGCGGACGCGGCGCACATGGCGACGGACGCGCTCGGCCTCGGCATGGCCCTGATGGCGATCCACTTCGCGAGCCTCCCGCCGAGCGGGAAGCGCACCTTCGGTTACGCCCGCGCGGAGATCCTCGCCGCCCTCGCCAACTGTCTGCTGCTGCTCGGCGTCGGCGGCTATGTCCTCTACGAGGCGATCCAGCGGTTCATCACGCCCGCCGGCACCGAGGGCGGGCTGACCATCGTGTTCGGCGCCATCGGCCTGGTCGCGAACATGATCTCGCTGTCGCTGCTGGTGCGCGGACAGGCGGAGAGCCTGAACGTGCGGGGTGCCTTCCTGGAGGTCGCGGCGGACGCGCTGGGCTCGCTCGCGGTGATCGTCTCCGCGGTGGTGATCCTGACCACCGGCTGGCAGGCCGCCGACCCGATCGCCTCCCTCGTGATCGGCCTGATGATCGTGCCGCGCACCTGGAAGCTGCTGCGGGAGACCCTCGACGTCCTGCTGGAGGCGGCCCCGAAGAACGTCGACATGGACGACGTACGGGCCCACATACTGGCCCTCGACGGTGTCCAGGACGTCCACGACCTGCACGCCTGGACGATCACCTCCGGGATGCCGGTGCTGTCCGCGCACGTGGTGGTGCGCTCGGACGTGCTGAGTGCGATCGGTCACGAGAAGATGCTCCACGAGCTCCAGGGCTGCCTCGGCGACCACTTCGACGTGGAGCACTGCACCTTCCAGCTGGAGCCGGTCGGGCACGCGGAGCACGAGGCGAAGCTCTGCCACTGAGAGCCCTGTGGCGCGGCGGAAAGTCCCGTAAGCGCGTTTCCGGCGGAATGCAGCGATCCGGTGTCCGGTCGCGTCCTCCATCGCACAGCGCCACCCCGGACGGTTCCCCGTCCGCCGCGCCGGGCACGATCAACTGTCGGGAGTGCCGTATTTGTGCGGCAGACTTGGGGCGCGAAAAACCGATGCGAAGGATGGGTATGCCGATCACACCTGCCACCGCGACGCACAGTCCGTCGAACGGCACAGCTGACGCGATTCTGCTGGAACTGGTCGACGAGGACGGCGTCACGATCGGCACCGCGGAGAAGCTCGCCGCCCATCAGGCGCCGGGGCAGCTGCACCGCGCCTTCTCCGTGTTCCTCTTCGACGAGCGGGGCCGGCTGCTGCTCCAGCAGCGCGCGCTGGGCAAGTACCACTCCCCCGGCGTGTGGTCCAACACCTGCTGCGGCCACCCCTATCCGGGTGAGGCGCCGTTCGCGGCGGCGGCCCGGCGCACGTACGAGGAGCTGGGCGCCTCCCCGTCGCTGCTCGCCGAGGCGGGCACGGTCCGCTACAACCACCCGGACCCGGACTCGGGCCTGGTGGAGCAGGAGTACAACCACCTCTTCGTCGGCCTGTTGCAGGCACCCCTGCGCCCGGACCCGGAGGAGGTCGGCGAGACGGTCTTCGTGACGCCCGCCGAGCTGGCGGAGCGGCACGCCAAGGACACCTTCTCGTCCTGGTTCATGACGGTGCTGGACGCGGCCCGTCCCGCGGTCAGGGAGCTGACGGGCCCGTCCGCGGGCTGGTGACGGCGGCTTCTCCTACGACACCCGCACGGGCGCGAGCGGCAGGGCGGCCCAGATCACCTTGCCGCCGTTCGCCGTGTGCTCGACATCGCAGACACCGCCCGCCTCCCGGGTGACCTCGCGCACCAGGAGCAGCCCTCGGCCGCCCTCACCACTGTGGTCGGTCTCCAGGGCGGTCGGACGGTAGGGGTGGTTGTCCTCCACCGACACCCGCACCCACTCGGCGCCGACGGCGACCTCCACGGCGAGCATCGGCGACAGCAGGGCCGCGTGCCGCACCGCGTTGGTGACCAGTTCGGAGACGATCAGCAGGAGTCCCTGCACCAGGTCGTCCGAGACCGGTACGCCCTGGCGCAGCAGCAGATCCCGCACGGCGTGCCGCGCCTGCGGCACCGAGGCGTCGACGGCGGGGGCGGTGAACCGCCAGACGCCTTCGTACGGCAGTGGCCCGGGCGGGCCGGGCGCCGGCTCCTCGACCTCACCGGCTGCTGGGCGTGGGCCGGACCCGCGCCCATGGTTGTCCATCGTCCGGTCGCCACCCTCGCGCTCGATTGTCACCACACGTCGAGTGTTGGTAACGCGTCGCTCCGCGCCGGATGACTGAACAGAAGTCAGCAGATATCGAGCGTTTGTGATCGCCCCCGCATGACAAGGTCGAATAGGGGACTGCTCCTGTCCCACTTGTGCCGCGTTCGCGAACTATTCGGGTTGTACGGGTTTGGCGACCGCCTCGTCCTTTTCGCTCCGTGTGTCGCCCTCGGGCGCCGCCTCGGGACGGCGGACGACGACCGGTTAGCATCCGGCCATGGAGCCCCAGCTGCTGTACAGCGTGACCGATTCGGTCGCCACCGTCGTCATCCACCACCCGGCCAAGCGCAACGCGATGACGGCCGCGATGTGGCGGTCGCTGCCGCCGCTCCTCGACACCCTCGCCGCCGACCCGGACGTACGGGCCCTGGTGCTGACCGGCGAGGGCGGGACGTTCTGCGCCGGGGCCGACATCTCCACGCTGCGGGGGTCGCCGGACGAGGCGCAGGGGCTCGCGGGGGCGGCCGAGGAGGCCCTCGCGGCCTTCCCGAAGCCGACGCTGGCGGCGATCCGCGGGCACTGCGTGGGCGGCGGTTCGCAACTCGCTGCCGCCTGCGATCTGCGGTTCGCGCAGGAAGGCTCGCTGTTCGGGGTGACCCCGGCCAAGCTGGGGATCGTGTATCCGGCCTCCTCCACCAGGCGGTTGGTGGCGCTGGTGGGTCCGGCCACCACCAAGTACCTGCTGTTCTCGGGTGAGTTGATCGACGCCGAACGGGCGCTGCGCACCGGGCTGGTCGACGAGGTGCTGGCGGAGGGCGAACTGGACAAGCGGGTCGTGGAGTTCACCCGGATCCTGGCGTCCCGTTCGCAGTTGACGCAGGCCGCGGCGAAGGAGTTCGCGGGCGGGGTCACGGACCGGGACGGCCACTGGGCCGAGCAGGCGCGCGGCAACGGCGACACCGCGGAGGGCGTCGCCGCGTTCCTGGAGCGCAGGCAGCCGCGCTTCACCTGGACTACGTCAGGCTGAACCGGCTCTTGGAGCGGAACTCCTCGACGAGGTGCGCCGGGGCCTTCTCCGGCGAGCCGGCGTCGTAGGGCGGCTGCGGGTCGTACTCCGTCAACAACTGTACGGCCTGGGCGTGTTCGTCGCCGGCGATCCGGCCGAGCAGGGTGAGCCCCATGTCGATGCCGGAGGAGACGCCGGCCGCGGTGACGTACTTGCCGTCGAAGACGACCCGCTCCCCCGTGGGCTCGGCCCCGAACCGCTTCAGGTAGTCCAGGGCGAGCCAGTGCGAGGTCGCGCGGCGGCCGTCGAGGAGTCCGGCGGCGGCCAGCAGCAGGGAGCCGGTGCACACGGACGTCGTCCAGGTGCTGGTTGCGTCGGCGGCGCGCAGCCAGTCCAGGAGGGTCTCGTTCTCCATCTGCGGGGTCTGGCCGGGGCCGCCGGGAACGATCACGATGTCCGGGTCCGGCACCTCGGCGAGGGGCTTGTCGGCAGTGATGGCGAGCGTTCCGGTGTCGGTGCGGACGGGGCCGGTCCGCTCGGCGACGAAAACCAGGTCCGCGTCGGGGAGGCGGCCGAGGGTCTCGTAGGGGCCCACGGCGTCCAGGGCGGTGAAGCGGTCGAAGAGGACGATGGCGATCTGCATCGGGGGCCTTTCGGTGGGCGGAGGGGACGGACGCCTAAGAGCTCGAGAGGTTCTGTTTCGCGGGCGACTGCGGGTGGTTCGTGGTTGTTCGCGCAGTTCCCCGCGCCCCTTGGGCGCGTGCAGTGAACCGGTCTCAAGGGGTGCGGGGAGTGGGAGGCTCAATGAGCCCTTGCCGGGTGGAAGCGGCGGCGGTATTCAGCGGGGGGTGTGCCCAGGGCCCTCACGAAGGCGCGGCGCATGGTCTCGGAGGTGCCGTAGCCGCTGGCGCGGGAGATCTCCTCGACGCCGTCGGCGGTGTCCTCCAGGAGGCGGCGGGCGTGTTCGAGGCGGACCCGGTCGACGTAGCGGCCGGGGGTCATGCCCGTCTCCGCCTGGAAGGCGCGGGCGAAGTGGCGGGGTGAGAGCCGGGCGCGGGCGGCGAGCGACTCGACGTTCAGGTCGCCGTCCGGATGCTCGGTGATCCACTGCTGGACCTCCCGCAGCGGCTCGCGCTGCGCGGTCTGCGCGGCCAGCTGGGCGCTGAACTGGGCCTGGTTGCCGGGTCTGCGCAGGAAGACCACCAGATAGCGGGCGACGGTCAGGGCGACGTCCCGGTCCAGGTCCTCCTCGACCAGTGCGAGGGCGAGGTCGATCCCGGAGGTGACACCGGCGGAGGTGGCGACCGGTCCGTCCCTGATGTAGATCGGGTCGGCTTCGACGTCGATCGCCGGGTGGTCGCGGGCGAGCGTGTCGCAGTACGCCCAGTGGGTCGTGACGCGACGACCGTCGAGCAGGCCCGCCGCGGCGAGCAGGATCGCGCCGGTGCAGACCGAGACGAGGCGCTCGGCGCGCGGTCCGTTCCCGCGCAGCCAGTCGATCAGGGACGGGTCGGGGCGGCGGGTGCCCTGACCGCCCGGGACCAGGAGGGTGTGCGGGGTGGACGCGTCCGTGAGAGCCAGGTCCGGTACGAGGGTCAGGCCGCTGGAGGTACGCACGGGGGCGCCGTCCAGGGAGGCCGTACGGATGCGGTACGTGCCCGGAGTGTGGGTCTCGGCCCCGGCGAACACCTCCAGGGGGCCGGTGACATCAAGGCTCTGCACCCCGTCGAAGAGGACGACGAGGACGGTTCGCTGCGTCATGCACTCGATTCTGGGCGGGCCCTTCGACGGCCGCAATGACGAGTACCCCACCTTTCCTGCCACGTCCTTCCCGGCCGTAGAGGGGCATACCAAGCGGTTGGTAACCTGCCGGGCATGACTACCGCCCCCCTCGAGCTCCGGGCCGTCCGCCGCTGCGCGAATGTGCTCAACTCCCTCCACGCCACCTCCTACTTCGCGCCCGAGCTGGGCGAGGAGCTGGCCGGGATCGGGATCACGCACCCCAGGGCCGCGAACTTCGCGGTGCGGGCCGCCGCCATGGGGGCGGTGGGCGCCGGGACGGTGACGGCGACGTTCTCCAACTACAAGCACGAGCTCGTGGCCCGGTACGTTCCCGCCGTCTGGGCCACGGCCTCGCCCGAGGACGTCCTCGCGGCACGCGTGCGTGGCGTCGACGCGGCGCTGCGGCGGCTGCTCGGTGCGCAGACCCTGGCGTCGCCGGAGATGGCGGAGGCAGCGAAGCTGGCGCTGGGCGCGACCGAGGCCTGTTCGCGCGGTGCGCGTCCGCTGTACTCGGCGCACGCGGACCTGCCGGTGCCCGAGGAGCCGCACCTGGCGTACTTCCACGCCGCGACCCTGCTGCGCGAGCACCGGGGCGACGGCCATCTCGCCGTGCTGACGGCGGCGGAGCTGGACGGCCTGGAGGCCATGGTGGTCCACGCGGCGACCGGCAAGGGCACGAGCCCCAAGTGGGTGCTCGCCACGCGCGGCTGGAGCCAGGCCGAATGGGACGAGGCGGTCGCGCGCCTCCGGGACCGCGGGCTGCTGGACGAGGCCGGTGAGCTGACCGAGCGGGGCGCCGCGCTGCGCGAGGAGATCGAGGACGAGACGGACCGCCTGGACCGGGCACCGTACGAACACCTCGGCGCCACGGGTGTCGCACGGCTGACGGAACTCGGGGCGGGATTCGCGCGGGCGGCGTTGGCGGCGGGGGCGTATCCGGTGGATCTGATCGGCAAGGGGTGAGCGTCGGGCAGGGGGTGCGGCGGTCCGAGGGCGGCGCTCCTGTGCAACCGGATGCATGGCGGGACGGCAGCGAGGTACCCGGAGTCCCCCGGTCACGTGGCCGGGCGATGAAAGGGGAAGTTCGTGTTCCGAGCGATCGCAGACGTACTCCGGCAGATCGGCGGCGCCATAGCCACCGTCGTGACGCTGCCCTTCCGGGCGCTGGCCCGGCTGTTCGGCGGTGCCTCGGGCTCCACGCGGAGTCGGCGGGCCTGATGTCCGCGCCCTGATCCCCGGCTGTCGGTGCCACCTGCCACAATTGCCGCGCAACCTCAGTGAGAAGGCGGTACGGCATCGTGACGACACCCCTCGTGGCATCCATCGAAGGAAGGATCGCCGAGGAGCTCGGCGTTCGGGAGCGGCAGGTCAGGGCCGCCGTGGAACTGCTCGACGGCGGTTCGACGGTGCCCTTCATCGCTCGCTACCGCAAGGAAGCGACCGAGATGCTCGACGACGCGCAGCTGCGCACGATCGAGGAGCGGCTGCGCTATCTGCGGGAGCTGGAGGAGCGGCGGACGGCGATCCTGGAGTCGGTGCGCGAGCAGGGCAAGCTCACCGAGGAGCTGGAGGCGCAGATCCGCGGCGCGGACACCAAGGCGCGCCTGGAGGACATCTACCTCCCGTACAAGCCGAAGCGCAGGACCAAGGCGCAGATCGCCCGGGAGGCCGGTCTGGAGCCGCTCGCCGAGGGGCTGCTCGGGGACCCGACCGTCGAACCGCTGGCCGCCGCCGCGGCGTTCGTCGACGCCGACAAGGGCGTCGCCGACCCGCAGGCCGCGCTCGACGGCGCCCGGGCGATCCTCACCGAGCGGTTCTCCGAGGACGCCGACCTGATCGGCGAGCTGCGCGAGCGCATGTGGGTGCGCGGGCGCCTCGCCGCCAAGGTGAAGGACGGCAAGGAGGAGGCGGGCGCCAAGTTCGCCGACTACTTCGACTTCGCCGAGCCCTTCAAGGACCTGCCCTCGCACCGCGTCCTGGCGATGCTGCGCGGCGAGAAGGAGGAGGTCCTCGACCTCGTCCTGGAGCCCGAGGAGGCGACCGAGGGTCCTTCCTCGTACGAGGGGATCGTCGCCCACAGGTTCCAGATCGCCGACCGCGGACGCCCCGGCGACAAGTGGCTCAAGGACACCGTCCGTTGGGCCTGGCGCACCCGCATCCTGGTGCACCTCGGCATCGACCTGCGGCTGCGGCTGCGCACCGCCGCCGAGGACGAGGCGGTGAACGTGTTCGCGGCGAACCTCCGCGACCTGCTCCTCGCCGCCCCCGCCGGCACGCGCGCGACCCTGGGCCTGGACCCTGGCTTCCGTACGGGTGTGAAGGTCGCCGTCGTCGACGCCACCGGCAAGGTCGTCGCCACCGACGTCATCTACCCCCACGTCCCGGCCAACAAGTGGGACGAGGCGATCGCCAAGCTGGCCCGGCTCGCCAAGGAGCACGCGGTCGACCTGGTCGCGATCGGCAACGGCACGGCGTCCCGCGAGACCGACAAGCTCGCCGGTGAACTCATCACCAAGCACCCGGAGTTGAAGCTCACCAAGGTGATGGTGTCCGAGGCGGGCGCGTCCGTGTACTCGGCGTCGGCCTTCGCCTCGCAGGAGCTGCCGGACATGGACGTGTCGCTGCGCGGCGCGGTGTCGATCGCCCGCCGTCTCCAGGACCCGCTGGCCGAACTGGTGAAGATCGACCCGAAGTCCATCGGTGTCGGCCAGTACCAGCACGACCTGTCCGAGGTGAAGCTGTCGCGCTCACTGGACGCGGTCGTGGAGGACTGTGTGAACGGCGTGGGAGTGGACGTCAACACGGCGTCCGCCCCGCTGCTCGCCCGCGTCTCCGGCATCACCTCCGGCCTCGCCGAGAACATCGTGGCGCACCGCGACGCCAACGGGCCGTTCAAGGCGCGCACCGAGCTCAAGAAGGTGGCCCGGCTGGGTCCGAAGGCCTACGAGCAGTGCGCGGGCTTCCTGCGGATCCGCGGCGGCGACGACCCGCTGGACGCGTCCAGCGTGCACCCCGAGGCGTATCCCGTGGTCCGGCGCATCGTGAAGACGGCGGGCCAGGAGGTCGCCGCGCTCATCGGGAACACGGGTGTGCTGCGGTCGCTGCGACCGCAGGACTTCGTCGACGAGACGTTCGGTCTTCCGACGGTCAGCGACATCCTCAAGGAGCTGGAGAAGCCGGGGCGCGACCCGCGGCCCGCGTTCAAGACGGCCACCTTCAAGGAGGGCGTCGAGAAGATCTCCGACCTGACGTCCGGGATGGTGCTGGAGGGCGTCGTCACCAATGTGGCGGCCTTCGGGGCGTTCATCGACGTCGGTGTCCACCAGGACGGTCTCGCGCATGTCTCGGCGCTGTCGAAGACCTTCGTGAAGGACCCGCGGGACGTGGTGAAGCCGGGTGACATCGTCAAGGTGAAGGTCCTCGACATCGACATCCCGCGCAAGCGGATCTCGCTGACGCTGCGGCTGGACGACGAGACGGCTCCGCAGGGTCAGCAGGATGGCGGGGGCGAGCGCCGGCAGCGGGGCGGGCGTCCTCCTCAGCAGCGGCAGCAGGGCCAGCAGCGGCAGGGTGGTGGCCGTGGTGGTCAGGGCGGTGGGTCGCGGCAGGCGGCGCCGCCGGCGAACAGTGCGATGGCGGATGCTCTGCGCAAGGCCGGGCTGCTCGATCCGAAGAAGGGCAAGCGCTGACGGCTTCGCCGATCGGGTTGTGGGGAAGCTGCGGGTCCGTCGTGGCTGGTCGCGCTCGCGCGGCGGAGCCGCATGTCGATACAGCCCCGCGCCCCTGGGAAGGGGCGCTTCGCGCCCCTTCCCATTGCGCCAGGTGCAGTAGCTCAAGCGGCTCCCTCGATCCGGGCGGGGCGAAGCTGGGCGGGTCCGTCCGACCCCGTCCGGGAGAGCCCATGCCTGTACGACCACTGAGAACCCGTCGCCGCCAGGTGGCGATCGGCCTGATCGCGGCCTGTCTGGCCGCGCTGCTGCCGACCGCCGCCGACGCCGCCCCGCCTCCCGGACCGCACTCCGACGCCGGGCTCCAGGAGCAGCTCGAGGACCTGGTCGACGAGCCCGGCGGTCCGCCCGGTGCGATCGCCGTGCTCCGTGACGGCAGGAACAGCCGGGTCATCACGGCCGGAGTCGCCGATCTCGACACCGGTCGCCGGCCCGCGCCCCACGACCACATGCGGATCGCCAGTACGGCCAAGGCCTTCAGCGGCGCGGTCGCGCTCTCCCTCGTCGACTGGAACACCCTGGATCTCGACGAGACCATCGGTCAGCGGCTGCCCCACCTGCCCGAGGCCTGGCACGCCGTGACACTGCGCCAGCTGCTGCACCACACCAGCGGTCTGCCCGACTACTCGCGGAGCGAGGGGTTCCTGGAGATCGTCCTCGCCGACCCCCGGCACCGCTTCGACTCCCGCAGGCTGCTCGACTTCATCGCCGACGAACCCCTGCGGTTCGCGCCGGGCTCCCGTTACGAGTACTCCAACTCGGACAACATCGCCGTGGCCCTGATGGCGGAGGCGGCCACCCGCATCCCGTACGAACAACTGCTGCACAAGCTGGTGTACCGGCCGCTGGGCCTGCGCGACACCAGCCTGCCGCAGGGCTACCGCATGCCGGAGCCGTATCTGCACGGCTACGACGTGAGCCCGCCCGACCCGCCCGAGGACGTGAGCGAGGTCCTGGGCATGTCCGGAGTGTGGGCCTCGGGCGGGATCGTCTCCACGCCCGCCGACATGACGCGCTTCATCCGCGGTTACGCGGGAGGGCGGCTGTACGGCCCCGATGTCGTGGAGCAGCAGCGCGACTGGATCCCCGGCAACTCCGAGCCCAAGGGGCCCGGGCGCAACGACGCGGGGCTCGCCGTCTTCCGGTACACCACCCGCTGCGGCGTGGTGCTGGGGCACACCGGCAACACCCTCGGCTACACCCAGCTGATCGCGGCCACGCCGGACGGCCAGAGGTCACTGACGTTCTCGGTGACCACCCAGATCAACCAGGCCCAGAAGCCCGACCTGCTGCGCAAGATGCGCGCCGTGCAGGAGAACTTCGTCTGCGCGCTGCTGCGCCACCGGTCCTAGCGTTCGGTCACCTTGCCGTCCGCGACCTCCAGGCGGCGGGTCACATGGACCGCGTCCAGCATGCGGCGGTCGTGGGTGACCAGGAGCAGCGTGCCCTCGTAGGCGTCGAGCGCCGACTCCAGCTGCTCGATGGCCGGGAGGTCGAGGTGGTTGGTCGGTTCGTCGAGGACCAGGAGGTTGACGCCCCGGCCCTGGAGCAGGGCCAGGGCGGACCTCGTGCGTTCGCCCGGGGAGAGTGTGGCCGCCGGGCGCAGGACGTGGTGGGCCTTGAGGCCGAACTTGGCCAGCAGGGTGCGGACCTCGGCCGGTTCGGTGTCGGGGACCGCGGCGCAGAAGGCGTCCAGGAGTGACTCGGTGCCGTGGAACAGCTTGCGGGCCTGGTCGACCTCGCCGACCAGGACGCCGGAGCCCAGGGAGGCGGTGCCCGCGTCGACCGGGACGCGGCCCAGCAGGGCGCCGAGGAGGGTCGACTTGCCGGCGCCGTTCGCGCCGGTGACCGCCACCCGGTCCGCCCAGTCGATCTGGAGGGTCACCGGGCCGAGCACGAAGTCGCCGCGGCGGACCTCCGCCTCCCTCAGGGTCGCCACCACCGACCCCGAGCGCGGCGCCGAGGCGATCTCCATGCGCAGTTCCCACTCCTTGCGCGGCTCCTCGACGACCTCCAGGCGTTCGATCATGCGCTGGGTCTGCCGGGCCTTCGCGGCCTGCTTCTCGCTGGCCTCGCTGCGGAACTTGCGGCCGATCTTGTCGTTGTCGTTGCCCGCTTTGCGGCGCGCGTTCTTGACGCCCTTGTCCATCCAGGAGCGCTGGGTCTGCGCCCGGTCCTGGAGGGCCGCCTTCTTGTCGGCGTACTCCTCGAAGTCGTCGCGCGCGTGCCGGCGGGACACCTCGCGCTCCTCCAGATAGGCCTCGTAGCCGCCGCCGTAGAGATTGATCTGTCCCTGCGCGAGGTCGAGTTCGAGGACCTTGGTGACGGTGCGGGTGAGGAACTCGCGGTCGTGGCTGACGACGACCGTGCCGGCGCGCAGGCCGCTCACGAAGCGTTCCAGGCGCTCCAGGCCGTCCAGGTCGAGGTCGTTGGTCGGCTCGTCGAGGAGGAAGACGTCGTAGCGGGAGAGCAGCAGGGACGCGAGCCCCGCCCGGGCCGCCTGGCCGCCGGACAGGGACGTCATCGGCTGGTCCAGGTCCACCGCCAGGCCCAGTGAGTCGGTGACCTCCTCGGCGCGCTCGTCGAGGTCCGCGCCGCCGAGGGCGAGCCAGCGCTCCAGGCTCGTGGCGTACGCGTCGTCCGCGCCCGGTGCCCCGTCGACCAGGGCCTGGGTCGCCTCGTCCATGATCCGCTGGGCCTCGGTGACACCGGTGCGGCGGGCCAGGAACTCGCGGACCGTCTCGCCGGGGCGGCGCTCCGGCTCCTGCGGGAGGTGGCCGACGCTCGCCGTCGGCGGGGAGAGACGGAGCTCGCCCTCCTCCGGCGTGGTCAGCCCGGCGAGCAGCTTGAGCAGGGTGGACTTGCCCGCGCCGTTGGCTCCGACCAGCCCGATGACGTCACCGGGCGCGACGACGAGGTCGAGCCCGGCGAACAGGGAGCGGTCGCCGTGGCCGGCGGCGAGATTCTTGGCGACGAGGGTTGCAGTCATGAGGGGACCGATCCTAGCGAGGTGCCCGAGGGGGCTTCCCGCGGATATCGGGCCGGGACCGCGCACCCGGCCCGGCGGGACAACAAAGCGACAACAGCGAAGCAACGGCAACACCCACCGATCTCCCCCCGTTGGTCGTACTTTTACGGTCAACTTCCTTGCACCGCATGGTCGCCAGACCGACGTCACCCTTTTCAGGAGTTCTGCGATGAGTACGAAGACGGGTCCCCAGCGCTACCCGGGCGCGAGCCGGGCGAACTGGTACCAGGACGACTTCGGCGGCGACCCGATGGAGGTCAACGTCGTCGTCCTGCACACCACCGAGGGCCGGACCCTGCCCGGCTACGGCGGCGGTGGCTCCGCTCCGAACCTGACGGCGGTGCCGGACTTCGGCGCCAAGAAGCTGAAGTGGTTCCAGCACTTCGACATCGAGACCTCGTCCAGGGCGCTGGTCAATCTGCGGGGCGGCGCGGAGACCAACACCGCGAACGTGTGCCAGGTCGAGCTGGTCGGCACCTGCGACCCCAAGACGCACAAGAAGTGGGCGGCCGCGGGCCAGCAGCACATCTACTGGCCGGAGGCCCCGGACTGGGCGCTCCAGGCCGTCGCCGGCTTCCTGGCCTGGATGCACGAGCAGCACGGCGTGCCGCTGTCGGGGCCGAAGGAGTGGCCCGCGTACCCGAGCTCGTACGGCAAGGGCAACGGGGCCCGGATGTCCGCCGCGGAGTGGAACGGGTTCAAGGGGATCTGCGGGCACCTCCACGTGGTCGAGAACCTCCACGGCGACCCGGGGGCGATCGACTTCGCCGCGCTCCTCAAGTACGCCAAGGCCGAGCTGGACGTGGACGACGACACCCCCGCGACCACCACGCCCGCCAAGCCCAAGGTCCCCGCGTTCCCGGGACGCAAGTACTTCGTGAGCGGCGCCTCGAACAAGTACGTGCTCCAGCTCGGCAAGCAGCTGGTGAAGAAGGGGTTCGGCGACCACTACAAGGTCGGCCCCAGCACGACGTGGGGTGAGGCGGACCAGCTCAACGTGCGGGCCTTCCAGAAGTCGCGCAAGGAGCTGCGCGGCGACGCCGACGGCAACCCCGGTCCGCTGACCTGGCGCCTGCTGTTCTCCTGAGCGCCCCGGGCCCCCGTCGCGGCGGGGGCCCTCAGTGCGCCATCGCCTCGACCAGCACGCTCCCCGAGGTCCGCGCCACCACGAAGGACTCCCCCTTCACCGCCCTCGCGTCCAGCGCGATGCGGTGGCGGCCCGCTTCCAGGACCCCGTCGAAGACCTCCTGGGCGTGGGTGCGCAGGAGCCGGTCGAGGCGGTACGCCGTGAGGCGCACCCGGCACGGCGAGGTGACCTCGACGCCCGCCTCGCCGTCGGCGGCGACCAGCCGGGTCAGCCGGCGCTGTTCCTGCGGGCGCCGGTCGAGGGCGTGCTCGATCTGGGCGACCAGGAGCGGGACGATCGGGGCGAGGCCGTCGACGTACGCCACCTCTACGCCGGCGCGCTCGAAGGAACGGCGTACGGCGGCACGTTCCTGCTGGCTCACCGCACGGCCGAAGGCGACGGCGCCGTAGGCGCGGAGTTCGTCGGCGGGCACGCCCTCGGCGTCCTGGGTGATGTCGGCGCCGATGCCGATGGTACGCAGGGCGGCGGCGAGCTTGGCGAGGAGGGCGACGCGGGCGCCGATCAGCAGGACGCGGCGGCGCGGGCTCGCGGAGTCGGGGCCGAGCAGGGAGTCCAGGGCCTGCCGGTACTCGGGACCGCGGAAGCGGAAGGGGCCGATGCCGTGGTAGCCGTTGAGCTCCAGGTCGGCGTGGTCGTCGGTCTGCCAGGCGAAGTCCCGCCAGATGAAGTCGCCGTGCTCCTTCTCGATGACGGCGGTGACGGCACCGCATCCGAGGTCCTCGCACTCGGGACAGCCGTATATGACGAAGCGCCCGTCCGGAAGCGGGGCGTCCGTCTCCAGCAGGAGGCTGCGGACCTGGGCGGTGAAGATCGAGGGTGGTACGTCGGAGGCCAGGGGGGAGACGGCGTCGAGGTCGGAGAGTTGGAAGAGCAGCGGTCGTCCGTCGACGATGAAGTCCACGAAGTCCCGGTGGACTTGGTAGTCACCGTTGACGAGGACTCCACCGGCACGCATCGCCGGTGCCAGGCCGAAGGTCGCGTATTCGGCAGACATGCTGCGAGTATTCCCGCAGCAAGCGCGCTCTGCGCACGGCATGCGACATTCCGCTAACGTCCCGGCGTGGACAGTGAGCCGAGCGGTGAGGTCGTGGTGGTCGGTGGCGGGGTGATCGGGCTGACGACGGCCGTGGTCCTCGCCGAGCGTGGCAGGCGGGTGCGGGTGTGGACACGGGATCCGGTCGAGCGCACCACCTCGTGGGTTGCGGGGGCGCTGTGGTGGCCGTACCGGATCGAGCCGGTCGCCTCGGCCCGTGCGTGGGCGCTGCGCTCGCTGGAGGTGTACGAGGCGCTCGCGGCGGACCCGGAGCGCACCGGCGTACGCGTGGTCGAAGGAGTACTCGGCGAGGCGGATCTGGACAAGGCCAGGGCCTGGGCGGGCGAGCGGCTGCCGGGTCTGCGCGCGGCCACGGCCGAGGAGTACGCCGGGGCGGGGCTGTGGGCGCGGCTGCCGCTGGTGGACATGGCGGCCCATCTGCCCTGGCTGCGGCGGCGGTTGCTGGACGCGGGCGGGACGATCGAGACGCGTACGGTGTCCGATCTCGGGTCGGTCGGGGCACCGGTGGTGGTCAACTGCACCGGGCTCGGCGCGCGGGAGCTGGTGCCGGACGTCTCCGTGGAGCCGGTGCGGGGGCAGTTGGTCGTGGTGGCGAATCCCGGTATCCGGACGTGGGTCGTGTCGACCGGCGCCGACGGGGAGATGGCGTACTTCTTCCCGCATACGGACCGGCTGCTGCTGGGTGGCACGGCGGAGGACGGTGTCTGGTCGACGGAGCCGGATCCCGCGGTGGCCGAGGCGATCGTACGGCGGTGCGCGGCGCTGCGGCCGGAGATCGCGGGGGCGCGGGTGCTGGGGCACCGGGTGGGGCTGCGGCCGGCGCGGGACGCGGTACGTCTGGAGCGCGAAACACTTCCGGGCGGAAGGGTGTTGGTGCACAACTACGGGCACGGCGGGGCCGGGGTGACGGTGGCCTGGGGCTGCGCGGAGGAGGCGGCGACGCTCGCCTCCTCCTGAATCCGTCCAAGCGGTCCTGATGAATCCCGGTGCGGCACCGCGCCCCAAAGGGGCGCGGGGAACTGCGCGACCAGCCCCCACCAGCCTGCGGCTTGATCACCGCTCTCCCAGCGGAGCTACCCGTGGTCGTGGCCCAGCGGGTCGCCCTCCGTCTCCGTGCCGGCGCCCGGGCCGACCCTGATCTCGAAGTCGCCGTCGTACCTCTTGTGGCCCTCGATCACGGCGAGTGCCACGGCCTCGGAGCCCATCTCGCCGCGCACGATGACCGGGTCGCGGCGCAGGTCGCGCATGAGGGCGACGCACATGCCGATCATCACGAGGACGAAGGGCGCGGCGGCCAGGATCGTGAGGTTCTGCAGACCGGTGAGCGCGTCGCCCTGGCCGCTGCCGACGAGCAGCATGATGGCGGCGACGGCGCCGGTGACGACGCCCCAGAACACGACGACGAAGCGGCCCGGTTCGAGCGCGCCCCGCTGGGAGAGCGTGCCCATGACGATGGAGGCGGCGTCGGCGCCCGAGACGAAGAAGATGCCGACCAGGATCATCACGAGCAGACTGGTGGCGGTCGCGATGGGGAACTCCTGGAGGACTCCGAAGAGTTGGCCCTCAGGCGTGTCGGCCCCGCGCAGCGCGCCGCCCTCCTTCAGCTTCATCGCCGTACCGCCGAAGACGGCGAACCAGACCAGGCTGACGGTGCTGGGCACGAGGATGACGCCGCCGACGAACTGCCGGATGGTGCGGCCGCGGCTGATGCGGGCGATGAACATGCCGACGAACGGCGTCCAGGAGATCCACCAGGCCCAGTAGAAGACGGTCCAGCTGCCGAGCCAGTCGGCGACGCCCTCGCCGCCGCTGGCCTCGGTGCGGCCGGCGAGCTGGGGCAGGTCGCCGAGGTAGGCGAAGATCGAGGTGGGCAGCAGGTCGAGGACGATGATCGTGGGGCCCGCGATGAACACGAACACCGCGAGGATCAGCGCGAGCACCATGTTGGTGTTGGACAGCCACTGGATGCCCTTCTCCACACCGGAGACCGCGGAGGCCACGAAGGCCAGGGTCAGCACGGCGATGATGGCGACGAGCAGGCCCTCGCTCACGTCGTCCATCCAGTCCAGCTCCTGGAATCCGGAGCCGATCTGGAGCGCGCCCAGGCCCAGTGAGGCGGCCGAGCCGAAGACGGTGGCGATGATCGCGAGGATGTCGATCACCCGGCCCCCGGTGCCGTTGGCGTGCTTCTCGCCGATGAGCGGGGTGAAGACCGCGCTGATGGTCTGGCGGCGGCGTTTGCGGTAGGTGCTGTAGGCGATGCCGAGGCCGACCACCGCGTAGATCGCCCAGGGGTGCAGCGTCCAGTGGAAGAGGGTGGTGGCCATGGCCGTCTCCATGCGTTCGCCGGAGTTGGCCGGGTCGGTGCCTGGTGGCGGGGTCGTGTAGTGCGAGAGGGGTTCGCTCACGCCGTAGAACATCAGACCGATACCCATGCCGGCGCTGAACATCATCGCGACCCAGGAGACGGTCTTGAACTCGGGTTCCTCGCCCTCGGCGCCGAGGTGGATGCGGCCGTAGCGGCTGATCGCGAGCCACAGGGCGAAGACGACGAAGCAGGAGGCCGCCAGCATGAAGGCCCAACCGCCGTTGTGGATCAGGCCGTTGAGCATCTTCGTGGAGACGCTCTCCAGCGAGTCCGTCGCCGTCGAGCCCCAGATCACGAAGGCCACGGTGATGACGGCGGTGACGCCGAACACCACGCGGTCGGTGCTGTGGGGGCCGGGAACGTCCGAGGGACCTTCCCGGCCGCCCCTCTTCTTCAAGTCTTCCGTCATTTGCGGCACCTTTTCCCGAAAACCATGGGTACGGAGTACCACAGGTGCCGGTGATCGATGCCGCTTCAGCAGTCGGTGTCGGGCTCCCCCGCCGTGAGGTGGTACGGGGCGCGTGCGTCGAGGAGCAGCGGGACGAGGGCGCGCAGGGGCTGGCGAAGGGAGACGTAGGTGCCCTTGGTCCTCACTCCGTGCAGGGCGAGTTCGTCCTTGACCTCCGTGTACTGGGCGTCGGTGAGCCGGTAGCCGCAGGGCGGGTCCTGGATCACCTCGGCGGGTTCGGCCGGATCGTTGTCGGCGCCGCCGACGTAGACGGGTCCGGTGTCGGCCCAGCCCTCGACGCGGGCTCTGCCGGTCGCCGCCTCGATCCGGCCACGTCGCTCGTCAGCGAAGCCGAACAGGCCTTTCAGCGCGGCCAGTTGGGAGTCGACCCGGCGCCGGTTGTTCGTCGCCTCGTCGACGTCCGCGAGCGCGTCGACGCGGCTCTCGATGAGCAGACCGACCGCGTGCTTGATGCCGGACATGTTCCGCAGGATGCGTTCCTGGCCGTCACCGGCGGTCTGTCTGATCGGATCGCCCGTGACGGGGTCGGTCCAGATGCCGTACGTGCCGGTGGTGTACCCGGCGTGCTGGGCGGCGGGGCGGACGTACGCCCGGGACAGGGTCTCGGCCTCGTCGTGGACCGCCTCGTCCGTGTTCAGGTTGCGGGGCCAGAGGTCGAAGAGGTCCTTGTCGTAGTACGGGGGCGTGGCTCCGTACTCGTGCAGGTCGTAGATGACATCGGGCTGTCGGTCGCGGATCACGGCGGCCAGGGCCCGTCCCTCGGCCGTCCGGAGCGCGAGGTGGTCGCGGTTGATGTCGACGCCGTCGCTGTTGCCGCGGGTGTCGGCGGCCCGGCCGTCGGGGTTGGCGGTGGGCACGACGAGCAGGGTGGTGCGGTCCAGGAAGCGCCGGGTACCGGCGTCCTTCGCGTACGCCAGGTCGCGGACCTTGGAGAGACAGGCCTCACGGCCGGACGGCTCGTCGCCGTGCTGGCTGCACACGAGGAGCACCTTGTTCTGGGCGCCCTGCCTGCCGAGGCGGACCAGGTGGAGGGGGCGGCCCTGCTTCGTCGTGCCGATGCGGGCGAGGGAGACCCGGTCGCTCGCCGCGTCGACGGCCGCCAGGAATTCCCGCTCCTCCGTCTCGCCGGTCCAGCGGGCGCCGTCGGACTGTTCGAAGCCGGTGCGCGGTGGGGCCTCGGTCGCGTGGGCCGGCACGGCGACCAGGGACGCGGCAAGCGCTGCCGTGGTGAGGGTCAGGGCTCGGATCATCGGCCCGCCCCCGGTACGCGCTGGAGGGTCCGCGGTGCCGTCACGCCGTCGAGCGGCGCGGTCTGCGGTACGGCGGTGGCGGCGCCCTGCGTGGCGTGGGCGAACGCCGAGGCGCCGCCGACGAACGGGACGCGGGCCGAGGTGCGGGACAGGTCGATCGTGAGCGTCGGGGTGGTCGACGGCGGGTCGATCAGGTCTTTGTCGGTGCCCGCGACGATCAGGGCGAGGCGGTGGCCTGCCGGGACGACATGGTCGGTGGCGGCCAGGTCGAGGGTGATGGTGTACGCCTTGCCCGGGGTGAGCGGGACGCCCTTGCCGGGGTTGGCGTAG
Source organism: Streptomyces sp. NPDC001536 (assembly GCF_042894505.1). Lineage (NCBI taxonomy): Bacteria > Bacillati > Actinomycetota > Actinomycetes > Kitasatosporales > Streptomycetaceae > Streptomyces > Streptomyces sp. NPDC001536. Next base: position 221,103 of record NZ_JBIAVQ010000006.1, read on the forward strand.
GTGCCGAGGTCGGCCCAGCCGCGGCTGACGACGGTGTAGTCGACGTCGGCGGTCTTGGCCCGGGTCTCCTTGAAGCAGGCGCTGTCACCGGCGGTGCTCGCACCCCAGCAGGTGCGGTCGGTGAGCGTGGTGATGCCCTCGCCGGCACTCGCGTAGTCGCGAATGGTGGCGGGGCCCAGGTCCACGAGGACGGCGGAGAGATGGGCCGTCGAGGTGGTCGGGGTGGCGGTGACGGTGACCTTCGAGGAGCCGGCCAGACGCAGGTCCTCGGTGAGGGCGCCGGTGGTGAAGCCCGCCTTCTCGGGGGTGGACGTGTCGATCCGGGCGGCCCAGTCGGTCTCGCTCAGCGCCGGGTCGTCGGTGAAGGTCTCGGTGCCGCGGTCGCGGGTCAGTCCGAGGGTGCCGACGCCGGGCTGGGTTCCGTCGGCGGGGCGCAGGGTCGCGGTGCTCGTGCCGCGCGGGGGCCAGACCTTGGAGGTGACCCACTGGTCGGGGTGGCGTTCGATGTCGGCCATCGGCTCGCGGTCGATGCCGTTGTCGTAGCCGAGGAGTTCGTGGTCGAACCAGCGGTGCAGGGTGTCGACCCACTCGGCGCGACGGAAGTCGAAGGGGTCGACGTGGCCGGTCTGGGAGAGCCAGAGCTTGCGCTCGACGCCGTTCCTGCCGAGGGCGTCCCACCACTGACCGAGGTGCCGCATACGGACGTTGAGGTCCTGCTGGCCGTGGATCGCGAAGACGCTCGCCTTCACCTTGGAGGCGTCCTTGAGGTAGTCCCGCTCGGTCCACAGGCGGGTCCGGTCGCCGGTGCGCGGGGCGCCGTCGACGAGCTGCTGCTGGACGGCTCCGCACTTGGCCTCGGCCTCGGGGCTGTTGACGTAGGTGGCCAGCCAGTCGGGGCCGGAGTCGTAGAGCGGGGCGCCCTGCTGGAAGTAGTAGTCGTACCAGGAGGAGATGGCGCTGATCGGGACGATCGTCTTCAGTCCCTTGACGCCGGTGGCGGCGACGCCGTTGGCGACGGTGCCGTCCCAGCTCTTGCCGATCATGCCGGTCTTCCCGTTGGACCAGCCGGCCTTGGCCTTGGCGCTTCCGGTGCGGCTCGTGTAGGCGGTGGCGCGGCCGTTCAGCCAGTCGACCACCGCCTTGGCCGACTGGACCTCCTCGCGGCCGCCGACGTCCTCGCAGCCGTCGGAGCGGCTGGTGCCGGCGAGGTCGACGCCGACGAAGGCGTAGCCGCGCGGCACGAAGTAGTTGTCGTAGAACAGCGGCATCTGGACGACGTTGCCGTTCGCGTCGTACGTCTTCCGCTGGCCCTCGTTGCCGCGCCCGCAGCAGGAGTAGTACGGGCTGGCGACCATGACGACCGGCACCTTGCGGCCTTGCTGGGCGAGTTCGCGGGGGCGGACGATGTCGACGGCCACGCGGTCGTTCTTCCCGTCGCCGTCCCCGTCGAGTCCGGTGTCCACCCAGACGGCCTCACGGACCGCGTTCTCGTACGAGTAGACGGGCTTGCTCTCTCGCGGGGCGCCGTGTGCGGCGGCCGGCGTGAGGAACGTGGCCAGCAGGGCGGCGGTGGCCGCGGTCGCGAGCGGTCTCCAGATCGTGAAGCGCGTGCTTATCGGCATGGCGCGGACGGTACAGCGGTCAACTCCCGTGCAAAAGAGGGCCGATCGGGGCAGGCGGGAAGTGGCTGGAAAGGTGCGTGGGAGAGGTTCGCTCATGTCGGCCGAATGGCGATCGTGTGACAGGGGTGGCTGTGGACACGACTGCGCCCACAGGTGATGAATAGGCTCCGAACAGACTTCGTGCCCCTACGACTTGGAGCTTTCGTGCACCGCAGAATCATCGCGCCCGGCGCACTGGCCACCGCGTCCGTCCTGCTGGCGATCCCGGCGTCGGCCGCGAGCCTCTCCCCCGGCGCTCCGGGCATCGGCGACCCCTATTACCCGGCCTACGGCAACGGCGGATACGACGTCTCGCACTACGACCTGCGGCTGAAGTACCAGCCGGCGACGGACGAACTGGAGGGCACGGCGACCCTCCTGGCCCGTACCACCCAGGATCTGTCGCGCTTCAACCTGGACTTTCTGCTGGACGTCGCCGAGGTGCGGGTCAACGGCGCGAAGGCGTCGTTCACCACGTCGGGCGAGCACGAGCTGGAGATCACGCCGAGGACGCCGCTGGCGAAGGGCACGGCCGTCACCGTCGTCGTGCGCTACAGCGGGGTGCCGTCGTCGAAGCAGGCGTACGGCTTCACCAGCTGGCACCGCACGCCGGACGGCGGGGTCGGCGCCAACGAGCCCGAGGCCGCCTGGTGGTGGTTCCCCAGCAACGACCACCCGCTCGACAAGGCCACCTACGACGTGTCCGTGCTGGTCCCGGACGGCACCCAGGCCATCTCCAACGGCACGCTCCAGTCGACGAGTTCACGCGCCGGCTGGACCCGCTTCAACTGGCGGTCCAACAAGCCGCAGGCCACCTATCTGGCGACGCTGGCCGTCGGGAAGTTCGACATCACGACGGGCCGGACCGACAGCGGGATCCCGGTCGTCAACGCCTACAGCAAGGACCTCGGCGACAACGCCGGCGCGGCGCGGGCCAGCATCGAGCGGACCGGGGAGGTCGCCGACTGGCTGAGCGGGTACTTCGGGCCGTACCCCTTCAACGCGCTCGGCGGGTATGTGCCGAACACCAACACCGGGTACGCGCTGGAGACCCAGACCCGGCCCTTCTACAGCCCGCGCCAGTTCGCCAACGGTTCGAACACCTCCGTGGTCGTGCACGAGCTGGCCCACCAGTGGTACGGCGACCTCGTCTCCGTCGCCGGCTGGAAGGACATCTGGATCAACGAGGGCTTCGCGCGGTACGCGCAGTGGCTGTGGTCCGAGCACGAGGACGAGGGCACGGCGCAGGAGATCGCGGACTACGTGTACGCCTCGCACCCGGCCGACGACCCGTTCTGGACGGTGAAGCCGGGCGACCCGGGCCCGGAGCACCAGTTCGACATCGCCGTCTACGACCGGGGCGCGCTGGCCCTTCAGGCGCTGCGCAACGAGATCGGGGACGACGCCTTCTTCGCGGTCCTGAAGGGCTGGCCGCAGAAGTACGCGTACGGCAACGCCACGGTCGCCGACTTCCGGACGTACGCCGAGGAGGTGTCGGGGCAGTCGCTGTCGGCGCTCTTCGACACCTGGCTGTTCCAGCCGTCGAAGCCGGGGGCTCCCGCTGCGGCGGGCGCGGGCGCGTCCATCGCCCGGTCGGCTGCGGACGGGGCGGTCCCCGCGCAGCCGAAGTCGTGGAAGAAGATCGCCGCGACGAACGACGTGCACGAGCACTAGGTCCCGAGTATGGCGGGGCGGTCCGTCTCAGCCCTCGACTCCGGTCGAGGTGTGGGCCGCCCCGACCGGCTTGGACTCCGGCGAGCCGCGCTGGCGGAGGTAGACGGACAGGATGGCCATGGACGCCACGGCGAGGAACTCGGACTGCCAGTTCTGCAGGGTGCGGCTCCAGAAGTCCGCGGAACCGGCGTAGTCGGCCCAGCTCATGGGCGCCTGGAGCTGCCGGAGCTGTTCCTCGTTGTAGGCGGCGACACCGGTGATCGACTGGGACAGCCAGGACAGGGCGAACAGCGTGCCCATCACCAGACCGAGGGAGTGCGAGTAGACGTGCAGCCGCAGTCCGCGCCCATGGGCCCAGCGCGGTGAGTACCGGTGGGCGTATCTGCCCACCTGCTGGGCCTTGTCGGACTCCGTTCCGGCTTTGTCCATTTCCTTCGATTCGGGCGAACCCCGTTGGAGGAGCCACACGGTCGCGGTGATGTAGAGGAAGAACTGGAGATACTCCGACTGCCAGTTCTCCGTCACGTCGACGGCGAAGTCGGACGACATGAGGTATTCGCCGAATCCGACCTGGGCCAGTCCGTCGGTGGCCAGTTGGTTGTTGAACTCCGCGTGGCCCGCGATGGCCTGTCCCACGAGAGCCAGCAGGAATGCGATGCCGAATCCGAGGCCCAGTCCGTTGTCGCGGAGGAATCCGCGCGTTCTCGTGGTCATCGGTTCATCAGCCCCACGGCGCTGAAATAGACGAGTCCGCCGAGGACGAGGACCAGACAGAGCGTGAACATGATCCGCATACGCCCTCAGCCTCCCTGGAGCGTGCACTGGTAGGGCCGGCCCTCACGAGGGGTGCATCCGGCGGCGACGACCTTCCAGCCGTCCGCGAACCGCGAAAGGAACAGCGTGTCCGATTCGAGGACGACTCGGGCCTGTCTGCCGTAGACGTCCGTGCCGCGGATGTCACCGCCGAGGGGTATTTCCTGGGCGGCGACCGCCTTCTCGCAATCCGCTTTCCCGGATTCCTCCACCGCGTCGCGGGTCTCCGGCGCGAGTGCCTCGCACAGGCCTTTGGCGTCATCGGAGCTGAGCAGGCGCTCGAATGCGGCTGCCGCGGTGGAGGCCGCCGAGTCCCGCTGTCCGGCACTGTCGCAACCGCCGAGAACCAGTCCGCAGCTGGACAGGACTATCAGCGTGCCGAGCCAGGGCACCTTTCTCACACGGTTCGGGTACCCGATTCCTCCGCGGACAAAAAACCGGCCACACGGGTGTGGAGGGCGTCCCGGTCGATCGCGTCCGTCTCCGTCGACGGCACCGTGCAGGCGTGGGCGCCGGCCACCGCGCCGTACAGGGCGCACCGGTGCGGCGGCTCGCCGGTCAGCCTGCCGTACAGGAAGGCGGCCGCGAAGGCGTCGCCCGCTCCGTTGGAGTCCACCACCGGCGCGGGCGGGGTGACCGCGGGGATCCGGGTCAGCTCGCCGTCGGCCAGCAGATACGCGCCCTCGGCGCCCGCGGTGGCGACGACGACCTCGGCGCGGCCGCGCTCGACGATGCGGCGCATGGTGCGTTCGGGGTCGGTCAGGGCGGTGGCGGAGAGGAAGACCACGTCCGCCGTGTACGCGAACGGCTCGTGGTACGGGTTCTCGCCGTCCCAGTCGTGCAGGTCGGTGGAGAGGGTGACCCCGGCGTCGCGCAGGACGGGCAGGGCGTGCGCGCACGGCTGGGTGATCGAGACATGCGCGTGCCGGCTCGACTCGGCCAGTGCCCGGACCGTGGACTCCGGCAGCCGGTCCTCCGGGTGGGAGCGGCTCACGTCGTACAGGGAGAGGCGGCGCCCGTCGGGTCCTACGAGGTTGACCGCGCGCTTTGTCCCGGCCGGCTGCGGGACGGCGGTGAGCGCGATGCCCCGGTCCCGGTGCAACGCCCGGACCAGGTCGCCCTCGGGGTCGTCGCCGAGCATGTCCAGGTGATGGGTGCGCAGGCCGAGCGAGCTGAGGGCGACGGAGACGAAGTCCCCGGTCTGGCCCGCGCGGGTGCGGATCCCGGAGTCGATCATGTAGCTGTCGGCGTACGGGAGCGGGAGCTCCGGTACGTAGATGATCGTGTCGACGCCCGCGCCGCCCAGTACCAGGACGTCGGTGTGCCTGCTCAACTCCGGCTCTCCCCATGGTCGTAGACCGTGACCGCGATCCCCTTCCCGACCAGCCGCTCGGTGATGAGCGGCTCGACGCGGGACCACTTGCCCCCTGCCAGCCCGCACCCTATCCGTGGCATGTGCACGGAGGCGCCCAGTTCCGTGGCCTTCGCCGCGAGCTTCTCCAGTGCCGCGTCGATCGCCTCGTAGCGCACCGGCACGCCCTTGCTGCCCGTGCGGGTGCCCCGCTGCCCAACCATGTTCGCCACCCACACGTAGGGCTCGACCCGCACGAACTGGACCGCGCCCAGCGCGAAGTCGTTCCCGGCGCGTTCTCGGTGCCAGGCGCGGAACTCCTTCTCCGGTTCCGGCCAGCGGCGCGACAGCGCGAGCACGAAGCCCTTGCCCCATCCCCCGATGTCGTTGCAGACATGGGCGATCACCTTGACGCCCTTCACCGACGGCGCGGTGGCGTCACCCCGGATGTAAGTGATCTCCGACATGACGCCACCGTAGGCGCTGCCACTGACAGTGGCCTCCGGGTCATCCGGTGATGCGGGTCAGCTCCTGGTCCGCCGTCTCGGTGACCCGGCGGCGGACGGCGTACCAGCCGGCCACCAGCATCGCGGCGATCACCGGGATGAGGAGGAGGGTCTTGCGGCCGACCTCGGGGTCGTTCGCCATCATGCCCAGGCAGGCCAGGAGGAAGGCGATCGTGGCGATCTCGGTGACCGGGCTGCCGGGGAGGCGGAAGGACGGGCGGGTGAGGAGGCCGGCCTTGGCGCGTCGGACGAAGGCCAGGTGGCAGATCATGATGATCACCCAGGTCGAGATGATGCCCAGGGAGGCCACGTTGAGCACGATCTCGAAGGCCTGGCTCGGCATGAGGTAGTTCAGGCCGACACCGAGGACGCAGACCGCGCAGGTGAGCAGGATGCCGCCGTAGGGGACTTGGCTGCGGTTCATCCTCGCCGTGAACTTCGGGGCCGAGCCCGCCATGGCCATCGAGCGGAGGATGCGGCCCGTGGAGTACAGGCCCGAGTTCAGCGAGGACATCGCCGCCGTCAGGACCACCAGGTTCATCACGTCGCCCGCCGCCGGGACGCCGATCTTCGACAGGACGGTGACGAAGGGGCTCTCGTCGGCCGAGTAGACCGAGCCGGGGAGGAGAAGGGCCAGCAGGACCACCGAGCCGACGTAGAACAGGCCCACCCGCCACATGATCGAGTTCACCGCGCGCGGGACGACCTTCTCCGGCTCGGCGGTCTCGCCGGCGGCGACGCCGACCAGCTCCAGGGCGGCGTAGGCGAAGATCACGCCCTGCATGACAAGGACGACGGGCATCAGGCCGTGCGGAAGGACGCCACCGTTGTCGCTGATCACGCTCAGGCCCGGGGTCTGGCCGCCGACCTCGTGCCGCGTGGCCAGCAGGAAGATACCGACGAACATGAAGGCGACCAGCGTGGCGACCTTGATGATCGCGAACCAGAACTCCATCTCGCCGAAGATCTTCACCGAGATCAGGTTCACCGCCAGGACCACGGCCAGGGCGATCAGGGCCAGCGTCCACTGCGGGATGTCGGTGAACAGGCTCCAGTAGTGCGTGTAGAGCGCGATCGCGGTGATGTCGGCGATGCCCGTCGTCGACCAGTTCAGGAAGTACATCCAGCCGGCGACGTACGCGCCCTTCTCGCCGAGGAACTCGCGCGCGTACGACACGAAGGAACCGGACGACGGGCGGTAGAGGACGAGCTCGCCGAGGGCGCGCACCACGAAGAAGGCGAAGATCCCGCAGACGAGGTAGGCGATCGCGAGCGCCGGGCCCGCGTTGTGGAGGCGCCCTCCGGCGCCGAGGAAGAGGCCGGTGCCGATCGCGCCGCCGATGGCGATCATGTTGACGTGGCGGGCCTTGAGGTCCTTGCTGTAACCGGCGTCGCCCGCGTCCGCGGGGGTCCCGGCCGCCGGGGTGGGGTGGGCGGCCTGTGCCGTGTCCACGGCGTCCTTGCTCACGAGTGGTACCGCTCTCTGGTGCGCCCGAGCGGATCGCGCTCGGGTGTCCGGACGTACGTATGGCCTGTGCGCTCGGTGGAGGCACAGACCAAGGGGCCACCTTCCCCCGTCCCGCACCCCTCACGCGGTGGCGGACCTCACAGGGCGGCACATCTCACATGATCGCCGAGCATGGTCATCAGGGGTGCCCGCGAGGTTTCACAGCACTGGTGAGACAGCGATACTGCTGCACATGACGACCGAACCCACCGAGATCGACGCGACCGACCTCACGATCGACGAGCTGGCCGCGCGGGCGGGCGTCACGGTCCGCACGGTCCGCTTCTACGGCACCAAGGGGCTGCTGCCGCCGCCGGTCATCGGTCCGCGGCGGGTGGGGCACTACGGGCAGGAGCACCTGTCGCGGCTCGCGCTGATCGAGGAGCTCCAGCACCAGGGGATGACGCTCGCGGCGATCGAGCGGTATCTGCGTCAGCTGCCGCCGGACCTGAGCCCGCACGACCTCGCGATCCACCGTGCGGTCGTGGCCTCCTGGGCACCGGACACCGCGGAGACGGCGACCCGCGTGGAGCTGGAGCAGCGGGCGGGGCGGGCGCTCGGCGACGCGGACGTGGAGCGGCTGGCCGCGATGAACGTCGTACGGCCGGACGGCGACCGCTACCACTTCGACGCGGGGCTGCTGCGGCTCGGAGTCCAACTGCTCGACGTCCCCCTGTCCTTGGAGTCGATCCTCGCGGCGCGCGGTGTGCTCGTCGAGCATGCGCGGGCCGCGGCGCACGAGTTGGCGGAGCTGTTCCGGGGGGAGGTCTCGGAGCGGGACACGCGGGACGTGAAGTCGCTGTCCGCCCATATGCATCCGATCGTGGTGCAGGCGCTGCTGACCACCTTCCAGCGGTCGCTGAGGGAGGAGCTCAGCGAATGGGTCCCGGCCTCGTCCGGCCCCTCACAAGTAGGCTGATCCTCCTGACACGTTGAGGGTCTGACCGGTCAGGAAGCCGCTGCCCTCGTCGACCACGTACAGCAGCGTCGAGACCAGGTCGGCCGGCTCCTGGGTGCGGGCGACGGCCTGGCGGTCGCGCACGAACGCGAAGCCGCCGTCGGCGCCGACCGTCCGTTCGGCGGTGGCGGTGCGGACCATGGTGGGCGCGATGGCGTTGACGGTGATCCCGTACGGGGCGAGCGCGGCGGCGAGCGCGCGGGTGAAGCCGATCAGGCCCATCTTCGAGGCGACGTAGGGGACCATCGTGGGCGGCGCGGTGAACACGGCCGCGGAGGCGATGTTGACGACACGGCCCCACCGGGCCGCCTTCAGATAGGGCAGCGCGGCCTGTGTCACCAGGAACGGGGCCTCCAGGTTGACGCGCAGGACGCGCCGCCACTCCTCGGCGGTCGTCTCCTCGAAGGGCTTCGACGGGTAGACGCCGGCGTTGTTGACGACGACGTGCAGGGTGCCGAACCGGTCGATCGCACGCTCCAGTTCGGCCCGTACGACCTCCTCGTCGGTGACGTCTCCCACCAGTTCCACATAGTCGAGGATCCGGCCCGCGGTCTGCGGCTGCGGGACGAGGTCGAGGCCCGCGACCCGGTAGCCGCGCCCGGCCAGCGCGACGGCGAACTCCTGCCCGAGGCCCTGTGCCGCTCCGGTCACCAGGGCGGTACGCGTCTCCATGGGGCGAGTGTGATGACCCGTCAGGCGCCCGGCAAGAGCGCATTCCACTCGCTGGAACGCCCGTGTTGCCGCTGCGGCCGCCTGGGCCGACGCTGCGGGGCGACCCCGCGGCATGGTCTTCGCGCTCGCCATGCGCGAGGTCGACCTGTCGGTGGGCGGCACCTACGCGATGGTGCTGGTCGTCGGGGCGCTTCTCGTACGGGACGGCTGGTCGCCCTGGGCGGCGGTACCGGTGATGCTGCTCACCGGGATCGTGCTCGGGGCGTTCAACGCGCTGGTGACGACCCTGCTCGCGCTGCCGTCGTGCATCGTCACGCTGGGCACGCTTCGGCGTACGGGGCGAGATGCACCGGATCGTGGGCGAGTTGGCGGCGGGCGGTGCGGCGGTCCTGATCGCTTCGACGGACCTGGCGGAGCTGACGGAGGTGTGCGACAGGGTGCTGGTCTTCGTCAGGGGCCGGGTGACCGGAGAGGTGCAGGGAGCGCGTGCCCGGGTCAGAGCCCTTGCCGCCGCGCAGACCCTCGCGCCCACCCGGTCCACGTCCAGGCGGCGGGTGCCGCCTGTCACCGAGATCGCCGCGATCGGGCGGGGGTCGCGGTCGTGGGCGTAGACCGCGGCCGCCACCGCCGAGACGCCGATCTCGGCCTCCTCCAGGTTGACGCCGAAGCCCCGGGCGCGGGTCAGGGCCAGGTCCCGGGCCAGCTGGCCCGGGAGGACCAGGGTGCGCGGGGTCAGCCGGAGCAGGGTGCGGTGGGGTGGGCGGGGGTCCTGGGCGAGGAAGACCTTGCCGGTGGCCGTGCAGTGGGCGGGGAGGCGGCCGCCGGTGCGGGAGACGATCGGGGTGGCGCGGCGGCCGGTGACCTTCTCCACGAAGAGGGTGTCGGTGCCGTCCGGGACGGCGAGGTGGACGTTCTCGTGGGTGGCCTCGTGCAGGTCGCCCAGGTACGGCAGTGCGGCGTCCCGCAGTTCGCACACGGCCGGCGCGGACTGTCCGAGCACGAACAGGCCGAGCCCGATGCGGTAGCTGCCGGCGCGGGTCCGCTCGACGAGGCCGAGCCGGACCAGTTCGCCGATCAGCCGGTGCGCTGTGGGCTTGGGCAACCCGGTGCGCAGGGCGAGTTCGGCGAGGGTGAGGGCGGTCCCGGAGTCCCCGCAAGCACGCAGGAGTGTCACTCCGCGGGCCAGCACCGACTTGGGCAGAGGACCGTCGTCCGTCATGGACCGAATGGTGATGCTTGGGTGTGCGGGTGGCAAGGTGCGCGACGCTGTGAGTGGCGGATCATCGCCTCGGTCGCGGATGTCGTTCCCCCCGCCAGGGGTCTCACTGCTTCAGCGGTACGTCGACCAGCAGCGGCCCCTTCGACTGCCCTGCCCCGGCGACCAGTTCGCGCAGATGCCCGGCGCTCTCGGCACGGACCGCGTCGACGCCGAAGAAGGCGGCCGCCCGGGTGAAGTCCAGGGGGCCCAGTTCGGTGCCGGGGCACAGGCCCTGGCCGCCCATCGCCTCGTAGGTGTCCTGGAGGGTGCGGTAGGCGCCGTTGCCCATCACGACGAACAGGACCGGGGCCGACTGCCGTGCGGCGCTCCACAGTCCCTGGAGGCCGAACAGGGCGCTGCCGTCGCCCAGTACGGCGACCACGGGCCGTCCCGGCTCGGCGAGCGCGCGGCCGACGGCGGCGCCGATGCCCCAGCCCAGGCCGCCGCCGACGGTGTGGGTGTAGCTGCCGGGACGGTCCAGGCGTACGAGACGACGCAGCAACAGCCCTACGGTGATGGCCTCTTCGACGATCGCGGCGCCGGGCGGCAGACCGCGGGCCACGGCGTGGGCGGCGGCCCAGGGGGCGAGCGGGGCCGGGGAGTACGCGGCGCGGGCGGCGGACTCGGCGCGGTCGCGGTCCACGGCGTGGCGTTCGCCGGTGCGCAGGACGCGGCCCTTGGCGGTGTGGGCGGGGACGCGTTCGCGCAGGAGGCCGGCGAGGCGGTGCAGGGAGGGCGCGAGGGAGCCGACCAGGCCGGCCTCGGCGGGGAAGTTGCGGCCGCTCTCGTCGGGGTCGGAGTCGAGTTGGACGACGGTGAGGCCGGGCGGCAGGGCGGGGCCCGGGGTGTAGTGGTGCGGGGTGAAGGCGTGGGCGCCGGCGATCAGCAGCACGTCGTGCGGGGCGAGGGCGGCGCGGATGGCGTCGTGGCGGGGCGGCAGCATCCCGGCGTAGAGGGGATGGGTGGTCGGGAAGTTCAGGCAGTCGGCCATGGGCTGGTGGTGCACGGTCGCGCCGCAGGCCTCCGCCACGCGGACCAGGGCGGCGACGGCGTCCTCGCGGCCGACTCCGTCCCCGGCGACGATCGCGGGGCGGGCGGCGCCGCCGAGGAGGACGGCTGCGCGTTCGATGCCGGGGGCCGGTCCGGGTGGGGGTGCCGGGGTGGGGGCGGGGACCTCGACCTCGGTGTCCTCGGCGAACACGTCCATGGGGACGGACAGGAACACCGGGCCCGCGGGCGGTCGTACGGCGAGGGCGAAGGCGCGGCGTAACGCCAACGGCAGGTCGCGGGCGTGCTGAACGTCGTACGCCGCCTTCACCGCGGGCCTCGCGAGGGCGACGAGGTCGCCGGAGAGCATCGGGTCCTGCTGGAGGTGGCGGCGGTCCTGCTGGCCTGCGGTGACGACGAGGGGGGTGCGGGAGCGGCGGGCGTTGAGGAGGCCGATGAGGCCGTTGGCGAGGCCCGCGGCGACGTGCAGGCTCACGAAGGCGGGGCGGCCGGTGGCGCGCGCGTAACCGTCCGCCATCGAGACGACCGCGCCCTCGTGCACACCGAGGACGTACTCGGGGGCGTCCTCGGTCTCCTTGAGCGCGGCCAGGAAGGGGAGTTCGGTGGTGCCGGGGTTGCCGAAGACCCGGTCCACGCCCTCGCCGCGGAGGATGTCCAGGAAGGCGAGGGCGGGACGGGTTCCCATGGGGGCTCCTCGGTGGGGACGGGGACCGGTTCGCAGGTCAGCGTCGGCGGTCCGGCACCCCGGGAGCAAGCGGGGCGTGTCGCTCAGCGGTACGGGCGGGGGCGGGCCCGAGGATTCACGCCCCCGCCGGCACCCCCGTCACGCGTCCCCGAACCGCTCCCCCTTCTCCGCCTTCTCCACCAGCAGCGCCGGCGGCGTGAAGCGGTCCCCGTAGCGCTCGGCCAGTTCACGTGCGCGTGCCACGAAGCCCGGGAGGCCGCCCTCGTAGCCGTTGATGTACTGGAGGACGCCACCGGTCCAGCCCGGGAAGCCGATGCCGAAGATGGAGCCGATGTTGGCGTCGGCGACGGACGTCAGGACGCCCTCCTCCAGGAGCTTGACCGTGTCGAGGGCCTCGGAGAAGAGCATGCGCTCCTGCATGTCCTCGAAGGGGATCTCGTGGCCGGGCTTGGTGAAGTGCTCGCGCAGGCCCGGCCACAGCCGCGCGCGCCTGCCGTCCTCGCCGTACTCGTAGAAGCCGGCGCCGCCGCTGCGCCCGGTACGGCCGAACTCGTCGACCATGCGGTCGATGACGGCCTCCGCGGGATGCGTGGGCCACACCCCGCCCGCCTCCTCGACAGCCCGCTTGGACTCGTTGCGGATCTTGCGCGGGAGCGTCAGCGTGAGCTCGTCCATCAGGGACAGCACCTTCGCCGGGTAGCCGGCCTGTGCCGCCGCCTGCTCGATGGACGCCGGCTCGATGCCCTCGCCGACCATCGCGACGCCCTCGTTGATGAAGTGGCCGATGACCCGGGAGGTGAAGAAGCCGCGCGAGTCGTTCACGACGATCGGTGTCTTCTTGATCTGCCGCACCAGGTCGAAGGCCCGGGCCAGGGCCTCCTCCCCCGTCCGCTCGCCCTTGATGATCTCGACGAGCGGCATCTTGTCGACCGGCGAGAAGAAGTGCAGTCCGATGAAGTCCGCCTGGCGTTCCACGCCTTCCGCCAGCACGGTGATGGGCAGGGTGGAGGTGTTGGAGCACAGCAGCGCGTCGGGCTCGACGAGGTGCTGGATCTCCTGGAACACCTTGTGCTTGAGCTCGGGGTTCTCGAAGACGGCCTCGATGACCGCGTCACAGCCGGCGACGTCGGCGGGGTCGGAGGTCGGTGTGATGCGGGCCAGCAGGGCGTCCGCCTTCTCCTGCGTCGTACGGCCGCGGGAGACCGCCTTCGCGCAGAGCTTCTCGGAGTACGCCTTGCCCTTGGCCGCCGCTTCCGCCGACACGTCCTTCAGCACGACGTCGATGCCCGCGCGGGCGCACGAGTACGCGATGCCGGCGCCCATCATCCCGGCGCCGAGGACGGCGACCTTGCGGACCTTGCGCGGCTCGATGCCCTTGGGGCGGTTGGCGCCGGAGTTGACGGCCTGGAGGTCGAAGAAGAACGCCTGGATCATGTTCTTCGAGATCTGGCCCGCCGCCAGCTCCACGAAGTAGCGCGCCTCGATGACCTGTGCGGTCTCGAAGTCGACCTGGGAGCCCTCGACGGCGGCGGCGAGGATGTTGCGCGGGGCCGGGTAGGGGGCGCCGTTGGTCTGCTTGCGCAGGTTGGCGGGGAAGGCGGGGAGGTTGGCCGCGAACTTGGGGTTGGCGGGTGTGCCGCCGGGGATGCGGTAGCCGGGCTTGTCCCAGGGCTGCTGCGACTCGGGGTTGGCCTCGATGAAGGCGCGGGCCTTGGCGAGCAGTTCCTCCTGGGTGGCGGCCACCTCGTGGATCAGACCGTTCTGGAGGGCGCGCTGCGGGCTGTACTGGGTGCCCTGGAGGAGCACCTTCAGCAGCGCGTCGGCGATGCCGAGGAGGCGGACCGTGCGGGCGACGCCACCGCCGCCCGGCAGGAGGCCGAGGGTGACCTCGGGGCAGCCGATCTTGGAGCCGGGGGCGTCGAGGGCGATGCGGTGGTGGCAGGCCAGCGCGATCTCGTAACCGCCGCCGAGGGCCGCGCCGTTCATCGCGGCGACGACCGGCTTGCCGAGGGTCTCGATGCGGCGCAGGTCGCGCTTGATCGCGAGGCCGCCGTCGAAGAGCTCCTGCGCGGTCTCCGGGGTGACCCGGATGAGGTCGCGCAGGTCGCCGCCCGCGAAGAAGGTCTTCTTGGCGGAGGTGAAGATGATGCCGCGGATGGAGTCCTTCTCGGCCTCCAGGCGGTCGGTGACGACGGCGAGGGAGTCGCGGAACGCCTGGTTCATGGTGTTCGCGGACTGGTCGGGGTCGTCGAGGACGAGGGTGACGACGCCGGACCGGTCCTGTTCCCAGCGGATGGTGGTGGACTCAGTGCTCATGGGGAGATGCTCCGTGTGATCCGTCGGGAGGGGGGTCAGATGCGCTCGACGATGGTGGCGATGCCCATGCCGCCGCCCACACAGAGCGTGGCGAGGCCGTACCGCTTGTCCTGGCGCTCCAGTTCGTCGACGAGCGAGCCGAGGATCATCGCGCCGGTCGCGCCGAGCGGGTGGCCCAGCGCGATGGCGCCGCCGTTGACGTTGACCTTGTCCAGCGAGAGGCCCATGTCCCTCACGAAGCGCAGGACGACCGCCGCGAAGGCCTCGTTGATCTCGACGAGGTCGATGTCGTCGATGGTCAGCCCGGCCTTGGCGAGCGCCTTACGGGTCGCGGGGGCGGGGCCGGTGAGCATGATGGTGGGCTCGGAGCCGGAGACGGCCGCGGAGATGATCCGCGCGCGCGGGGTGAGGCCGTAGCGCTCGCCGACCTCGCGCGAGCCGATGGCGACCAGCGAGGCGCCGTCCACGATGCCGGAGGAGTTGCCGGCGTGGTGGACGTGGTCGATCTTCTCGACCCAGTGGTACTTCTGGAGCGCGACCGCGTCGAAGCCGCCCAGGTCGCCGATGTCCGCGAAGGACGGCTTGAGCTTGGCGAGCGAGTCGGCGGTGGTGCCCGGGCGCATGTACTCGTCGTGGTCCAGCACCACCAGGCCGCTGCGGTCCTTCACCGGCACGACGGAACGGTCGAAGCGGCCCTCCTTCCAGGCCGTCGCCGCCCGCTCCTGCGACAGTGCTGCGTACTCGTCCACGTCCCGCCGCGAGAAGCCCTCGATGGTGGCGATGAGGTCGGCGCCGATGCCCTGCGGCACGAAGTTCACGGACAGGTTGGTCATCGGGTCGTTGAACCAGGCGCCGCCGTCCGAGGCCATCGGCACCCGGGACATGGACTCCACGCCGCCCGCGAGAACCAGGTCCTCCCAGCCGGAACGGACCTTGGCGGCGGCCATGTTGACCGCCTCCAGACCCGACGCACAGAAGCGGTTCTCCTGTACGCCCGCGACCGTGTCCGGCAGTCCGGCGGCCACGGCGGCGATCCGGGCGATGTCGGAGCCCTGGTCTCCGACAGGGCCGACCACGCCGAGCACGATGTCGTCGATGGCGGCCGGGTCCAGGCCCGGGAAACGGTCGCGGATCTCGTGGATGAGTCCGACGACCAGGTCGATGGGCTTGGTGCCGTGCAGGGCGCCGTTCGCCTTGCCGCGACCGCGCGGGGTGCGGATCGCGTCGTACACATACGCTTCGGTGCTCACTGGAAAGCCTTTCAACGAGGGTTAGCCGAGCAGGGAACGCCCGATGATCTCCTTCATGATCTCGGTCGTCCCGCCGTAGATGGTCTGGATGCGGCCGTCGGTGAAGGCCCGGGCGACGGGGTACTCGCTCATGTAGCCGTAGCCGCCGTGCAGTTGCAGACAGCGGTCGGCGACCCGCTTCTGGAGCTCGGTCGCCCACCACTTGGCCATGGAGGCGTGGACGGCGTCGAGTTGCCCGTTCGAGTGATCCTCGATGCAGCGGTCGAGGAACGTGCGGGTGACGGCGCACTCGGTGGCCATCTCCGCTATCTCGAAACGGATGTGCTGCTTGGTCGCGAGCGGCCGGCCGAAGGCCTCGCGCTCCTTGACGTACTCCGTGGTGATCTCCAGCAGGTGCTCGGCGGCGGCGATCGCGGAGACGGCGATGCTCAGGCGCTCCTGCGCGAGGTTCGTCATCAGGTGGACGAACGCGCCGTTGAGCTCGCCGAGGAGGTTCTCCTTGGGCACGCGCACGTCACGGAAGAACAACTCGGCGGTGTCCTGGGCCTTCTGGCCGATCTTGTCGAGGTTGCGGCCGCGCTCGAAGCCCTCCATGCCGCGCTCGACGACGAGCAGCGACAGGCCGTGCGCGCCGCCCTCGGGGGTCGTCTTGGCGACGACGATCACGAGGTCGGCGAGGATGCCGTTGGAGATGAAGGTCTTGGAGCCGTTGAGAACCCAGTGGTCGCCGCGGTCCTCGGCGTGGGTGCGGATGCCTTGGAGGTCTGATCCTGCGCCGGGTTCGGTCATGGCGATGGCGGTGATCAGGGTGCCGTCGCAGAAGCCGGGCAGCCAGCGCCGCCGCTGCTCCTCGGTGGCCAGGCCGGTCAGATACGGGCCGATGATGTCGTTGTGCAGACCGAGGGCGAGCCCCGAGGCGCCCGCGCGTGTGAACTCCTCGGCGAGGACGGCGCTGTAGCGGAAGTCGGTGGTGCCGCCGCCCCCGAACTCCTCGTCCACGGCGAGCCCGAGCAGCCCCTGCTTGCCGGCCGCGCGCCAGGCGTCGCGGGAGACGATGCCGTCCGTCTCCCACTGGGCGTAGTACGGCCGCACCTCTCTGGCCAGGAAGGCGCGCACGGTCTCGCGGAAGGCGTCGTGCTCGGGGGCGAAGATCTGCCGCTTCATGCGAGGCCCTTCGGTGCGGGGGCGTCCGGATCGGGGCCCTTGGTTGCGGGGCCGTCCAGGTCGAGGCCCTTCGTTGCGGGGCCGTCCAGGTCGAGGCCCTTCAGGAGATCGGGTACGTCCCAGTCGTGTGCCACGTCCTCGGTGTTCGCGCCGGGGCGGGCGGGGCCGGTGCGGACGGCGGTGGGGGTCGCGGAGAACCGCGGGGCGGGCGCGGGCTGGGTGAGGCCGCCGTGGTCGGTGAAGGTGCCGCGCGCGGCGAGGTGGGGGTGGTGCGGGGCCTCGCGCAGCGACAGGACGGGGGCCACGCACGCGTCCGTGCCGTCGAAGGCGGCCGTCCACGCGTCCCTGGTACGGGACTTGAAGCGCGCGGCGACGGCCTCGCGCAGGTCGCCCCAGCGGGTCCAGTCCTTGCGGGCCTCGGCGTGCTCCTCCAGGTCTAGGAGGCGTACGAACTCGGCGTAGAACTGCGGCTCCAGCGGCCCGACCGCCATGTACTTCCCGTCGGCCGTCTCATAGGTGCCGTAGTACGGGCAGCCGCCGTCCAGGAGGTTGGCGCCGCGCCGGTCCTGCCAGCCGCCGGCGGCGAGCATGCCGTGGATCATCGCCGAGAGGTGGGCGGTGCCGTCGATGATCGCGGCGTCGACGACCTGGCCCGTGCCGGTCACGCGCGCGTGGTGGAGGGCGGCGAGGACGCCCACGACGAGGTAGAGGGAGCCGCCCGCGTAGTCGCCGAGGAGGTTGGCGGGGGCGGGCGGGGGCGCGTCGGGGCTGCCGATCATGCCGAGGGTGCCGGTGAGGGCGATGTACGCGATGTCGTGGCCGGCGCGCCGGGCCAGCGGGCCGTCCTGGCCCCAGCCGGTCATCCGGCCGTAGACGAGCCCCGGGTTGCGGGCGTGGCAGGCCTCGGGACCGATGCCGAGGCGCTCGGCGACGCCGGGGCGGTAGCCCTCGATCAGGATGTCGGCGCGTTCGGCGAGGTCGAGGACGCGGGCGGCGCCGTCCGGGGCCTTGAGGTCGATGATCACCGAGCGCTTGTTGCGGTTGGTGACGTCGTACTCGGCCTTGATGGCGAGCCCGGGGCCGCCGGGCCGGTCCACGCGGACGACGTCGGCGCCCAGGTCGGCCAGGAGCATGGCGGCGAACGGGCCCGGTCCGATGCCGGCCAGTTCGAGCACGCGTACGCCGGTCAGCGGGCCCTGCCCTGGCGTCGTTGCCGTTGTCATGCAGCCCCCATTGGCGTGACACAACCGATGTAACACCAGTGATGCTAAGAACCTGTTCCACTGGGCACAAGACCTGAACGAGCAAGCGCTTAGACAATCAGCCGCAATCAGCCTCTCACCGCCCGTCCAACTCCGCTGTCAGCCGCTTCGGGGCGATCACGCGATAGCTCTCCTCCACCCAGTCGCACAGCAGCTCCGCGGCCGGGGCACCCTTCTCCTCCAGCGGGACGCGCACCCATCCCGCCTTGCCCAGGCCGTACCCGGCAGGCTCGGCGCCGGGGCAGGTCAGGGCGTGCGCATGGGCCTCGTCGTCCGTGAGCTTGACCGTGACACCGAGCGGATAGCTGCCGTCCGCGACACCGAGGAAGACGAACACCTTCTTGTTGACCTTGGCGACGGACTCGCCCCAGGGGAACTCCTCCACGGCGCCCGGCATCCCGAGGGAGAAGGCGCGCACCTTTTCCCACTTCTTCAGGGCATTCTTGGGCACGGCCACCGCACACCTCCGGCCTCGTCGTCGGGCTCCGCACACCTCACGCTAGCCTCGGCCACCGACAACGGCGCGTGCTGCGGAACCGAGGGGTGTCATGAGCAGGCTGAACAGGGCGGACCGTCCGTACGACATCGTGCTCTTCGGAGCCACCGGGTTCGTGGGGACGCTCACCGCGGAGTACCTCGCCGCGCACGCGCCCGAGGGACTGCGCTGGGCCGTCGCCGGTCGCAGCGAGGAGAAGCTCCAGGCGCTGCGGGAGCGGCTGCCGGGCGGCGCGGAGGTCGGGGTGCTGCGGGCGGACGTGTCCGATCCGGCCTCGCTGCGGGCGCTCGCCGAGCACGCGCGCGTGGTGGCCACGACGGTGGGCCCCTATGTGACCTACGGCGAGGAGCTGGTCGCGGCCTGCGCGGAGACCGGGGCGGACTATCTCGACCTCACCGGTGAGCCGGAGTTCGTGGACCGGATGTACGTCCGGCACGACGCACGCGCGCGTGAGACGGGTGCACGGCTGGTGCACGCGTGCGGGTTCGACTCGGTGCCGCACGACCTCGGCGCCTACTTCACGGTCCGGCAGCTGCCGGAGGGCGTGCCGCTGCGGGTGGACGGGTTCGTGACGGCGGACGCGACGTTCTCGGGCGGTACGTTCGCCTCGGCGCTGAACCAGTTCGCGCGCGGGCGGCAGATGATCGCCGCCGCGCGGGACCGCGCCCGGCACGAGCCGCGGCTCGTGGGACGGCGGGCCTCCACTCCGAACGGCGCCCCGCGGTTCGCCGGGGAGGTCGGCGCCTGGGCGCTGCCGCTGCCGACCATCGACGCGCAGATCGTGGGGCGGTCGGCACGGGCGCTGGAACGTTACGGCCCCGACTTCCGCTACCGCCACTACGCGGCCGTACGGCGACTGCCGGTGGCCGTGGGCGGGGTGGCGGCCGTGAGCGCGCTCTTCGCCGCGGCCCAACTGCCGCCCGCGCGACGCTGGTTGTCCGACCGGCTCAAGCCCGGCGACGGTCCGGGCGCCGAGAAGCGCGCCAAGAGCTGGTTCAGGATCCGCTTCGTCGGCGAGGGCGGCGGCCGCCAGGTGTTCACCGAGGTCGCGGGCGGCGACCCGGGCTACGACGAGACGGCGAAGATCTTCGCCGAGGCGGCCCTGTCCCTGGCCTTCGACGACCTTCCGCCGACATCCGGCCAGGTGACCACGGTGGTGGCGATGGGTGACGCGCTCACCGAACGGCTCCAGCGCGCGGGGATCGTCTTCCGGGTGGCCAAGAGCCGCTGACAGGGCGGGTGCCGGCGCCCTAGAGCGGCCAGGTCGCCACGGTGTAGATCATCCCGCAAATCCACGCGAGCCCCGCGAGCACGGCCAGGACGAGCGCGGCCATCACGGCCCGCTCGACGGGGCGGTTCGGGTCGGCGAGCGGCTTCGGGGAGCGGTGGCGGGGCATACGGTGCGTCGTCATGGGGCCCAGCCTGCCGATCATGAGGGGGCGCTCACATCCGTACGGATACTCAGATCGGGTACTCAGACGGCCGGTCCGAGCGCCGCCTCGATCCGATCGCGGGCGCCGGGATCCCGCGTGGCCTCGGCGACGCGGCGGGCGAGCGGGCCGATCTGCCACCCCGCGTGGTAGTCGTAGTACGGCGGCGGCCCGGCCGCGTTGTAGGCGATCTTGGCGACGGTCTCGGCGATGCGGAACAGCAACTCCCGCTCCGCGGAGAGCTGTTCCTCACCGGTGAACAGGCGCCCACGGACCACGCCGAACACCTCTCTCCCCTGGTGCCACCGCTCACGGTCGCTCGCCAGCTCCAGGGCGGCGTCGATCTCCGGCGTCCGGCCCCACTCCTGCGCCGCCGCCTCCAGGACACGGCCCGCCCAGGTCACCGGATCGGCCTGCCGCTCGTACAGCGTGCGCCCCCAACTCCGTTCGGGATCCGCCGCCGCCCGCTCGGCCTGCGGGTTCCGAACATGCGTGGCCTCCTTCAGCGCCTTGCGGCACAGGGAGTCCGCGCGGCGGGTCGTCTCCGGCAGACGGAACTGCGGGGTCAACGCCAGGGTGTGGGCGCAGGCGTTGTCCAGGCTCACCCGGTGGCCGACCGAGACGAAGACCGGCTTGACGGTCTCGCGGGTGCGGAGGGCACGCCCGACCTCCTCGGTGCCGGCGAGGAGCGGGGAGGCGCTTCCGCGCGGGGCGTCGGGGTCGTCGTAGGTGAAGGTGAAGGGGTTCTTGGCGACGCCGATCGTGGGGAGGCCGGTGAGGACGCCGAGGTGACTGGCGAGGCCGAAGCGGCGGGGGTGGGCGAGGCCGTAGCCGTCGCAGACGACCAGGCCGGGCGGGCACGGGAGGGCGTCCAGCGCGGCCATGACCGTGGGGATCTCGCGGAAGGCGAGCAGGCCGGGGACGTACGGGAAGGAGATCCGGCCGACCGCCGTGGCCTCGGCGACCACATCGAGGGTCGCCGCGTCCAGCACGACGGCGGCGGCCGCCACGACGTCCCGCTCGTCGTCGTAGGCCACGTCCACTCCGGTCACGTGCCCGGTGCCGGGCGGCGGGCCGGGCTCGTCGAGCACCACCTTCGTGCGCAACTCGTCCTGGACGGCGCGGGCTTGCTCCTCGGTCGCGGGCCAGCCCGCGGGAATGCTTACGGTCCTCATGGTGGGACGAGCGTACGTCGGCGTAGGCTCACGATCATGTTCGTTCTGGAGCTGACCTACACCGCCCCGCTCGATCAGGTCGACGCCGTGCTGGAGGCACATGTGGCGTGGCTCGACGCACAGTACGAGCGGGGTGTCTTCCTGGCCTCCGGGCGCAAGAACCCCCGCGACGGCGGGGTGATCCTCGCCGTCGCGGAGGACCGCGCGCGGATCGAGCAGATCGCGGCGACCGACCCGTTCGTCACGGCCGGCGTCTGCGCCTACCGCGTCACCGAGTTCGCGGCCACGAAGACCGCACCGGAGCTGGAGCGGTACCGCGAGTCGCCCTCCTGAGGCGTCACTTGCCGAGCGCCCGCTGCAACTGGCTCTTGTTCATGTCCGAACGACCGCTGATGTTGCGGCGCTTGGCCTCCTCGTAGAGCTGGTCGTAGGTCGGGCCCTGGGAGCCCTTCCCGGACCGCTGACCGCCCCTCTTGCCGGACGACATGTCCTGGGTCGAGGTGCGGCTCGCGGTCTTCGACTCCCCGGAGCGGGCGCGTTCCTTGTTGACCGTCCGCGCGGCGATCTCCTCGGCGCGCTTCTTGCTCTCGCCCCGGTCCTGGGCGCTCTCCTTGATGTGCTCGTACTGGCGTTCCCTCTTCGGGCTCGAACCACGTGGCATGTGGGCTCACTCCTTCCGCACTCGGCGACCGGGTACCCACATTCCGGATCAGCTCTCCAGCCGGGCCACGCGCCCCTTCTCGCCGGCCGCCCAGCAGCCGAGGTCGGCGGTGCAGTCCACGGTGTCGTACGAGCCCGTGTCGACCGTGCGCCAGGTGCGGCCGCCGTCCGTCGTCAGATCGGTCCCGGCGGGGCCGACCGCGAGGGCGGCGGTGCGGCTGTACGGGAGCCAGGCGACGCCCGAGCGGTAGGCGGGCGGGGGTGTCGCCGAGGGCTGCCAGGTGCGGCCGCCGTCCCGGGTCACGGCACCTGCCTGGGGGGATGCCTGGTCGGGGCGGTAGTCGCCGCCGACGGCGAGGCCGTGGGTACGGTCACGGAAGGCGAGCGCGAAGACGCCCTTGGCGGGGTCGCCCGCGGGGATCGGCGTGTCGGTGGCGCTCCAGGTCAGGCCGCGGTCGGAGGAGTGCAGCACGCGTGCGCGTGCCGCTCCGCCGGTGGCCAGCCAGACGTCCTTCGGACCGGAGCTCACCAGGCACTGCCCGCTCGCCGCGAACCCGGCCTCGCCCTCCTGTGCGGCGGGCATGCCGTCGTCCGGCAGCACCTTCCAGGAGCGACCGCCGTCGCTCGTCGACAGGATGCGGAACTTCCCGTCCACCGGGTCGCTCATCGCCAGGCCGTGCTTGCGGTCGAAGAAGGTGAGGCAGTCGTAGAAGGCGCGGGCGTCGGTGTTGCGGAAGGACTCGGTCCAGGTGGCCCCGCCGTCCTCGGTCCGGTACACCCGGGACGCCTCGCCCTCACCGATGGCCAGCACGACGGCCCGGCGCGCGTCGAACGCCTCGATGTCCCGGAACTGGAGCTCGCCGGCGCCGGGCGGCGAGACGTTCCGCCAGGTCGCGCCGGCGTCCGTGGTGCGCAGGACGGTGCCCTGGGTGCCGGAGACCCAGGCGGTGGTCCGGCTGACGGCCGACAGTCCGCGGAAGCGCACCTCCGGGGTCCCGCTCTCCTTGAGTTCCCAGTGCGGCGCCCGGTGCTGCGGCTGCGCCTGTGCGGGTACGGCCGTCAGCGCGGCCAGTGCCGCCGCGCACGCCACCCCCGCGGCGAGCCGTCTGGCCGTACGTCCCCTGTGTCGCGTGCGTCGCGTGCTCCCCATGCGCCTCATGGCGGGCGAAGCTAGTCCACGCGCCCGTGGCCGTCCAGACCGCCGTCGGACGGGGCGGCGGTCGCCACAAGTGCCCTTCGCGGCACGGAAGGTGGCATGCGCCACTTCCGTGCATGAAAAACGGTGACCGAGGTCACTCGACTTTCGTGTACACGGATTGGCCGATTCCGTCGTCTCTAACAGTGCCAGCCCGATCCGCCCGGAAGTCAGTTCAGCCGTCACGAGGGAGCAACGCGTTGTCCACTGTCATCGAGCAGCCCGTTGAGGCCCGTCTCGTCGCCGCCGCGCCGCGGATGCCGAGTATCCCCGCCACGCTGCACTACGACCGGCGCGATCCGTTCGCCGTGCGCATGACCTTCCCGGCTCCGGCCACGCTGGAGGGTGTGGAGGTCTGCTGGACCTTCTCCCGCGAGCTCCTCACGGCGGGACTGGAGACCGCCGAGGGGCACGGCGACGTGCGGGTGCGGCCGTACGGGTACGACCGCACCGTTCTGGAGTTCCACGCGCCCGAGGGCACGGCCGTCGTGCATGTGCGCTCCGGGGAGGTGCGCCGGTTCCTTCAGGCCACGGCCGAGTTGGTGCCGGTGGGGCTGGAGCATCTCCAGCTGGACCTGGACGAGCAGCTGGCGGAGCTGATGCGGGACGCCTAGCGCCCTGCGGGGGGCGTGTCTAGCGCACCGCCCCCAGAAGCTGGTTGAGCCCGCCGTAGTCGAGGCCGGCCGCCAGCGAGTCGTACGTGCCCGCCGCCAGCAGCTCCCTCGCGGCGCGGTGCACCAGGGCGTGCACGGCCTGCGCGATGCTTGAACCGGCGCTCACGCGCGCGACGCCGAGCGCGGCCAGCTCCGCGACCGGCGGGGCGCCCGGGCCGGCCAAGATGTTCAGCGGGCCGTCGATGCCGTCGACGAGCAGCTTCACGGTTCCCGGGTCGACGGCCCCGGGGACGAAGATCCCGTCGGCGCCCGCGGCCCGGAAGGCGGCGGCCCGTTCCAGGGTGAGGTCCACGTCTCCGGAGCCCCGCAGGAACGTGTCGATACGGGCGTTGACGAACAGCGGCACCCCCTCGGCGTCGGCGGCCTCGCGGGCGGCGGCGATCCGCTCGGCCTGTTCGGCCACGTCCCGCAGCGGACCGGCGCCCTCCTCGTACAGCGCGTCCTCGATGTTCACGCCGACCGCGCCCGCGGCGAGCACCGCGCGGACCGTGTCGCCGACGCCCTCCGGATCCCCGGCGTAGCCGCTCTCGATGTCCGCGCTGACGGGCACGCCGACGGCGGCCGCGATGTCCGCGACGACACCGAGCGCCCGCTCCCGCTCCACCCGGTCACCGTCCGCCGCGCCCAGCGCCCAGGCGACCCCGGCACTGGTGGTCGCCACGGCGGCTGCACCGGCGTCCTCGACGACACGCGCACTCGCGGTGTCCCAGGCGTTGGGCAGGACGAGCGGCCGTCCCGGCACGTGCAGGGCGTGGAAAGCGAGGGCGCGGTCACGGAGCGAGGTCTGGTTCGTCATGACGTCCAGCCAAGCAGCGGGTGCCGGGGTGGGTCTGGCAGGAATCCGACATGGACGTGAGATGTGAAGGCGCTCAGGGTGCCGAGAACTGGCGACCTCTCCCGGTGGCCGCCCTCAGACCCCCGTAGGCGCGCCGGTCGCCGTCAGTGCCGTGCCCAGCTCGTCCATGACCTTCCGCAGTCCCGGCGCCGCCGCCCCGCCGCGTGCCCACAGCTCAGCCAGCCGCTCCGGGTACGGTCCGCGCTCCTTGCGGGCGGCCGGCGCGATCACCCCGGCCGCGGCCGCCAGGACGGCGACGGCGGCGTCCCGCTCGGAGACGTCCGCGGGCCGCACGGGCCCTTCGAGGACCTGTCGCGTCTCCTCGCGCAGCGCGTCCACGACGGCGACGCGTTCCAGGGCGTACTCGACGGTCGGGAACAGTCCGAGGGCCCGGCGTTTGTCCGCCCGCAGGTACCCCTCGGCGGCGAGCTGTTCCCGTACGGCGTCCACCGTCACGCGCGCGTGCAGCGGCACCCAGCTGCGCCACCGGTGCGGCCGGGACTCGCGTACGAGCTCCAGGAGCCCGTCGAGGACGGCGTCCCCGGTGCGGGAGTCCATGTCGACCGGGGTGGCGATGCCGTCGTCGTCGACGAGCAGACCGCGCTGGGCCAGCTCGGTGAGGGCACCGGCCCGCACCAGGTGGGCGGTGCCGGCGAGCTCGTTCCTCGTGGTGTCCCAGGCCAGCAGATACAGCCGGGCCGGCAGCGACAGCGAGCCGTTGGGCACGGGGCCTCCTCGTGGTGCGATCGGGTCTCACGTTAATTCGTTGACAGCCTTCAGGCCCTCTCCTACGGTGTATGACGGTCCTGTTGCCGTCGATTGGAGAAGGACGTTGCTCGTCTGAGGTCCTGAGACACCGCGTCACCCACCACAGGTGTGGGTGCGCTGCGTGCGACCTCGGCGTTCGAGCCGTCCTCCGGTGCAGGGCTCTTCTCATGCCCGCGGAGTCTGACTCTCCCCCTTGGTCACAGGTGTCTCGATACGCGTTTGCCCCCTGTCGCACCGAGCAACCGCGAGGCCCGTATGTCTACTTCCATCACCTGCACCTCCCTCTCCTTCACCTGGCCCGACGGCACCCCCGTCTTCGAGGACCTGGACATCGCCGTCGGCCCGGGCCGGACCGGGCTGGTCGGCGTCAACGGCTCGGGCAAGTCCACCCTGTTGAAGCTGATCGCCGGTGAACTCACCCCGGCCGACGGCGCCGTGCGCGTCGCGGGCGAGGTGGGGTACCTCCCGCAGAGCGTCACGCTCGACACCGGCCTGAGAGTCGACGAGGCGCTCGGCATCGCCGACCGGCGCGCCGCGCTGCACGCCATCGAGGCGGGCGACGTGGCCGAGAAGCACTTCGAGACCGTCGGCGACGACTGGGACGTGGAGGAACGCGCCCTGGCCACGCTCGGTGAACTCGGCCTCGGCGACATCGGGTTGGACCGCACGATCGGCGAGGTGTCGGGCGGCGAGTCGGTGCTCCTGCGGCTGGCCGCGCTGCTGCTGCGCCGACCGGACGTACTGCTCCTGGACGAGCCGACGAACAACCTGGATCTGTACGCCCGTCGGCGGCTGTACGCGGCCGTCGCGTCCTGGCCCGGTGTCATGGTCGTCGTCAGCCACGACCGTGAACTCCTGGACCTGGTCGACCAGATCGCCGATCTGCGCTCCGGCGAGGTCACCTGGTACGGCGGCACCTTCTCCGCCTACGAGGAGGCGCTCGCCGTCGAACAGGAGGCGGCGGAGCGGATGATGCGGGTCGCCGAGGCGGATCTGAAGAAGCAGAAGCGCGAACTGTCGGACGCCCAGATGAAGTTGGCCCGCCGCAAGCGGTACGGGCAGAAGATGTGGGACCAGAAGCGCGAGCCGAAGATCGTCATGGGGGCGCGCAAGCGCGCGGCGCAGGAGTCCGCGGGCAAGCACCGCATCATGCACGAGGAGAAGCTCGCCGAGGCCAAGGAGCGGCTGGACGAGGCGGTGGAGGCCGTACGGGACGACGACGAGATCCGTGTCGAGCTGCCGTTCACCGCCGTCCCGCCGGGCCGCGACGTCCTGACGCTCATGGATCTGGAGCTGGCGTACGGGGCCCGGGTGAAGGGCGGTTTCGATCTGCGCGGGCCCGAGCGGATCGCGCTGATCGGGCGCAACGGCGCGGGCAAGACGACGCTGCTGCGGACGATCGCCGGGGAGCTGGAGCCGGTGGCGGGAGAGGCGACGGCACATGTGCCGCTGCGTTTCCTGCCGCAGCGTCTCGACGTGCTCGACGACGAGCTCAGCGTCGCCGAGAACGTGGCCCGGTTCGCGCCGGGCGCGAGCAACAACCGGGTGCGGGCCCGGCTCGCCCGCTTCCTGTTCCGGGGCGCCCGCGCCGACCAGCGGGCGGCGACCCTGTCCGGCGGCGAACGCTTCCGGGCGGCGCTGGCCGCGCTGATGCTGGCCGAGCCGGCGCCGCAGCTGCTGATGCTGGACGAGCCGACGAACAACCTCGACATGGCGAGCGTGCGGCAGCTGACGACGGCGCTGGAGTCCTACGAGGGGGCGCTGATCGTGGCCAGCCACGACCTGCCGTTCCTGGAGTCGATCGGCATCACCCGCTGGCTGCTGCTGGACGGCGAACTGCGGGAGACCAGCCCGGAGGCGGTCGGGTAACCGGGTACGCGGCGGTCCGGGTGCCCTTCTTCCGGGAGGGCACCCCGGGCGCCCGCGCACCCGCCGAAGGAGCCCCTCACGGCGCCGGGCTCGGTTACCGCCGCGTATCTCAGGAGGGCCACAGCCTGGCGCCAGGGGTTTTGTGCGCGCGGGCCCGCCCTGCATGATGGCTGACCGGTGCCGCTTTTCCGGGGTGCCGTCCCTGCCGCCGTTACGGAGTTCCTCGTGCCCAGCAAGAAGGCCCTCGTCCGCCGCCCCAGTCCGCGCCTCGCCGAAGGCCTGGTGACGCACATCGAGCGCGAGAAGATCGACCTCGATCTCGCGGTCGAGCAGTGGGAGGCCTACGTCGAGACGCTGCGCGCGCACGGCTGGGACACGGTCGAGGTGGATCCGGCCGACGACTGCCCGGACTCCGTGTTCGTCGAGGACACGGTCGTCATGTACAAGAACGTCGCGCTCATCACCCGGCCCGGCGCCGAGTCCCGCCGCCCGGAGACCGCCGGGGTCGAGGAGGCGGTGGCCTCGCTCGGCTGCTCGGTGAACTGGGTGTGGGATCCGGGCACACTGGAGGGCGGCGATGTCCTGAAGGTCGGCGACACGATCTACGTCGGGCGCGGCGGCCGTACCAACGCGGCCGGCGTGCAGCAGCTGCGGGCCGCCTTCGAGCCGCTCGGGGCGCGGGTCGTCGCGGTGCCGGTGAGCAAGGTGCTGCATCTGAAGTCGGCGGTCACGGCGCTGCCCGACGGGACGGTGATCGGGCACATCCCGAAGGTGGACCGGCCCTCGCTCTTCCCGCGCTTCCTGTCGGTGCCGGAGGAGGCCGGCGGCCATGTCGTGCTGCTCGGCGGCCACAAACTGCTCATCTCGGCGAGCGCGCCGAAGACGACGGAGCTGCTCGCCGACCTCGGCCACGAGCCGGTCGTCGTCGACATCAGCGAGTTCGAGAAGCTCGAGGGATGTGTGACATGCCTCTCGGTCCGGATGCGGGAGCTGTACGCCTGACCGAGTGAGCGGATCACCCGTTCGGCCCTGGGACCTGCGGTCCTGGGGCCTTTTGGGCACGCCCGGGAACATGGGCTGATCAGGGATCTTTACAGCGTCCTTAACCTACGGTCTCGTAACCTACGGATTCGTAGCCTACGCTTTCGTAAGTTCCACTGGATCCGGCAACCGCTCGCCGGTTTGTTCAGCTTTGTCACACGTCCCCCTGGAGTTCCCGTGACGATCGCCACCCCTCACCTCGGCAGCCCTTCCGTCTGGACCGACGCCAAGCTGCTGTACGCGCTCGAGGAAGTGGTCGAGAAGGAACTGAACCGGCACCTCAAGGTCACCAAGGACTGGATGCCGCACGAGTACGTGCCCTGGAGCGACGGCCGTAACTTCCCGGGCTTCTTCGAGGACGGCGAGGCCTGGGACAAGGAGCAGTCGAAGGTCACCGAGATCGGCCGTATCGCGCTCGTGGTGAACCTCCTGACCGAGGACAACCTCCCCAGCTACCACCACGAGATCGCCTCGCTGTTCGGCCGCGACGGCGCCTGGGGCACCTGGGTGCACCGCTGGACCGCCGAGGAGGGCCGCCACGGCATCGTGATGCGCGACTACCTCCTGGCCTCGCGCGCGGTGGACCCGGACAAGCTGGAAGCCTTCCGCATGCAGCACATGAGCGAGGGCTTCGAGTCGGACAACCGGCACTCGATGCTGCACTCGGTCGCCTACGTGGCCTTCCAGGAGCTCGCGACCCGCGTCTCGCACCGCAACACCGGCCACCAGTCGGGCGACCCGGTCTGCGACCGCATGCTGGCGCGCATCGCGACCGACGAGAACCTCCACATGGTCTTCTACCGCAACCTCCTCAAGGCCGCCTTCGAGCTGGCCCCCGACCTGACCATGCAGGCCGTGCGCGACGTGCTCGTCAACTTCCGGATGCCCGGCCACGGCATGCCCGGCTTCGAGCGGTTCGCGGCGCAGATGGCGATCGGCGAGGTGTACAACCTGCGCATCCACCACGACGACGTCATCCAGCCGGTGCTGCGGTTCCTGAAGGTCATGGACATCGACGGTCTCGGCCCCGAGGGACAGAAGGCGCAGGAGGAGATCGGCCTGTACATGGGCGGTCTCGACTCGGAGGCGTCCAAGTTCGACGAGAAGCTGGCCACGCGCAAGGCGCGGATGGCGGCGCGCGCCGCCGGCTGACGTCTCCCAAGAGCACCTGAGCAGGCCCGCGCGGAGAAATTTTCCGCGCGGGCCTGCTTCTGCCTGCGGCATCATGCCGCCATGCGGCAGAACAGCAGGGTGGAACAGGCGGTCGGCTTTCTGCTCGGCCTGGTCGACGGGGAGACCGCCGAGCGGGTACGGGCACGGACCGGGCTGCCCGCGCCCGAGCGGCCCGAGGCCACCGCGGAACGGTTGCGGCGGGCATGGACATGGGCGCCGCATCTGCCGGCCTCGGTGGCGCTGTGGATCCTGGAGAACGACGATCCCGGCCTCAACGCCGTCGTGTGGCGGTACATCCCGACCGACTCCGGACTGCGCAGGGCCATCGCGCGCGGTGTGCCGTTCGGGCCCGGTCGCACCGGGACCATACGGGTCGACCGCGCCCTCCCGGGGGCGGAGCCCGAGATCCCCGAGAGCTACGTCCGCCATGGCCTCGTCGGCAGTCTGCGCGAGGTCGACTCGATGGCCGCGGGACGCGCCGCCGCGTCCATGGTGCTCACTCCGGACGACTGGTGGACCGTCGGCGAGGCGGACCGCGAGCGTCCGCTGCCGGGTTACGCGCGCTGGGCGCTCTCCGTGCGCCCGGACTGCCCGCCCCTGGTGCGCGAATCCTTCGGCGCGCACGCCAAGTTCACGCACCGGCTGCGCCAGGCAGGCGTGTACGACGGTCCCGCCGAGTACGTGACGTCCGAGGGGCCTGCCGTCCGCGTCCTGGAGGTGCTCGCGCTGGGGCACGCGCTGTTCCCGGCCCGTGTCCGGGAGGCCGAGGACACGCTCCGCCCGCTCGTCCGGGAGCACTTGGGCGACCGTGAGGAGGCGTGGGCGGTGCTGGCCCAGCTGATGGAGACCTTCCACGGCAACGCGCCCGAGCTGGTGGTGACCGCGGGCGCCATCGCCTAGGGGGGCGGGGCGGCTGGATTCGAACCAGCGTGTTCTGGTTTTGGAGACCGGTGCGCCTGCCTCTGCGCTACGACCCCGCCCTTGACGCCAGATCGTAATGCCTTGGCCCGATGTCAGTGGGTCCTGGTACCAATGAGGCACGGGGGCTTGTCAGTACGGGGGGCACGACATGGCGTACGGAGAGCGGGGGCGGCGTCCCCCGGTGGTGGACCTCGCCGACCGCAGGGCACTGGAGGCGTACCGCCCGGCGGATCCGGGGGTCGTGGCGGAGGCGCGGCGGCTCAAGGAGGCCGCGCTGCTGGACTTCGGGCTGACGCAGTCGGCGGTGGCGTCCTGGCTGTACGCCAAGTGCCACCACCAGATCCCGACGACCGCGATCGACACGGCGGCCGTGGTGGCGTCCGGCGACGGCACCTGTCTGCTGCTGTTCAACCCGGACTTCTTCGTCGAACTCGGCCTGGACGGCGTCAAGTTCGTCCTGTTCCACGAGGCCCGCCACCTCGTGCACCGCCATCTGTTCGCCGACCCGGAACTGCGCGACGACCCGGTCTTCGAACTGGCCGCCGAGGCGTCCATCAACCATGTGGCGCTGGTCCGGCTCGGCAGGCGCGAACTGCCGCTGCTGGACGGCCGGCCGACGGGCGTCGACCCGCGCACGGTGTACGAGCACTACCGCGCGGACCTCACGGCCCACGGACTGGAGCCGGTGCCCTACGAGACGTTCACCGAGACGGACCT
This sequence comes from Streptomyces sp. NPDC001536, assembly GCF_042894505.1. Lineage (NCBI taxonomy): Bacteria > Bacillati > Actinomycetota > Actinomycetes > Kitasatosporales > Streptomycetaceae > Streptomyces > Streptomyces sp. NPDC001536. The sequence continues at coordinate 252,142 of NZ_JBIAVQ010000006.1, forward strand.
GCGGGTCTACGGCGAGCTGAAGCGGATGCACCGCCCACCGGCCCCGGAGCGCCGGCTCTGCGTGCACCTGGCGGACGGCGCCCCTGTCCCGGCCGACCAGGAGACCGTCGACGCCGTGACGTCCTCCGCGCTGCTCAACTCCCTGCTGGCGGCACGACGCGGGCACGCGGGCGCGGAGCGGGAGCTGCTCGACCTCATGGACCGCACCCAGGACGGCAGCGCCCGGGCGGCCCGGATCTGGGGCAACCTGGGCGCGGGCATGCTGCGCGGCGAGACCACGCGCACGCGCACGGTCGACTGGTGGCAGCGCTGGCTGGTCGACGTCCTCGGCTCCAAACTGCGCGACGGCGAGCGGCTGGTGTACCCGAAGAAGCGCGGCGCCCTGCTCGCGGCCCTCGGCCAGGACCCGATGCTGGCACGGCGCGGCCCGGTGCGGGACAAGGTGCTGGTCATCGCGTACGACACCTCGGGCTCGATGCCGCACCACGTGATCACCTGGCTCACCGAACTCGTGGGCGGGATCGACGGCGTTCAGGCGCACTGGCTGTCCTTCGACGCCGTGGTCATGCCCTTCGTGCCGGGCGAGCGGGTCTACGGCGGTGGCGGTACGAGCTTCCAGGCCGTCGCGGACTACGTGGAGGGCCGTACGGAGGTGAACGGGCGCCGTTTCGACGAGACCCCGGACGCCGTCGTGATGCTCACCGACGGATACGCGCCGACGATCACGCCCGCCGAGCCGGACAAATGGATCTGGCTGATCACGGAGGGCGGCGACGAATGGCCCGAGACGCACACACCCGCGATGGACTGCCATCGCGTCAGCACGGGATCGCGGTAATGACCAGGGGAACGCGGTAAATGACCACGCAGACACAGCAGTCGACGGACGTGCGATCCCTCTCGCGGCTCGAGTCCTTCATCGACGCGATGATCGACATGGGCCAGACGGGCCAGATCTTCGGCGAGCACGGCATCGGCAAGACGGCGACGTTCTTCTCCCACCTCGCCCGCGCCCACCCGGACACCGCCCTGGTGTACGTCCCGGCGGCGAACCTGACGCCCGACGACCTGCTCGTCAACGCGCCCGTGCGCGATCCGCACACCGGCGAACTGGTGCTGCGCCAGCTGGTGATGAGCCAGCTGAAGCCCGGCACCCCGTTCGTGCTGCTCATCGACGACTCGCTCCAGGCGGGCGACACCATCCAGTCGCAGCTGATGCAGATCGCCTGCGACTGGACGCTGGGCGAGCACGATCTGCGGGCCCTGGGGTGCGTCGGGGTGTTCCTGACCGACAACGAGTCGCTCGCGGAGACCTCGTCAAGGCGCGGTGACCTCGCGCTCCTGGACCGCATGGTCACCCTGCGGATCACGGCCAACGACACGTCCTGGCGCCGGCACCTGGCGGCCAAGTACCGCCCGTGGGACCTGCGTCCGGTGTTCTCGCTGTGGGCGTCCCTCTCCCCCGCCCTGCGCGAGCGGCTCTCCCCACGCACCCTCGACCACATCCTGGCCAACGCGAAGGAGGGCTTCCCGCTGCGCTGGGGCCTGCCCCTGGTCGACGGCGAGCGGCTGCGGCTGGCCGAGCCGGGCCCGGACGGCAAGCCCGGGCAGGACCGTACGCACGAGATCCTGGACCGGATCGCCGAGTCGGTGGGCGTGGCCAACCCGGCGACGATCCCCGACCCGGTACGGCAGGTCGTGCGCGCCGCGCTGCGCAACCGCTGGACGGTGCTGCTCCAGGGCCCGCCGGGGTGCGGCAAGACGGAGCTGGTGCGGGAGACGGTGCGCGAGGGGCTCGGCCGGGACGCGCTGTACTTCTCGCTGCCGGTGACCAACGTCGAGGACCTGTGCGCGCCGATCCCGTCGGCGGACGGCACCCTGGAGAATCTGCTCGCCGCGCACTTCACCGGTCCGGAGCCGAAGGCGATCGTGTGGGACGAGTACAACCGGCCCAAGGACAAGGCCGCGTTCGCCAAGCTCATGGAGATCACGCAGGAGTGGTCGCTGGCCGGGCGGCGGATCGAGAACCTGCGCGCCCAGATAGCCGTCCAGAACCCGCCGTACCACCTCGGCCGCAAGCTGCTGGTGTCCCGGAACAACATCGCCCAGGCGACACGCTTCACGGCCTCGCTGACCGTCGAACCGGAGGACATCCCGGCCAACGAGTGGCTGCTCGCCCGCTACGGCTCCGACGCGGAGACGGTCCTGGAGTGGTGGAAGCACGACATCGACGATGAGGGCCGTGCCTGGATCACCAAGCGCACGCTGGAGCGGCTCATCAAACTGCACCGGCGCGGGCTGCCGCTGGAGATGGGCACGGTCTATCTGGGCGACGGCGAGTACGCGCCGGTTCCGCTCACGGCCCTCATGGACCGCTTGAAGGGCCACCAGGTCACGGGCCTGCGCGAGCTCGCTCGGGACGCCGACGCGTGGGAGGCCCGACTGCGCCGGGCGGCCGCCCACACCGACGAGGGCGGCGACGACAGCGACGTCGTCCACCAGATCCTCGCCAACGCCGAGTTGTCCCAGTTGAAGAAGCACCGCGCGGTGGTGACCCGCCTGGTCGCCCTGCTGCCGGCGAAGCTGCGGGCGACTTATCTCGTGGGCGCCTCGGAGCGGCAGCAGCGGTTCTGGACGGAGGTGTTCGTGGGGATGCGGAAGCGCTGAGGCTCAGGCGTCGGGCGGGGCCGTCCTGTGCACGCTCCGTACGGCGGCCACGTCGGCGGGGACCGCTGGTGGCGGAAGGTGTGCGCTGAGCGCGTTCAGGCGGCGTCTGACGCTGGCGGCGATGCCCTGGCCCAGGACGAAGCGCGTGGCGGTGACGGCGCGGGGTGCGGTGTCGAGGAGGCGGTGGGCCTCGCGGCTGCGCATGCCGGTGTGGGTGAGGACCAGGTGGGTCAGACGGTGCTCGGCGGCCGCCAGGGTCTCGGACATCGTCTCGGCTGCCGTCAGGTCGATGTGGTTGTCGGCCGCGCCCAGGACCGCCGCCGCGCGTACCCGGCCGAGGTCCAGCAGGGTGACCCCGGCCGCGGTGGCCGCCGTCACCAGCCGGGCGGCGGCCCGCGGTCCGACGCCGTTGCTGGCGACGGCGAGCCGGGTGAGTCGTCCGTGCGGCGCCCGCTCCAGCGCCTCGGCCAGGCGGAGGGCTCCCGCGTCCCCCAACCGGGCGGCGGACACGTACAGTTCGTCGATCGCGCCGGCCGCCACGACCGCGCCGAGCGCCTCCGCCCCCGCCTCCCCCAGCGGGTTGCCGCCGACGAAGAGCCGCTCGATACGGCGCCCGTTGCCGGCGGCCGCCAGCAGCGCGTCGGCGAGGACGACGGCGCCTGCCGCGTCGAGGCCGGTCTGGACGAGGTCGAGGGTGCGCAACGACCGCGCGGAGTCGATGAGTTCGGCCGCCGCACGACCTCCCCCGGTGCCCAGCGGGTTGCGTTTGAGCCATACCCCCGTGACGACCTGTGGCGAGGCCCGCAGCTGGTCGGCGATCCGGCAGGCGCCGCCCGCGGTGATCCCGTTGCAGCCGAGGTAGAGCGTCTCGACGTCCTCGCTCGCTCCGGCGACGACGGCGGCCCCGGCATCGCCGAGACCGTCCGTGCCGAGCAGCAGATGCCGTACGGGCGAGGGTCCTTGCGCCAGCGCCTCGGCGACCAGGGCGGCACCCTCCGCACCCAGCTCCTGCTTGCACAGGTCGAGCCGCCCGTCGGGCAGCGCGGTACCGGCGGGGAAGTCCAGCCGTTCACCGGCCGGGCGCCCGGCCCGCAACCAGTCGAGGAGCGGGGCGAGTTCGGCCACCGGCCGCGGCACTACGGAGGGAACACCGGCGAAGCCACTCGTTCCCTCGGTCACCACTCCGCCTCCCGATAGTCCTTGAGGAAGACCCCGGACACGGGGTCCCCCGCCTCGCCCCGCACGATCGGGTCGTACACCCGGGCCGCCCCGTCCACCACGTCCAGCGGTGTGCGGAACCCGGCCTGGGCCATCCGTGCCTTCTTCGGCGCCGGGTTCTCGTCGGTGATCCAGCCGGTGTCCACGGCGCACATGTGGACGCCCTGCTCGGCGAGTTCGGCGGCGCTGGTGCGGGTGAGCATGTTCAGGGCGGCCTTGGCCATGTTGGTGTGGGGATGCCCGGCCATCTTGTTGCGGACGGCGAAACGGCCCTCCACCGCGGTCACATTGACGACGTACCGACGCGGGTGCGGCGAGGCGAGCAGCAGGGGCAGCAGCCGGTCGCACAGCAGCGCCGGGGCGAGGGCGTTGACGAGCTGGGTCTCCAGCACTTCCGCCGGGTCGAGGGCGCCGAGCCGGGCCGACCAGGAGTTCTCCGGGGACGGGTCGGGCAGCAGCCCCGCCTCGTCGGCCTCGCGCAGGGCGACGGGAAGGGAGGCGGCACCGCTCTCCAGCATCCGCATCGGCGTGAAGCCGGGGGCCCGCCGCGCGCCCTCGGGCAGACCGTCGTACTCCCCGGAGGCGAGCAGCGCGTACGACTCCGGCGGTCGCCGTACGGTCTGCGCGGCGTTGTTGACGAGGATGTCCAGCGGCTCGCCCTCCTTCCGCAACTCCTCACACAGCCCCAGCACTTGGCGTGGGTCGCGCAGGTCGACGGCGAGCACGGTCAGCCGGTCGAGCCACTTCTCGCTGCCCGGCTCGGCGCGGAAGCGGCGCGCGGTGTCGTGCGGGAAGCGCGAGGTGACGAGGACCTCCGCGCCGTCGCGCAGCATCATCAGCGCCAGCTGGAAACCGATCTTCACCCGGCCGCCGGTGAGCAGCACACGGCGACCGCTGAGGTCGGTGCTCAGCGCCCGTCGGGCCGTGTTGTCGGCGGCGCAGTCGGGGCAGAGGCGGTGGTAGAAGGCATCGACGTGTCGATAGGGCGACTTGCAGACATAACAGGTGCGGGGCTTGCGGAAGACACCCGAGTCGCCGGACCCGGCCAGGGGCGCGTCCTCGCGGCGGCTCAGCGCGCCGGTAGCGGTCGCGGCCATGGCCCGCGCGTCGGCGGCGGAGGCCTCGGCGCCCCGCGTCTTGCGCCGCCGCAGCCGTCCGTCGCGGGCGAAGGAGGCGGCGACCTGCTCGGCGCGCAACCGCACCGGGTCGTCGACGGGCAGAGCCCGCAACTTGCCCACCACCTGGTGGAAGGCGGCCAGTTCCGCCTCGCTGACCGCCTCGTGCCCCGAAGCGGACAGTCCCGCCTCCATGATCGCCCCGCCTCTGTGCCGTCCCCGCCCGTCACCGCCGTACCGCGGGCCCGACCGGATTCGAACCGGCGTATCCGCCCTGACAAGGCGGCGAGTCTGCCTCTGCTCTACGGGACCCCGCGCACGCATCCGGACGACCGGATTCGAACCGGCGTGGCCGCCTGAGCAAGGCGGTGCGCCTGCCTCTGCGCTACGTCCGGACGCGCCCCCGGATCCTAACCGCACCCCCGATGGCCGGTCGCACCGATTTACGGGACGCCCCGTCGGTGCAACGGTGCCCGGAGGGGGTGACACACCATGGCCCAGACCCATGAGTGGATGTTCTACGAGGTCATGTGGCGCGCCTGGGCGGGTCGGGAACAGGTCCCGTACCCCGTGCCCTGGTGGGCGCAGCAGGCCTTCCGCCGCTGGAGCGACGACTTCGACTCCGGCACCTACGAGTCCAAGGAGGCGGCCTTCGCCTCCAACGCCCTGTACCGGTACTGGCACATGGTCGGCGTCAAGGACCACCGTCAGGAGTCCCTGATCGGCCAGGCGGGTGAGATCGAACCGGTCTACGACAAGTACAGCCTCTCGTTCTTCCTGCACGATCCGACAACGGGCACCTCATGGCTGCCCCAACTCCCGGACAGCGGACGGGTGGAGCAGCGGCTGGAGGCACCGCATCTGCCGGTCGTGCTGACGACGTTCCGCACCACGGACGACGTGGAGTTCGTGCAGCGCACCTTCGCCGCCACCGTCGGGGCGAGCCAACGGGACCTGGTCGTCACCCGGGTGACCGTGGGCAGTCCGACGGGACGGGAGCGCACCGGTCTGCTGTGCGCGGCGGTGCTGCCGTCCGGACCGAGCGGCTTCCAGCGGCACGACCGCAACGGACGGCAGATCACCGACCGCCGGCTGACGTTCCTGCGTCATCTGCCGGACGAACAGCGGGTGGAGACCAACGCCGGCTGGGGCCCGGTCTTCGACACCGCGCCGGAGCAGTACGGGGTCTACGGCAACACGGACTTCTCCTTCGACCCGGACGCGTACCTCACCCGCAGCGCCTTCCACGACCTGGCCGTCGGCGGCAAGCTGAACGGCGCCGTGGAGGCACAGGACCAGGTGGCGGGTCTGTGCAGCGCGGTGTTCGCGTGGCCGTTCCGGATCGCCGAGGACGAGGTCTTCGAGATCGATGTACGCCTGCCCGTGGACCAGTTCTCCGGCTCCGCCGACCTCGCCGAGCTCAGGGGCACGCCGACCGCCGAACTGGAGGCGGCCAACCGGGACTTCTGGACGGCGAAGCTCCTCGGGCAAGGCCTCCAGCCGGGGCTGCCGCGTCCGGTGGCGCACCTCACCGACCAGTTCCGGCAGGCGCGTTCGCAGCTCCTGATCCTGTCCGACCACGGTGAGATCCATCCCGGCCCGACCGTCTACGACTCCTTCTGGATCCGCGACTCCTCCGTCGAGGCGACGGCATGCTCGCTCGTCGGCGACTCGGCCCTGGCCGAACGGCAGTTGGGCACCCACTACCCGCTCAGGTTCAACCACGGGACGGGCCGGATCGGTCCGTGTGCCGAGTACGGCTTCTACGGCGGGCCGCACGAGAAGGACGACCGCGAGTGGGACAGCAACGGCCAAGCCCTGTGGGCGATCGGCCGGTTCGACCGCACGAGCGGCCGACGGGCGGCGTTCGGGGCCAAGTTGTACGTCCCGTATGTGCGCGACGCGGCCCGCTGGCTGCGGGACAACCGCGATCAGTACGGCCTGCTGCACAGCGGCTGGAGCGCCGAGCACCTCGGCGAGCGCGACAAGCCGCACTACTGGGACGACTTCTGGGGCCTGGCCGGACTCTACGAGGCGGCCCGGCTCGCCGAGCGCATCGGGGCGCCGGAGGCCGGCGAACTGTGGGGTGCCTTCGACGACTTGAAGCGGGCCACGGCCGAGTCGATCCGCTGGGTGCTGGGTGAGCAGCGGGCGCGCGGGGCCTGGGAGACGTACATCCCGGCCGGGCCCGGTGATGTCGGCCGGCTCGACTCGACGATGATCGGCGCGGCCGCCTACTTCCACCCGCTGCGCCTGCACATGGGCAGCAAGTTGGGCGACGACATCGACCGGGCGGCCCGCTGCACGCTCGACACCATGTACGCGCACTTCGTCACCGGCGGCTTCCGGCACGACGCCGCCTGGTACGCGTACGGGCCCTACCTGACCACGCAGTTGGCGCACGCGTATCTGCTCGCCGGTGATCCGGGACGGATGGACGAACTGCTCGGCTGGATCTTCGACGCGGGCTTCCCGCACCCGGCCGGACGCGCGGCGGCACTGGGCGCCTGGAACGAGCAGCACGCCTACCCGGTGGCGTCCGACTTCGCCGAAGTCCCGTTCGGCCGCTGGTACATGGGTGACATCCCGCACGGCTGGGCGGCCGCCGAGTATCTGCTGCTGATCCGCGACATCCTCTTCTTCGAGGCGGACGAGGACCACGACCCGCACCTGTACATCGCTCCCGGCGTACGACCGCACTGGGTGCCGGGAGACGAACGGGTCACCGTGGACGCGGCGCCGACGCTCTTCGGCTCGCCGTTCGGCTACCGGCTCGCCCACGACCCGGCCGCGCGGACGGTGACCGTGGACATCAGGCAGGCGCCGGAGGGGGTGCGGTTCGTCTATCCGTGCGCGTTCGGCGAGGTGCGCTCGGCCGAGGCGAACGGGCGGGAGCTCGCCGTGACGGGCCAGGACGTGCGGGTGCCGGCGGGGACGTGGCGGTTCAGTGTGACGTACGCCTGATCTCCAGGCGTTCCTTCTCCGACAGGCCGCCCCAGACACCGAAGCGTTCGTCGTTGTCGAGGGCGTACTCCAGACAGGCGGAGCGGATCGGGCACAGGCCGCAGATCCGCTTCGCCTCGCGTACGGAGCTGCCCGGCTCGGGGAAGAAGAAGTCTCCACCGGTCTGCGCGCACAACGCCTCGTCCTGCCAGTCCAGGCCGGGCGGGGTGATCGTTTCGATGAGCATGTTCAGGATCGTGCCGGGCGGCGAAAAACGTTCGATCAACGCGGGATCAACGCCGCGTTCGCAGGCCCCCGGCCGCCTTGATGGTCCTCCGCCGCTCGGCGTGGCGCACGGCGGCGCGCGGAATCGCGGGAAAACTGGGAGAGGCCTGCCCGTCACGGATGGTCACTGCACGGGGCGATTGTCAGTGGGCGGTGCGAGACTCGGCAGTGCAGTGGACGGGACCCTTCAGAGGAGGGCAACGATGCTCACCACCCGTTATGTCACCGGCGCCCCGAACTGGCTCGATCTCGGCACCCCCGACATCGACGGCGCCGCTTCCTTCTACGGCGCGCTGTTCGGCTGGCGGTTCCAGCCGGGGCCGCCCGAGGCCGGCGGTTACGGCTTCTTCCAGCTCGACGGCAGGACGGCCGCGGCCGGTATGCAGAATCCTCCGGAGCAGGGCCCGCCCTCCTGGACGGTGTACTTCCAGACTCCGGACGCGGATGCCACGGCGAAGGCCGCCGAGCAGGCGCACGGCGCGGTGCTGCTGCCGCCCATGGACGTCATGGACCAGGGCCGCATGGCCATCCTCGCCGACAAGGCGGGCGTCTCCTTCGGCATCTGGCAGCCCGCCGTGAACAAGGGCCTCGACGTCGTGCAGGAGCCCGGCTCCCTGTGCTGGCTGGAGCTGTACACACCGGACCAGCCCGCGGCCGCGTTCTTCTACAACGCCGCCCTCGGTCTGGAGACCTACGGCGTCGACTTCCCCGGCGGCACGTACACCACCATCAATCCCGCCGGCGCCTCCGAGGACGCCATGTTCGGCGGCATCGTGCCCCTGGCCGAGGCGCCCGGGGAGACGGACCCGTACTGGCTGCCGTACTTCGAGGTCACCGACCCGGACGCGGTGGTCTCCAAGACGCAGGAGCTCGGCGGCACGGTCCGGATGCCCGCCACGGACGTGGAGGGCGTCGGCCGGGTGGCCAAGCTCGCCGATCCCTACGGGGCGCGGTTCGCGGTGATCAAGAGCGTGCCGGGGCAGGGCTGACGGAGGCCCGGTCGGTGAGCGCCCTTAGTCTGTCCGGATGTTCAGGACGTTCACCGAGCGCCGGGCTCGGAAAGAACAGGAGCGGCAGCGTGAGCTGTCCGCACGGCTGAGGTCGTCCGAACCGGAGGTGCGGGCGGCTGCCGCCGGTGAGATCGCCCAGGTGAAGGACACGGCCTGGGCGATTCGGGAGCTGGCGCAGGCGATGGATCGGGAGCCGTCTCCCCTCTGGTTCGACGCTGTCGCCGGGCCGTTCTGCGATGCCGTGTGCCGGGACCGGGCGCTGCGGGAACGCGTGGAGCGGATGTTCGCCACCCATGTCGATGAACCGGTCGAACTGGTGCGTGCCTGGACCGCCCTGCTGGCGGAGTTCGGGGCCGGTGCCGCGCTGGACACCGTCGACGACGAGTTGGCCGCCGAAGTGGGTGCTCGACTGCGGCGGGTGCGTGAGCAGGGCGGGAAGCCCGATGAGCTGTCCGGGACGGACCCGGATTCCCTCACCTACGTGGTCACGTTCGGCGTCACCGTCGAGCTGCTTCATGACGCCGTACGCCGCTACGATCCCCTCCCCGCGGACGACATCGAACGGGCGAGACACGCGACCCGGGGGACGCTGGAGCGGGCACTCGCGCTCCCGGCGCGGAGCGACGACCGCTACGCGCTGCTGGTGTCCCACTGTGAACGGCCCGCTGACGAGACCTGGGCGGATCGGCAGCTGGCCGCCTTGCGCATCGGGGAGGCACTCGACCTGTGCGGGAGCGCCGAACCGGATCGCGTGGCACTCGGCGTGGAGAGCCTCGCCATCATGCTCGAACACAACGACGTGTGCCTGCACAATGCCATCCGCGAGGCGCTCGACGATCTCTGCGTACCGGACCAGGATCCGTTCACCTTCAGCGAGGTCCTGAGCTGCTACCCGTCGCTCCACGCCGACCGGCGCCTGGACGACCCACCGGTGGAAATGTTCCTCGCGGCGCTCGGTCACCCCGACCCGCTGGTGCGGGCGAACGCCGCCGCCGGGCTGGACACCATCGCTCCCGGACAGCCTGAGGAGTCGCGGGCCGTCGCCGCCCTGATCGAGGCCATGGAGCACGACCCGGACGTCGAGGTCGTGCGCTCGGCGGCGTACGCACTCGCCACGATTCCCTGCCGCGCGGAGGCCGACACCCGTGCTGCCTCCGCGGCGCTCGCGGCCAAGGCCGGATCGGCCGACCCGGGTCTGCGCGTGGCGAGCGTGGACGGGGCGATCCACCGCAACGAGCCCGGAGCGTACGACCTGCTGACGGCCGAGCTCCGACGGCCCGATGTCGAGGCCCGGTTCATCAGCTCCGTCGGCTTCTTCCTGGATCTCGGAAAGCAGCCGTCGAAGGATGTGACCGCGCAGTGGGCCCGTCTGCTGGAGCGGCTGCGCCAGGACGGCTGGCCCGACCGGCCGAACGAGCACGAGGACGGCGACGACACGGTGCCCGGCTTCCGGACGGCCCTCCTGGAGCTGACGCTGGACAAGACGCGCGCCTACAACGCCTAGGCGGACGCCCGCCGCACCAGTGTCGTCCTCAGCACGACGCTGGACGCGGCGCCGTCCGTCCCCAGCAACAGCCGGGCCATCAACCGCCCCATCTCCTCGATGTCCTGACGGATCGTCGTGAGCGGCGGATCGGTCTGCTCCGCCACCGGCAGCATGTCGTCGAACCCGATCACGGCCACGTCGTCCGGCACCCGCCGCCCCCGCTCCCGCAGCACCCGCAGCGCCCCGGACGCCATGAGGTCGTTCGCGGCGAACACGGCGTCGACGTCCGGGCGCCGCTCCAGCAGCTCCCGCATCGCCCGCTCCCCACCGCCCGGGGTGAAGTCCCCCTCGACCACCAGCTCCGGGTCGGTGTCCCCCATGACGTCCCGGAACCCCTCCAGCCGGTCCACCGCCGACGTCTGGTCCAGGGCGCCGGTGATGTGCGCGATACGCCTACGGCCGAGGCCCACGAGATGGCGTACGGCGTCCCGCGCCCCGCCCCGGTTGTCGCTGTCGACGAACACCACGTCACGGCTGCCGTCGCTCCACCCGGGCCGACCGCCGAACACCGTCGGGATACCGGCCCGTTGGATCAGTCCGGGCAGCGGATCGTCGAGGTGCAGGGAGAAGACGAGCGCCCCGTCGACATGGCCGCCGGCGAGATAGCGGCCGACCCGGGCGTGGTCGTCGCGTCCCTCGGTCAGCAGCAGGACCAGCTGGTTGTCGTGGGCCGTCAACTCCTTGCTGATGCCCCTGAGTTGCAGGGCGAAGAAGGGGTCGGCGAAGACCCGGGTCTCCGGCTCCGCGACGACGACGGCGATCGCGTCGTGCCGGCGCGTCACCAGGCTGCGGGCGGCCTGGTTCGGCACGTACCCCAGCTCCTCCACCGCCCGCCGGACCCGCTCGACGAGCGGCTCCCGCACCCCGTCCCCACCGTTCACCACCCGGGACACGGTGGCCCGCGAGACCCCGGCCCGCTCGGCCACGGCCTCCAGCGTGGGACGCGGCGCTGTCTCGGTCACTTCGGGGCCCTCCTCGTGGTTGCGGATCAGGATAGCCCTGGCCGGGGAGGGCGTGAGAGCGCTCTCGGGGGACCGAAAACCGGTTGCCCGCGAGATCAGGACGATCGGATCATCGCCGTATGACCACGAGAAAGGCCCATGGCCGCTGACCGCCGCCTGGCCTCCTACGCCCGCCTGCCCCGCGCGTACCGCGACCGGACCGTACTGCACAGCACCGTGGATGCCTTCGGGCGTGCGCACTGGCTGCTCTGCGGCGCGCGGAGCCGGCACGGGCCGTACGACGCGTTGGTGGTCACCGTGGAGGGCGACTACGCGGACGAGACCCGTCTGAGTGCGGTGGGGTCACGTCACCCGATGATCGGTGCCCTGCCGGCCGGCGGCTTCGTCCTCGCCGACGCGCGCAGCGACACGGGCGACGACCAGGTACAGGTCTTCGACGCGCTGGGGCGCCCTTCGTCGGCCTTCCGTGTCGGCGACGGCATCCAGCATCTGCTGACCGACGCGTCGGGCGACCTCTGGATCGGGTACTTCGACGAAGGCGTCCTGGGCGATCGCCTGAGCGCACCGGGCGTACGTCGGTGGAGCAGCACGGGAGAGCCTTTGTGGACGTACTCGCCGGGCCCGGGAGCTCGCCACATCGTCGACTGTTACGCCCTCAACGTGGACCGCCGTGCCGCCTGGGTGTACCCGTACACGGACTTCCCCCTCCTTGAGGTCCGGGACGGCCGACCGACCCGCGTCCGCACCTCACCAGTGAGGTCCGCCCACGGCATCCTCGTCCACGGCGAGCGCGTCGCCTTCTTCGGCGGCTCCCTCGACGCTCACGACCGACTCGTCACCGGCCGACTCACCGACACCGCAGTCGACCCCTTGGCGACGACCCGCCTCACCCGCCCGGACGGCACCCCCCTCGGCCGTCGCCGCGTCGTCTGCCGCGGCTCCCGCCTCTACGTCCAGGAGCAACCCGGCACGGAATGGACCCTGTTCGACCTCTCCCGTCAGTGATCGTGCTCGTGCGGTTCGTACCCCGGGATGGTCCCGTCCGTCTTCTTCACCAGGAACAGCCCCACCATCCCCATGTCGGAGTGGCTCTGGACATGGCAGTGGTACATCCACGCGCCCGCCCCGACGCCCTCCCCCGCGATCACCTGGAAGCCGAAGGAGTCCGCGGGGCCCACGATCTTGTTGTCGATGACCTGGCTCGGGTCGTCGGGGCCGGTGAGCATGCCGGTGCGGTTGTCGGCCCAGCGGTGACCGTGCATGTGGAAGGTGTGGTAGTACTCGCCGTGGGTGATCATCACGAACTCGACGCGATCGCCCACCGTGGCCTCGAAGTTGGGCCCCGAATGCGCCGGCTTGTTGTTGATGAGCATGTCGTTGAAGACGATCGTGTGCGTCTTGTCCGGGAGGACGTCGCCCTTGCGGCGCACGATCACCGGGCCGTACAAGCCCTTGCGGATGCCGCCGGTCCCGTGCTCGGTACCCACCACGTGGTCGTGGTAGTGCCAGTACCCCGCGCTGCCCGCGCGCCAGGTGCCGTCCTTGCGGCGGCCGGGGGCGTGGGTGCGCCAGGTGTAGGTGCGGGTGCCGCCGGGTTCGACGTCGCTCTTGTTCAACTTGGTGCCGTCGCTGGTGATCTCGTAGTCGAGGCCGTGGACGTGGAGGCTCGCCCTGACGTCCATGGTGTTCTCGAACTCGATGTGCAGGGTGTCGCCCTCGTTGAGTTCGATGAGCGGGCCGGGGATCGTCGCCTTGCCCTTCTCGAAGCCGTAGCCCATCTGCCCGTCGGCGAGCTTCTCGGCGTACAGCTTGATGTGTCTCACCTCGCCCCCGGCCGGGGCGGTTCTGGCCGGTCCGTCGGCGCTCGCGGCGTCCGGTGCCAGCGACAACGATGTCGCGACGGCCCCGCTGCCCACGACGGCGGCGCCACCCAGCAGTACTCGTCGGTTGAACCCGCGTCGGTCCATGCGGAACTCCCCACCCTGATACGGAACTTGCGGAGACGTACCTGTGATGAACCTGTGAGACGGTACCGGCCGTTCCGCTGTTTTTCCACGCTCAGGACAAAGTTGGCCCCAACTCGGTCATAGGTATTGGCGAGTTGCGCAAAGAGGTCTAGCTTCCATCGCGCTGTTGCTGTGACCGAGGAGGTGCCCATGCACTTACGAGGACTGAGCGCGAGAAGACGGGTCGGCGTGGCGGGCGTGACCGCCGGGGTCGTCGTCGCCGGACTGCTGTCGGGTCCCGCCGCCAGCGCGCGTCCGGCTCCCGAGCCACCCCTGACAACGATGTCCGTGAAGTCGCCGCCGGGCGGCGCCAATGTACGTGTGCTGGTCTTCCATGGTTCCGCGGCGGCCGGGGAGGAGTCGCCGGTCGTGAACGCGGGGATCGAGACGATCGAGAAGATCGGCCTGTCCGGGCCGACGGACCAGCGGTTCAGGACCGAGGCCACCGACGACGCTTCGGTGTTCACCGACGAGACGAAGCTCGGGCGCTACAACGCGATCGTCTTCCTGACCGGCGGCGGTGACATCCTCGATCCGGAGCAGGAGGCCGGCCTGGAGGCCTATATGGAGGCCGGCGGCGGTTTCGTCGGCGTCCATGACGCGGCCCGCGCGGAGCCGTACTCGGACTGGTTCACGGGTCTGGTCGGCGCCCGGCCGGCGGCTTCCAGCCCAACGGCCGTACAGCGGGCGGTTGTCGAGGTCGGGGACCGTCAGCATCCGGCGACCAAGGACCTCCCGGTGCAGTGGAAGCGGCCCGACCAGTGGTTCAACTGGACCAAGAACCCGTCGGGCGAGGTCCACACCGTGGCCCGGGTCCGCGAGTCGACGTACCAGCCGGGAGCGAGCAGGAACGGCTGGGACCATCCGGTGAGTTGGTGCCGTGACTACGACGGCGGCCGGTCCTTCTACACCGGCATGGGCGGCACGGTGTCGTCGTACGACGAGACCGACTTCCGTACGCATCTGCGCGGCGCGCTGCTGTGGACCTCGCGGCTGGTGCAGGCCGACTGCAAGGCGACCATCACCGGAAACTACAAGGCGGAGCGTCTCACCCAGCCCAACCAGGCCGGGCAGAACGACCAGATCGGCGAGCCGCACGGCCTGGTCACCGCGCCCGACGGCCGGGTGCTCTACATCGGCCGGGGCGGCGCCGACTCCTCCCAGCCGGTGGTCACCGACTGGAACAACCCCGACATCGGCAAGGGCAGGGGCGAGATCCACGTCTACGACCCGAGGACCAAGAAGGTCACCCTCGCGGGGGCGTTGACGGTCTTCGGCAACAAGGGCGGCGGCGACGAGCTGGTCAAGGTCGAGGAGGGCCTGCTCGGCATCGAGCTCGATCCTCGGTTCGAGGAGAACGGGTGGGTGTATCTGCACTACACGCCGCACTCGCAGATCAACCGCGAGACGCGGATGGCCGAGCGGCGGGTCTCCCGGTTCACGCTCGACCTCGCCGGCAACAAGCTGGACCTGGGCAGTGAGAAGGTGCTGCTCAAGTGGCCGGTGCAGATCCACAGTTGCTGCCACGCGGGTGGCGGGATGGCCTGGGACTCGAAGGGCAACCTGTACATCGCGACCGGTGACAACAACTCCAGCCGCTTCAGCGACGGTTACTCGGGCAACAACCCGGAGCCCAACTTCAAGGGCGTCTCCTTCGCCGACGCGCGGCGCACCGCCGGCAACACCAACAACCTCAACGGCAAGATCCTGCGCATCCATCCGGAGCCGGACGGGACGTACACCCTGCCCGCCGGGAACCTCTTCACCGGGCAGGAGACCGACGAGGGCGGCGGGAAGACCCGCGGCGAGATCTATGTGATGGGGGTCAGGAACCCGGCTCGTATCTTCGTCGACCGCAAGACCGACATCCTGTACGCCGGCTGGGTCGGCCCGGACGCCTCCGCGCCGTCGACGACGTGGGGTCCGGCCAAGTACGACACGTTCGCCGTCATCACCAAGGCGAGCAACCGGGGTTGGCCGTACTGCATGGGCAACAAGCAGCCCTACCGCGACCGCAACCTCCCCGACCCGACGAAGCCGCTGGGCTGGTACGACTGCGACCACCCGAAGAACGAGTCCCCGAACAACGACGGCCTCGTCAACCTCCCGCCGGTCACCGGCAACAACATCTGGTACTCGCCCCAGGGCGGCGCACCGGACTTCCCGCGCGACGCGAACGGCATCCCCTCCTACAAGCAGGAGGAGTCCACGTATCTGCTGCCGTGGCTCAAGGGTGGCGGGCAGGCCGCGATGAACGGGCCGGTCTACCGCTACGACACGGCGAGCGCCAGCGAGGTCAAGTGGCCTGCGTACTGGGACGGCAAGTGGTTCGTCGGTGACTTCTACGACGCCGACCAGCCGCGCAACGCCGTCATCACCGACCCGAAGACGCACGGGGAGGGTGGACTGCCGGTGCACTCCGAGTCGTTGAAGAAGATCGTGCCCATCGGCAACGACGGCATCAGGAACCTCATGGACTGGAAATTCGGTCCGGACGGCTCGCTGTACGTGCTCGACTACGGCCGCGGCTTCTTCACCTCGGACACCAAGTCGGCGCTGTGGCACGTCACTTACAAGGGCGGCGGGCCCACTCCGGCCGCCGGTCAGCTGGCGAGGGGGGCCGCTCGGTGACGCAGCGACGAAGAATCTGGACCGCCCTGCTGGCCGCCGTACTGATCATGCTCGGGCTGCAGACGGCGCCCGTCTCGGCCCAGCAGCCCGGGGAGCGGGCGGCCGCCGCCCAGACGCTCACCTGGACGGCCGGCGACGACATCACCAAGTACACGTCGGCGCCGACGACCGCGGTGGCGGGTCAGGCGACGATCGTGTTCGAGAACAGTGTGGCGACCGGCAACACCACGGGAATGCCGCACACGTTGACGTTCGTGACGAGCGACCCCGAGTTCAACAGCGATGTGGAACTCAACATCCTCGCCAACCCGAACGACGACATGAACGGCCGCCACACCGCCGAGGCCACCCTCACCCCGGGCCGCTACTTCTACCACTGCACGATCCCGGGCCACGGACAGATGCAGGGCATCCTGGTCGTGACCGAGGGCACCGGCGAGGACACCACCGCGCCCACGGCGGCGGCGCAGGTGACCGGGACACAGAACGCGCAGGGCGAGTACGTCGGCTCGGCGAGTGTCGCGATCAGCGCGACGGACGACGAGGGCGGGTCGGGGGTCGACGGTATCCAGTACGCGGTCGGCGACACGGGCGACTGGCTGCCGTACACCACCCCGGTCGTCGTCGACCAGGTCGGCAGCCACAGGATCCGCTACCGGGCGCTCGACAAGGCGGGCAATGTCTCCGCCGAGAAGAGCGTCCAGTTCACGGTCGTCCCGCCGGCCTCCGACGACACCACCGCCCCGGACACCTCGGCGACGGTGACCGGCGAGCAGAACGCCGACGGGGCGTACCTCGACATGGCGACGGTGACCGTGTCCGCCTCGGACACCGGCTCCGGCGTCAACACCATCGAGTACGCCGTCGGCGACGGGGCCTGGCAGGCGTACACCGCACCGGTGATGGTGCACCAGGTCGGTACCCACACCGTGCGCTACCGGGCCACCGACAAGGCGGGGAACGTCGCCGCCGAGAAGAGCGTGCGGTTCACGGTCGTCGCGACACCGACTCCGGACACCACACCGCCGGTGACGGGCGTGACGGTCGAAGGCACGAAGAATTCGAGCGGGGCCTATGTCGGCAATGCCAAGGTGACCGTGAGCGCCGCGGACGAGCACGGCGGGTCCGGTGTCGACCGGATCGAGTACTCGATCGACGGTGGACCGTACATCGCCTACACCACACCGGTGATCGTCGACCGTGCGGGCACCCACACCCTGGCGTATCGCGCCACCGACAAGGCGGGCAACACCGCCGCCGCTCGCACGGTGACCTTCACCGTCGTGTCCAGCCAGGTCCCGGCCCCCAACTGCCCGGAGTTCGACGAGCGGTTGACGGTCATCGTCGGCGAGATCGACTCGGGTGTGCCCAACCGGCTCACCAACAGCCGCTGCCGTATCAACGAGTTGATCGAGGACGAGAAGGAGTGGACCTCCCACGCGCTGTTCGTCAAGCACGTGAAGACGGTCCTCGACAAGCTCCTCAAGGAAGGGGTCGTCGACCAGCGCGAGTACAACGCCATCCAGAAGGCCGCCCGGCAGTCCGGGATCGGCAAGCCCGGACAGACCGAGGGCTACCGGACGATCCTCGACGGCAGCGCGGAGTCGTTCGCCAAGTGGCAGCAGGTGGGCGGCGGTTCGTTCGCACTGAACGGCGACGGCTCGATCACCTCCGGCACCACGAAGGCCGGGCTCGGCATGCTGTGGTTCCCGGAGCGCAAGTACGGCGACTTCTCGCTGCGGCTCCAGTGGCGGGACGACGCGCCGGGCACCGGCAACGCCAACTCGGGTGTGTTCGTGCGCTTCCCGTGGGTCCACGACCATCCGGAGGAGTCACGGCCGGAGTGGGTCGCCATCAAGTACGGGCACGAGGTGCAGGTCCTGGACCGGCCCGACGGCGACATGTACAAGACGGGCTCGGTCTACGGCTTCGACCGCGTGGGCCTGGCCGGTGCGGGGGTGACCCAGAAGGGCACCTGGAACGACTACGAGATCCGGGTGGTCGACCAGCACTACTCGGTCTACCGCAACGGTGTGCTGATCAACGAGTTCGACAACATCGGCGGCCAGGACTTCACCCCGCCCCGCTCGGACGACCCGGGCACGGACGGGCGACGGTTCGCCTCCGGCTACCTCGGACTCCAGGTGCACGGCACGACGGACGTGGTCTCTTACCGGGACATCCGGATCAAGGAGTTGTGAGCCCTCCTCTCCAGTGACGGCCAGGGGGTGCGGCCCACCGCGGTGACGGTGGGCCGCACCCTGTTATCCAGCGGCCCGCCCGCGGCTGACCCACCGTCACGTGTCGTCGTGTCTGGCCCGGCTCGGCTGCACCCGCTTGGGCTCCCCCGGCAT
Organism: Streptomyces sp. NPDC001536; assembly: GCF_042894505.1. Taxonomy (NCBI): domain Bacteria; kingdom Bacillati; phylum Actinomycetota; class Actinomycetes; order Kitasatosporales; family Streptomycetaceae; genus Streptomyces; species Streptomyces sp. NPDC001536. The sequence continues at coordinate 270,879 of NZ_JBIAVQ010000006.1, forward strand.
CTTCGGATACTCGGGCGGATACGGCAGGTCGCCCAGACCGTGGTCGTGCTCGTCCTGGCGGGCCAGTTCCAGCAGCGCGTCGAGCGAGAAGGCGTGATCGTCCATGTCCGCGTGCACATCGCCGAGTTCGGCGAAGCGCGCGGGCATGGTCGCGAGGTCGAAGTCCTGGGGGTGCGCCTCGCCGACCTCGTCCCAGCGCAGGGGTGCGGAGACGGGGGCGTGCGGGCGGGGTCGTACGGAGTAGGCGGAGGCGATGGTCCGGTCCCGGGCGGTCTGGTTGTAGTCGATGAAGATGCGCTCGCCGCGCTCCTCCTTCCACCACTTGATCGTCACCTGGTCCGGCATCCGCCGTTCCATCTCCCGGCCCACCGCGATCGCGGCCCTGCGGACCTCCGTGAAGGTCCAGCGGGGTTCGATCGGCACGAACACATGCAGACCCCGTCCGCCGGAGGTCTTCGGCCAGCCGCGCAGTCCGCCGAACTCCTCCAGCACGCCCCGGAGTTCACCCGCGGCGCGCACGGCGTCGTCGTAGTCCGTGCCGGGCTGCGGGTCGAGGTCGATACGGAGTTCGTCGGGCCGGTCGACGTCGTCGCGCCGTACCGGCCAGGGGTGGAAGGTGAGCGTGCCGTACTGGGCGGCCCACAGGACGGCGGCCTCCTCGGTGGGGCACATCTCGTCGGCGCTGCGGCCGCTCGGGAAGGTGATGTGGGCGGTCGGGATCCAGTCGGGCATGTTCTTCGGCGCGCGCTTCTGGAAGAAGGACTCGCCGCTCACGCCGTCCGGGTAGCGCTCCAGGGTGGTGGGGCGGTTGCGCAGGGCGCGCAGGATGCCGGGGGCGACCGCCTGGTAGTAGCGGGCCAGGTCGAGCTTGGTGAACCCGCGCTCCGGGAAGAAGATCTTGTCCGGGCTGGACAGGCGGACGGTCCGGCCGCCGACCTCCAGTTCCACCGCTTCACCCATGCGAGCCACGGTAGGCGCACCTCGCAAACCTCGCACACCGGGCGTATACGGCAGTGTGGGCGCAGAATCGACAGCATGGATCTGCCGGTGATGCCGCCCGTGAAGCCGATGCTCGCCAAGTCGGTGGCGAGGATCCCGCCGGACATGCAGTACGAGGCGAAGTGGGACGGGTTCCGGGCGATCGTGTTCCGCGACGGGGCCGAGGTCGAGCTGGGGAGCCGTACCGGCAAGTCGCTGACCAGGTATTTTCCCGAGCTGGTGGCCGCACTCCAGGACCGGATCCCCGAGCGCTGTGTGCTGGACGGGGAGATCGTGATCGCGCGGGACGGCCGTCTGGACTTCGACGCGCTCACCGAGCGCATCCACCCGGCGGCCTCCCGGGTCCGCACGCTCGCCGAGCGGACCCCGGCCTCCTTCGTGGCGTTCGACCTGCTGGCCCTGCGGGACGAGTCGCTCCTGGACGTGCCGCTGAGCGACCGCAGACAGCTGCTGACCACGGCATTGGCCGGGACGACGGCCCCCGTGCACGTGGCCCCGGCGACCACGGACATCGAGGTGGCCCAGCGGTGGTTCGAGCAGTACGAGGGGGCGGGCCTCGACGGGGTCATCGCCAAGCCGCTCACCCTGCGCTATCTCCCGGACGACCGCGCGATGTTCAAGGTCAAGCACGAGCGCACGGCGGACGTGGTCGTCGCCGGCTACCGCTTCCACAAGAGCGGCCCGATCGTCGGTTCCCTGCTGCTCGGCCTCCACGACGACGACGGCACCCTCCAGCACGTGGGCGTGTCGGCGGCCTTCCCGATGAAGCGGCGCGCCGAACTGGTGGCGGAGCTGGAGCCGCTGCGCATGGAGGACGCCGCCGGGCACCCCTGGGCGGCCTGGGCGGACGTGGCGGCCCACGAGAGCGCCCGGCTGCCCGGGGCGCCGAGCCGCTGGTCGGGCAAGAAGGACCTGTCGTGGGTGCCGATCCGGCCGGAACGGGTGGCCGAGGTGGCGTACGACCACATGGAGAACGGCGTACGGTTCCGGCACACGGCCCGCTTCCGCCGCTGGCGCCCGGACCGGGAGCCGGAGAGCTGCACGTACGCGCAGCTGGAGGAGCCGGTCAGGTACGACCTGAACGAGATCCTGGGCTGACGCACCTGGACCTAGGGCCGCATCAGCACCTTCACCGCGCCGTCCTGCTTCTTCTGGAACATCTGGTACGCGTGCGGGGCGTCCGACAGCGGCACGTGGTGGGTGGCGAAGTCGTCGACGCCGAGCGGGTCCTCGTCGGTCAGATACGGGATGATCTCGTCGCTCCAGCGCCGCACATTGGCCTGGCCCATCCGGATCTGGAGCTGCTTGTCGAACATGGTGAGCATGGGCAGCGGGTCGGCCATGCCGCCGTAGACGCCGGACAGGGAGATCGTGCCGCCACGGCGTACCAGCTCGATGGCCGTGTGCAGGGCGGCGAGCCGGTCGACGCTGAACCGTTCCGCGAACGGTCCGCTGATCCTGCGCGGCAGCAGGGCGGAAGCCTGCTGGGCCAGCCGGGCGGCGGCACTGCCGTGGGCCTCGGTGCCCACCGCGTCGATCACCGCGTCGGGGCCCCGGCCGTCGGTCTCGTCACGGATGGCCTGGACGAGCTCCTTCTCGCTGTCGAAGCTCCTCAGGTCGTACGTCTCCACACCACGCGCGCGTGCCCGGCGCAGTCGCTCGTCCACCAGGTCCACCCCGAACACCCGTCCCGCGCCCCGCACCTGGGCGATCCGGCAGGCCATGTCGCCGATCGGTCCGAGGCCGAGCACGGCGACGCTGCCGCCCTCGGGGACGTCCGCGTAGGCGACGGCCTGCCAGGCGGTGGGCAGCACGTCCGAGAGGTAGACGAAGCGGTCGTCCGGCGGGCCCTCTGGCACCTTGATGGGGCCGTACTGGGCCTGCGGGACGCGCAGGTACTCGGCCTGGGCGCCGGGGACCGCGCCGTAGAGACGGGTGTAGCCGAACAGGGCGGCGCCCATGCCCTCGCTGGTGACCTGTGTGGTCTCGCACTGGGTCGGCAACGCGTTGAGGCACATCCAGCAGTTGCCGCAGGCGATCTGGAACGGCACCACGACCCGGTCGCCCGCCTTGAGATCCGGCACACCCGCGCCGACCTTCTCGACGATGCCCATCGGTTCGTGTCCGAGGATGTCGCCCGGCGTCATGAACGGGGTGAGCACCTCGTACAGATGCAGGTCGGAGCCGCACAGACCGGTGGAGGTGATGCGGATGACGGCGTCCGTCGGTTCCTGGATCTCCGGATCGGGCACGTCCTCCACCCGTACGTCCCGCTTTCCCTGCCAGGTCACTGCCTTCATCACGGCACTCCCTTCGGCCTCTGCGGAGGCGCTCCGGGTACCCGGAGCGCCTCCCGCGAACCGCGCTGTGGGCCGCTCGGCGTAGCGACGCGCTCCTCAGAGTTATTCACCTCGACCGATCAAACCCGACCGGGTATGGCCACCAATGAACACATAAGCGCACAATCAGTGAAACGAGACTTGGGTGGCGACGGTGGGCATGGGACGAGGGGCGCGCACACGACGCGCCATGACTACGGCGGCGCTCCTGGCCGCCGCACTGACGGTTTCCCTGGCGGCGGGCTGCACGGGCACCAACCAGCCCGGCCCGGTCGACGACGGAAGAGGAGCGGAACAGGACCAGACCCCGCAGCCCCCGAACCAGGACCCCTCGCAGAGCGGGCTGACCGGTGAGTCGGCGCTCGCCGTGAAGATCGACAACGTTCGGGCGGCGCGTCCGCACACGGGCACCGACTCCGCGGACATCATCTACGCCGAGCAGGTCGAGGGCGGACTGAGCCGGCTGATGGCGGTGTACGCGACCAAGCTCCCCAAGGTCATCGGACCGGTGCGCAGCGCCCGGGAGTCGGATCTGGAGCTGCTGCGCCAGTTCGACCACCCGACGCTCGCCTTCTCCGGCGCCCAGGGCAAGCTGATGCCGCTGATCGACAAGGCGCCGCTGAACCCGCAGACGCCCGGCAGGACGTCCGGCGCCTACTACCGGGGCACCGGCAAGTCCGCCCCGCACAACCTCTATCTGCGCCCGGACCGCCTGATGCCCTCGGTTCCGGGCGCGGACGCCCTGACGACCGGCTTCACCTACGGCGCCGCCCCGTCCGGCGGGACGAAGGACACCTCGGAGACCGTGCGCTACCCGGCGGCCACCTTCCGGTTCACCTGGTCCGCCGACCGCGACCGCTATCTGGTCTCGATGGACGGCACACCCTCCGTGACGACCGCCGGCAAGCGGCTCGCCCCGGCGACGGTCGTCGTGCAGCACGTGAAGGTCCGCAAGTCCGACTTCCACGACTTCCTCGGCAACAACACGCCGTACACCGAGACGGTGGGCTCCGGGAAGGCGAAGGTGCTGCGCGACGGAAAGGCGTACAGCGTCGACTGGAAGCGCGAGAAGGCGACGGACGGTACGACGTTCACGACGAGCGACGGCGACCCGGTGAACTTCGCCAAGGGGCAGGTCTGGGTGGTCTTCGCCAAGGCCTAGCGCTGGGCGACGAGGGGTTCCGCGGGGTTGCGGAGCCCCTCGGCCGCGTCCGAGACCCGCTGGATCAGCTCGAAGAAGACGGACTGCTCCTCGGCGGAGAGCGGGGCCAGGAAGACCTGGTTCATCCGGGCCGTGCGCACGGTCAGCTTGCGGTGGGTGCGCAGCCCGTCCTCGGTCAGACGCAGCAGGAACCGCCGGCCGTCCTGCGGGTCGCGCACCTTGTCCACCAGTCCGCGGCGGCCCAGCCGGCTGATCACCTCGGCGATGGTGGACCGGTCCAGGCCCACCCGCTCCCCCACCGTGCGCTGGTCGAGACCCGGCTCGGCGACGAGCGCGTTGAGGACCGCGAACTGCGGCGAGGTGATCTCCTCCGAGACCATCGTGTTCCACAGCAGGTAGTGCGCCTGCTGGAGCCGCCGGGCCAGGTGCCCGGGGTGGGTGGTGAGATCCACCGCGGCCATGTGCGCTCCTGAGGTCGTATTCGTAAGTGCACTGAACGATACCCGGCGAGTCACAGACTGTCTGCAACCTCGCTCACGCTCCTGACCTCACATTTCTCCTGGGTCTTGACGTCGCCCCCGTCCGGTGGCAGCGTGAAGGAAACTTCACGGAAATGCTCAGTGCCCTGATTAATCAGCGAGATGGAGCTTCACGCATGGACAAGGTGGTCGCCACCGCCGCCGAGGCGGTGGCCGATGTGCCGGACGGCGCGACACTCGCCGTCGGCGGCTTCGGGCTCAGCGGGGTGCCCAACGTGCTGATCCAGGCGCTGTACGAGCGTGAGGTCAGCGGCCTCGGCGTGGTCTCCAACAACTGCGGGGCCATGGAGTCCGGGCTCGCGGTCCTGCTCGCCGCGGGCCGTATCGCCCGGGTGACCGGCTCCTACATCGGGGCCAACAAGGAGTTCGCACGGCAGTACCTGTCCGGCGAGCTGGAGGTCGAGATGATCCCCCAGGGCACGCTCGCCGAGCGGCTGCGCGCCGGCGGCGCGGGCATCCCCGCCTTCTTCACCCCGGCCGGGGTCGGCACCCAGGTCGCCGAGGGCGGACTGCCGTGGCGCTACGACGGTGAGGGCGGCGTCGCGCTCGCCTCACCGCCGAAGGAGGTGCGGGAGTTCGACGGCACCGAGTACGTGCTGGAGCGCGGTATCCGCACCGACTTCGCGCTGGTGCGGGCGGCCCGGGGCGACCGGCACGGCAACCTCGTCTTCAACAAGTCCACCCGCAACTTCAACCCGCTCGCGGCGATGGCCGGGCGGATCACGATCGCCGAGGTCGAGGAGCTCGTCGAGCCGGGCGAGATCGACCCGGACGCGGTGCATCTGCCGGGGATCTTCGTGCAGCGGGTGGTGGCCCTGACTCCGGAGCAGGCCATCGACAAGCGGATCGAGCAGCGGACGGTGAGCAACTGATGGCCTGGACACGCGAGCAGATGGCCGCGCGGGCCGCGCGCGAGCTTGAGGACGGGCAGTACGTCAACCTCGGCATCGGCCTGCCCACGCTGATCCCCAACTACCTCCCGTCCGGGGTCGAGGTGATCCTGGAGTCCGAGAACGGCATCCTGGGCACCGGCCCCTACCCCACCGACGACCAGGTCGACCCGGACCTGATCAACGCCGGCAAGGAGACCGTCACGGTCCTGCCCGGCGCCTCCTTCTTCGACTCGGCGCTGTCCTTCTCGATGATCCGCGGCGGCCACATCGACGTCGCCGTCCTGGGCGCCATGCAGGTCTCCGCCAAGGGCGACCTCGCCAACTGGGCCATCCCCGGCAAGATGATCACCGGGATCGGCGGGGCGATGGACCTCGTCCACGGCGCCCGCACCGTCATCGTGGTCATGACCCACACCGCCAAGGACGGCTCCGCCAAGATCCTGGAGGAGTGCGCGCTGCCGCTGACCGGCAAGGCGTGTGTGAACCGGGTCATCACCGATCTGGGCGTGATCGACGTGACGCCGGAGGGGCTCGTGCTGACCGAGGTCGCCCCCGGAGTCCTCGTCGACGAGGTCATCGCCAAGACCGACGCCAAGCTGACCGTCGCGGAGGAACTGCTGTGAAGCCCGTCTACATCGTCGACGCGGTCCGCACCCCGGTCGGCCGCTACAACGGCGGCCTGTCCTCGGTGCGCCCGGACGACCTGGCCGCCCACGCCATCCGCGAACTCGTCGCCCGTACGCCGGACCTGGACCCCGCCCGCATCGAGGACGTCTACTTCGGCAACGCCAACGGCGCCGGCGAGGAGAACCGCAACGTCGCCCGCATGGGCGCGCTGCTGGCCGGTCTGCCGACGTCCGTCCCGGGTGTGACCGTCAACCGCCTCTGCGCGTCCGGCCTGGAGGCGGTGATCCAGGCGGCCCGTGCCATCGCGGCCGGGGACGCCTCCGTCGCCGTGGCCGGTGGTGTGGAGTCGATGACCCGGGCGCCGTACGTCCTGCCCAAGAACGACCGGGCCTTCCCCGCCGGGCACACCGAGCTGTACTCGACCACGCTGGGCTGGCGCATGGTCAACCCGCAGATGGACCCGCAGTGGACCATCCCGCTGGGCGAGTCCGCCGAGCTGATCGCCGACAAGCACAAGATCACGCGTGAGCAGCAGGACGAGTTCGCGCTGGCCTCGCACCGGAAGGCGGCCAAGGCGCAGGAGGCCGGGCTCTTCGACGCCGAGCTCGCGCCCGTGTCGATCCCGCAGCGCAAGGGCGAGCCGGTGGTCTTCGGTGCCGACGAGTGCGTACGGGCCGACGCCTCGCTGGCCGCGATGGCGAAGCTGAAGCCGTCCTTCCGTAAGGACGGGGGGACGGTCACCGCGGGCAACGCCTCGCCGTTGAACGACGGTGCGGCGGCACTGCTGCTGGTGGACGAGGAGGGGTTGCGGGCCACGGGGCGGGAACCTCTTGCCCGAGTCTCCGCGACCGGCGTGAACGCCGTCGATCCGGACTACTTCGGGCTCGCCCCGGTTGAGGCCGTGAACCGGGCACTCGCCAAGGCAGGAAAGGGTTTTGAGGACCTGTCAGTCCTGGAACTGAACGAGGCCTTCGCCGCCCAGGTCCTCGGATGTGTCGCCGAATGGCCCGAGTTCGACCCCGCGATCCTCAACCCGCAGGGCGGCGCCATCGCCCTCGGCCACCCGCTCGGCGCCTCCGGCGCCCGTCTCGCCGGCACCGTCGCCCACCAACTCGCCCGCCAGGGCAGCGGAGTCGGCGTAGCCACCCTCTGCATCGGCGTCGGCCAGGGCCTCGCCCTCGTCCTCGAACGTTAAGACTCCACGGGACTCCTCATGACTCTCACCCAGCACGACATCGACCAGGAAATCGCCGCCGAGCACGCCGCCTACGAGAAGCGGGTCGCCGACGGCGCCCCCGTCGAGCATCAGCCTCGTCGCGACTACGCGCCGTACCGCTCCTCGATCCTGCGCCACCCCAAGCAGCCGCCGATCACGATCGACGTGTCCAAGGACCCGGAGCTGGTGGAGCTGCACTCCCCCGCGTTCGGGGAGCGGGACATCACCGAGATCGACAACGACCTCACCCGCCAGCACAACGGTGAGCCGATCGGGGAGCGGATCACCGTCTCCGGGCGGCTGCTCGACCGCAACGGGCGTCCGTTGCGCGGCCAGTTGGTCGAGATCTGGCAGTCCAACTCGGCCGGCCGGTACGCCCATCAGCGCGAGCAGCACGACGCCCCGCTGGACCCGAACTTCACGGGCGTCGGCCGCACCCTGACCGACGGCGACGGGCACTACCACTTCACGACGATCCAGCCGGGCCCGTACCCGTGGCGTCAGCACCTCAACGCCTGGCGCCCCGCGCACATCCACTTCTCGCTCTTCGGCACGGCGTTCACGCAGCGGCTCGTGACACAGATGTACTTCCCGGCCGACCCGCTGTTCCCGTACGACCCGATCATCCAGTCGGTGACGGACGACGCGGCCCGCCAGCGCCTCGTCGCGACGTACGACCACAACCTGTCGGTGCCGGAGTTCTCGATGGGCTACCACTGGGACATCGTGCTCGACGGCCCGAACGCCACCTGGATCGAAGAAGGGCGCTGACCTGCCATGACGAAGATCGACACCAGCCGCCCCGAGACGGTGCTGCCCACGCCGTCGCACACGGTCGGGCCCTTCTACGGCCACGCCCTCCCCTTCCCCGGGGGCGGCGACATCGCCCCCGTCGGCCACCCCGACACCATCGCGCTCCAGGGTTACGTCTACGACGGCGAGGGCAACCCGCTGCCGGACGCGTTCGTGGAGCTGTGGGGCGCCGACCCGGACGGCAACGTACCGACGGTCGACGGCTCGATGCGGCGCGACCCGGCGAGCGGCGGCTTCCTGGGGCGCAACGGCGTGGAGTTCACCGGCTGGGGGCGCGTCCAGACGGACGCCAACGGCCACTGGTCCGCGCGGACGCTGCGGCCGGGTGCCCGGGGGCGGAGCGCGCCGTACATCAGCGTGTGCGTCTTCGCGCGCGGGCTGCTCGTGCACCTCTACACCCGGATCTACCTGCCGGGCGACGACGCGGCGCTCGCCGCCGACCCGCTGCTCTCCCAGGTGGACGAGGCGCGCCGGAACACGCTCGTCGCCACGGATGACGGCAAGGGGACCTACCGTTTCGACATCCGCCTTCAGGGCGAAGGCGAGACGGTCTTCCTGGAGTTCCAGTGACATCTGCCGAACCCGACGCCGGTCTGCTCGCCCCCGGGTGGGCCGGCTCCCCCGCCGCCTCCGCGACGAGCGACTCCGCGTATCTGCGGGCCCTGCTCGACGCGGAGGCCGCGCTGACCCGCGCCCAGGCGGCGCTGGGCCTGGCTCCCGAGGAGGCCGCCACGGCGGTCACCGCGGCGGCCCGGTCCGGGGACTTCGACGCCCGGGACATCGCCGTACGCGCGCGTGCGGGCGGCAACCCGGTGATCCCGCTCGTCGCCGACCTCACGAAGACGGTCGGCGGGGAGTACGGGCCGTACGTCCACCGGGGCGCGACCAGCCAGGACATCGTGGACACGGCGACGGTGCTGGTCGCCGTGCGCACCCTCGACCTGGTCCGCGCCGACCTCGGGCGCACGGAGGCGGCGCTGGCCCGGCTGGCCGCCGAGCACCGGGACACCGCGATGCCCGGACGGACCCTGACCCAGCACGCCGTGCCGACGACCTTCGGGCTGAAGGCCGCCGGCTGGCGCTCGCTGGTGCTGGACGCGCGGGACCGGGTCACGGCCGTACGGAACTCGCTGCCCGCCCAACTCGGCGGTGCGGCCGGGACCTTGGCGGCCTTCGGCGCGTACGGGGCCACCGATCCGACCGCGCTGCCGGCGGCGTACGCGCGGGAACTCGGCCTGCGGGCGCCCGAGCTCCCCTGGCACACCCTGCGCACCCCGATCGCCGATCTCGCCGGATGTCTGGCTTTCGCGGCCGGGGCGCTGGGGAAGGTCGCCACGGATGTGCTCACGCTGGCCCGTACCGAGATCGCCGAAGTCGCCGAAGGCAGCGGCGGCGGTTCGTCGGCGATGCCGCACAAGGCGAATCCCGTACGGTCCACACTGATCGCGGCCGCGGCCCGGCGGGCGCCGCAGCTCGCGGCCACGCTGTACGGGTCGCTGGCCGCCGAGGACGAACGGCCGGCCGGGGCCTGGCACGCGGAGTGGGAACCGCTGCGGGACCTGCTCCGGCTGGTCGGCGGTGCCGCGCGCGACGCCGCCGAACTCACCGAGGGGCTGCGGGTGCACGCGGACGTGATGCGTGAACACCTCGACCTCACCCATGGGTTGATCGTCTCCGAGCGGCTCTCCGCCGAACTGGCGTCGGTACTGGGCCGGGCACGCGCCAAGGCCCTGCTGACCGAGCTGGCCAAGCGCACCTACGCCGAGGGGCGCAGACTGGGCGAACTCCTGGCGGAGGAACCGGAGTTGAAGGGCCTCGATCTCGACAGCCTCGCCGACCCCGCCCGTTACACGGGGGCCGCCGCCACCCTCACCGATCGTGCTCTGGAGCGACGTTGACCGAGAAACTCCTCAACCACCACGCCGAGGGCCCCGCTTCGGCTCCCGCGCTGATCCTCGGGCCGTCGCTCGGGACGTCGTACGCCCTGTGGGACCAGGTCGCTCCCGAGCTCTCCATCACCCACCGGGTGGTCCGCTGGGATCTGCCGGGGCACGGCGGCAGCGCGGCCGGCCTGATCGGCCGCGGCGCCACCATCGGTGACCTCGCCGATCTGGTGCTCGCGCTCGCGGACTCGCTCGGCGTCGAGCGGTTCGCGTACGCGGGGGTGTCGCTGGGCGGTGCGGTGGGCCTGCACCTGGCCGTGCATCACCCCGAGCGGGTGTCGTCGCTCGCCGTGATCTGCTCGTCGTCGCACTTCAACGGTGCGAAGGCGTGGGAGGAGCGGGCCGCGCGGGTCCGAGCCGAGGGCATGGACTGGCTCCTGGAGAGTGCGGACGCCCGCTGGTTCACGCCCGGCTTCACGGTGCCCCGGCTCGTCCAGGACCACCGGGACGCCGACCCGGAGGCCTATGCCGCCTGCTGTGACGCGCTCGCCGCCTTCGACCTCCGCGAGCGGCTGGCGGAGATCTCCGCGCCCACCCTGCTCGTCGCGGGCCGACAGGACCCGGCGACCCCGCCGGCGCATCTGCGGGAGATCGCGGACGCGGTGCCGGGCGCCGCGCTCGTCGAGATCCCGGGTGCCTCGCATCTGGCGGTCGCGCAGTGCCCGGAGGCCGTACTGACCGCGCTGCGCGCGCACTTCGACGGCGGCGCCAAGCGGGGCATGGAGGTACGGCGCGAGGTGCTCGGCGACACGCACGTGGACCGGGCACAGGCCCGGCAGTCGCCCTTCACCGCGCGATTCCAGGACTTCATCTCCCGCTACGCGTGGGGCGAGATCTGGACCGACCCGACGCTCAGCCGCCGCGAGCGCAGCATGATCACACTGACCGCGCTGGTCGCCCACGGCCACTACGACGAGCTGGCCATGCATGTCCGGGCGGCCCGGCGCAACGGTCTGACGCCGGAGGAGATCGGCGCGGTCCTGCTCCAGACGGCCGTCTACTGCGGGGTTCCGGCGGCCAACTCGGCGTTCGCCGCCGCGCAACGCGTGCTGGCGGAAGAAGAAGGGTGACCCTGCGGGTCGTAGCCTCCACAGCAGCACGCACATGCCTCCACCGCGGGCCTACGGTGGAGGCATGTCCACGATTCTGATCACCGGTGCCACCTCCGGACTCGGCCGCCATCTCGCCTTCGAGCTGGTCCGCTCCGGCCATGTCGTCCTCGCCCACGGCCGTGATCCGGGCCGTACCGAGCGCCTCGTCGAGGAACTGCGCACCGAGGGCGACGCCGAGGCGTTCGTGGCCGACCTGGCCTCGCTGGCCGCCGTCCGGGACCTGGGCGCGCGGGTCGCCGACGCCCGTCCCGACCTTGACGTCCTGATCAACAACGCCGGCGTCGGAGCGGGCGCGCCGGGCGCGGGGCGCGAGCTGAGCGCCGACGGCCACGAACTGCGCCTCGCCGTCAACTACTTGGCCCCGGTGACCCTGACCCGCGCCCTGCTCCCGGTGCTGCGCGCCAACACCCCGTCCCGGATCGTCAACGTGGGCTCGGTCGGCCAGGACCCCGTCGACTTCGACGACATCGAGTTCCGCCGCGGCTACGACGGCTTCGCGGCATACCGTCGCGCCAAGTTCGCCCTGGCGGCCCACACGTTCACGCTGGCCGAGGAGTTGGCCGGTACGGGCGTCGCGGTGAACGTCCTGCACCCGGCGACCTTCATGGACACGGCGATGGTCCGCGAGGGCGGGGTGACGCCGTGGAACACGGTGGCGGACGGCGCGCCGGGAGTACTGGCCCTCGCGACCCAGGACCTGGGCACGGGAGGCTACTTCGACGGCACGAGCCCGGCGCGGGCACACGAGGGAACGTACGACAGGGAGGTACAGAAGCGCTTGGAGACGGTCACAGCCCAACTACTCGCGCTGTAGCGCCCCTTCAGGGGCGCGGGGAACTGCGCGGCAAGCCACGAACTGCCCGCAGACGCCGATGCACCGGTCGCACCGAGCTCTTCAGCGCAATCCCCGCCCCGTCTCCAACACATCCCGCGCCTGCGCAACCAGCCCATCCGCCCCACACGACCGCGCAAGCGCCAGCCCCCGATTGATCTCGGCGACAGACCTCGCAGCGATCCCGTACTCCACCCGCGCGGCCGCATGCTCGTACTGACACGGCGACGACTCCAGATACGTCACCGCCTGGGACAGCAACCGCACCGCCCGCTGCCCCGTCTCCAGCGCGGCAGCGCACCGCAGCGCCTCCCCGATCGCCGTGTCCGTGCCGAACCGCTCGGCGCGGCGCCGGGCGTCGGAGGCGAGTTGGGCGGCCCGGACAGGGTCCGACACGGCGAGGGCGCGGGCGAGGTCGAGCGCCCAGGGGACCATCACCGGGTTGTGGTGGCCGCGCGCGGTCGCCGCCTTCTCCGCGGCCTCCAGCTCGTTGACCGCGTCCTGGGTGCGGCCGACGGCGAGCAGGAGACGGCCGCGTACGGACTGCGGGTCGGGCAGCACGATGGTGGACGGGTAGGGCGGGGCGAAGCCGTACTGTTCGGCGATCTCCCAGGCCTCGTCGACATGGCCGCGGGCGAGCAGCGTGTCGACGAGGTTGCAGGTCGCCGACCAGTACAGGGGCAGTCCGCGGCCGACGCGCTCGGCGATGCGCAGGGACTCGCGCAGCGTGGACTCGGCCTCCCGGAGGCGGCCGCGCCGGCGGTGGGCGAAGCCGAGGAAGGCGTGGGCCAGGGCGAGGTGGCCGCCGCTCCAGCCGGCCGACTCGTAGGTGCGCAGGGCCTCGGTGAACATGCTCTCGGCGCGGTCGAGCCGGTCGGTGTAGGTGTAGGAGCTGGCGAGCATCATGAGGATCTCGAGGCCCCACTCGGTGTCGGTCCAGCCGAGTCCGGGTGCCAGGCGGCCGTTGACGAGGGCGCGGTCGCTCAGTTCGACGACGATCTCCGCGTTCTCGCCGTGGGTCATGGCGTCGAAGCCGCGCAGGATGAGCAGGGCGCGCTCGGAGTTGTCGCGTCCGGTGCAGGTCGCGGCGAGGGCGGCGAGCCGCTCGGAGCGGCCAGGAGAGCTCGCCTCGCCCGCGTGGATGCCTTCCCACATGTACTGCACGGCCTGGAGCCGCAGTTGTGCAGGCCCGGGTCCGAGCCGGGCGGCCTCCGCCTCGACGGTGCGGACGGCGTCCTCCAGCTGGTCGTTGTGGAGGAGGGCCTGGGAGAGGCGGAAGACGGCGTCCACGCGTTCGGCGCCGTCCAGGCCGGGCATGGCGAGCGCGGACTGGAGGTGGTCGACGGTGGTGGCGGGCGCGGTCAGCAGGGTGGCGCAGCCGAGTTCGTAGAGCACGCGCGCGTGGGTCTCCGGACGGGGCGGTTCGCGCAGTGCCCGTTCCAGGCAGCGGCGGGCCGCGTCGGGGGCGCCGACGGCGACGTGTTCGCGGGCGGCCTCGCGCAGCTGCTCGACGAGTTCCTCGTCGTCGTCCGGGTGTACCTGGAGGAGGTGGCGGGAGGCCATGGCGGCGCCGAGCCCGGAGTCGGCGACGACCTGGGCGGCGATGCCGTGCATGGCGGTGCGCAGGGCGTCGGGGATGGAGTTGTAGACGGCGGTGGCGATGAGCGGGTGGACGAACTCCAGGTCGCCGTCGTCGGCCGGTACGACGGCCGGGTCGGGGTCGGTGAGGATGCGGGCGTTGCGCAGGAGTTCGGCGCAGCGCACCGCGTCGTCGCGGCCCATGGTGGCGAGCTTGGCGACGAGGTCGACGGAGATGCCGGTGCCGAGGATGGCCGCCGCCCAGGCGAACCGGGTGGCCTCGATACCGAGTCCCTCCAGGCGGGCGACGAGGCCGCCGCCGCGCGCGGAGCGGTTCAGGGCGCGCAGTTCGCAGGCCTGGGCCTCGACCGGTTCGAGTTCGCTGTCCTGGACCTTGGCGAGGAGTTCGACGGTCTCGTAGGGGTTGCCGCCGGTGACGGCCCAGACCTCGCGGCAGAACGGGGCGTCGGCGTGCGCGCCGAGGGTGGCGCGGGTGAGGCCCGCGGTGGCGTCCGGGGTGAGTGCGCTGAGCGTGGCGACGGGGCCGCCCGCGGCGGCGGCGACCGCGTCGAGGTGACGGGCGCTGTCGCCGGTGACGTCGCCGGGGCGGCGGGCCACCACGAGCAGGACGGAGAGGTCGTCGAGGCGCTCGGCGAACGCGGCGAGCCAGCGCAGGGTCTCCTGGTCGGCCCAGTGCGCGTCGTCGATCACCAGGACGAGCGGCCAGTCGCGGCGGGCGAGCCGGCGTACCGCGGCGACCAGACCGTCGCAGACGCCCTGCGGGTCGGGCTGGCGCTCGCCGGGATCCGTCACTCCGAGGGCGGGCCCGGCGATGTCGTACCAGTCGCCGAGGTACTCGCGTGCCTCCTCCGGCATCAGGGAGACCAGGGCGGGCTGGAGCAGTTGGCGTACGACGTTGAAGGGGACGGACCTGAGGGTCTCGCCGCCGCGGGCCGACCAGACGGTGCAGCCGCGGGCCTCGGCGATGCGGCGGGTCTCGGTGAGCAGGGCGGTCTTGCCGAGTCCCGCCTCGCCCCGGAACACCAGGAGGCTGCCCGAGGAGGATTGGTCCGCGCGGAGAGTGTCGATAGCCCGCTCGACGGCGGCGACCTCCTCGTCGCGCTCCCAGAGGGAGGCCGAGGCGGCCGGCGTGGGCCCTTCCTCCGTCATCCCATTACCTCCCCAAGTCGCCCGAACGACGTACAGACCACGAGCGTAGCCGTCCGATTGGCTAAGTGGAGGGCGGTCCGGGCACCTGTTGCCTCGACGGGTGACGGTGGTTGCGGACAGTCGACGCACTGGGCCTGTGACCTGCTGTCCATTGCTTTTTGACTGATGGTCAAAAACCGGAGGAGGAGCCACATTTTCCAAGATCGGAAGGCGGGCGGCTCCCGCCGTGCGCTGGTCGCGGGGTCGGTGGGCAACTTCATCGAGTGGTACGAGTTCGGCGTCTACGGCTACTTCGCCACGATCATCGCGGCCCGCTTCTTCACCCCGGAGGGCGGCAGCGAGGCCGAGGCGCTGGTGCGGACGTACGCGTCGTTCGCGCTGGCGTTCTTCTTCCGGCCCGTCGGCGCGGCCCTGTTCGGCCGGCTCGGGGACCGTGTCGGGCGGCGTCCGGTGCTGATCCTGGTGATCGTGCTGATGACCGGCGCGACGACATTGATCGGCGCGCTGCCGACGTACGCCCAGGTCGGCGCGCTCGCCCCCTGGCTGCTCACGTTTCTGAGGGTGCTTCAGGGGCTGTCCGCAGGCGGGGAGTTCGGCGGGGCGGTGTCGGTGATGACCGAGTTCGCGCCGCCGGGTCGGCGGGGGCTGTACGGGTCGTGGCAGTCGTTCACCGTGGCGCTGGGCCTGCTGGGCGGTGCGGGGGCCGCAGCGCTGCTCGCCACCGTGCTCACGGAGCGGCAACTGGGCGACTGGGGCTGGCGGTTGCCGTTCCTGCTGACGCTGCCGCTGGGGCTCGCGGCGCTCTGGCTGCGGCTGCGGCTGGACGAGACGCCCGCGTTCCGGGAGGAGCACGAGGTCGAGCGTCCGCCGGTGCGCCAGGTCGCGGGCGCCGTCGCGCTGGGCGCGGGACGGATCATGGGCTGGGCGGCGGCCGGTTACACCTTCCTCGTCGTGCTCCCCTCCTATCTCCAGAGCACCCTGGACGCGAGCTTCCGGCAGGCGCTGGTCGCCACCGTGCTGGCCAACCTGGGCTTCGCGGCGACGATCGTCCCGGCCGGACTGCTGAGCGACCGGGTGGGGCGGCGACCGGTGATGCTGACGGGGGCGGTGCTCGTGACGGCCCTGGCGGTGCCGCTGCTCAACCTCCTTCAGGACAGCGGGACTTCGAATACCGTCAAGGGTGTGGCGGTGTGCGGCGCGGGTGCCGTGGTGGGGCTGATGGCGGGGCCGGGTCCGGCGATGCTGGCGGAGCTGTTCCCGACCACCGTGCGCCACACGGGCCTGGGACTCGCCTACGCCCTGTCCAATGCGGTGTTCTCGGGTTGCGCGGGGCTCATCATCACCAAGACGGTGGAGCGGACCGGGAACGTGGACATCCCGGGGTACTACGCGGCCGTGACGTGTGCGGTGAGCGTCCTGGCACTGGCCAAGTCCCCCGGGCGGAAGGTGGGTTGAACGGATGCGGGTGATCGGTCTGATGTCCGGCACGTCGTACGACGCCATCGACGCGGCGGCGGCCGAACTGGACCTCGTCGGGGACGGCCTGGTCCTGAGACCGCTGGGAATGGTGAGCACGCCGTACGACGACGCACTGCGCGAGGCGCTCTCGGCGGCTCTTCCGCCGGCGCCGACCTCGATGGCCGAGGTGTGCCGACTGGACACCCTGATCGGGCAGGCGTTCGCGGCGGCGGCCGTGCGGGCCGACCATGAACTGTGCGACGGGCGGGCCGAGTTGATCGCCTCGCACGGGCAGACCGTGTACCACTGGGCCGCCGACGGCCGGGTGCACGGCACCTTGCAGATCGGGCAGCCCGCCTGGATCGCCGAGGCGACCGGACTCCCCGTGGTCGCCGACTTCCGGCCCCGTGACATCGCCGCCGGCGGCCAGGGCGGCCCGCTGGTCAGCCTGGTCGACCTGCTGTGGCTGCGCGGCCGCCCGGGCACACCGGTCGCGCTCAACCTGGGCGGCATCGCCAACCTCACCGCACCCGACGGGACCGCCTTCGACACCGGCCCCGGATGCGCGCTGATCGACGCGGCGGCCCGGGGGTTCAGCGGCGGGCGCCTGGCGTACGACGCCGACGGGGCGCTGGCCGCGCGCGGGAAGGTGCACGGGGCGCTGCTGGAGCGGCTGCTCGCCGAGCCGTACTACGCGCTGGCGCCGCCGAAGACGACCGGCAAGGAGCTCTTCCACCTCGGACATCTCCAGGAGGCCCTCGCGGGGATCGGGACGCTGTCGGCCGAGGACGTCGTCGCCACACTGACCGCGCTCACCGCCCGGACGGTAGCCGACGCGGTCCGGTCGGTGCGCGCCACGGAGGTGATCGCCTCGGGCGGCGGGACCCGCAACCCGACGCTGATGGGGTTGCTGGCCGAGGCCCTGCCGGGCATCGCGCTGCGCACCTCCGACGAGCTGGGGCTGCCGTCGGACGCCAAGGAGGCGTACGCCTTCGCCGTCCTGGGATTCCTGACCGCGCACGGACTGCCCGGCACCGTCCCCGCGAGCACCGGCGCCCGGCACGCGCGCATGCTCGGATCGGTGACTCCCGGCCGGGACGGACTGCGTCTGCCGCCTCCCGCGCGGGAGAAACCTGTACGACTCGTACTGGAGTGACCGGAATTCGGCCCGCCCCTCTCATCCGCCTTTCACCGACGCCTCATACGGTGGGGGCATGACGCAGGTGACTCCTCCCGGGTGGTACCCCGATCCCGGGCAGACAAATGACGGTCCCGCCACCGAGCGCTGGTGGGACGGCAGGGCATGGACGGACCAGACCCGCCCCGCGGGGTCGGCCGCCGTATGGGGTCCCCCGGCGCAGGCGCCCGCCGCGGGGGCGTATCCCACGTATCCGGCCTATCCCGGTCAGCCACCGGCCGGCGGACGGCGCGGTCTGCGCATTGGCATAGCCGTGGCGGCGGCCGTCGCGGTCCTCGCCAGCATCGGTGTGGGCGTGTGGGCGCTGGCCGGCAACGACTCGGACGGCGGCAGCGCCAGCTCGCAGCAGGGGCCGGGCGGCGGGCAGGGCGGGCCGGGTGGACAGGACGGATCCACCGGCGGAAACGGCGGCCCGGGTGGCTCCGGCGGTTCCGGCGGGGCCTCGCCCTCGCCCGAACAGTCCGAGGCGCCGAAGATCGAGAGCGGTTCGGTGACCGACGCGATCAGCGGGATCAGCATCCCCATCCCGGACGGCTGGTACGGCCAGCAGATCCAGGCCGGTGCGTCGGTCACGTCGAACGACTCCTACCAGTGCCCCGGCGACACCTCCCAGAACTGCACGAAGGGCGGTGCGTACTCGGCCCCCGCGACCCTGCTGGGCACCGCCGGCTCGACGGCCGAGCAGGTCGCCAAGGCGGACATCGAGGCCAACGCCGAGCAGTCGTACGGCGGCAAGACCTACGGTTCGATCACCTCGCACGACGTGCTGGCCTCCAAGGCCGTGACCGTCGCCGGGCAGAAGGGCTACATGGTCCGCTGGAAGGCGGTCACCAGCAAGGGTGCCGACGGTTACGTCGAGTCGCTGGCCTTCCCCTCCCCCGCGAACGCGCAGCAGATCGTCGTCGTGCGCTTCGGTGTCGACGTCGGCGAGAAGCAGTCGGTCATCGACGAGATCACCAAGGGGATCAAGGTGTCCACGGGCAGCGGCAGCGGCCAGGACGTCTGACACTCCCCCGCAAACCCGTCGGCCGGGTGGGGCGCCTCTCCGCTCAAGAGGAACCCCACCCGGCCGGGGGGTGCGCGCCGCCCCCGTCCCCACGGTGCGGCGCGAGCAGGTCACCGTCCAGTCATCCCGTGGACGGCGGCCTGGGTCTTATGTGAGCCCCAGTGCGGGCAGCACCGCGGCCTCCACGAAGCAGACCAGGTAGTTCTGGTCGGCGTACTCCCCGTCCACGACGGGCCGCGCCCGGATCACGCCGAACATCTGCGCCGGGATGTACTCCAGCGCCGGATGCCCGGCGGGGACCTCGCCCCGGTCGACCCCGCGCTGGAGGATCTCCTTCAGCGACGCGATCTCCGGGTCGACGAGCGCCTCCCGCAGTGCCTGCGCCAGCTCCGGGTCCTGCGTGACGGCGTGTCCGAGGGCCTGGAGCAGCTTGGTGTCACTATTCGACCAGCGGCCCGCAGCCCGCGCCACCTCGCGCAAGTCCTCCGCGAGCGATCCTGTATCGATGCCGTCGAACTTCGACTGGCGCCGGGAGCGCAGCGCGGCCACCACGAACTGCGGCTTGGTCTTCCACTGCCGGTAGAGCGTGGACTTGCTGCACCGGGTGCTCGCGGCGACACCCTCCATGGTCACGGCCTCGTAGCCGCATTCACGGACCTGTTCGAGCACGGCGTCGAAGAACTCCTGCTCACGCTCGGGCGTGATTTTGGAGCGGCGCGAGGCGGCGACCGTCTCCGGTCCGTCCGCGGCCTGCGACGTCATCTGCTCTTCTCCTCGTTCGAGTGGGGCTTGAGCGACTTCATACAAGGTGGTGCGGGCTGCTTCCAGTGTGGCGTACGTCTATCGATACGCGAGTGTACCGGTACTGGACCGTATCGGTACACTGGCGTATCGGTACGCACCCGTATCGATGAGCGCGATGAGTTCGCCGCACCAGACGAGTCACAAGCTCAGCCCGCACCACCGTCAGCGAAGGGGCCGGGGGATGAATGCCCGCACCGAGCCTGCAGAAGCGGAGACCCGCGCCATAGCGCGGCCGCCGCTCGTCCGAGAGCTCCTGCTCGTCGCAGGACTCTTCCTCGTCTACAAGTTCGGCCGTCAGCTGGCGACCGGCCACACCGGCGAAGCATTCCGCAACGCGCACCGCGTATGGGACCTGGAACGAGCCGTACACCTGCCCGGCGAGGGCGACGTACAGAATCTGCTGCTGCACGGCGACTCTCTCGTGCACATCGCCAACACCTACTACGCCACGATCCATTTCCCGGCCACCGCGGCCTTCCTGGTCTGGCTCTATCTGCGCCGGCCGGCGCACTATGTCTGGTCCCGGCGGGTGCTGGCCGCCGTCACCGGCGCCGCACTCGTGGTGCACCTCGTCTTCCCGCTCGCCCCGCCGCGCATGCTCGCCGCGACGGGCCTGGTGGACACCGCCCGCGAGTACGGGCCGTCGGTGTACGGCCCGCCGCAGACCGACCACCTGTCGAACCAGTTCGCGGCGATGCCGTCGCTGCACTTCGGCTGGGCCCTGATGGTGGCGATCGGCCTGATCGTGGCGACCCGGTCACGCTGGCGCGGGCTGTGGCTGCTGCATCCGCTGCTGACACTGCTGGTGATCGTCGGGACCGCGAACCACTACTGGCTCGACGCGATCGTGGCGGCGGCCATGCTCGGCATCGCGCTCGCGGTGGTCCGCCCGCCGCGGCGTACGGCGAAGACCGAGGATCCGCTTCGGGGAACTCAGGAAACCCCGGCACCGGTCGAGGAGAACGTCCTGGTCGGAGCCGGCCGATGAGCGCCACCGCCCTCGCCGTCGTCCTGTCCCTGTTCTCCGCCGTCGCCTACGCGGGCGCGGCCGTCGCCCAGGAGCGGCTGGCCTCCCGCAACCCCGGTTCGGGGATGCTGCGGCTGCTGGGCTCGGGCGCCTGGTGGTGGTCCGTCGCGCTCAACGCCTCCGCCGCGCTGCTGCACGTGGTGGCCCTGAAGTACGGGCCGCTGACCGTGGTCCAGCCGCTGGGCGCGCTCACCCTGGTCGCCGCGGTGCCCATGGGCGCGCGGGTCGCGGGGCGGCGGGTCAGCGCGACGGAGTGGCGGGGGACGGCGTACACCCTGATCGGTCTGGCCGCGATCCTCGTCACGGCGTCCGGCCCCGCGCCCGACGACGTGCTCAGCGTCCCGCAGGCGCTGACGGTCGCCGGTGCGACGGCCGCGGTGATCGGTCTCCTGGCCCGCCGGGGCACCCGTCCCGGGCTGCGGCACGCCTCCGCGTCCGGCTTCGCCTCCGGGGTCGCCTCGGCCCTCACCCAGACCGTGACGGTGGCCGCGACCGACCGCTCGGAGTCCCTGCTGAGCGTGCAGGTCATCGGCGTCGCCCTGCTCGTCGCGGCGTTCGCGGCGGGCGGTCTGCTGCTGTCCCAGGTCGCCTACCGGGGCGGCCTCGGCGCTCCGCTGGCGGTGGTGACCCTGGCGAATCCGGTGGCGGCCGCGGTCATCGGACTGTCGCTGCTGGGCGAACGCCTCCAGGGCGGCGCGGCGGGCATCCTCCTCGCGCTGGCCGGGGCGGGCCTCTCCGCGTGGGGTGTGGTGCTGCTGAGCCGGGTGGCGCCGGAGGTGGTGGCGGTGGACCCGGCGTACGACGAAGCGGTGGCCGCGGATCAGTCGTACGACGACCTGGTCGCGGCGGATCAGCCGCAGGGCGACGGCATCACGGTCGCCGATGCCGACCACCCCGTCGCGGCCGTCCTGGCGCTGGAAGCCGCGAAGGTGCCGCCCGAGTCGGTGTTGATGCCCCGGCAGCCCGGCCCGGGGCACCTCACACCGCTCTGACGCGCTCGGCCCCGCTGCCTACGCGGTGGCGATCGCCGGGTCGCTCACCCCGGGCCGCCCGTTCTCCACGTGCCCGGCGAACCGCCGCAGGAACGCCGGGTCGGCGTCGGAGGTGACGGTCAGGTCGTACCAGCGCCGGCTCGCCGCGAGGTCCACGCGGTGCCTCACCGTGCTGCCGGGCCGCACGGTGACGGTGCGGGCGCGACCGCCGTAGCCGCTGGTGACCTTGAGCCGGGCCGTGCCGGTGCCCTTGTTGGTGAAGGTCAGCTCGACGTCGTCACCGGTGTGCCGTGCGGTGATCTCGGGTCCGGCCTTCTTGTTCGCCCCCTTGAAGGAGCGCACGAAGCCGTTCGGGCCGTGCACGGTCAGGTCGTACGAGCCCTTCGAGTACGCCGAGTTCCAGGTGTCCGCGATCGTCTTGCCGGCCTCCGTGGTGTAGGTCCACGGGCCGTCGGTGCGGTTGCCGGAGGTGACGTGGAAGGCGGCACCTGCCTTGGCGCCGGAGGCGAAGCTCAGCGTGAACTTCCCTGCCGCCGCGTCGACGGCACCGTCCACGTGCGGGGCGTACTTGAGCGGGCGGGACGGACGCAGACCGCGCTCCTGCTTGGGCATGTCCGGGTCGGCCGGCGGCGTCGGCTTGTAGTCCGGGTGCCGCTCGCGGTCCTGCGGCTCGTACTCGTCCGTCTCCGGCAGCGCGGCGGGGCGGCTGTCCTTGCGGGAGAAGTCGAAGGCGGAGGTGAGGTCGCCGCAGACGGCCCGGCGCCAGGGCGAGATGTTCGTCTCCTTGACGCCGAAACGGCGCTCCATGAACCGCAGGATCGAGGTGTGGTCCAGGGTCTCGGAGTTGACGTATCCGCCCTTGCTCCACGGTGAGACGACCAGCATCGGTACCCGGGGGCCGAGGCCGTAGGGGCCCGCCGGACGGTTGGCGTCGCCGGGGTAGAGGTCGAGCGAGACGTCGACGGTCGACTTGCCCTGCGCCGCGGACCTGGGCGGCAGCGGCGGCACCACGTGGTCGAAGAAGCCGTCGTTCTCGTCGAAGGTGATGAACAGGGCCGTCTTCGACCAGACCTCCGGGTTGGAGGTGAGGGCGTCGAGGACCTGCGCGATGTACCAGGCGCCGTAGTTCGAGGGCCAGTTGGAGTGCTCGGAGAAGGCCTCGGGGGCGGCGATCCAGGAGATCTGGGGCAGCGTGCCGGCCTTGACGTCGGCCCTCAGGCGGTCGAAGTAGCCGTCGCCGTTCTTGACGTCGGTGCCGGTGCGGGCCTTGTCGTACCAGGGATCGCCGGGCTTCGCGTCGCGGTACTTGTTGAAGTAGAGCAGCGAGTTGTCGCCGTAGTTGCCCCGGTAGGCGTCCGCGATCCAGCCCCAGGAGCCCGCCGCGTCCAGGCCGTCGCCGATGTCCTGGTAGATCTTCCACGAGACGCCGGCCCGCTCCAGGCGCTCGGGGTAGGTCGTCCAGCCGTAGCCGACCTCGTCGTTGCCCATGACCGGGCCGCCGCCGGTGCCGTCGTTGCCGGTGTAGCCCGTCCACATGTAGTAGCGGTTCGGGTCGGTCGAGCCGATGAACGAGCAGTGGTAGGCGTCGCAGATGGTGAAGGCGTCGGCGAGGGCGTAGTGGAAGGGGATGTCCTCGCGGGTCAGGTACGCCATCGTCGTGGTGCCCTTCGCCGGCACCCATGTGTCGTACTTGCCCCCGTTGTAGGCCTGCTGGCCGTCGGTCCAGCCGTGCGGCAGGCCCTCCAGGAACTGCATGCCCAGGTCGTCGGCCTCCGGGTGGAAGGGCAGGATGTCCTTGGTGCCGTCGGACTGGTGCCAGATCGACTTGCCGTTCTCGTGCTTCACCGGACGCGGGTCGCCGAAGCCGCGCACGCCCCGCAGCGCGCCGAAGTAGTGATCGAACGAACGGTTCTCCTGCATCAGGACGACGATGTGCTCGACATCCTCGATCGACCCCGTGCGATGGTTCGCCGGGAGCGCGGCGGCACGCTGGATACTGCTCGACAGTGCGGTGAACGCCGAGGTGGCGCCCGCGAGTTGAAGGAATCTGCGCCGGTTGACGTCAGCCATGGGTGAGGGACCTCTCATTCTGCGCAACGATGCACCGGAATCGGACGCACGGTGTGCGCAGCGAGTGTTCCAAGGGCAACAGACGTCAAGGAAGGGCCTGGTGGCGCGGACGTGAAGCTCGTGGGTACGTGAGGTTGAGGAGCCGGGTCCGGCGCCGGGCCCGGCTACGGCCGGGCTGCGCGGGCGATCTCGGTGGCCACCGCGGTGTGGGCGAGGTACTGGGTGATGTCGTGTGCCCGGTCCTTGCGGTTGGGGCACAGCACGTCCCGGACACCGCGCCAGGTGTCGTCGAGCGGGCAGCCGATGGCCACGGCGTCCGCCGCCGCCCACGCGTTGACCCACGCCCCGACCCGCTCCGGCCGGACCGCGCCGCGGACGAGCAGCCTCTTGTACACGGCGTCGAGGCCGAGCGGGCTGCCCGCGGTCACGAGGAGCGGCACCGCGGCTCCGCCGGGCAGCCGGGTGAGGAGGTCGAGCGCGACGACCGTGCCGAGGCTGTGGCTGACGAGCACGATCTCGCCGTCGTCGGGCATCCCGTCCAGGACGGTGTCGAGCACGGCGTCGCGTACCGCGCTGTTGTCGAGGTAGGTCGCGACATCGCGGAACACCGTCGCGATCACGATGTCGTCGAGGCCGCTGCGGTCCGCGAGCCAGGACAGCGGACGTTGCAGCGCGGAAACCGCCTTGCCGAACAGGGCCGATTCCGGGGCCCGGTCGGCGTCAGGACCGGCCGGTACGCCCTCCGCCACGCGGGCGCGTTCCCCCTCGGGCATCCCGGAGGCCACGGCCGCGGTGTCGAGCAGTTCGGCGTACACCGCCTGGGCGCCGGGATCGGCGGGCTCGTAGCGCTCGGCCGTTGTCAGCTCCGTTTCGAGGGCGAAACGCTCCCGGGCCGACAGCGCGCCGCCCAGCGTGTCGCCGTAGAAGGGCATCCAGACGTCGGCGGACTCCAGCGGGTCGAGGCCCGATGCCGCCAGTCCGTCGGCCAGTGCCCGGCACCAGGCCGAGCGCAGCGCGGCGGGATCGCGGCCCTGCTGCCCCCTGCCGTGCAGGAAGACCACGCGCCGGCCGGCACCGGTCCGCCCGGGGAGGCCGCGCCTCTCGAACACGGCGGCCGCCGGACCGGCCTCGGTACCGGCCGGCGCCGTCCCGTCGAGCACCCCCGCGACCGGCGCGCTCTCGACCGGTACCGCCTGCGGGCCCAACTCGGAGAGCACCAGCCGCTGTTCCGGTGGCAGCTCGGCCTGTGCCAGGTGCCTCAGAACGACACTCACCCGTGCGCCCTCGTTGGCGATCCATCCCTCGCCATCGGGGTCGGGCACGCCGGCGTGGTGCAGCGCCACGACCTCCCACTGGTCGTTGAAGACGGGCGAACCGGAGTTTCCGGGCCTGGTGTCCGTGTGGTAGTGCAGGAACTGCGGCAACTGGTTGAGCAGGGCGTTGTCGCGGACCGCGATCTCCTTCGGCCGCCCGTCCGGGTGGCCGACGATGTTCACGGGTTCCCCGATGACGATCTTCCCCTGCTGTGCGATCAGCTTCAGGCTGCCGTGCACCTCCCCGGGCCGCTTCCCGTGGGAGCCGACGGCGACGGCGACGAGCGTGTAGTCGAGGTCGGCGTCGGTGACGAAGAGTGCGCGGGGGTCCAGGTCGTAGGAGTCGACCGGTTCGGGCAGACCGTCCACATCGGGTTCGAGGTTGAACTCCACGAAGGAGCCGGTGGCGGCCGCCACGTCGGGCAGCACATGGTTGTTGGTGAGCAGCAGCCGCTCCGCCACGAGGAACCCGGTGCCGAAACCGACCCGCCGCCCGCCCTCGACGATGGAGACGCGCGCGACGGCGCGTGCCGCCCGCACCCCGCGATCGAGGAAGTTCACGCTCTGGAGCTCGCTCGCCGCGCCCAGGATCCGTTCCAGCACGGTGCGGCGCGCCGGGCTCCCGTCGGGGCTCAGCGGCACGGGCGGCTCCGGCTCCACCTCACCCTGGCTCAGCAGCCGCTCGGTGCGGGCGCGCAGCTGCGCCTCGCTGTCGACGGCGAACAGCGTCCCCGCTTCCGCCTGTCGGCGGCGGATGTCCTCGCGCTGTGCCGTCGTCTCCTGGTACCGCTCCACCATGCGTTGCTGCTGCTGTCGTAGGTCCATGCGCGCATGCTCCGCGGTCCGGGGCGCCCGGCGCTTCGGGGAACTCCCCAGAGTGCCGGGCGCCCCCGCCGGAACCGACCGACGGGGGCGCGGGGAGGGGAGCCGACCGGGCGGGCCGGGCCGGCCGGTGCCGGGGTCTCAGAGGACGCCCGCGAAGCGCAGGAAGTCCGCGATCGTACGTACCGGCCGGCCGCCCGGGAGCAGGACGCCCTGCGCGGGGCTCCAGCTCGTCTGGTTGGCGTACGAGCCACGGTCGTTGCGGATGTGCCCGATGATCGTCTCGGCGACGACACGGCTGCCGACCTCGCCCAGCCGCCGGCCGAGCTCCCTGACCTCGGCCTCCTTCAGCACGTAGAACCACAGGGGGGTGCGGCCGCGCAGGACCTCCGTTCCCAGGGCCGCCTTCACCGCTTCGCTGCTGCCCTGGTCCAACTCCGCCTGGCTGAGCGGTGTGACGCCCAGTGCCGTGGCCACGGCCTGGCCCGTGGGCACCGCCAGCCGGTAGCCGCGCAGGAGGTTGCGGCGGGCGAGGTGCTTGAGCAGTTCCCGGATCCGGTCGGGGCGGTTCTCGTCGTTGCCCTCGTTGGGCATCACGTCGAGCGGTGGCGCGAGCCTGGTGTCGATGAGCCGCGCGAAGCGATTGGCGAACTGACTGCTCTTGTCGACCAACCGGTCCCACTCCACCGGCCAGTTCGCGAGGAGGGTGGGCGCACCCCCGAGTCCGCCCTTGCCGGTGAACTGGAACAGTTGCACCAGGGAGGCGAAGGGAGCGGTGTTGCCGAGGCGGCCGAAGTTGCGGTTCCAGTCGTAGCCGCCGCGCACCATGCTGTGGCCGAAACGGAAGGCCGCCACCGAGAACTCCACCGGCATGTAGGTGCCGCGTTCGTCCAGCCGGAGCAGGTTCTCGTCCGCGGTGTCCACGAGGTCGACGACGTCGGGGCGCGCCACCGTGCGCAGATAGTCGTGCACGCACAGCCACTGGTAGGTCCACCGGGTGAGGTCCCGGGCCCGCAGGAAGACCTCGACGTCCGTCTCCCGGTCGGGCTCGTTGGCGCGGACCCAGTCGACGGCCGCGTTGTGGAACCGCAGGAAGGCCACGTGCAGTTGGGCCACCACGAGGTTCTCGTCGTTGCGTTCGTCGCCGACGAGCGGGATCCCGGCCTGGCGCGGGAGATCCCGTTCGTCGTCGTCGACCGGGGGGATGAGCGCCCCCGTCGGCAGCGGCGAGAGCAGGCCGAGCCGGAACTTGATCCCGTCGTAGGGGACGGCCTTCGAGCCCGCGGTCGGTGTCACGAACGGTCCGTCGCCGTAGACCGAGTCGAGATTGAGCTCCGGGGTCCGCTGGTTCACCAGCTTCTTGACCACCTCGTCCGGCGCCTCGGGCACGATGTGCTCATCGGTGATGTTGATCACCAGATCGCGGTCGGTCGCCGCCGTCAGGTCGTGGTCGAGGAACTGGCCCCAGTAGGTGTACACGGGCGGGATCGGCGAGTTGAGCTGCGGATCGCGCCCGTCCTGCGGTGTCTCGATCATCGCGCCGCCGAGCGCGAGCAGGGCTTTGACGACGTCCGGGGCCTTGTCGTCCTGCGGCAGGTGATGCGCCGGGAACTGCTCGGCGAGGCCGGAGAACAGATAGCCGAAGGACGTCCTGCCCGCGTGCTCGGCATCGGCGGCGGACTCCTGGACCACCGAGCTCAGCGCGTTCACGTCGCTGTCGCGGATCTTGGCCGCCTCGGCGGTCGGGTCCGCGCTGTCGAGAATGGCGTGACCACCGTGCGCGATGTTCGTGATGACCCGCCGGAACTGTCCCTGCTCAGCCATGGCATACCCCCTTGCAGTCCTGGAAGTGGCGAGTATTGCCGTCCGGTCGGGGCCCGGCTTCGGGGAACTCCCTGCCTCCGCAAGGGCGGGGACCGGCCTCCTCGTTCTCCGGACGTGCCCGGCGGCCCGGCTCACCGTGAACGGGTCGTTCGCCGTGTCACCGCCGTGCCGGGCCGCCGGAGGCGGGTGCGGGGGTGAGGACGCCTACGCCGTCTGCTCCGGCCACGGGATCGGTCCGTGCGGTGGCACCCTCGGTACCGTCACCGGCGGTGCCGGTACCGGGAGCGGCGTAGACGGACCGTCCCCGGAGCCGTGGCCGCTCGTTCCGGCGGTGCGGAGGCGCACCGGCCGTGCGCACTCCCGTGACATCGGAAGGCCGGTGCGGTCACGGTGACGGGAGTGCCGCGCGCCGACCCTGGCCAGGAGCCGCGACCTCACACGCCGATCACCCCCGTGGGGGCACCCTGGCAGTGGACGGACCGCCGCTGGGACCGGCGGAATACGGGGGGCTTCATGAACGAGACGGCGATGACGGACGCGCCGACGGGGACAGCGGTGCGCGAACCCGAGTGCATGCCGGGGTGCACGGGGCCGAGGCAGCCGACGGCGGGTGGGGCGCACGCGGCGTGCTGGGTCCCCGCCCCACCCGGCCCCGACGGGCCGGCCCATGGGCCCGGACCGGCCGGCCCGCCCTTACCGGCCGCCCTCGTCGGACGCGGCGCCGAACAGGAGCGCGTGACCGGCCTGGCGCAGGCCCTTCCCCACAGCGGCGGTGCCCTACTGCTGACCGGCGAGCCCGGGATCGGCAAGAGCACGCTGCTGCGCCAGGCGGCGGCCCGGTGCGGGGGCGCCCGGGTGCTGTGGGCGGCGGGAGTGGAGTCGGAGGCCGTGCTGCCGTACGCGGTGCTGGCCGATGTGCTGCTGCCGCTCCGCGGCCACTTCGACGCGCTGCCGCCGGCGCAGCGGCGGGCCGTGGAGAGCTGCCTGGCGCTCGGCGAGCCGGCCGAGCCCAACCCGTACGCCGTGTGCGCGGGTGCCCTCGGCGTGCTGGCCACCGCCGGCGCGGCAGAGCCCCTGCTGGTCCTCGTCGACGATCTCCAGTGGGCCGATCCCTCGTCGCGGCAGGTGCTCCAGTTCGTGGCCCGGCGCCTGGCCACGGAGCCGGCGGCGCTGATCATGGCCGCGCGCGGCGGCCGGGAGGACGGTCCCGGGGAGGTCGGTCTCGGGGAGGTCGGTCTCGGGGAATGCCTGCCGCAGGTCGCTCTCGGACCGCTCACGGACGACGAGTGCTGGACCCTGCTCCAGCGGCACGCGCTCGACCGGGCGGATCCGGCGGCGGGCCGGATCGTACGGCTGGCGCAGGGCAACCCCCTGGTCCTGGTGGAGTACGCGGCGGCTCTCACCCGGGCCCGCACGACCGGTGCCGAGCCGTGGGACGACTCCTGGGAGGCACCTGGGCCGCTGGTGGAACGCGCCTGGCGGGGGCAGTTGCGCACCCTGCCGCCGCGCAGCCGGGAGGCGCTGGTGTACGTCGCCGCCGGCCGCACGCTGCGCTGGCCGCTGCTCCAGCGGGCGATGGCCGCCGAAGGGCTCACCACCGCGGACCTGGACCCGGCCGAGGCGGCCGGGCTGGTGCGGATGCGGGACGACACGTGCGAGCTGCGGCATCCCGTGCTGGGCCCGCTGGTGCTGCGCCAGTGCCCGACGGTCCGCCGGCCGGAGGTCTACCGCAGGCTGGCCGAGGTCAGTTCGGGCGAGCTGCGGAGCTGGTACCTGGCCGCCGCCAGCCCGGGTCCGGACGAGTCGGTGGCCGCGCGTCTCGCGGCCGACGCCCGGCAGGCCCGCCAACGCGGGGCGCTGGCGGCCGCCGCCCCGGCCTGGCACCGTGCCGCCGAGCTGTC
This sequence comes from Streptomyces sp. NPDC001536, assembly GCF_042894505.1. Lineage (NCBI taxonomy): Bacteria > Bacillati > Actinomycetota > Actinomycetes > Kitasatosporales > Streptomycetaceae > Streptomyces > Streptomyces sp. NPDC001536. The sequence goes on from NZ_JBIAVQ010000006.1 coordinate 300,517, forward strand.
CCCGGATCCCGCGGACGCGGCCCGCCGTCTGTTCGAGGCCGCCCACGACGCCTTCCACGGCGGTACGGCACGGGAGGCCGCCCAGTGGTGCGAGCAGGCCCTGTCGTACAGCCGGGACCCGCTGCTGACCGCGGACATCGAGCTGTTGCGCGGTCAGGCCCGCACCTGGCTCGGCGATCCCGGGCGCGCGCACCAGCTGCTGGTCGCCGCCGCCCGCGCGGTGGAACCGGTGGACCGTGCACGCGCCTGCCGCCTGTACGGGGCCGCGGTGATACCCGCCACGATGGACGGGCGGATACGCGACGCCTGCGACATCGCCGCCCGCTGTGCGTCGCCGGCGGACGACGTACCGGACGCGCAGCGCCGGCACGCGGCCATCATGCGCGCGCGGGCCGGGGCCCTGGGCGGTGAGGTGCGCGCAAGCCGTACGGAGCTGCGCGCGCTGCTCCAGGAGGGGCGCGGCCGGACCGGTCCCGAGGAACTCCAGGCGACGACGGAGATCGCCCAGGGACTGTCCTGGACCGAGGAGTGGCATCTCGCCCGCCGCACGCTGGACACGCTGATCGAGGAGATCCGCCGCGACAACGCCCTGTCGCTGCTGCCCTACGCCCTCCTGGCCCGGTGCGGGGCGGAGATGTGGTCGCACTGGCCGACGGCCCGCGCGGATGCCGCCGAGGCGCTGCGCTGGGCGGAGGAGTTCGGCCATCTGGCGATGACGGGCTACGCCCTGGTCCAGCTCGCCCGGCTGGACGCCCTGCGGGGTGACTTCGCGGCCTGCGAGGAACACGTGGCGCGGTACGAGCGCTCGTGCGGCGGCCGGGTGCAGGGCCTGGCTGTCTTCGCCCGCGGTGCGCTCGGTACCTCCGCGCTGGCCGCCGGTGATCCGGAGGCCGCGCGCACGCACCTGGAAGCGGCGTTCACGGCGGCGGACGGGATGGGGCTGGTCAATCCGTCTCTCATGCCGTGGCTTGCGGACCTCGCCGAGGCCTGTCTGCGCACCGGGGCGCGGGACCGGGCCGTCGCCGTGGCGGACTGGCTGCAGGAGAGTGCCACCCGTACGGGGCTGGCCTGGCCGGTCGCGGCGCACGCCCACTGCCGGGTGCTGCTGGCGCGCTCCGCCGAGGAGGCCGCCGACTGGCTGGCCGTCGCCGAACGCGCCGCTGCCGACCCGGAGTTGGCCTTCGAGCAGGCCCGGACCAGGCTGGTCGCGGGCGAGGTGCTGCGGAGGTTCCGGCGGCCGTCGGCGGCGCGGGAGCCCCTGCTGCTGGCGCAGCGCACGTTCGGCGCGCTGGGCGCCGTGCCGTGGGCGGACCGGGCCGCCGCCGAGGTCGCGGCCAGCGGTCACCGGACCGCGGCGCCCGCCGGCGAGCAGCCGGCGGTGGACCTGCTCACCCCTCAGGAGCTCCAGGTGGCGCGTGCCATCGGCGAGGGGCTCAGCAACGTCGAGGCCGCCGCGTCACTGTTCCTGTCCCGCAAGACGATCGAGGCCCATCTCACCCGTGTCTACCGCAAGTTGGGCGTCCGCTCCCGCTCGGATCTCGCCCGCCGTCTCGCCGGCGCGGGGATCACGGGTTCCGGGCCGCGGAGCGGGTCCGGCTGACCTCCGCCGTAGGCGGTGTTCGCGGCCTGCCGGACGGGCCTCGGCGCGGTCCGCGGTGCCGAACGGTCCGACCCGCTCCGACCAGGTACGTCACCGAAGCTCTTCCGTCCGGCGGAAGAGGCGTTGCGTCGCGGTGGCGCCCTTCCGGACGATGGCCCCACCTCAGACAGACGGGAGCCGCAACGATGCCGCACATGACCGCCTTCGCCAGGAACCAGTGGTACGTCGCCGCCTACAGCCACGAGGTGGGGCGGGAGGAGCTGCTCGGCCGGACGATCCTCGGGGAGCCGCTCGTCTTCTACCGGACCGAGGAGGAGGGCACGCCCGTCGCGCTGGCCGACCGGTGTGTGCACCGCCGGTTCCCGCTGCACGAGAAGCCGAGCCGGCTCGACGGTGACCGGATCGTGTGCGGGTACCACGGGTTCACGTACGACACGACGGGCACGTGTGTGTACGTGCCGGGGCAGAAACGCGTCCCGCGGACCGCGCGCGTCGCCTCGTACCCGATCGCCGAGCTGGACTCCCTGATCTGGGTGTGGATCGGCGACCCGGCCCTCGCCGACCCCGACACCATCCCGCGGGCCCGGCACCTGGACTCCCCCGGCTGGACGACCGTGCGCGGCATGGAGCCCATCGACGCCGACTACGGGCTCCTCGTCGACAACCTTCTCGACCTCTCGCACGAGACGTATCTGCACGGCGGTTACATCGGGACCCCGGAGGTCGCCGAGACGCCGATCACGACCGAGGTCGACGAGGGGGCGGGGATCGTGCGGGTGAGCCGGCACATGGACGACGCCGAGTGCCCGCCGTTCTACGCCAAGTCCACCGGCATAGAAGGCCGGATCACGCGCTGGCAGGACATCGAGTACAGCGCGCCCTGTCTGTATCTGCTCCACAGCCGGGTCGCCCCGGTCGGTGTGGTGCCGGAGGCGGACGGCAGCGACCCGAACGGCTTCCACACCGAGGTGACGTACGCGATCACGCCGTCCTCCGACGGCAAGGTGTACGACTTCTGGATGGTCTCGCGCGACTGGGCGACCGAGGACGACGAGGTCACCGAGTTCCTGCGGAAGAACAACCACACCGTCGTCATGCAGGACGTCGACGCGCTCAACCTGCTCCAGAAGACGCTCGGCACGGAGCGGACGGGGTACCAGGAGCTGAGCATCAACATCGACACCGGCGGCCTGGCCGCCCGCCGTATCCTCGCCCGGCTGGTCGAGGAGGGCGCCAAGCCCGTGGAGAAGGTCCAGTGAGCAGTCCGACGGGAGAGATCTACCGCATCGACTGGCTGCCCGGCACGGACGTGCTGCACGGCACCTGTCACTGCGGCCGCGAGCACACCTCGCAGGACCCGATCGAGATGTGGGAGTGGATGCTCGCCCACCCGCAAGGACACGAGCCGCGAGGAAGCACTTCATGAGTGACGTGTACGAAGCCGAACTCGTCGTCGGTCACAGGGAGTCCGCGGCCGACGGCGTGCTCGCCCTCACCCTGTGCCACCCCCTCGGCGAGCGGCTCCCGGCCTGGGAACCCGGCGGACACATCGACGTCGTGCTCGGCCCCGGTCTTGAACGCCAGTACTCGCTGTGCGGCGACCCGGCCGACCGCACCGCCTGGCGGATCGCCGTACTGCGCGAGCCGGACGGGCGCGGCGGATCCGCCCATGTGCACGAGCAGTTGCGGCAGGGCGACAAGGTGCGGGTGCGCGGGCCCCGCAATCACTTCGCCCTCGAACCCGCACCCGGCTACCGGTTCATCGCGGGCGGCATCGGCATCACGCCCATCCTGCCGATGCTGGCGGAGGCGGAGTCCCGCGGCGCGCAGTGGACCCTGCTGTACGGCGGGCGCACCCGTGACTCCATCGCGTTCACCGAGGAGTTGGAGCGATACGGCGACCGGGTCACCGTCGCGCCGCAGGACGAGACCGGCCTGCTCGACCTGGCGTCGGTGCTCGACGACATCCCCGAGGGCACCCTCGTCTACTGCTGCGGTCCCGGCCCCCTGCTGGACGCGGTGGAGGCCCGCTGCCCGGCCGGGGTGCTGCGCCTGGAGCGGTTCACGCCGAAGGAGCAGGAGACCGGCGAGAACACCGAGTTCGAGGTCGAGTTGGCGCAGAGCGGCCGGACGGTGACCGTGCCGGCGGACGTCTCCGTGCTGGACGCGGTGCGCGGCGCCGGTGTGGAGGTGCTGTTCTCCTGCACGGAGGGCACCTGCGGGACGTGCGAGACCGATGTCCTCGAAGGCGCCCCGGACCACCGGGACTCGGTGCTCACGGACGCGGAGCGGGAGGCCAGCGAGACGATGATGATCTGTGTGTCCCGGTGTCGGGGGAAGCGGCTCGTCCTCGACCTGTAGCCATCCTGAGGTCGGTCTCGATCCCGGCGACCGTCTCCAGCAGATGCGGCAGCAGCTCGCGGCGGACCGAGGTCACCGTGTTGCGGCTGGCGTGCACCGGGATGTTCACCGCCGCCACCACCTCGCCGCCCCGGTCCCGCACCGGGGCGGCGAGTGAGCGCAGCCCCTCCTCCAACTCCTGGTCGACGACCGCGTATCCGCGGGCCCGCACCTTGTCGAGCTCGGCGCGCAGCAGGTCCGCGTCGGTGATCGTGCGCGGTGTCAGAGGCCGGAGGTCGGCCCGTGCCAGCCTCGACTCCCTTTCCTCGTCCGGCAGATGGGCGAGGATCACCCGGCCCACGGACGTGACGTACGCCGGGAAGCGGGTCCCGACGGTGATCGCGGCCGTCATGATGCGGCGCGCGGGTACCCTCGCCACGTACACGATGTCGTCGCCGTCGAGCACGCACAGGGACGACGACTCCCTTGTACGGTCGACCAGTTGCTCCAGATGCGGTTCGGCGATCTGCGCCAGCGAGAAGCCCGCGAGATAGGAGTAGCCGAGCTCCAGCACGCGTGGCGTGAGCCGGAACGCCCGGCCGTCGGCGTGCACGTATCCGAGGTCGACGAGTGTGAGCAGAAAGCGCCGGGCCGCGGCGCGGGTCAGTCCGCAGCTGCGGGCGACCTCGGCGAGCGTCAGTTCCGGGTGTTCCGCGTCGAATGCGCGGATCACGGCGAGGCCCCGCTCGAAGGAACGGACGAAGTGCGGGGGGCGGGCTGCTGCGGGCATCGTCGCCTCCACCTCAACAACTGTCAACAATATTGTCAGCCAAGGGCGTTGACCGCGGGGAGCAAAAACTCTACCTTTCGCACTGTGCACCATTGTGCGCTGTGCGCACACCCTGTCGGAACAATGAAGTCTGCACAGGAGGAGCCATGCGTCGTGTGCTCGCCGCTCTAGCGGCCGGAGCATTCCTGGTCACCGTGTCGGCCTGTGGCTCGTCCGGGGACAGCACCGGGTCGGACAAGGCGTCGTCGTCCGGCGGCACCACCAAGGTCAAGGTCGGTGTGATCCCCATCGTCGACGTCGCACCGCTGTATCTGGGGCAGGAGAAGGGCTTCTTCAAGAAGCAGGGTCTGGAGCTGGAGGTCTCGCTCGCCCAGGGCGGCGCGGCGATCGTGCCCGCCGTCGCCAGCGGCCAGTACCAGTTCGGCTTCTCCAACTCGACCTCACTGATGATCGCCCAGTCCAACAACGTGCCGGTGAAGGTCGTTTCCAACGGCATCGCCTCAACGGGCGTGCAGGGCAAGGACTTCGGCGCCCTCACCGTGAAGGGCGACAGCTCGATCAAGTCGGCCGATCAGCTGGAGGGCAAGAAGGTCGCCATCAACACCCTGAAGAACATCAACGAGACCGCGGTGCGCGAGTCGGTGCGCAAGGCCGGCGGCGACCCGGACAAGGTGAAGTTCGTCGAGCTCGCCTTCGACCAGATGCCGGCCGCCCTGGACAGCGGGCAGATCGACGCGGCCATGGTGGTCGAGCCGGCGCTCGCGACCGTGAAGAGCCAGGGCGCCCGGGAGATCGCCTCGCCCCTCGTGGACGTCGCGCCCAACCTCACCGTGGCGATGTACTTCACGTCGACGTCGTACGAACAGCAGAACGCGGCCGTCGTGAAGAAGTTCCAGGCCGCCCTCGCCGAGTCGCTCGCCTACGCGGACGCCCACCCGGACGAGGCCCGCCAGATCGTCACCACGTACACGAAGATCCCGGCGGCCGTGCTGGCGAAGGTCACTCTGCCCGCCTGGCCGGCCGACCCGGACCGCGCATCCCTCGACGCGCTGGAGAAGCTCGGCCAGGACGACGGCCTCTTCAAGACGGCACCCGACCTGGACAAGCTGCTGCCGTGAGGGGACTCAACATCGCGCTCGGCGCCGCAGGGCTCGCGGCCTTCCTCGCCCTGGGCGAGGCGGTGCCGCGGCTCGGCCTCGTCAAAGAGGCCTACTTCCCGCCGACCAGCCGCATCGCCGACGCCCTCGGCACCGAGCTCTCCGACGACACCTTCTGGACGGCGCTCGGCGACACCCTCACCGGCTGGGCGCTGGGCCTGGTCATCGCCTCGACGGCCGGCATCGTCATCGGCGTCGCCATCGCGGTGGTGCCGTATCTGCGCGAGGCCACGGCCTCCACGATCGAGTTCCTGCGCCCGATCCCCTCGGTCGCACTCATCCCGCTGGCAGTGCTGTTGTACGGCACCGAACTGCGCTCGGTGCTGTTGCTCGTCGTGTACGCCTCGTTCTGGCAGGTGCTGATCCAGGTCCTGTACGGCGTCCAGGACGTCGACCCGGTCGCCGAGGAGACGGCACGCTCCTACGGTCTCGGCCCCTGGGCGCGGGTCCGGCACGTCCTGTGGCCGACCGCGCTGCCGTACGTCATGACCGGCATCCGGCTGGCCGCGGCCGTCGCCCTGATCCTCGCCATCACCGCCGAACTCGTCATTGGCGCACCGGGGTTGGGCGCCCGTATCGCCGTCGCGCAGAACTCCCAGGCGGTGCCGGAGATGTACGCGCTGATCGTGGTGACCGGCGTTCTGGGGCTGCTCATCAACGTGGGCGCGCGTACCGTGGAGCGGCGGGCCCTGGCGTGGCATCAGTCGGTGCGCGGGGAGGTGGCGGTGTGAAGGGCGTTGTGCTGCGGCTGTTCTTCGTACTCGCGCTGCCCGCGCTGCTGTTCACGATCTGGTGGTTCGCGTCCGCCGGCAGCACCGACGTGTTCTGGCCGCCGCTGCGGACCATTCTGGAGACCTTCCCGGACGTCTGGACGGGCGAGCGGTTCAAGGACGACGTGCTGCCCAGCGTGCTCCGGCTCTCGGCCGGTTACGCCGTGGCCGCTGTCGTGGGTGTCGCCGTCGGCGTGGTCATCGGCTCCTACCGGCGGGTGCGGGCGGTGTGCGAGCCGGTCCTGGAGTTCCTGCGGGCGGTGCCGCCGCCGGTCCTCGTCCCGGTCATCATGCTCTTCGCGGGCATCGACGACACGATGAAGATCGTCGTGATCGCCAGCGGCTGTGTCTGGCCGATCCTGCTCAACACGGTCGAGGGGGTGCGCGCGGTGGACTCCGTGATGGCGGAGACGGCCCGCTCGTACGGCATCACGGGCGTCGCCCGCCTCAAGGACGTGGTGCTGCGCTCGGCGAGTCCGCAGATCTTCGCGGGGCTGCGACAGGCCCTGTCGATCGGCATCATCCTCATGGTCATCAGCGAGATGTTCGCGGCGAGCGACGGGCTCGGCTTCACGGTCGTGCAGTTCCAGCGCAGTTTCGCGGTCCCCGAGATGTGGACCGGGATCCTCGTCCTCGGTCTGCTCGGCTTTGTGCTCTCCGTCGTCTTCCAGCTGGTCGAGCGACGGGTCCTCGGCTGGTACCACGGTCTGCGGGCCTCGACCCGGCGGTCCCCGTGACGTTCACGAAAGGGCGGTCCATGCTCGACGTACGCGGCCTGAACAAGGTCTACGAGGGGTCCGGGCGCCGTGTGGAGGCGGTCCGCGACCTCACCTTCACCGTCGAGGCGGGCGAACTCGTCTGTCTCGTGGGCCCGTCGGGCTGCGGCAAGACGACCCTGCTGAAGTGCATGGGCGGCCTCCTCGCGCCGACCGGCGGTGAAGTCCTGCTTTCGGGCAAGAAGGTGAACGGCCCGCCGCCCGGGATGGCGTTCGTGTTCCAGGAGTACGGGCGCAGTCTGTTCCCGTGGAAGAGGGTCGGCGAGAACGTCGAACTCCCGCTCAAACAGAAGGACTTGAGCAAGGCGCGGCGCCGGGAGCTGGTCGCCGACGCTCTGGAGTCGGTGGGGCTCGCGGACGCGGCGGGGGCGTATCCCTGGCAGCTGTCGGGCGGTATGCAGCAGCGGGTGGCGATCGCCCGCGCGCTGGCCTACGAGCCCGAAGTGCTGCTGATGGACGAGCCGTTCGCGGCGGTGGACGCCCAGACCCGCGCCGATCTGGAGGACCTGGTACGTCGGCTGTGGCGGGAGCGCGGCATCACGATCCTGTTCGTCACCCACGACATCGACGAGGCGGTGTACCTGGGCGAGCGGGTCATCGTGCTGTCGGCCTCCCCCACCGTCGTGCAGGAGCAGCTGAAGGTCGATCTCCCGGACGAGCGCGACCAGTTGCACACCCGGGTGGCCCCGCGCTTCGCCGAGCTCCGGACCCATGTGTACGCGCAGATCCAGGCGGCGAAGCGCGGGGTCCCGCAGGACGCGCTCACGAAGTCCGATACGCCTCCACCTCACTGAACTGACCTGCCGGCCAGCCCGTGTTGGCGCTCACGGACAGACGCAGATAGCGCAGGCTGGTGTCGGCCGGCAGGGTCACGGTGGCCGTGTTGCCGGTGGCGGGGTCGAAGCGATAGCCCGCGGACCCCACGACCGTGGAGAAGGCCGAGCCATTGGTGCTGCCCAGCACCGTGATCGTCTGGGTACGGGCGCCCCACGCGGAGGAGGGCGGCAGCTTCAGCACCAGGCGTCGTACGGCTTCCGTGGAGCCCAGGTCGACGGTCCAGGACTGCGGGAAGGCGTTGTTGGCGGACTCCCAGTAGGTGTTCGCGTCGCCGTCGACCGCCTTGCCCGGTGTGTAGACGTCCTGCGATCCGCTGGCCGTGGCCGGGCGGCCCTTGGCGAGGTTGCGGGTCGGGTCGGGGTCCGGGTTGCCCTGGCCGGGCTGCGGCCAGGTCGAGCAGTCCGACCAGGTGCTGCTCCAGCCGGAGTTGCCGCCGCCGTCGGTGAGCGTGAAGGTCCCGGAGCTCGCCGGATAGGGGCAGTTGTAGATGCCGGCCGCCCCGACGTTCGTCGCCGTGACATTGCGGAAGGTGGCCGCGCCCTGGGCCTCCGCCTGCACCACGACCGTCCCCGTGTTGCGCACGGTCGCGCCGTCCACGGTCACATTGCGGACCGGGTAGCCCTGTCCGCCGCCGGAGACGAACTCGAAGGCGCTGTAGGGGCTGTCGGTGATGGTCGTGTTGGTGATGTTGATCTGCGCGTTGATGGCGCTGTCGTAGGAGTCGACGCGCAACGCGCCCATCGGATGGTTCCAGTTGGGGTTCATCGCGCCGGTGCGCACCAGCGTGTTGCCGTCGACCGTGATGGTGCCGGACAGCGGGTGGAAGGGGTCCAGGAACTTCTGGTTGGAGATCGCGATACCGCTGCCGAGGGCGTTGGTGTCGGAGATCAGGTTGTTCTTCACGGCGATGTCGGTACCGCCGTAGATCGCGATGCCGTTGGCCAGGTTCGGCTGGCTGATGGTGTTGTTCTCGAAGCTGCTGTTGGTGTCCGGCGCGTACAGGGACCACATGGCGAGCGCGTCGTCGCCCTGGTTGCGCAGGAAGTTGTTGCGCACGCGGACGCCGCGGGCGTTGCCGTTGAGGTTGAGGCCGTCGGCCGTCATGTCGAGGAAGCGGTTGTTCTCGACGACGAGGTTGTCGTTGTTGCCCATCAGCCAGAGGCCGACCTTGAGGTGCTGGAGCCACATGCCGGAGACGCTGGAGTTCGGTCCCAGTGATCCGTTGACGAAGTTGTCCGGGTTGGAGTCGACGCGCTCGGTGACCTCGCCGATGACCGCGAAGTTCTTGATGTGCACGCCGCCGGACGAGCTGGACTGGTCGATGAAGCGGGAGGTGTGCACGACCGAGTGCCAGCCGCCCGCGCCCTGGAGCGTGACGTTCTGGACGCCGCTGAGCGAGGACGTCAGCCGGTAGTCGCCGGGCGGAATCCAGACCACTCCCCCTTGGGCCGACGCGATGGCGTCCCGGAAGGCCTGTGTGGAGTCACCGCTGCCGCTCGGGTCGGCGCCCTTGGAGACGACGGACACGGACCCGGCGGGCTGTGCGGCGGCCGCGGCGACCTGCTCGAAGTCGGCGACGTCCACGGTCACTTGGGTTCCCGTGGACTGGAAGGCCACCTTGTCGCCGGCCTGCACGTTCTGGCCGAGCAACAGGCGGGCGTTGTCGTAGAAGTGGTGTGTTTTGGCGCCCGGTATCCAGCCGGTGTCGACGTAGGAGTACTTGGAGGTGACCGGGAGCGTCCGGGAGATCCTGGTGCCGTTGACGTACACGTCAAGCGTGCCCGACTGGCCGTCCGGGACGCTGTAGGCGAGGTTCACCGCGTTGGCCGCGCTCGGCACGGTGAACTCCACGCGCTGCCCGGAGGTGATCCTGACGGCTTGGCGCCCCGACGCCTCCGAGGCGAGGGTGCCCTGGGTGTGGTCGGGGCCGATCTTCGAGCCGGTCGTGGTCGCGGACTCGGCCTCGACCGAGGTGAACGGGAGCGTGGCACCGGCGGCCGCGTGCGCGGTGGGCGCGGTGGCGGTGAGCAGTCCCGCGGAGAGGGCCACCACCATGACGGCTGGCATGCCCCTGACAGTTCTGTACATGTGCTGATCCCTTCGGAGTGGGGGTGCAAGGGGATAGCGGAGTACGTGCACGGCCGGGCTCAGGTGCGGAGCCAGACCGCGGTGTCCCTCGGCAGACTGCCGTCTGTATGCAGTGGACCGCTGGCGAGGAGCAGTTCGGTGTGGGCGGGCAGCTCGGCGGGGGCGTCGGCCAGGTTCACCACGCACAGGACGCCGGCGCCCCGGGTGAAGGTGAGGACGCCCTCGGGTGCCGTGAGCCAGGTGAGCGGGCCGTCGCCGAGTGCGGGACGGAGGCGGATCGCCTCGCGGTAGAGGGAGAGCATGGAGGAGGGATCATCCTGTTGCCGGTCGACCGCATACGATGTCCAGCCGACCGGCTGCGGTAGCCAGGGAGTCTCGCGCGAACCGAATCCCGCATACGGTGCCTCGGCCGTCCACGGCAGCGGCACCCGGCATCCGTCGCGTCCCGGGTCGGTGCCGCCCGACCGGAAGTGCATCGGATCTTGTATGCGGTCGACGGGAATCTCCGCCTCGGGCAGCCCCAGCTCCTCCCCCTGGTACAGGTACACGGCCCCGGGCAGCGCCAGGGACAGCAGGGCGGCAGCGCGGGCGCGCCGGGTGCCGAGGGCGAGGTCGGTCGGGGTGCCGAAGGCCTTGGTGGCGAAGTCGAAGGCGGTGTCCGTACGGCCGTAGCGCGTCACTGTCCGTGTGATGTCGTGGTTGCACAGCACCCAGGTGGCGGGGGCGCCGACCGGGGCGTGCTCGGCGAGGGTGTCGTCGATCGACGAGCGCAGCCGTCCCGCATCCCAGGGGCAGGTCATGAAGGAGAAGTTGAAGGCCGTGTGCAGCTCGTCGGGGCGCAGATAGCGGGCGAAGCGTTCGGTGTCGGGGAGCCAGACCTCGCCGACGAAGATGCCGTCGTACTCGTCGGCGATCGCCCGCCAGGAGCGGTAGACCTCGTGGAGTTCGTCCCGGTCGACGTAGGGGTGCGGATCGCGGCCCTCGACGAAGTCCGGCAGCCGGGGGTCCTTGGCCAGGAGGGCGGCCGAGTCGATCCGCACGCCGGCGACGCCGCGCTCGAACCAGAAGCGCAGGATGTCCTCGTGCTCCTGCCGGACCGCGGGGTGGCCCCAGTTGAGGTCGGGCTGTTCGGGGGCGAAGAGATGCAGATACCAGTCGCCGTCGTCGAGGCGGCTCCAGGCAGGCCCGCCGAACTCCGACTGCCAGTCGTTCGGCGGGAGTTCGCCCTGGCCGCCGCGCCCGCGCCGGAAGTGGAACAGTTCGCGTTCGGGTCCGCCGGCCAGGGCGGCGCGGAACCAGGCGTGCTGGTCGGACACATGGTTGGGGACGATGTCGACGATGACACGGATGCCGAGTTCACGGGCCTCGGCGATCAGCTTCTCGGCCTCCGCGAGGGTGCCGAAGGCCGGGTCGATCGCCCGGTAATCGGCGACGTCGTAGCCGCCGTCCTTCATCGGGGACAGATACCAGGGGCTGAACCACAGGGCGTCCACACCGAGTTCGGCGAGATACGGCAGCCGGGCGCGGACGCCGGCGAGGTCACCGGTGCCGTCCGCGTCTCCGTCGGCGAAACTGCGGACGTAGACCTGGTAGATGACGGCGGAGCGCCACCACTCCTTCGGGGCACGGTTGGGCTGTCCCACTGAGCTTCCCTTTCTGTAGACGGGGCGTCGGCGTCAGCCCTTGGTGCTGCCCGCACTGATCCCGGCGATGATGTGCCGTTGGAAGACCAGGAACAGGGCGACCATCGGGATGCTGGCGATCACCATCGCGGCGATGAGCACGGTCAGTTGGATGTTCTGGGACAGCTGGACGAGTGCCACGCTGATGGGCTGCTTGTCGGTGTCGGAGAAGACCATCAGCGGCCAGAGGAAGTCCTGCCAGACGGCGACCAGCGCGAAGATAGACACCACTCCGAGAACCGGCCGTGACATCGGCAGCACGATCGACCACAGGATGCGCAGCTTTCCGGCGCCGTCGATCTCGGCGGCCTCCAGGACGTCGCGCGGGATCTGGTCGAAGAACCGCTTGAGGAGGTAGAGGTTGAAGGCGTTGGCGACGGCCGGCAGCCAGATGGCGAGCGGGTCGTTGAGCAGGCCCAGATCGGCCACCGTCAGGTACTTCGGCACCACCAGCGCCTGCGCGGGGACCATGAGGGTGGCGAGGATGCCGGCGAGGATCACCTTGCCGAAGACCGGCTTGAGCTTGGACAGCGCGTAGGCGGCGGCCGTGCAGAGGACCAGCTGGAACGCCCAGGCGCCGGCCGCCTGCACCACCGTGTTCCACAAGTGCGTGGGCAGTTGCATCAGGTCCCACGCGTCGCGGTAACCCCCGAGGCGCCACTGCTCCGGTACGAGGGTGGGCGGTGTCCGCGCCACCTCGTCCGGGGACTTCACCGCGCCGGTGACCATCCAGTAGACGGGGAAGAGGAAGGCGAGCGTGAAGAGCAGGACGACGCCCGTGAAGACGGTCCAGTAGAGGGTCTTGCCGCGGGGGCGGGCCAGGGTCGCCGGGGAGACGAGGGTTCGCGTGCTCATACGGCGTCCTCCGCTCCGGAGCGGGTCAGGCGCAGATATACGGCGGAGAAAGCCCCGAGCAGGATCAGGAGCATGACGCTCAGCGCGCAGGCGCCGCCGAAGTCGTTGTAGAGGAAGGCGTACTTGTAGATCAGGTAGAGGACGGTGACCGTGGCGTTCTCGGGGCCGCCGCCGGTGATGACGAACGGTTCGGTGAAGACCTGCATCGTCGCGATGATCTGAAGGAGCATCAGCATGAGGATGACGAACCTGGTCTGCGGGATCGTCACATGCCGGACGCGCTGGAGGAGGCTCGCGCCGTCGAGCTCGGCGGCCTCGTACAGCTCGCCGGGGATGGACTGGAGCGCGGCCAGGTAGATCAGCACGGTGCCGCCCATGTTGGCCCAAGTGGCCACGATGACCAGGGAGATGAGCGCTGTGTCAGCGCCGTTGGACCAGTTGGAGGTGGGCAGGTGCAGGAAGCGCAGCGCCTCGTTGGCGAGGCCGGCCCCAGGATCGTAGAACCACTTCCACAGCAGGGCGCTGACCACCGGCGGAATCATCACCGGCAGATAGACCACGACGCGGAAGAACGCCTTCGCGTGTCTCAACTCGTTGAGCACCAGGGCCAGTACGAAGGGGATCGCGAAGCCGATCAGCAGGGCCAGCACGGTGAAGGTGAGGGTGTTGCGCCAGGCCGCCGTGAACTCCGGGTCGTGCCATACGCGGGTGAAGTTGTCGGTGCCGACCCATTCCGCTGACGAGCCGGGCGTGTACTTCTGGAAGGCGATCACGATGGCACGGACGGCCGGGTACCAGGAGAACACGGCGAAGCAGAGCAGGCCGCCCAAGAGGAAGGCGTGGGCGCGGAGTTGGTCGGTGAGGCGGCGCCGCCTCCGGTCCCCTGCCGGGGGCGGCGCCGGGACCGGTCGTACGGTGATGGTGTCGACCGGTCGCCGATGGGCCGTCCTGGTCATCGGGGTCAGCCCCGGGCCAGGATGCCGTCGATCTTCGCGGAGGCGTCCTTCAGGAGCTGGTCGATGTCGGCGTCCTCCTTGGTGAGGACGGCGGAGACGGCGCCGTCGAGGACGGAGTAGATCTGCTGGGCGTGCGGCGGCTCGATCTTCATGTCGAGGTCCTGGTTGCCGTCGAGGAAGGCCTGGTAGTTCTCCACCGGGACATTGGCGTTGGCCTTCTTGACCTGCTGGTCCTTGGTGTCGGCGGCGCCGGTGAACAGCCGCGGTTCGGGGAGGCCGACCGGGGCGTCGCTCTTCTTGGCGCGGGCGTAGTCGCCGAGGAAGCCGTCTCCGGGGGTGAGGAACATGTGGTCGAGCCACTTCAGTCCGGCGCGGATCTGGGCGGGGCTCGCCTTCTTGCTGAACATGTAGCCGTCGCCGCCGATGAGTGTGCCCTGGCCGCCGGGCATGGGGGCGAGGGCGAGGTCCTGGTACTTGCCGCCCTTCTCCTTCACCAGGATCGGGATGTTGTCGGGGGCGGAGAGATACATGCCGAGCTTGCCCGAACCCATCATCTGCTGGACGTCGTTGATGACGAGGAGCTGCTTGCTGCCCATCGAGTCGTCGGTCCAGCGCATGTCGTGCAGGTTCTGGAGGACGGCCCGGCCCTCGGGGGTGTCGATGGTGGCCTTCTTGCCGTCGGCGCTCACGACGTCGCCGCCCTGCGAGTACAGCTCGGCGGTGAAGTGCCAACCACCCTGGTTCTGGGCGCTGTAGTCGGCGTAGCCGACGGTGCCGTCGCCGAGGGCGGCGATCTTCTTCGCGGCGTCGCGGAGTTCGTCCCAGGTGGCCGGGGGCCGGTCGGGGTCGAGGCCGGCCTTCTCGAAGAGGGCGCGGTTGTAGATCAGCCCCATGGAATAGCCGGTGCGCGGGATGCCGTACACCTTGCCGTCGACCGTGTAGACGTCCCTGAGCTGCTGCTGGATCGTGTCGTAGCTCTTCAACTCCTTGACGTACGGCGTCAGATCGGCGGCCTGGCCGATGTCGACGACGTGCTTGGCGTCCGTGAAGTACGTGTAGAAGACGTCCTCCATCTGCCCGCCGGCGAGCTTGGCGTCGAAGGTCTTGGGGTCTTGGCAGGGGAAGGCGTCGTGGGCGACGACGTCGATGTCCGGGTTCTGCCTCTCGAAGGCGGCGACGTCCTCCTCGAAGAACGCCCGGTCGGCCTTGGCGCTCTTGGGCGGCATGCAGTTGACCGTGATGCGGGTCTTGCCGCTCCCCGAGTCGTCGTCCGACCCGCAGGCGGAGACGGTGAGGGCGAGGGAGCAGATGCTGAGCGCGACGAACGTACGGCGGAACCCGGTGCTTCTCATCGGTGGACCCCTCGTGGCAGGAGCGGTGGGCGGGGCACACTCAAGCACCGACGACATCCATCCGCAAGATGTCGCGCTCTATCTGAAATTATTTGACAGGTATACGGATCTCAGGAACGAGGAGCCTGCGCTGTCGAGCCCCGGACCACCAGCTCGGGCTCGAACAGCAGCTCTTCGGGGGTCACGGAGCCGCCGGTGATCTGCGTGTTCAGCAGTTCCACGGCCGCTCTGCCCATGGCCTCGATGGGCTGACGGACGGTGGTGAGCGGCGGCTCGGTGCAGTTCATGAAGGCCGAGTCGTCGTAACCGACGACCGATACCTGGGAGGGGATGTCCAGGCCCTTGCGGCGGGCGGCTCTGATCGCGCCGAGCGCCAGGGGGTCGCTGGCGCAGATGATGCCGGTGACGCCCCGGTCGATGAGCCGGGAGGCCGCCGCATGGCCGCCCTCGATCGAGAACATCGCGCGGACGACATGCTCTTCGGGCAGCTCCCCCATGGCCCGCGCGGCGGCGAGCTTGCGAGCCGAGGGCACATGGTCGGCCGGCCCCAGCACCAGCCCGATCCGCTCGTGCCCCAGCGAGGCCAGATGCCGCCAGGCCTGCTCCACCGCCACCGCGTCGTCGCAGGAGACTCCCGGGAAACCGAGGTCGGCGATGGACGCGTTGACCAGCACCACCGGGATGTTCCGCTCGGCCAGCTGCCGGTAGTGGTCGTGCGGGGCGTCGGCCTGGGCGTAGAGACCACCGGCGAAGACGACGCCGGAGACCTGCTGCTGGAGCAGCAGCGCCACGTAGTCCGCCTCGGAGACGCCGCCCTTGGTCTGGGTGCACAGCACCGGGGTCAGACCGAGCTGGGCCAGCGCCCCGCCGATGACCTCGGCGAACGCCGGGAAGATCGGGTTCTGGAGCTCGGGCAGCACGAGGCCGACGAGTCGCGCGCGCTCGCCGCGCAGTTGCGTGGGCCGCTCGTAGCCGAGTACGTCCAGGGCGCTCAGCACCGCCTGCCGGGTGACCTCGGAGACTCCGGGCTTGCCGTTGAGCACCCGGCTGACCGTGGCCTCGCTGACCCCGACCTTCTTCGCCACCTCAGCAAGTCGTCGCGTCATGCGCGCAAGAATAGCGCAAGAAACGCAAGCTGCTTGCGTTCAGTCAATCGCCTCTTGCGCTCGATCCGGTCGCGCCGGAATGCCGTACGCACTGGAATGCCGAGACACCGGAACGCCGAGCACACTGGAACGCCGAGCGCGCCGCAAGCCGCTACCGCGCTGCCCACAGACCGCGGACGTGCCCGAGGTGACGTGTCATCACCGCGCGGGTCGCCTGCTCGTCGCGTGCGATCAGCGCGTCGATGAGTTCGAGGTGCTCCTCGGCGGAGGCCAGCAGACGGCCCGCCTCGACCAGTGCCGTGAGCCCGTAGAGCCGGGACCGCTTGCGCAGGTCGCCCACGACCTCGACGAGATGGGCATTGCCGGCGAGGGCCAGCAGGCCCAGGTGGAAGCGGGTGTCGGCCTCGACGTACGCCACGAGGTCGCCGGCCGCGGCGGCTTGGACGATCTCCCGGGCCGCCGGGCGCAGCGCCTCCAGGGAGACCGGGTCGGCGGTCCTGGCCAGCTCCGTCACCGTGGGGATCTCGATGAGCGCACGGATGTGCTTGTACTCGTCGAGCTGCTTGTCGGAGACCGCGGTGACCCGGAAGCCCTTGTTGGGGACGGTGTCGACCAGTCCCTCCTTGGCCAGGTCCAGCATGGCCTCGCGCACCGGTGTCGCCGAGACACCGAAGCGGGCGGCGAGGGTCGGCGCGGAGTACACCTCGCCGGGCAGCAGTTCACCGGCGACCAGCGCGGCCCGCAGGGCGTCGGCGACCCGCTCCCGGTAACTGCTCTTCTTGCCGCCCAGTACGGGCAGGGCAGGGGCAGCGGCGGTGCTGGGGGCGCTGGTGCGCTGGGCAGCCATGAGGGCGGTCTCCTAGTGGTGCAATGTCACGCGACATCGTCATTATCGGCCTCCGGGGAACCTGCCGGGACGCTTCCTGGACGCCTAGGGCAGCCGGCGGAACGCCTAGAGGACGAACCCGGCCGGGAAGGGGTCGGTCGGGTCGAGCAGGTACTGAGCGGTGCCGGTGATCCAGGCCCGGCCGGTGAAGCTGGGCAGGACGGCGGGGAGGCCGGCGACCTCGGTGGTGCCGAGGAGGCGGCCGGTGAACTGGGTCCCGATGAACGACTCGTTCACGAACTCGGTGTTCAGGGGGAGTTCGCCGCGCGCGTGGAGCTGGGCCATGCGCGCGCTGGTGCCGGTGCCGCAGGGTGAGCGGTCGAACCAGCCGGGGTGGATCGCCATCGCGTGCCGGGAGTGGCGGGCGGTGGCGCCGGGGGCGTACAGGTGGACGTGGTGGCAGCCGCGGATCGAGGGGTCCTCCGGGTGGACGGGCTCCTCCTCGGCGTTGATCGCCTCCATGAGGGAGAGACCGGCCTGGAGGATGTCGTCCTTGCGGGCGCGGTCGAAGGGCAGCCCGAACTCCTCCAGCGGCAGGATGGCGTAGAAGTTGCCGCCGTATGCCAGGTCATATGTCACCGTGCGCCCGTCGGCGAGTGTGATCTTGCGGTCGAGGCCCACGGAGAAGGACGGCACGTTCTTGAGGGTGACCGCCTTCGCGGCGCCGTCCTCGACCTCGACCTCGGCGACGACGAGGCCCGCCGGGGTGTCGAGCCGGATCGTGGTGACCGGCTCGACGACCTCGACCATGCCGGTCTCCACCAGCACGGTGGCCACCCCGATGGTGCCGTGTCCGCACATCGGCAGATAGCCGGAGACCTCGATGTAGATGACGCCCCAGTCGCAGTCCGGGCGGGTGGGCGGCTGGAGGACGGCGCCGCTCATCGCCGCGTGGCCCCGGGGTTCGTTCATCAGGAGCTGCTTGATGTCGTCGCGGTGCTCACGGAAGTACAGCCGCCGCTCGTTCATGGTCGCGCCGGGGATCGTGCCGATGCCACCCGTGATCACGCGGGTGGGCATGCCCTCGGTGTGCGAGTCGACGGCGTGCAGGACGAGTTTGCTGCGCATGACGCTCCTGATGAACTGAGGGATCCGATGGGACGGTTACGCGAGTCCGGCGGCGACCGCCCGCTCGGTGGCGGCGCGCACCGCGGCCTCCTGCTCGGGCAGCAGCGGGACGCGCGGCGGACGGACGGGGCCGCCGTGCCGGCCGACGATGTCCATGGACAGCTTGATGGCCTGGACGAACTCGACCTTGGAGTCCCAGCGCAGCAAGGGGTGCAGCTGCTCGTACAGCTTCTTCGCCGTGCCGAGGTCACCGGCGAGGGCCGCCTTGTAGAGCTCGACGCTCGCGCGGGGCAGGGCGTTCGGGTAGCCCGCCACCCAGCCCTTGGCGCCGGCGATCGCCAGCTCCAGGAGGACGTCGTCGGCGCCGATCAACAGGTCGAGGCCGGGGGCGAGTTCGGCGATCCGGTAGGCGCGGCGGACGTCGCCGGAGAACTCCTTGACCGCGTGGATGTGGCCCTCGGCGTGCAGCTTCGCCAGCAGCTCCGGGACCAGGTCGACTTTGGTGTCGATGGGGTTGTTGTACGCCACGACCGGGACGCCCGCCTTCGCGACCTCGGCGTAGTGGGCCAGCACGGACCGCTCGTCGGCGCGGTAGGCGTTGGGCGGCAGCAGCATCACGGAGGCGCAGCCGGCGTCCCTGGCCTGCTCGGCCCAGCGACGGGCCTCGGCGGAGCCGTAGGCGGCGACGCCCGGCATCACACGCTCGCCGCCGATGGCGGCGACGGCCGTCTCGACGACCTTCGTGCGCTCCTCGGGGGTGAGGACCTGGTACTCGCCGAGGGAGCCGTTGGGGACGACGCCGTCGCAACCGTTGTCGACCAGCCAGGCGCAGTGCTCGGCGAACTTGTCGTAGTCGACGGAGAGGTCGTCGTCGAGCGGAAGGGCGGTGGCGACGAGGACGCCGCGCCAGGGGCGGTTGCCGGTGTTCTCGGTGCTGGTCATCTGAGATCCCGTCTATCAATAGGGTGTGACATTTTACTGGTACGAGGAGGGAGCGGACAGCCATCGCCCGCTCAGTCACCCTCGGGTTCACCGGCCAGGACGCCGAGGGGCACGGGTCCGGCGAACGGCCGGCGCGAGGGCGTGAGCGCGCACCCGGCGAGCCCCGCGACCGCAGGTCCGCACACCCGCCCCTGACACCAGCCCATCCCGGCCCGCGTCAGCAGCTTCACGGTCCGCACGTCCCCGGCGCCGAGCTCGTCGAGCGCCTCGCGGATCGCGCCGCCCGTGACCTCCTCGCAGCGGCAGACGACGGTGTCGTCGGTGATCCGCTCGGTCCAGTGGGCTGGCGGTGCGTAGACGGCGTCGAGCGCGGCGAAGAACGCGCGCAGTCGGGTACGGGTCCTCGCTGCCGCCGCCCACTCGCCCGGGTCGGGCACGGTGCCGTGCAGGCGCGCCGCGATCGACCGGCCCGCGATGTGCCCCTCGGCGAGGGAGAGGCCGGAGCCACCGATACCGGTGGTCTCGCCCGCGGCCCATACGCCGGGGACGTCGGTGCGCTGCTCGCCGTCGACGTGCACGGCCATGCCGTCGAGTCGGCAGCCCAGCGCGTCCGCGAGGTCGGTGTGCGGAAGCATGCCGTGGCCGACGGCGAGGGTGTCGCAGGCGATACGGCGCTCGGTGCCGGGCCTGACCCGCCCGTCGGCGTCGAGAGCGGCCACCGTGACCGCCTCCAGCCGCTCGGCGCCGTGCGCCTCGACGACGGTGTGGCGGGCGAGGGCGCGCACCCGGTGCCGGATCAACTCACCGGCGTATTGCGCGCCTTCGGCGACTTTGCCGGGCTGGGCGGCGAAGGCTCGGGCCTGTCGTACGAAGCCCTTCGGGTCGGCGGACTCGACCAGCGCGGCCACCTTGACCCCGGCCGCGGCGAGGCCGGTCGCGACGGGGAGCAGCAGCGGGCCGGTGCCGGCGACCACGGCGGTGCGTCCGGACACGGCGAGGGTGCCCTTGAGCATGGCCTGGGCGCCGCCCGCGGTGACGACGCCGGGGAGGGTCCAGCCGGGGAAGGGCAGGACCTTCTCGTAACCGCCGGTGGCGAGGAGGACGGCGTCGGCGCGGACCGCGACGGGCCGCTCCTGCTCGGGTCCGAGGAGGGCGTGCACGGTGAAGCCGGCGTCCAGCCGCTCGACGAACCACACATGATGGCCCGTCACATGCCGTACGGTGCCTGCCTTTACGTGGCTGCGCAGTCCGTCCCTCAGCCGCTCCCAGGTGCGCCACTGGTGGTGCAGGGCCTGCGGGCGCCGAGCGCGCAGGCCTGCGGCGGGCTGACGGTAGAACTGGCCGCCGGCTTCCGCGGCCGAGTCGACCAAGGTGACCCGTACGCCCCGGGAGGCCGCGGCGACGGCGGCGGCGAGCCCGGCGGGGCCCGCGCCGATCACGGCGAGGTGCGGCCGGTCAGTCATGGTGGCCCGTCCCCTCCTGCGTACGGATCGCGTCCCCTGGATGCACGGGCACCAGGCAAGCCCGTTGGTTGGGACGGCCGTTGACGGTCACCAGGCAGTCGAAGCAGACGCCGATCCCGCAGAAGACGCCACGCGGTCGTCCCTCGCCGCGGGTGCTGCGCCAGGAGGTGACACCGGCCGACCAGAGTGCGGCGGCGACGGTCTGGCCGGGCAGGGCCTCGATCTCGCGGCCGTCGAGGGTGACCGTGAAGGCCGGGTCCGGCCGGGCGTCGGCCAGTTCGAGCGGGGACTTCACGCGGTCTCCTCCTGCTCGGTGGGAAAGCGGTCGGGGCGATAGGGCGCCAGGTCCAGCTCGGGCGTCTTCTCGGTGAGTGCCTGTGCGATCAAGTGCCCGGTACCGGTGGCCAGTCCGATGCCCGCGCCCTCGTGCCCGCAGGCGTGGTGCAGACCGGGGACGCGCGGATCGGGGCCGATCGCGGGGAGGTGGTCGGGCATGTACGGGCGGAATCCGAGGTAGGCGCGCATGGCCCGGACGTCGGCCAGGAACGGGAACAGCCGCGTCGCGCCCGCCGCCAGCGCCCGCATGACCGGCAGCGAGAACGACCGGTCGAAACCGACCCGTTCCCGGCTCGCGCCGATCAACACGGGCCCCGCGGCGGTCCCTTCGACGACCGGCGAGGTCTGGAGCGCGGCCGAGTCGCTGGCCACGTCGGCCACGTAGTCGGCGGCGTACACCTTGTGCCGGACCATGCGCGGAAGGGGTTCGGTGACCAGGACGAAGCCGCGCCGTGGGAGGACGGGCAGGCGGGTTCCGGCGAGTGCGGCCAGTTCGGCGCCCCAGGTGCCGGCCGCGTTGACGACCGCCGGGGCATGGATGTCACCCATGTCCGTGCGGACGCCGCGCACCGCGCCGTCCGGGGTGAGCAGTACGTCGGTGACGGTCCGGCCGGTGAACAGCCGCGCGCCCGAGGCGCGGACGAGGTGGGCGGCGGCCAGCGCGGGCATGACCTGGCAGTCCTGCGGATACAGCACCCCGCCGGGCAGACCGGGGGCGAGGTGGGGTTCGAGGTCGTACAGTCCGTCTCCTACGACGGTTTCGGCTGCGACCCCGGCGCCGCGCTGCCCGTCGGCGAACCGTTCGAGCGCGGCGAGCCCGTCCGGCGTCGAGGCGACGACCACACCGCCTTTGGCCTCGTACTCGACAGCCGCCCCGCACTCCTCGGCGAGGTCCGCCCACAGGCGCCCCGACAGCAGGGCCAGGTCCAGTTCCGGGCCGGGCTCCTTGTCGGAGACGAGGAGGTTGCCCTCACCAGCCCCGGTCGTGCCGCCGGCCACCGGACCACGGTCCACGATGATCACGTCGAGGCCCGCCCGGGCCGCGTACAGGGCGCAGGCCGCGCCCATCATTCCGGCTCCGACGACCACGACATCGCAGGTCAGTCGCTTGCTCACGGCAGTACTATGTCACATACCTCATTCGCTGGGAATGCCACCGCGCGGGAGAAGGTCTCGTCAGCACCGGCTCCCGGTGGCCATGTCGGACGGCAGCCGCTGAGCGACGGGGTGACCCTGGTGCTGGTGACCGCTCGGTGACCGCGATCGTCACTCCGCCGTGGGGACCACCCTCAGGTGGGCGGCGGAGCGGCGTGTGCCGCGGGACCTGGCCGGCGCGGGGCGCGTCTCGCGCAGTACGAGGGTCAGGCGGGTGTAGCCCAGCTCCCGGAGGGTGGTGGGCGTCTCGTCGACGACTCGGCAGTCGGTGGCGCCCCAGCGCGGATCGGGGTGCAGGACCGGGCGGACCGCGCCGTCGTGGGCGAAGGCCCGCTCGCCCACCGCGCGGATCCAGTGCGGCAGACCGTGCCGGTAGGCGGCCTCCATGATGGGGTCCTGCGCGATGTCCCGGCGGATCGACTGAATCCCCTGGTCATGGCCGTCGCGCTCCACGGCCGCCGCGAAGTGGGCGAGCATCGGCAGGCACCAGCTGGACTCGTGCTCACCGAGCACCGTGCCCGCGTCCGGGTGGAACAGGACGAACCGGAGGAAGTTGTCGTCGGGCATGGCGGTGGGATGCGGGCCCACACCACGGAAAAGTGTCTCGAAAGCGGTGTTCGACAGCACGACGTCCCACCGGTGGTCGAGGACGACCGAGGGAAAGGGGACCGCGTCCAGGAGGGTGGCGTAGTCCTGCAGATACGCCCGGGCCTCAAGACTCTCGGGGACGGGCCGCGGCTGCGGCCGCTGCCCTCCTGCCTGTTGTGCCATCGGGAGGTCACCCCTCTTGCCTATGCGGCCTTCACGCGGCGCCCCGATCCTGCTGCCCGGGCGCGAGTCGTGTCAACTATCGTGGCATTTCATGCCTGTTGACGGCTGAAATTGGCCACAGTTGTGGCGAGACCTGGATGTAAGTTCGAACGAGGGGCTACTCTCCCCGGAGTTCACGGCAACTGCTTGTGATGATCGTCCTGTGAGAAGCCAGTGAGAGACGTAGGAGATCTGTCGGTGACGGATGGCTTCGCGAGTCCGGCCACCGCGGTGACGGCTGCGCTGCCGGGCGTCGTCGCCCGGGTCACCGCGCTCGCCGACCGGCTCGGTGTGCCGCACGCGGAGGTCCTGCACATCGGCCGCCTGTCGGTGGCCTCCGGCGTTCCCGAGCCCGTGGTCAAGTCCCTGCTGAGCGGCCGCCCCGCGGGCGAGCCCGACGTACAGGCCCGTTTCCTCCAGCGCCTGGACCTGCTGCGCCGCACCCGGCTCAAGCCCAACGGCCGCAAGTACACCCAGCAGGAGATCGCCGACGGCGCCTTCATGTCGCGGCAGCAGGCGGGTGCCCTCATCAACGGCGACCGGCGTCCCACCATGGAGCACTGCGACGCCATCCAGCGCTTCTTCCGCGTGCACGCCGGTTTCCTCACGGCCGAGGACCCCGAGGCGCTCGCCGGGGCTCTCCAGCGCACCGAGCAGGAGCTGCTCCAGAAGCTGGCCGACCGTGAGAAGGAGGCGACGGCGGCGGCCGGCGATCCGCTGGAGCGGCTGCTTCAGGACCACGGCGTCCGCGGGATCGCCTGGCGGGCCGCGCAGCTGCCCACCGACCAACACCGCGACAAGGTCGCCGAATGGCTGGACATGCTTCTGGAGAGCGTCAAACGGCCCGAGTCGTGAGCCGGGGGATAACTGTGGGCATCGGTAGGGAAATGCGCCGCCTGTGCGGCGAGCTGGTAGCGGAACTCACCCTCCCCGCACCGGCGCGCCCGGCGGACCTGTACACCGAACTGTGCGAGGCGATGAGCCGGCGCCGCGGCCGCCCGGTCCACTTCCGCACGGCCGCGTTCCCGCCCGACACGGCGAGCGGGCTGTGGCTCGACATGGCCGACCAGGACCTCGTCGTCGTGGAGGAACGCACCGCTCCCGGGCACCAGTTGGTCATCCTCGGCCACGAGCTGTGGCACATGAAGGCCGGGCACTGCAGTCACCATGTCGAGGGCGCCGCGGTCGCGGCCCGCATGCTCAGCGACGACGCCGACCTGCGGGCCACCGTCCTGAAGGTCGCCGCCCGCAGCCGGTTCGACCAGGCCGACGAGAAGGAGGCCGAGCGCTTCGGCCTGCTGCTCGCCAGCAAGTGCCGTACCTGGCTGGACGGTTCGTCGGCACGCGGGCCGGTGCAGCGCGACCGCCTCGCGGGCCGTATCGAGGCGTCGCTGGGGTACCTCGGTCCACAGAGCTGAGTGGCGCCGTTCAGGTCGCGCTGCGTTCGCTCGCCTCGCGCAGGTCGCGTTCGGTGGCCCGGCTCAGCGGGAGGCCGGGCCGGCCCTCGCACAGCAGCTCGCGCCAGTGCTCACGGCTCCAGTCCGCCGGAGCCGTGGTCGCGGTGAACTCCTCGACCAGGGAGACGAACCGCCCCGGATCGGCGTGGAACGGAAAGTGTCCCGCCCCCTCGAAGATCTCCAGCCGGCTCCCCGGCATCGCCTCGTGCGCCCCGAACGCGTGCCGCACCGGCACCACACTGTCCCGGTCGCCCCACAGCAGCATCGTCGGCATGCCCTCGGTCAGATAGCACCGGTCGAGCATGGTCACCACCTGCCCCCGCCAGTCGACCACCGCGCGCAACGTGCGGATGAAGGCGTTGCGCGAGGTCTCGTCCGGCAACGCGTCCACGAGGTTCAGCAAGTCGGGGGCGTCCTGTCCGAGATCGGTGTCGAGCAGCTTCATCAGCCGTACGGCCAGGCCCACTTGCCACCGCATCCCGGGCAGCCGCAACGACGACAGCATCAGGTCGGCCCCGGGCAGCGACACCATCCGCAGTACGGGATTCACCTCACGCCCCACCCCGCCCGCGCTGACCAGGATGAGCCGCTCGGTGCGCTCGGGGAACTGATAGGCGAACTGCATCGCCACGCCACCGCCCAGCGAGTGCCCGACGAGCGTCGCCGACTCGATGCCGAGGGTGGTCAGCAGATCGCGCACCCCGTTGGCGTACGCGGCCACCGAGTAGTCGGCGCGCGGTTTGTCCGAGGCGCCGTGGCCCAACAGGTCGGGGGCGATGACGGTGTGGGTGCGGGCGAGGTCGGGGATCAGCTCGGCCCAGGTGGCGGAGGAGTCCCCGATGCCGTGGATGAGGACCAGCGCGGGCCCCTCG
This sequence comes from Streptomyces sp. NPDC001536, assembly GCF_042894505.1. NCBI lineage: Bacteria > Bacillati > Actinomycetota > Actinomycetes > Kitasatosporales > Streptomycetaceae > Streptomyces > Streptomyces sp. NPDC001536. Next base: position 325,815 of record NZ_JBIAVQ010000006.1, read on the forward strand.
CCGGCCATCCGGAAGGCCCGGCGGTAGCCGTGCACCACCCGGTACTGCAACTCGAGTTCACCGTCGCCCACCGAGCGCAGCCGTACGGTGCGCGCGGGGCGCCGGTGCGGGACGTCGACCACGCACGTGCCTCCCGTTCCCTGGCCGCCGGACAGCGGCCGAAAGCCCTTGCACTCCAGCGTAGAACTCCATTCCCACCGGTGATTTCGCTGAGGTTTCGCCTCCGCTAAGCGGGCGAACCGAGGAGTGGCCGGGCCCCATTGTCAGTGGTGGGCGGCAAGCTGGAGTCGCACCCCTTGTGAGGGTGCGCGACCGATGAGCCGACTTGGGGAGAGCCGACCGATGCACACCGCCGTACTGACCGACCGCGAGCGCACCGCCGTCCAGGCCTACCTGCGGCTTCTGCACACCGTGCGCGCCGCCTTCGACGGTCCGCCGGACGCTCGGCGACCACCCGTCGTGCCGCCCGCCGTGCTCGCGGAGGCGGAGCAGGCTCTGGCGGACGCGGGCCTCGTGGGCAACGAGGAGGAGTTCTTCCGGCTGCTCCAGAGCTGGTTCCCGCGTCCGTGAGGGCCCGGCTCAGGTGTGCGGCACCACGACGGCCGTCGCGACCAGCCCGCGCCGCACGGTCCAGCGGCCCTCGAAGCGGTTCAGCCGCCGGCCGCCCACCGTCGGTCCGGGTACGAGGAGTTCGGCGCTGAGGCCGCCGCCGAGCCGTTCGCCGGGGTGGGCGAAGAGCTCGATGTCGGCCTCGCTGAAGTCGAGCCACTTCCCGGTGAGCGGGAACCACGCCTTGTAGACGGACTCCTTGGCGCTGAACAGCAGCCGGTCCCAGTGGATGTCGGGCCGCTCCTCGGCCAGCCGGCGCAGCCGGTCCGCCTCGGCGGGCAGGGAGGTGACGGCGAGGACTCCGTCGGGGAGCGGCTCGTGGGGCTCGGCGTCGATGCCGAGGGAGGCCAGGTCGGCGGCGCGGACCAGGGCGGCGGCGCGGTAGCCGTCGCAGTGGGTCATGCTGCCGGCCAGGCCGGCGGGCCACTGCGGGGCACCGCTGGCGCCGGGCAGGACGGGCCGGGGCGGGACGCCGAGCTTCTCCATGGCGCGCCGGGCACAGGAGCGCACCGCGGCGAACTCGCGCCGGCGCTTGTCCGCCGCCCGCGCCACGACCGCCGCTTCCTCGGGGTACAGCGGCGCGCTCTCGTCGTCACCGTACGTCTCCACGGCCACCACCGTGTCCGGCAGCAGCTCCTCGATCACGAGGTCCGACCTCCTTGGGCAGGATGCGGCGCAGCCGGCCCGGCGGGTCGGGGCGTTCGCGCCACTCCCGGGGGTATCCGACCGACACCTCTTCGAAGCGGACACCGTCGTGCCAGGTGGTCCGCGGGATGTGCAGATGACCGTAGACCATGGTCTCGACGCGGAACCTGCGGTGCCAGTCCGCGGTGAGCCGGGTGCCGCACCACATGGCGAACTCGGGGTACCAGAGCACCTCGGTCGGGTGCCGGTCCAGGGGGTAGTGGTTGACGAGCACGGTGGGCAGGTCGTCGGGCAGCTCGGCGAGTCTGCGGGCCGTCGCCTCGACCCGGGCCCGGCACCAGGCCTCGCGGCTCGGATAGGGGTCGGGATGCAGCAGATGCTCGTCGTTGCAGACGATGCCGGTGCCGTACGCGTACTCCAGCCCCTCCTCCTTGGTCGAGCAGCCGGGCGGCAGGAAGGAGTAGTCGTACAGCAGGAAGAGCGGGGCGACGGCGACCGGGCCGCCGGGGCCCTCCCAGACGGGATAGGGGTCCTCGGGGGTGATGACACCGAGCTCGCGGCAGAGCGCGACGAGGTGTTCGTAGCGCTCGACGCCGCGCAGGGTGACCTCGTCGTCGGGGTGGGTCCACAGCTCGTGGTTGCCGGGGACCCAGACGACCTTGCGGAAGCGGCCGGCGAGGGTCTGCAGGGTCCAGCGGATCGCGGAGACCGTCTCGGCGACGTCACCGGCCACGAGAAGCCAGTCCTCGTCCGTCCCGGGGCGCATCTCCTCGACGAGGGCGCGGTTCTCCGGATAGCCGACGTGCAGGTCGCTGATGGCCAGCAGCTGTCCGGAACCACCGGCCCTCGACGTCACCCTCGCCCCCTTCGAGCACACGAATGGGACCACGACAGCACATTCACCGCGCCCGGACAAGCGGCCCGGCACGGCGCGAAGAGGCATCGTTCAAGATCGAATAATCCGTAACACGCGCGTTGCACGCGGGACCCTCCGGAAGCCGTATGATCGCCCCAACACCACCGCCATGAACTTCCCTTCGCGCAGGGCGGTTTGGTGACCCTCCTCACACCCTGGCCGGGCTCGGCCTGCTTCGCCGTGCCCGAAAACCCCGAAAGGCGGCCTGCATGATCTCTCGCGTACGCGTCTGGCTCAACCGCACGTACGCGGAGAACGTGTTCTTCATGGATCAGCTGCGCCGAAATCCCAGTGATCGGGCCGTCGAGATCCATGCGACGCACGGCGACGCGGACTCCCCCGTACTGGCCGCCGCCGACACCGCCGAGCTGGAGCCGGAGGGCCTGTCCCCCGCCGCGTACGTCGAGTACGCGCTCGACCAGTGCACGCGCCGCGGCATCGACGTCTTCGTACCCCGGCTGCACCAGTCGGCGATCGTGGCGCACCGCGCGGACTTCGAGGCGGCCGGTACGGCACTCCTCGCGCCGCCGCCGGAGGCGGTGGCCGTCTTCCACGACAAGGTGATCGCCTACGAGGCCGTACAGGCCATCGGGGTGCCTGTGCCACCGTGGTACCGGGTGCGGACCGCCGAGGAACTCGTCGTCGCCGTCGAGGAGTTGGAGGCGGACGGGCACAAGGCGTGCTTCAAGCCGGCGTCCGGTGCGGGCGGGGTGGGCTTCCGCGTGATCACGCGCGCCCCCTTCTCGCTCGTTCACCTCAACGGCTTTCCCAGCCCGTACGTACCGCTGGACACGGTCGTGGAGGCGCTGACGCAGGCCGACGAGCCGGTGGACTGGCTGGTCATGCCGCGTCTGGAGCAGCCGGAGGTCTCGGTCGACTGCCTCACGGGTCCCGACAACCGGATCCGGCTGGCGGTGGGCCGCACCAAGAACGGGCGCCGTCGTGGGTTCACGCTGCACGAGCAGTGGTTGGAGCCGGCGCGGATGATCGCGGAGGGCTTCGGGCTGCACTACCTGTCCAACATCCAGTTCCGGATGTTCGGGGACACGCCGGTGCTGATGGATGTCAACACGCGGCCCGCGGGCGGGCTGCACCAGCTGTCGCTGTGCGGGGTCAACGCGCCTTGGGCCGCTGTGCAGTTGGCGCTGGGTGAGGACCCGGGTGAGATGACTCCGCCGTTCCTGGGGCAGGACTACACGGTGGTGTCGGGGCCGCGTCAGCTTCGACCGGTGGCGATTCCGCATCAGAGGGCGGAGATGCCGGAACCGCTGCCGGCGCCTGCGGCGCCCGAGCCGGTTGCCGTCGACTCCGTCTCGGCCGCGGGTCAGGTACTGCCGCTCTAGATCGTCGGGGCATCCCCCACCCACCGGTATGGACCAATTCCCTCCCTCACCCTTGACAGGCGGATTGGTCCATACCAACTTGTGTTGCGCACTTCCCTGTCCTCCCGAACACCCCCATTTCTTCAGGGAGATCACGTGCGCACTCCACCCCTACGGCGTCCCAGACGTCTCTTCGCTCTCCTGGGCACCGCGGCTCTCGCACTGACCGGGGCCGTCGCTCTGCCCGGTACGGCCCAAGCGGCCAATGTTCTGACCAATCCCGGATTCGAGTCCGGGGCCCTGAGCCCCTGGTCCTGCACCGGCAATCTCGGGTCGGTCGTCTCCTCCCCCGTGCGCAGCGGCTCCAGGGCGCTGGCCGGGGCGGTGAGTTCGAGTGACATCGCCAAGTGCAGCCAGACCGTCGCCGTGCGGCCGAACACCGCGTACACGCTGAGCGGTTGGGTGCGCGGCAGTTACGTCTACCTCGGTGTGGACGGGGGTTCGTCCACGTGGACCTCGTCGCCGTCGGCGTACAGCCAGCTCAGCGTGTCCTTCACGACCGGTGCCTCGCAGACGAGCGCGACCGTCTACACCCACGGGTGGTACGCGCAGGGCACCTACTACGCCGACGACATCAACCTCGACGGCCCGGGCGGCGGTTCGGACACGCAGGCGCCGACCGCGCCGGCGAGTCTGCGGTCCACCGGGAAGACGTCGTCGAGCGTGTCGCTGGCGTGGAACGCCTCGACGGACAACGTCGGTGTCACGGCGTACGACATCTACAGCGGGTCGAACCAGGTGCTCAGCGTCTCCGGCACGAGCGCCACGGTCAGCGGGCTCTCCGCCAGTACCGCCTACACGTTCACCGTCCGGGCGCGGGACGCGGCCGGGAACTCCTCGGCGGTCTCCAACGCCGTGAGCGTCACGACGGACGCGGGCGGCGGGGGCGGTACCGGATTCAAGCAGGCCGCGCCCTATCTCTACCTCGGCTGGGGTGATCCGCCGAGCGCCACCTCGGTGATGAGCTCGACCGGGATCAAGTGGTACACGATGGCGTTCATCCTGTCCTCCGGCGGCTGCAACCCGGCCTGGGACGGCAGCAGGCCGCTGACCGGCGGCAATGACCAGACCGTCATCAACTCCATCCGATCCGCCGGCGGGGACATCGTGCCGTCGATCGGCGGCTGGAGCGGCAACAAGCTCGGGCCGAACTGCTCCACCGCCGAGGCGCTGGCGGGTGCCTACCAGAAGGTGATCGACGCCTACGGGCTCAAGGCGATCGACGTCGACATCGAGAACACGGACGAATTCGAGAACGCGACCGTGCAGGACCGGATCCTGAACGCCCTGAAGATCGTCAAGGCGAACAACCCGGGGCTGCGGACCGTCCTGACCTTCGGGACGTCGACGACCGGTCCGACGTACTGGGGCAACCGGCTCATCGAGCAGGCCAAGGCGCTCAACGCCGGCATCGACGTGTTCACGATCATGCCGTTCGACTTCGGCGGCGGTGCCGACATGTACGGCAACACCGTGAACGCGACGGAGGGGCTGAAGACCAAGCTGAAGTCGACCTTCGGCTGGGACGACGCCACGGCCTACGCCCACATCGGCATCTCCGGTATGAACGGGCTCTCCGACCAGCAGGAGCTCACCTCGACCGCGACCTGGACCTCGATCCGGGACTGGGCGAACTCCCACCACATCGCGCGGCTCGCGTTCTGGTCCGTCAACCGCGACCGGCCCTGCCCGGGCGGCGGCGTGGTCAGCAACTGCTCCGGCATCAGCCAGAGCAACTGGCAGTTCACCTCGATCACGGCCGGCTTCACCGGCTGAGTCGGCCGATACCGGTTGAGTCAAGCGATCGGGTACCCCCACGCCTGGGCCAACTCGGCCAGGCGTGGGGGCAGTTCGCCGACGGTTTCGGGGAGGCGGCGGCCAGAAAGGTCACGGCGGCCTGGAAACCCGCCGTGACCTGGTGACATGCCGCCTTCTTGGTTCCTGACGGAAACGGTCCTCCGCGGTGTCGTCAGAACCGTCCCGCGCCTCGGTACAGCTCCAGTTCCCCGTCGAGTTCGACGGCGAGCACCGTGGCGTGCGGGTCGAGGTCGGCCTCGGCGGGCGGGTCGATCCACAGCACGCCGACGGCCTCGTGCAGTCCGCCGACGACACGGTGGGCGAGTTCGGTGCCGCTGCCGAGGACGGTGACCTTGCGGACCGGGGTGGCAAGGCCGCGGACGCCGATCTCGGCGCGGGGGATGTCGAACAGGGTGAGGTAGAGGGTACGGCCGTCGGCGGAGAGGGTGCTGGGCCCGTAGTGGTGCCCGGCCGGCAGTCCGCGCACCGTCCCGTAGACCGCCTCCGCGTGCTTCGCGATCCACTCCCCCAGCCCTTCGAGGCGCTCCACCTGCGGCTGCGGGATGGTGCCGTCCTCCATCGGGCCGACGTCGAGCAGCAGGTTGCCGCCCCCGCCGATGGTCTCGGTGAAGTAGCGGATCAGCTGGGTGAGCGACTTGTGGTTGTGGTCCTGGTGCTGGTAGCCCCACGAGTCGTTGATGGTGAGGCACAACTCCCAGGGACCGCTGGGCGGTTCGATGGGTGCGCCCTGCTCGGGGGTGGCGTAGTCGCCCTCGCTGAGCATGCGGGCGTTGAAGACGACGTCGGGGTTGTACGAGCGTATGAGCGCGGCGAGTTCGGGGATGCGCCACTGCTCCTCGCTGCGGTCCCATTCGCCGTCGAACCACATCAGGTCGGGCCGGTAGCGGGAGGACAGCTCGCGGATCTGACCGTCCCGGTAGGCGATGAACCTCTCCCAGGCCGCCAGGTCCTCGTCCTCGGCGGAGCACTCGGAGTAGCGGTTGTCCTCCTGCTCCGGCGGGCGGCCCGGCTTGCGCGTGGTGGCGTAGTCGGGGTGGCTCCAGTCGGAGTGCGAGTAGTAGAAGCCGACCTTGAGGTCCTTCTCGCGCAGCGCCTCGGCGTAGGGACCGATGTAGTCCTTGCCGAGGTTGAGGTCGCCGAACTCCGTGTCCCACAGGGCGACTCCGTCGTGGTGACGGGTCGTCAGGACGGCGTACCTGGCGCCGGCGCGGGCGAAGAGGTCGGCCCACGCGCGAGGGTCGTACTTGGCGCCGGTGAAGCGGTCCAGCTGGGTCATGTACTGGTCGTGCGGGACGATGTCGTCGTAGAACGACCAGGACTCCTGGACGCCGTCGACGGCGTAGATGCCCCAGTGGACGAAAATCCCCAACTTGGCGTCGGTGAACCAGGGTTGCATGGGCACGGGTCAGCTCACCTCGGCACGCTCGAGTCGCAGGGTCAGGATCTGGAAGGGGCGCAGCGTCACGGGGACCGTGCCGTCGACGGCGGCCTCGTCCTCGGTCAGCGGTCGCTCCAGCAGGTCGGTCACCTTGGCCCCGGCGAGCGGGAAGCCGGTGCGCAGGACGCCCTGGGCGCGGCCGCCGCGGGACTCGTAGAGCCGTACCACCACATCGCCCGAGGCGTCGTCGGCGAGCTTGACGGCCTCGACGGTGATGCCCTCGCCGTCGACGGAGACGACCGGCTCGGGCTCGCCCGCCGCATCGGCCACGCGCAGCGGCAGGTTGAGGGCGTACCCCTCGGCGACCGCGTCCTCGATGCTCGCGCCGGGCAGCAGGGAGTAGGTGAAGCGGTGCTTGCCCTGGTCGGCCTCCGGGTCCGGGACGCGCGGGGCGCGGACCAGGCTGAGGCTGACCTTCGTCGTGGTACCGCCGTCCTCACGGACCGTGCGGGTCACGTCGTGGCCGTACGTCGAGTCGTTGATGACCGCGACGCCGTAGCCGGGCTCCGCGACATGCACCCAGCGGTGCCCTGAGACCTCGAAACGGGCCGCCTCCCAGCTGGTGTTGGTGTGCGTGGGGCGCTGGATGTGGCCGAACTGGATCTCCGCCGAGGAGTGCGGGGCACGGATGTCGATCGGGAAGCCCGCCTTGAGGATCTTCTCGGCCTCGTGCCAGTCGATCTCGGTCTCGAAGTCGATGCGGGGGCTGCCGGAGCGCAGGGTGATGGTCTGGGTGATCTTCGAGCCCTTGCCGAAGGCGCGCGTGACGCGGATCGAGCCGACCAGCGCGTCCCGCTCCACGACCTGCACGGACTCGATGTCCACGAGGTCCGAGTAGCGGTTCCTGTAGTGCTTGTCGATGTCCCAGGCGTCCCAGTAGTTGGGCAGGTCCGTGTGGAGGCGGAGCAGGTTGCCCTTGTCCGCGAGGACCTCACGCTTGGCACGCCGGTCGAAGACGGAGGCCAGGGTGCCGTCCTCGGCCAGTTCGACGCGGACGTAGCCGTTGTCGAGGGCGCGGTCCTCGACGACGACGAGGTCGTCGGGCACGGCGTTGTCCACGGCGGCGCTGCCGTTCGCCGGGACCTGGACCCAGGCGGTCGTGCCGTCACCGCGGCGCACCACCTCGCGCCGCTCGAACGGGCTGGTGTTGAACACCCGCGGCTCCCCGCCGCCCAGCGCGGCGATCGCCTCGCCGGTCAGTGCCTCCAACTCCTCGGCCACCCGGGCGTATTCGGCCTCCGCCTCGCGGTGCACCCAGGCGATGGACGACCCCGGCAGGATGTCGTGGAACTGGTGGAGCAGGACCGTCTTCCAGAGGCGGTCGAGCTTCTCGTACGGGTAGGCGTAGCCCGGCGCGTGCAGCGCGGCGGTCGTCGCCCACAACTCGGCCTCGCGGAGCTTGTGTTCGCTGCGGCGGTTGCCCTGCTTGGTGCGGGCCTGGGAGGTGTAGGTGGCGCGGTGCAGCTCCAGGTAGAGCTCACCGTTCCAGACGGGGGCGTCCGCGTACTCGGCGCGGGCCTTGGCGAAGAACTCGTCGGGGTGCTCGACGACGACCTTGGGCGAGCCCTCCAGGTCGGCGAGGCGGCGGGCGCGTTCCATGATCTCACGGGTGGGGCCGCCACCGCCGTCACCCCAGCCGAAGGGGGCCAGCGAGCGCGTACCGGCGCCCTTCTCCGCGTAGTTGCGGACGGCGCGGTCCATCTCCTCGCCGCTGAAGCGGGCGTTGTAGGTGTCGACGGGCGGGAAGTGGGTGAAGATGCGGGTGCCGTCGATGCCCTCCCACCAGAAGGTGTGGTGGGGGAACTTGTTGGTCTGGTTCCAGGAGATCTTCTGGGTCAGGAACCACTCGTTGCCGGCGAGCTTGGCGAGCTGCGGGTAGGCGGCGTTGTAGCCGAAGGAGTCCGGCAGCCAGACGCCCTTGGTCTCGATGCCGAAGTGCTCGATGAAGAACCGCTTGCCGTGGATGAGCTGGCGGGCGATGGCCTCGCCGCCGGGCAGGTTGCCGTCGGATTCGACCCACATGCCGCCGACCGGGGCCCACTGGCCCTTCTTCACGGACTCCTGGATACGGGCCCACACGTGCGGGTAGTTGTCGCGCACCCACTCGTACTGCTGGGCCTGGGAGCAGGCGAAGATGAAGTCGTCGTACTCGTCGGCGAGCGAGGTGACGTTGGAGAAGGTGCGGGACGTCTTGCGCTTGGTCTCGCGGATGGGCCACAGCCAGGCGGAGTCGATGTGGGCGTGACCCACGCCGGAGACCGTGTGCGCGCTGGCGTGGGCGGGCTTCGCCAGCACGGGGGCGAGCACCTCGCGGACCGCCGCCGCGCTGCCGGAGATGTCGTCGAGGTCGAGGACGTCCATGGCCCGGTCCAGGGCGTGCATGATCTCGTGGCGGCGCGGCTCGTGCTCGCCGAGGTGGACCATGACGCCGAGCAGCACCTGGAGGTCCAGGTCGAGGTGCCAGACCTCCTCGTCGAGGACGGCGATGTCGGCGCGCTGGAATGTATACAGTGGACGGTCGCCTGCCGTCAGTACATCGCCGAGCAGCGTCGGGGCCTCGAAGTTGTTCGCCAGGATGTCGGGGTTGGAGGCCGCCTCGACCAGGTAGTCGATCTGCTCGCCGCCCGTCGCCGGGTTGGCGATCGGCACGTACTGGTTGAGCGGGTTGACCGCCTTCAGGGGGCGGCCGTCGGGCAGGTGGACCAGCGCCTCGGCCTGGTTGCCGGGCCAGTCGCCCACGAAGCCGAGGTCGATGACCGCCTCGACGCGCTTGCCCGCGAACTCGGCGGGCACCTCGCCCCGCATCCGGAACCAGGTGGTGCCCCAGGGCGGGCCCCAGGGGGTGTCCATCGCGAAGGGCGTGTAGCGGGCCGCCGCGGCCTCCTCGAAGGAGACCGGCTCTCCCGGCGCCTGCCAGGCCTCGACCTCGAAGGGGACGGTGGCCGCGTAGATCGCGGGCTTGATGCGCTGGTTGTGGAGGCGCTCTACGCGTTCCTCGATCCGGCGGCGTTCGTCGTGCATGAGGGGTCTCCAGGAAGGGAGCGAGGGGGTGGAAGCGGAGGGCGGTGGGCGGGGCGGGGCATGACGAGAGGGAAAGCGCTTTCCCCTCGTGTGCTCACTTAAGGTACGCCAGGCCCGGATGGACCTCGGTGTACCCCTCCACCAGCCGACGGGCGACGTTCACGGAGTCGACCAGCGGGTGCAGCGCGAAGGCCTTCACCGCCGTCGTACGGGACCCGGAGTCGGCGGCGGCCAGCACCTCGCGCTCGACCGCCTTGACCGAGCAGACCAGGCCGCTCGCGTGGTCGGGCAGCGGGGCGACGGCGACCGGGTGGGCGCCGTTGGCGTCGACGAGGCACGGCACCTCGATCACGGCATCGTTGTCGAGCACCGAGAGCGTGCCCTCGTTGCGGACGTTGAGGATCAGGGTGGTGCGCTCGTCGCGGGCGATGGCCCGCATCAGGGCGAGGGCGACCTTCTCGTAGCCGCCGGACAGGTCGTCGGCGTCGCGCTCACCGGCGCCGGCACTCTCGCGGTTCTCGGACATGTAGGTGGCCTCGCGCTCGGCGCGGGTGCGGTCCCAGGCGGTGAGGGCGGCCGCGTCCGGGCGGCGCATCTCCTCGTAGAAGGCGGCCTGCTGGTCGGCGAGGAAGGCGCCGCGGGTCTTCTCGGCCTGCTGGTAGGCGCGGACGGCCTCGCGGTTGAAGTAGTAGTAGTGCAGGTATTCGTTGGGGATCGCGCCGAGCGACTGGAGCCAGTCGACGCCGAAGAGCTTGCCCTCCTCGAAGGAGCCGAGGAGTTCGGGGTCGGCCAGCAGCCGCGGGAGTTCGTCGCGGCCCGCGATGCGCAGGCCGCGGACCCAGCCGAGGTGGTTGAGGCCGACGTAGTCGATCCACGCCTCCTTCGGGTTCGCGCCGAGCACCCGGGCGATACGGCGGCCGAGGCCGACCGGTGAGTCGCAGATGCCGATGACGCGGTTGCCGAGGTGGCGGGACATGGCCTCGGTGACGAGGCCCGCCGGGTTGGTGAAGTTGATGACCCAGGCGTCGGGGGCGAGCCGGGCCACCCGCTGGGCGATGTCGACGGCCACGGGGACCGTGCGCAGGCCGTAGGCGATGCCTCCGGCGCCGACCGTCTCCTGGCCGAGGACGCCTTCGGCGAGGGCCACCCGCTCGTCGTCGGCACGGCCCTCCAGGCCGCCGACGCGGATCGCGGAGAAGATGAAGTCGGCGCCGCGCAGCGCCTCGTCGAGGTCGGTGGTGGCGGTGACCGTGGGGGCGTCGGCGACGGTCGACGCCTGTTCAGCCAGTACACGGGCGACTGCATACAGTCGGCTGTCGTCCAGATCATGCAGAACGACTTCCGTGACCCGCCCCTCGCCCCGGTCCCCCAGGAGCGCCCCGTACACGAGCGGCACACGGAATCCGCCGCCGCCCAGAATCGTCAACTTCACGCTTGAACCTTTCCTGCCACGACCACCGCCACGCCCGCCTCCTCCAGGGAGGCCCGCGTCGCCGTGTTCACCGGCGCGTTCGTCACCACCACGTCCAGGTCCTCGGGACCGCAGACCTTCGCCATCCCCGTACCCGGGAACTTCGCCGCGTCGGCGAGCAGCACGATCTTGTCGCTCGCCTTGATCATGGCGCGCTTGACCGGCACCTCGACGACCGTCGTGTCCATCACCTGCCCACCGGGGCGCACTCCACTGGTGCCGAGGAAGAGCCAGTCGGCGTGCAGCTGGCGGAGGTTGTCCTCGGTGAGGAAGCCGACCAGGGAGCGGTACTCGCGGCGGACCATGCCGCCGAGCAGGACCAGCTCGATGCCCTCGTCGTCGGCGAGTTCCTCGTAGACCACCAGGTTGCTGGTGATCACGGTGAGACGGCGGCCGTGCAGCTGGCGGGCCAGGCGGTAGGCGGTGGTGCCGATGTCGAGCAGCACCGACTGACCATCTTTGATCATCGAAGCCGCATGCGCGGCTATGACGTCCTTCTCGGCCACGCGCACCTCGGCGACCTCGGCGAAGGGCTGGTCGCCCTCCTCGGCGCGGGCGCCGCCGTGGACACGGGTGAGCAGCCCGTCCTCCTCGAGTTTGACCAGGTCACGCCTGATCGTGGCGGGGCTCACACCCAGCTGCTCGGAGAGGTCGGTCACGGCCGCGGGACCGCCGGAGCGCAGGGCCCGCAGGATGAGTTGATGTCGTCGTTCTGCCAGCACGACGTGAACAGTACTCGTCATTGCCAATCATTTCCATGCTCACTTCTGCTCGGGTATTGACCAATGTCGCTGAGCGGCGCACGATTCCGGTCATCGAATTTGAAGAGTTTTGACGAGCTCCCCCCTGGGTGCCGGACGAGAGGATGTGCGCGTGGACGACGACCGGCCCGATGTGCTGCTGACCGGGCTGCTCTTCTACGACCTCGTCCTCACGGGGCTGGGCAGGCCGCCCACGCCGGGCGAGGAGATCTGGACGGCCGGCATGGGCTGCGGCCCCGGCGGCATCGCCAACCTGGCGGTCGCCGCGTCCCGCTTCGGCCTGCGGACCTCCCTGGCCACGGTCTTCGGCGACGACTTCTACGGCGAGTACTGCCGGGACGTCCTCGACGACCAGGAGGGCGTCGACCTCTCGCTCTCCCGCACCGCGGACGGCTGGCCCACCCCCGTCACCGTCTCCCTGGCGCACGGCGACGACCGCGCCCTGGTCACCCACGGCCAGGAACCCCCGTACTCGCAGGACACGCTGATGGGCGACCCGCCCGAGGCGCGCACCGCCCTCGTCCACCTCGAGGCCGAACCCCGCGAGTGGATCGCCAAGGCCGCCGCCAACGGCACCCACATCTACGCCGACGTCGGCTGGGACCCCACCCAGCAGTGGTCCACGGACCTGCTGGACCAGCTGAAGCTGTGCCACGCCTTCCTCCCCAACGAGACCGAGGCGATGGCCTACACCCGTACCGACAGCGCGGTCGCGGCGCTCGGCACGCTCTCCGAGCTGGTGCCGGTCGCGGTGGTCACGCGGGGCGGGGACGGCGCGGTGGCCGTGGACCAGACCACGGGCGAGTACGCGGACGTCCCCGCCCTCGACATCGATGTCCTGGACGCGACGGGCGCCGGGGACGTGTTCGGCGCGAGCTTCGTCGCGGCCTCGCTCGGCGGCTGGCCGCTGGCGGAACGGCTGCGGTTCGCGGTGCTCGCGGCCGGGCTGTCCGTCCGGCATCCGGGTGGGGCGCTGGCCGCACCCGGATGGTACGGCGTCGACCGCTGGTGGCGGTCGCTGTCGAAGGCCGACCGCGACCTGTCGTCGGCCGACCGTGAACTGAAGACCGCATACGGTTTTCTGTCCGACCGGATCCCGGCCGACCCCGGGCCTCCCGTCCAGTACGCCCCCGTCACTCCCCCCGCACGGCAGTTCTGACCCCCCGTACATATGCGAAGACCCGAAAACCCCCGAAAGGCGGTGGGAGCTGTGCGGCTCTCACGAAGAGGCCTGCTGCGCGCGGGCCTGGCCGGTACGGCCGCCACGGCGCTCGGCGGCCTGGCGTCCGGCTGTGCCGTTCCGACCGGCTCGACCGGCCGGAACATGGTCCTGTGGTACTGGAGCGGCGGTCTGAGCGACACCGTCGTCAAGAACGCCAAGGCCCGCTACGACACTTCGGTCGACCTCCAGGCCATCCAGATCGGCGGCCAGTACCGCTCCAAGCTGATCACCACGATCACCGGCAAGGCCCACATCCCCGACATCGCGGGGCTCAAGGGCGAGGACATGGCCGCGTACCTCCCCAACGCGGACCAGTTCATCGATCTGCGGACGCTGGGCGCGGAGAAGTACAAGGACCAGTACCTGCCCTGGAAGTGGGACCAGGGCATCGCCGACGACGGCACGATGGTCGGCTTCCCGATCGACTGCGGGCCGGTCGCGCACTACTACCAGTACGAGGTGTTCCGCGAGGCGGGGCTGCCGTACGAACCCGAGGACGTGTCCAAGGAGCTCGACACCTGGGAGAAGTTCTTCGACGCGGGCGGGCAACTGGGCAAGCGGGTCTCGGGGGCCAAGCTGCTCACCGACGTCAACTCCGTCTTCGAGAACGTCGTGCAGCAGGGCGCGAAGCGGTACGTCGACAAGGACCGCCGCTTCATCGGCGACCAGCAACATGTCCGCGACGCCTGGGCGTTGGCCGTCGAGGCCAAGCGGCGCGGGATCGTCTCGGACCTGGTCAGCGGCACCCCGGACCAGCTCTCCGCCATCCAGGACGGCACGCTGCCGAGCCAACTGGGCGCCTCCTGGGCCAGCTTCGACATCAAGAACGGCGTGCCGAAGACCAAGGGCAAGTGGCGGGTGGCCGACATGCCGGTGCGGCCCGCCAACAACGGCGGTTCGTTCCTGTCGATCACCAAGGCGTGCCGGGAGCCCGAGCAGGCCTTCCAGATCATCACCTGGATGCTCAACTCCACCAACCAGGCGCAAGGTTACGTCGACGCGGGCCTCTTCCCCTCCACGCCCGCCTCCTACGACCTCAAGCAGATGCAGGAGCCGGACGACTTCTTCGGCGGCCAGGTCACCACCGACGTCTTCGGACCCGCCGCGCAGAAGATCGTCGTCGCCTACAACAGCCCGTTCGACGTCGCTCTCGGGCAGCCCATCAAGGACGAGATCAAGAACGTCGGCGTCCTCGGCAAGGACCCGAAGAAGGCCTGGAGTGACGCCATGAGCAAGTGCCGCCGCATCGCGAAGCACCTGGGGGTGAGCTACTGATGGCCGTCCTCGAACAGACCCCGCCCGCTGTCGCGCAGCCCTCGCCGTCCCAGCCGAAGAAGGGCATCCGCAAGTACTGGCACCTGTATGCCGCGATCTCCCCCTTCTATCTGATCTTCCTGGGCTTCGGCCTGTTCCCGGTCGGCTTCTCGCTCTACCTGTCCTTCCACCGCTGGGACGGCCTCGGCTCGATGGAGTGGGCCGGGCTCTCGCAGTACCAGTACCTGCTGAGCGACAGCGACTTCTGGAACTCGATCGGCAACACGATCATCATCTGGGCGCTGGCCACCTTCCCCATGATCCTCCTGGCGATGGTCACGGCCGTGATGCTCAACTCCGCGGTGCGGTTCAAGAGCCTGTACCGCGTCGCGTACTTCCTGCCGAACGTCACCTCGGTCGTCGCCATCGCGATCGTCTTCGGCTCGATCTTCGCCACCAACAACGGCATGGTGAACGCCGTCTTCAACGCGGTGGGGCTCGACCAGGTGGCCTGGCTGAACACGCCCTGGGGCATCAAGGTCACCATCGCGGCCCTGATGACCTGGCAGTGGACCGGCTACAACGCCATCATCTTCCTCGCCGGCCTCCAGACCATCCCGAGCGACCTGTACGAGGCCGCGCGCATGGACGGCGCCGGGCCGATCCAGACCTTCTTCCGGATCACGCTCCCGCTGCTGCGTCCCACGCTGCTCTTCGTGCTGGTCGTCTCGACCGTCACCGGTCTGCAGAGCTTCTCCGAGCCACAGGTCCTGCTCCAGACCTCGTCCAACGACTCGACGTTCGCGGGCGGTCCGGGCCACTCCGGCCAGACGATGGTCCTCTACTTCTTCCAGCAGACCTTCGACAACAACGACTTCGGGTACGGCGCCGCCGTGGCGTGGGGCATCTTCCTCGTCGTCGTCCTCTTCTCGATCATCAACTGGCGCCTCGTGCAGCGCCGGGGCGACTAGGAAGGGCGCGCCATGTCATCCATCAAGGGGTCCCGCCGCAGAGGGATCGCGCTGCACCTCCCGCTGATCCTCGGCACGCTGATCTCGGCCTTCCCGTTCTACTGGGCCGTGATCATGTCGACGCACAGCTCGTCGGAGATCTTCTCGTACCCGCCGAAGCTGCTGCCGGGCACGCACTTCCTGGAGAACGTCCGCAATCTCTTCGACGCCATCGACTTCTTCGGGTCGATGTGGAACTCGCTGCTGGTCGCGGCGTCGGTGACCTTCCTGGTCCTGCTCTTCGACTCGCTCGCGGCCTTCGTCTTCGCCAAGTTCGAGTTCCCGGGCAAGAACGTGCTGTTCGGGCTGCTCATGGTCATCTTCATGGTGCCGGCGCAGCTGTCCGTCATCCCGCAGTTCGTGATCATGGCGAAGATCGGCTGGATCGGCTCGATGACCGCGCTGATCGTGCCGGCCGCGGCCAACGCCTTCGGCATCTTCTGGATGCGCCAGTACATGAAGACCGCCATCCACGACGAGCTGCTCGACGCCTCCAAGCTCGACGGCGCGAACTTCCTGCGCCAGTACTGGCACGTGGCGCTCCCGGTGGTCCGCCCCGGTCTCGCCTTCCTCGGCATCTTCACCTTCATGGGCCAGTGGAACGACTTCGCCTGGCCCCTGATCGCCCTCACCAACCCGGACAACGTGACGCTCCAGGTCGCGCTGTCCCAGCTCAACGGCACGCACGGCACCACCGACTACGGCATCGTGATGACCGGCGCCCTGCTCGCCCTCATCCCGCTGCTGATCGTGTTCGCGGTCGGCGCCAAGCAGATCATCGGCGACCTCGCGAAGGGAGCCGTGCGCGGATGACGAGCGATCCCCTGCTCGCCCTGCGCCCCTGGGAGGCACCCGAGGTGACCTCCTGGGGACGACTGCCCATGAACGCCGTCGACCGGCGCACCGGAGCACTCCCCCTGGACGGTGACTGGAATTTCCAGTTGCTGCCAGCTCCGGACGCGCCGGTCGGCGGTCCGTGGTCGACGGCGTACGTGCCGGGCGTCTGGACCATGCAGGACACCGACGACCTGCCGCAGTACACGAACGTCCGTATGCCGTATGCGGAATTCCCGCCCCTGTCGCCTGTATACAGAAACCCGACGGGTGTGTACGAGCGCTCGGTCGACATCCCCGCCGAGTGGGCCGGCCGCCGGATCGTCCTCCAGGTCGGCGCCGCCGAGAGCGTGCTGCTCGTGCGGGTGGACGGGCGCTCCGTCGGCATCTCCAAGGACTCCCACCTCGCCGCCGAGTTCGACCTCACGCCCTTCGTCCGGCCCGGCGAGCGCGCCACCGTGCGCCTCACCGTCGTCAAGTGGTCCGACGCCTCGCACATCGAGGACCAGGACCAGTGGTGGCACGGCGGGATCACCCGCTCGGTGCTGCTGTACGCCACCGACCCCCTGTACCTCGCGGATGTGACCGTGCGGGCGGCGTACAGCGGTGAGCTGCGGGTCGACTGCCGGGTACGGGACGCGGGCGGCGCGCTGCCCGACGGGTGGTACGTCACCGGCGAGCTGGACGGCCGCCCCATCGCCCAGGACGCGGAGTTCGACCGCGCCAACGTCGAGGACGAGCGGGTCTCCGGCTTCCTCGGCGAGGTACGGCTGCACACCACCGTCGCCGAGGTGCGCACCTGGAACGCCGAGACGCCCGAGCTGTACGGCCTGACCGTCCGGCTGCACCGCGCCGACGGAACGGTCGCCGACACCTCGTACCACCGCATCGGCTTCCGCGACGTCGAGATCGTCGGCCGCAACCTCCTCGTCAACGGCGAGCGGGTGTACATCCGCGGCGTGAACCGGCACGACTTCCATCCGCTGACGGGCCGGACGGTGTCGTACGACGACATGCGCGCGGATCTCGTCCTGCTGAAGCGGTTCGGCTTCAACGCGATCCGTACCGCCCACTACCCGAACGACCCCGGACTGTACGACCTCGCCGACGAGCTCGGTTTCTACGTCGTCGACGAGGCGGACATCGAGTCCCACGACCACGCCCACGAGATCGCCGACGACCCGCGCTATCTGAACGCCTTCGTGGACCGCGTCTCGCGGATGGTGCTCCGCGACAAGAACCACCCGTCGGTGATCATCTGGTCGCTGGGCAACGAGTCCGACTACGGCGCCAACCACGACGCCGCGGCGGGCTGGGTGCGCCGGCACGATCCGACACGCCCGATCCAGTACGAGGGCGCCGCCAAGCTCGACTGGGCGGCGACGGACGACGCCTCCGACATCGCCTGCCCGATGTACGCGCCGCTGGAGGACTGTGTCGCCCACGCCCTGTCCGGTGAGCAGACCAGGCCCCTCATCCAGTGCGAGTACTCGCACGCCATGGGCAACAGCAACGGCACGCTCGCGGACCATTGGGCGGCCATCGAGTCCACGCCAGGTCTTCAGGGCGGGTTCATCTGGGAGTTCTGGGACCACGGCATCCTCCAACGTGTGAACGACGGAAGACCGGTCGGGCGTGGGGGCGCCGGGCTCTATGACAACGGTGTCGCCGCGCCCGGCCATCGCTGGGCGTACGGCGGCGACTTCGGCGAGACGATCCACGACGGCGCGTTCATCGCGGACGGCGTCGTCTTCCCGGACCGCACGCCCAAGCCCGCGCTGTACGAGCACCGGGAGATCGCGGCGCCGGTGCGTATCGAGTGCTTCAAGCACGAGGGCATCGTGCTCGGCAACCATCAGCACTTCCGCGGCCTGGACTGGCTGGCCGGCGAGTGGGAGCTGTCGCTCGCCGACGGCGACACGGTGACCGCGCCCGCCGGGCTGCCGGATCTGCGGCCCGGTGAGACGGCGGTCGTGCCACTGCCCTTCGAGGTACCGCGGGAGGGCGGCGAGGCCTGGCTGACCTTGCGGGTGACGACCGCGCGGGACGAGACGTGGGCGCCGCGGGGCACCGTGGTGTGTCTGCCGCGGGTGCGGCTGCGAGAAGCGGTTCCGGTGCCGGTCTTGTTGGAGAATCGTTCTGTCGAGGTCGACGCCGACGGGCTGCTGGTCCATCCCCTGCTCACCGCCGCCCCCACCCTGTCCCTGTGGCGGGCGCCCACCGACAACGACGAGCTGGGCGGCATGGCGCTGCGCTGGCGGACGTGGGGCCTCGACTCGCTCGTGCGCAAGGCGGTGTCGGTGCGGGAGGACGACGGTCGGGTGACCGTGGTCGCGGAGTACGCCGGCACCCTCGGCGTCGTGCGGCACCGGCAGGTGCTGACGCCGGTCGAGGGCGGCGTCCGGATCGACGAGGAGGCCGAGCTGCCTGCGGAGTTCGACGATGTGGCGCGGGTCGGGTCGGTGTTCGAGACGGTGGCGGGCCTGGACCTGCTGGAGTGGTTCGGGCAGGGGCCCTGGGAGTCGTATCCCGACCGCAGCGCGGGCGCACCCGTGGGCCATCACTCCGTCCCGGTCGACGAGTTGTTCACCCCCTATCTGCGTCCGCAGGAGAGCGGCGGCCGAAGCGGCGTACGGCACTTCACCCTGTCGGCGCCGGACGCGACCGGGCTGACGGTCGCGCTCGACGAGCCACGGCAGGTCTCGGTGACCCGCTACCGGGCCGAGGACCTCACCTCCGCCACCCATCACGACCAACTGGTGCCGCGTGCCGGGTGCGTGGTGCACCTCGACGCGGCCCACCGGGGTCTCGGCACGGCTTCGTGCGGCCCCGACACCTTCCCCTCCTGTCTGGTCGCACCGGGTGTCCACCGCTGGAGCTGGACCCTGCGCACTCTCTGAACTCCACCGGTTTTCACCCCTTTTACGGAGCACACGTGTGCACTTCGCATGAGCACGGGTCCGAGCATGCCCAGGCGGGCGCCGGACGCCGCAGTTTCCTGAGGGCCACCGCGCTGCTCGGTGCCGCCGCCACGGCCGGCGTCGCACTGCCGGGCGTGGCCGAGGCCGCCGCGCAGAGCCGTTGGCGGCCCGACACCGACAGCCGGCGCTTCACCCTCGCGGTGATGCCCGACACGCAGTACCTCTTCGACGGCCCGAGCATCGACAAGGCGCCCGTGGAGGCGTCCTTGCGCTATCTCCTGGAGCACGGCAAGGACGAGAACCTCGTCTTCCTGTCCCACCTGGGCGACCTCACCCAGAACGGCGCGGCGGCCGAAGTCGCCGCGATCAGCGAGGCGTTCAAGCTGCTGGACCGGCGCGGTGTCGGCTACAGCGTCCTCGCCGGCAACCATGACGTGAAGTCGTCGACGGACGACCAGCGCGGCTCGACGCCGTACCTGGAGGCCTTCGGGCCGGACCGGTTCAAGGGCAGGTCCACCTACGGCGGCGCCTCTTCGGACGGTTACAACACCTTCCACCTCTTCACGGCCGCGGGCCGCGAGTGGATGGTCCTGGCGCTGGACTGGCGGCTGTCGGCGAAGGGGTACGCGTGGGCCAAGGACGTCCTCGCCCGGCACCCGAAGACACCCGTCATCCTCACCACCCATGAACTGGTCGTCGAGGACGACGCCCTGTCGGCATACGGTCAGCAGCTGTGGGACCAGCTGATCGAGGACCACGACCAGATCTTCCTCACCCTCAACGGCCACTACTGGCCCGCCGGCCGGGCAACCCGCAAGAACGCGGCGGGACATGACGTCCACCTCCATCTGACGAACTACCAGAACCGCTACTTCGGCGGAGCGGCGATGATCCGCCTCTACCGTTTCGACCTCGACCGGAACGTCATCGACGTCGAGACGGTCTCACCGTGGATCCTGGGCCGGGCCGGCAAGGGCCTCAACGAGCTGGAGCGGCAGGAGATCGAACTCAGCGGTGACGCCGACCGGTTCACGGTCGAGGTCGACTTCGCCGAGCGGTTCTCCGGCTTCGCGCCGGTGCCCGCGCGGGCGGAGCGGCCGGTGTCGCGGCTGCTGATACCGGGCACGGTGGCCTACTGGCGCTTCGAGTCGGCGCCGAAGGACACCGTCCGCGACCTGTCCGGCCGCGGCAACGACCTCTCCCTGGTCACCGTCGGCGGCGGCACACTGGGCTGGTCCGCCGACCACCACCCCGACCAACCCGGGCACGGCAGCCTGGAGTTCCAGGGCTACAAGTCCCCCCTGAAGGGCGCCTACCTGCGCACGGTCGACGGGGCCCCGCTCAACTCGGCGACCTTCAAGGCCGGTTACACCATCGAGGCCTTCTACCGCCTCCCCGCCGACTGGGACCCCTCCCACCACGCCTGGTCCGGGATCGTCAGCCGCACCGGCACGGGCGGCGCCGCCGGCAAGACGGGCGACGACCCCGACGAGCCGCTGGCCACGCTGTCGCTGTCCAACGACCGTGAGCCGCAGTGGGCGATGCGCCCGCTCAACCAGGAGGGCATCGCCACCAACTGGGGCCAGGAGACCCCGCTGGAGACCTGGTGGCACCTCGCGGTCGTCAACGACGGCAGGCACACCACGCTCTACGTCGAGGGCTGCCCCGTGGTGCGCAACCCGAAGGCGACCTCGATCGGCATCACCTCCGTCGGACTCCCCTGGCTGCTGGGCGGTTACGAGTACGGCGGGAAGATCGACCAGATCCTGCACGGACGCCTCGGAGACGTCCGCATCGTCGAACGGGCGCTGCCCGTCACCTCCTTCATGTCGCACTGACCCCCTTCACGAGGATCACCATGACCGAGCAGCAGCTGCCCGACTGGGCCGACCCCTCCGTCTCGCCCGCCGCACTCGATCCGCAGGGCCTGTCCAGACGCGGACTCCTGCGCCGCGCGGGCCTGTTCGGCGCCGCCTTCACCCTCGGCTCGACCGCCGTGCCCGCCACCGCCTCCGCCGCCTCCCCGCAGCGCTTCGGCGGCGACGACCCGCGTCTGGCGTATCTGGTGGGCGACCACCACGTCCACTCCGTCTACAGCCACGACGCCAAGTACACGTTCTCCCAGCAGGCGAAGGCGGCCGCCAAGTACGGCCTGGACTGGATGGTGTTCAACGAGCACTCCAACTTCGGACACGCCTCCTACGGCGCGAAGCTGGAGCACCAGGAGATCCTCAAGGCCCGCGCGGAGAACCCGCGTCAGCTGATCTTCCAGGGTCTTGAGTGGTACATCCCGGCCGCCGAGCACTGCACGGTGTTCGCGGCGCCCGGCCCCCACGAGGTCGATCTCCTCACGCAGTTCGAGCTCGCCTACGACGGCAAGCTGCTCGGCTACACCGAGGGTTCGGCCGGCGCGACGGACACCGCGCGCAACGAGGCGCACGCCGTCAAGGCGATCAAGTGGCTCGCGGAGCAGCGCCGTTCGGGTTATGTCGACGACGTCCTCGTCCTCGCCAACCACCCGCTGCGGCTCGGCATCGACTCCCCGCACGAGATGCGCAACTGGCGGGACGCGGCCCCCGAGATCATGATCGGCATGGAGGGCGCACCGGGCGCCCAGGGCGCCGCCATCCCCGGCTGGCGCGGCGCGACCTCGATCCGCGGCGAGTACGAGAACAAGCCGTCCGCCCAGTCCTGGTCCGGCTATCCGGCGGACGCCTATCTCACCTACGGCGGCTTCGACTGGGCGACGGCGACCGTCGGCGGGCTGTGGGACGCGCTGCTGGCCGAGGGCCGGCTGTTCTCGATCACCACCAACTCCGACAACCACCGCACCGTCTTCGACACCTGGAAGAACGGCGACTGGCCGACCGGCCAGAACTTCGACAACACCGGCAGGCTCCCCGACCCGGTGAACACCGACACCCCGCAGCCCGGCAGCGACTTCTGGCCCGGCCAGTTCAGCCGCACCCACGTCGGTGTCACCCGCTACGGCTACCGCGCGGTCATGGCGGGCCTGCGCGCGGGCCGCGTCTGGCTGGACCACGGGCATCTGCTCGACGGGCTGGACGTCCGGGTCAAGCGGGACTGCGACGCCGGCCGTGGCGTCACCCTGGGCGGCCGGCTGAGGGTCCGCAAGGGCGAGCGGATCAGCCTGTACGTCACCGTCACGACCGCCTCCCGCCCCAACGCACAGGGCATCCTGCCCGAGCTCCAGCACGTCGACGTGATCCGGGGCGCGGTACGCGGCGCGGTCACCGACCGGGACAGCTGGAAGGCACCTGACACCAAGGTGGTACACACGAAGGACGTCGGCGGCCGCAAGGGGACGTACACCCTGCGCATCCCACTGACCGCGGGGGACGAGTCCTTCTACGTCCGGCTGCGCGGCAGTGACGGCAACCGCCATGGTGCGGGCTACCTCGGGGCCTCGGTCGACCCGAACGGGCCGATCCCGCACGAGCCCGGGAACGGTGACCCGTGGGCGGATACGTGGTTCTATTCCAACCCCGTATTCATCGACGTGGCAGGTGCCTGATGAAGCGTCATCTCCTCACCCTGGGCTGCTTACTGGGGTCGCTGGTGCTGGGCACGGCCGGCACGGCGTCGGCGACCGGTGAACCGCGCTGGGTGGAGACCGGCACCGCCTACACGGACACGCTCGGCGGCGGACAGGGACTGGCGAGCCGCGCGGACGGCTCGCTGCTGTACCGCGGGCTCACCGACATCCCGCTGGACCTCAGGCTCAAGGGCTGGAACCACGTCGGTGACCCGGACATCGCGCGCGGGTACACGTTCGACGCCTACCAGGGCCCGGACACGGCCACCTCGAAGATGTTCGCGGTCATCACACCGGCCAGGAAGCGCTACGAGTACGTCCATCAGCTGAACCCGGGCGAGAAGCTGAACAACTCCTTCGCGACCGTCTCGCCGGACGGGCAGTGGCTGGTGTCGGGCGAGTGGGGCGACCAGAACCGACTCCAGGTCTTCCCCGCTCCCCTGCTCAACCCGGCCACCCCGCCCACCGGCGGGGCGCTGAAGGAGGCCTGGCAGATCACCCTGGACAAGCCCGTGCGCGACATCCAGGGCTGCGACTTCGTGACGGACACCCGCCTGGTGTGCGCCTCGAACGACGCGACGGGGGCGCTGTTCCCCGAGATCCGTCCGCTCCTCCAGGTCGACCTGCCGCGCGAACTGGACGGGCAGCCGATCACGGGTGCGGTGAAAAGCCTGTTCGCGCTGCCGCAGCGCAGCACGTGCACGGGCACCTTCGAGACGGAGGGCGTGGACTACGACGTGCACAGCGGCACGCTCCGAGCGGAGATGATTCCGCCGGGCGCCTGCGCACTGGCGACGGCCGTGTACTCGTACCGCCAGGTCACAGGCTGATCGGAGCGAGGTACGGTGGCCGCGTGACCACGGAAGAGTCGCTGCGGCCCCAGTCCCTCATGCTCACGTTCCTGGGCGACCAGGTACTCGGGCGTGACGTCTGCGTGTACTCGGGCAGCGTCATCGACGTGTTCGCCCGCGCCGGGATCGGCGAGCAGGCGACGCGCTCGACGCTGACCCGCATGGTGAACCGCGGTCTGCTGCGCCGCCAGCGCGAGGGCCGCCGCATGTACTTCGGGCTGACCGAGCACTCGGCGGCCGTCCTGCGCGACGGCGAGCGGCGCATCTGGCAGACCGGCGCCGTCAACCGGCAGTGGGACGGCACCTGGACCCTGCTCGGCTTCTCCCTGCCCGAGTCCTGGCAGCGCCAGCGCCACGACCTGCGCTCCAAGCTCACCTGGAGCGGCTTCGGCCCGCTGTTCAGCGGTCTGTGGATCGCGCCCGGCGAGGTCGACGTGGCGGAACTCGTCGCCGACCTGGGCCTGTCCGCCCATGTGAAGGTCTTCCGCGCCCACGCCGACATCGGCATGGACATCGGCGCGATGATCGAGGAGACCTGGGAGCTGGCCGAACTGGCCGAGCGCTACGAGCAGTTCGTACGACGCTGGCAACCGTGGGAGACCCGGGCACCGGAGGCCGACGAGGCCCTGGCCCAGCGGCTGCTCCTCCAGGCGGAGTGGCTGCGGGTCATCCGCCGCGACCCCCGGCTGCCGGTCAAGCACCTGCCGGACGACTGGCCGGCCGAGCAGGCCGAGAAGACGTTCCGCGCGGTGCACGAGCGGCTCACCCCGCTGGCGCGGGACGCCTCGGAACGTCTCCTCGACCTGGTGCCCGTACGCCCTGATCAGGCGTAGAAGCGCGACAGGCTCTGGAGCACGGCGGCCGGCTTCGCCCCGCCCTCGATCTCGATCGTGCCGTCGACGGTGATCTGCACCCCGCCCGCCACGTCCTCGACCTCGGCCAGCTTCCCGGCCAGGCGGATGCGTGAGCCGACCTTCACCGGCGAGGGGAAACGGACCTTGTTCAGGCCGTAGTTGACCTTCGTCGTGACGCCCTGGACATCCAGCAGCTCGGTGAAGAGCGGGATGAAGAGGGAGAGGGTGAGGTAGCCGTGGGCTATCGGGGCGCCGAAGGGGCCCTCGGCCGCCTTCTCCGGGTCCACGTGGATCCACTGGTGGTCGCCCGTGGCGTCGGCGAAGGTGTTGATGCGCTCCTGGGTGACCTCGATCCACTCGCTGGTGCCGAGGTCGCTGCCCGCGAGCTTCTTGAGTTCGTCGATGCCGTTGACGGTGATGCTCATGAGGTTCCTTCACTGTTGCCGTACCGGGTACGGACACGGGACTTGAGGAGCTTCCCGGAGGCGGTGCGCGGGAGTTCGTCCGCGATGACCACCGACTTCGGGATCTTGTACTTGGCGAGGCGGCCGGACAGGGCGGCCAGCACCTCGTCGGCGTCGAGCGAGGCACCCTCGCGGGGCACGACGACCGCGCGCGGCACCTCGCCCCACTTGTCGTCCGGCACGCCGATGACCGCGCACTCGACGATGTCGGGGTGGGAGAGGAGCAGGTCCTCGATCTCGGCGGGGTAGACGTTCTCACCACCGGAGATGATCATGTCCTTGATGCGGTCGACGATGTGCACGTAACCGTCCTCGTCGATCCGGGCGGCGTCCCCGCTGCGGAACCAGCCGTCCGCGAAGGAGGCGGCGGTCTCCTCCGGCAGCCCCCAGTAGCCGGGCATGACATGCGGTCCGCGGACATGGACCTCGCCGGTCTCGCCGACGTCGACGGGGGTGAGGTCGGGCCGCACCACCCGTACGTCGCTGAAGAAGTGCGGTACGCCCGCCGAGCCCGCCTTGCTGATCGCGTGCTCCGCGTCCAGGAACAGCGTGCCGGGGCTCGCCTCCGTCATGCCGTAGCCCTGGAGGAAGGTCAGCCCCCGCTCCTGGTACGCGGCGATCAGCGGTGTGGACACCGGGGAGCCGCCGCAGGTCAGGATCCGCAGGGAGGTGAGGTCGGCGCCGGCCCAGCGCGGATGCCGGGCCACCTGCTCGAACATCGTCGGCACCCCGAACATGAAGGTGATCCGGTGCCGTTCGATCAGGTCGAAGGTGGCCGCCGGGTCGAAGGCCTCGACCAGGACACAGGTGCCGCCCTTCAGCAGCACCGGGAGCGTCAGCATGTTCAGGCCGGCCGTGTGGAACAACGGGGCGGAGACCAGGGCGCGTTCGTCGGCGATCAGGTCGGTGTCGACGAGGACGTTGATCGCGTTCCAGGTCAGGTTGGCGTGGGTGAGCATGGCGCCCTTGGGGCGTCCGGTCGTCCCCGAGGTGTACATGATGATGCAGGTGTCGTCCGGGGCGACCGGTTCGTCGATCGGCTCGTCGGAGGCCGCCGCCAGCGCCTCCTCGTACTCGGGGCCGACCTCGACGTACGTCCGTACGTCGGTGCTGCCCGGCAGGCCGGCGACCAGCCCGGCGTGCGACGGGCCGTAGACGAGCGCCTTCGCCCCGGAGTCGGCGAGCTGGTAGGCGATCTCCGGGCCCGCCAGCCGGGTGTTGAGCGGGACGAAGACCGCGCCGAGGGTGCCGGCCGCGAACAGGGTCTCCAGGTAGGAGGGGTGGTTCGGGCCGAGGTAGGCGATCCGGTCGCCGCGGCGGACACCCCTGGCGCGCAGGGCGTGGGCCAGGCGCGTGGTGCGTGTATGCAATGTGCGGTAGTCGGTCGACTGTTCGCCGTGGACCAGAGCCGTGCGGTGCGGGGTCTTGCGGGCCCGGCGTGCGGGCCATGACCCCAGTCCCTCGTTGCGCATGTAGGGCCCCTTACGGCTTCGTCAGCCCGAGCAGACGGGCGGCGTTCTCCTTGAGGATCTTCGGCTTGACCTCGTCCTTGATCGACAGCTTCTCGAAGTCGGCGAGCCAGCGGTCGGGGGTGAGGACGGGGAAGTCGGAGCCGAAGAGGACCTTGTCCTTGAGCAGGGTGTTCGCGTACTGCACGAGCTGCGGCGGGAAGTACTTCGGCGACCAGCCGGACAGGTCGATGTGGACGCCCGGCTTGTGGGTGGCGACGGCGAGCGCCTCGTCCTGCCAGGGGAAGGACGGGTGGGCCAGGATGATCTTGAGGTGCGGGAAGTCGGCGGCCACGTCGTCGACGTGGAGGGGGTTGCTGTACTTCAGCCGGATCCCGCCGCCGCCCGGCACGCCCGCGCCGATGCCCGTCTGGCCGGTGTGGAAGAGGGCGATCGTGCCCGTCTCCTCGATGACCTCGTACAGGTCGTAGGCCACCGAGCGGTCGTTGGGGAAGAAGCCCTGGATGCTGGGGTGGAACTTGAAGCCCTTCACCCCGTACTCCTCGACCAGCCGGCGGGCCTGCTTGACCCCGGCCTTGCCCCGGAAGGGGTCGATGGAGGCGAAGGGGATGAGGACGTCCGAGTTGGCGGCCGCCGCCTCCGCCACCTCCTCGTTGGGGACGGGCGCGGTGCCGGTCGCGGATTCCGCGTCCACCGTGAAGATGACCGCGGCCATCTTCCGCTCGCGGTAGTAGGCGGCCGTCTCCTCCAGCGTCGGCTTCCGCTTGCCCTCGACCTTGAAGTAGGCGGAGGAGGCGTCGTGCAGGTCGTCGTCCAGGGAGGAGTGGCCCTTGGAGGAGACCTCCGCGTGGGTGTGGACGTCGATCGCGACGAGTTCCTCGACGTTGAGGTTCGCCATGGTCACGCCTCCGGAAGCTTCGGCGCCGGGATGCCGACGGACTGGAGTTCGGCGCCGACCGACGTCGGGAAGGCGTCGGCGAGCGTGTCGGGGGTCCAGCCGCCGTCGGCGTAGGCCGTCTTGATCTCCTGCGGGTGGGACCAGAGTGCCACCTTGTCGCCGCCGATGCCGATGGCCTGGCCGGTGATGGAGCGGGCGGCCTCGGAGGCGAGGAAGGGGACGAGGGCCGCGCAGTCCTCGGGGGTGCCGAAGCCCTCGCCCTTGCGGAGGAAGTCGGGGAGCGGCTCGCCGTTCTTCATGGCCTCGATGTACGGGGCGAAGGCGGGGATGGTCTCGGTCATCGCGGTCGCGGCGACCGGCACGATCGCGTTGACGGTGATGCCGACGCGGCCCAGCTCCATGGACCAGGTGCGGGCGAAGGCGGCGATGCCGGCCTTGGCGGCGGCGTAGTTCGTCTGCCCGAAGTTGCCGCGCTGTCCGGCCGGGGAGCCGACCAGGATCAGGGAGCCGCCCTCGCCCTGCTCGCGCATCCGGACGGCGGCGGCGCGGGCGCAGGTGAAGGTGCCCTTGAGGTGGGTGGTGATCACCGCGTCGAAGTCGTCGTCGGACATCTTCCAGAGCACCTTGTCGCGCAGGATGCCGGCGTTGGTGACCAGGATGTCGATCCGTCCGAACTCCTCGACGGCCCGGTTCACGAGTCGCTCGGCGGCCTCGGTGGTGCCGACGGGGACGACTTCGGCGACGGCCGTGCCGCCGGCCTCGGTGATGGACTTCACGGCCGCCTCGGCCACCGCCTCGTCGACGTCGTTGATCACCACGGACGCTCCGTGGGCGGCGAGGGCGTGCGCGTAGGCGAGGCCGAGGCCCCGGCCGCTGCCGGTGACGACGGCGACCTTGCCGGAGAGATCGATGCTGGGCACGGGGGAAGTCCCTTCACGAGCTGATGCGGGGGGCGCGAGGCCGCCGTGCGGCTCCGCTGCCGAGATCGAAGCTAAGAGCAATAATTGTTGACGTCAATAGTTGTTGATGACCTACGGGTGGGTCATGCTGGAATCTGCACGACAGACCGACCCAGGGAGCCCGCCATCACACGCCAGCACGTCACGAACCCGAACCCGATCGACGCGGACGAGCCATGGATGCGCGGGCTGCACGCCGACACCGGCTATCTGCTGTACCGCCTGGGGCTGCGCTCGGGGCAGCTGTTCAACACGTTCCTCCAGGAGTCGGGGCTGCGGCTGCGCCACTACGCGGTGCTGCGCTTCCTCGCCGGTGCCGACGGCGCGCTCCAGCGCGAGCTGAGCAATCGGCTCGGCTACGACCCGAGCGCGATCGTCGGCCTGGTCGACGACCTGGAGAAGCTGGGCTTCGCCGAGCGGCGCCCCTCCCCCGACGACCGCCGCAGCCGGATCGTGGTCCTGACCGAGGACGGCCGCGGATTCCTGCGCGACACCGACGAGGCGGGCCTGCGGGTGACGAACGAGCTCCTGGACCCACTGGACGCCACCGAGCGGGAGGCCCTGCACGGGCTGCTGCTGCGGATCGCGGAGGACGGGCTCAACTGATGTTGTGCAAATGATTGACGGCGATATGAGAATTGCCTAACTTCACTCGCGTCCCACACCCCCGCCCCCGCATCGGAAGGGACCTCGTGTTGAGAACCCCCACCGCTCTCGCCGTACTGACCGCGACCCTGTGCGCAGCCGTCGCCGTGCCCGCGCAGGCCACCGCCACGGACACCCACCTCGAAGGACAACTCCCCTCGGGTGCCAAGTACTTGATGGACGTCCCCGCCGACTGGAACGGCACCGTGCTGCTCTACAGCCACGGCTACCGCCCCGCCGCGGCCCCCATCTCCGCGCAGAACGCACCCAGTTCGGCCACCCTCTCCGAGCTCCTCGACGAGGGCTACGCACTCATCGGCTCCTCGTACGCGGCGAACGGCTGGGCGATCACGGACGCCGTGCCGGACCAACTGGCCACGTTGGACCTGTTCACGGAGAAGTTCGGTAAGGCCCGGGAGACGATCGCCTGGGGCACGTCGTACGGCGGTTTCGTCACGACGACGCTCGCCGAGCGGCACGCCGACCGGTTCGACGGCTCGCTGTCGATGTGCGGTCTGGTGCAGGGCGGTGTCGCGAACTGGAACAGCACCCTTGACCCGGTGTTCGCGCTCAAGACGCTGCTCGCGCCGGACGCCGACATCCCCCTCGCCGGTTTCGCCGACCAGTCGGCGGCCGTCGGTGCCGCGAACGCGCTCTCCGCGAAGGTCACCGACGCCCAGCAGACCCCCGCGGGCCGGGCCCGTATCGCGCTGGCCGCCGCCTTGCACAACATCCCCGGCTACAACGACCCCTCCCAGACCGAACCCGCCCCCACCGACTGGAACGCCCAGCAGGCCAACCAGTACGCGGCCGTCTCCGGCCTGTTGAGGCTCCCCGCCTTCAGCTGGCGGCAGGAGGCGGAGAGCCGGGCAGGCGGCAACATGTCCTGGAACACCGGCGTCGACTACTCGGCGATGCTCGCCCGGTCCCCGCTGTTCAAAGAGGTGACGGAGCTCTACAAGGAGGCGGGCCTCGCCCTGCGCGCCGACCTCGAGGCCCTCAACCGCGCACCCCGGATCTCCGCCGACACCAAGGCCGTTCGGTGGATGCGGCAGACCAGCGCGCTCTCGGGCCGGCTCACCGACCCCCAGCTGAACATCCACACCACCGGCGACGCCCTGATCCCCGTCCAGGCCGAGAGCGCCTACCGACGGGCGGCCACGGCGGCGCACTCGGGCAAGCTGCTCAGCCAGGCCTACGTCGACGGGCCCGGCCACTGCACCTTCACCACCGGTGAGATGATCGGCGCCCTGCACACCCTGGAAGACCGCCTGGACACCGGCCGCTGGGACGCCTCGCCGCAGGCCCTCAACACCCGTGCCGCACAGGAGGATTCCACGACGGAACCCCGATACGTGAGCTACCGGCCCACCGCCTACCCCCGCCCGTACGACCTCGCCCACCCGGGAGACGCCCGGCCATGACCGTCCGCTCCGCGCCCGACCGACTGCTGTCCGTGCTCGCCGCGTTCGACCACGAACACCCGGCACTGAGCCTGACGGACATCAGCCGGCGGGCCGGGCTGACCCTGACCACCGCCCACCGGCTCGTGGGCGCCCTCACCGACTGGGGCGCCCTGGAGCGGGACGAGTCCGGTGTGTACCACGTCGGACTGCGGCTGTGGGAGGTCGCGGCGCTCGCCCCGCGCGGGCTCGCGCTGCGCCAGATCGCGCTGCCGTACCTGGAGGACCTGTACGAAGCCAGCCACGAGAACGTGCAGTTGGCCGTGCGGGACGGTGCCGAGGTCGTCTACATCGAGTGGCTGTCGGGCCGTTCGGCGGTCGGCGTGCACATCCGCGTCGGCGCCCGCTGGCCGCTGCACGCCACCGGTGTCGGCCTCGCCCTGCTCGCGCACGAGACCCCGGAGTTCCAGGAGCGGTACTGCGCGGGCCCGTTGGCCTCCTTCACCCCGTACACCATCACCGACCCGGCACGGTTGCGCCGGGCCCTGGCCGACGTACGGCGCACGGGGGTGGCGGTGAGCGACCGTCAGGTCACCGACGACGCACTGTCGGTGGCCGCCCCCGTACGCGGGACGGGCGGGGCGGTGGTGGCCGCCGTGTCGGTCGTGGTACCGCAGGTCGACGCGCAGGTGCCGGTGCTGGTGCCGGCGGTGCGGGTCGCGGCGCGGGGCATATCGCGGGCGCTGGGGTGGCGGCCGTCCTCGCTCAGCGGTTGACCGAGAACGCCCCGACGGTGCTCCGCTGACCAGCCCCGGATATCCCTCTCACCGGCGAGGCAGGGCCCGGCACCCGTCGCGATACTGGTACGGCCCTTGCCCCGAGGAGCCGCTCATGTCCGCCCAGTCCTGGTTCGCGCCGGTCGCCGCACGGCTGCGTACGACGAATCCGTACGTCGTCGACACGGCGCTCGCCGCGCTCGTCCTGTTCGCCGTCTCGCTGCAATGGATCTTCCCCGACGAGGGGGACGACCGGCTCACCCCGCTCGGCTGGCTGCTCGGCGCGGCCACGGCCCTCCCGCTGGTGTGGCGCAGCCGCGCCCCGTTCGTGACGGCGTGCGCGGTGTCGGTGGCCACCCCCGCCCAGGCCGTCCACCACGCCCCGCCGCCGGACGTGATGTACGGCGGGCTCGTCGTCCTCTACACCATGGCCGCCCGGGGTACGCCCTGGCAGCGGCGCTTCATGCTGGTGGGCTGGGCGATCGGCGTCTCGGTCACCATGCTCCACAAGGAGGGCGCACAGCCCTTCGAGTACGCCTTCCAGCTGCTGAGCGTCGCCTGCGCGTACGCCCTCGGGATGCTGGCCCGTGTCCAGCGCGCCTACACCGCCGAACTGGAGGACCGGGCCCGGCGGTTGGAGCGGGAGCGGGCCGCGGACACCGCACGGGCGACCGCGCAGGAACGGGCCCGGATCGCCCGGGACATGCACGACATCCTGGCGCACGCGGTGAGCCTGATGGTGGTGCAGGCCGAGGCCGGGCCGGTCGTGGTGCGCAGTGATCCGGCGCGCGCGGAGGCCGCTTTCGAGGCGATCGCGGCGGCCGGACGGGACGCCATGTCGCAGCTGCGGCGGATCCTCGGCGTCCTCAAGGAAGAGCAGCGCAACGGCACTTCACCCCAGCCGGGCATCAAGGCGCTGCCCGCACTCGTCCGGCAGGTCCGTGAATCGACCGGCCTGCGCGTCGAGTTGAGTACCGAGGGCGCGCCGCGGCCGCTGCCGCCGGACAGCGACATCGCCGTCTACCGCGTGATCCAGGAGGCCCTCACCAACACGGTCAAGCACGCGTACGCTTCCTGCGCGACCGTCGAACTCGACTGGACGGAGGATGCCTTGACGCTGACGGTGACGGACGACGGACGGGGTCCCGCGGTGCCGGGCGGTGGGCACGGGCTGATCGGTATCCGGGAGCGGGCCGCGGCCTGCGGCGGTGACGCGCGCGCCGGGCGGGGCCCCGAGGGGGGTTTCCGGGTCGTCGTACGTCTTCCCGTGGTGGACCGGCAGGCGGCGCCGGGGTGAGCATCCGGGTGGTCGTCGCGGACGACCAGGAGCTGGTCCGCAGCGGCTTCAGCATGATCCTGGAGGCGCAGGCGGACATCGAGGTGGTCGCCGAGGCCGGCGACGGCGCGGAGGCGGTCGCCGCGGTGCAGCGGCACACGCCCGACGTGCTGCTGCTCGACATCCGCATGCCCGTGATGGACGGCCTCGATGCGGCCCGGCTGGTGTGCGCGCAGTCCGCGTGCAAGGTCGTCATGCTGACCACCTTCGACCTGGACGAGTACGTGTACGAGGCGCTGTACGCGGGTGCCAGCGGCTTCCTGCTCAAGGACGTGCGCCGCGACGACCTGGTGCACGCGGTCCGGGTGGTCGCGGCCGGCGACTCGCTGCTCGCCCCCGCGGTGACCCGGCGGCTGGTCGCGGACATCGTGAAGCGGCGCCGGGAGGAGGCCGCGGCCGACGTCACCCCGCAGCGCCTCGACGTGCTGACCGCGCGCGAGGTGGAGACGCTGCGGATGCTCGCCCGCGGCCTGTCCAACGCCGAGATCGCTTCGGCCCTGTTCGTGAGCGAGCACACCGTGAAGACCCATGTCAGCAATGTGCTGAGCAAGTTGGGGCTCCGGGACCGGGTGCAGGCGGTGATCTGCGCGTACGAGACCGGCCTGGTGACGCCGGGCGCGCTCTAGGCCTGGTCGCCCAGCTCGGTGAAGAGGGTGAGCTGGAGCGCGCCCGGTGCCTCCAGGCGGGAGTTGAGGGAGTTCCAGGGGGTGCGGGTCGGTTCGGCGATCACCTCGGCGCCGGCCTGGGCCAGTCTCGCCGTGGTGGCGGTGGAGTCGTCGACCTCGAAGGCGACCCGGATGGGTCCGGCCACGCGGCGCCCGACCTCGACCTCGTCGATGAACGCGGCGTGGTTCGGGTCGGTGATCTCCAGCGTGGCCCGGCCGGCCTCCAGGATGGTGACCCGGCCGTCGGGCGAGGAGAACGCGGCGCGTTCGGGCAGGCCGAGGACGTCGCGGTAGAAGCGCAGGGCCTCGTCGTAGTCCTCGGCCGTGACGACGAGACGGAGTTCGCGGACGGCGGGTGCGTCGGACATGGCGGCTCCTCGGGATCGCGGATGGTGCTGTGATCAACTCCGGTACCGGTGCGGTTCATTCCTCCCTCCCGGGAGGGAGAGGGACGGCCCTCTCCCCCGTGCGACGGAGCCCCGGAAACCGCTCCCTCCGGCGATCCGGCACCACCCCCTCCCGCACGAGCCTGAGGGCATGTCAACCGATGCCCCGCCGGGAGGGACCGTGCTCTCCACACTCGCCCGGACGGCCACGCGCCGTCCGCTCACCGTCATCGCGCTCTGGGTGGTCTTCCTGCTGCTCGGCTTCGGGCTCGGGACGGGTGTCTTCGGGCGCCTGTCGGACAACGTGCCCGAGGTCCCCGGCACCGAGTCGGAGGCGGCCGCGCAGTACCTCGACCGGGTCGACCCCGCCGGTGAGTCGATCACGGCCGTCGTCGAGGGAACCGCCGTCTCCGACCCGGGACTTCGCGCCCAGGTCGAGCGGGCCGTCGCCGAGGTCCGGGAGGTCGCCGGCGTCGCCGCCGTACCGGATCCGTACCGGACGCCAGGACTGCTCGCCGAGGACGGGCGGGCGCTCATCATCCCCGTCGCCCTGGAGGGCGGTCTGGACGACGACGCCGAGGAACGGACGGTCAACGACGCGTCCGACCGCATCAAGGAGATCGACGCACCCGAGGTCCACGTCAGCGGCGGCCCGCTGCTCGGTCTCCAGATCGGCGAGAAGGCCCAGGAGGACGTGAAGAACGCCGAGTTGATCTCCCTTCCGGTCGTCCTCGCCCTGCTCCTCGTGGTGTTCGGCGGGCTGCGCTCGGCCGCGCTGCCCCTCGTGATCGCGGTGAGCGGCATCGCGGGCGCGTTCCTCGCGCTGTTCCTGTTCAGCGAGGTCACGGACATCTCCGTGTACGCGATCCAGGTCACCACCATGCTGGGCCTCGGACTGGCCGTGGACTACGCCCTGTTGATGCTGGTCCGCTTCCGCGAGGAGCGCAGGAACACCGACGACGTGACCGAGGCCGTGCACCGCACGGTCGCCGCGGCCGGGCGGACGGTGCTGTTCTCCGGGCTCACCGTGGCGGTCAGTCTGACCGGGCTGCTGGTCTTCCCGAGCGTGTTCCTGCGCAGCATGGGCCTGGCGGTGGCCGCGGTGGTCGTCGTCGACATGCTGGCCGCGCTCACCCTGCTGCCCGCGCTGCTCGCCCGCTTCGGCGGGAAGATCCCGCCGGCGAAGGTCCGTCCGGAGGGCGAGGAGGGCCGCGTCTTCGCCCGTCTGGCCCGCTTCTCCGCCCGCAACCGGATCGCCGTCCTCGCGGTGATCGTCCCGGCCCTGCTGGTGCTCGCCCTGCCGGTCACCGGTATGCGCATCAACCTCGGGGACGCCCAGCAACTGCCGTCGAGCACCGAGGCACGGCAGTTGTACGACACCGTCGACGCCCATTTTCCGCCGGGCACCGGGGTGTCACCGGTGACGGTCGTCCTGAAGCCGGGCACTGACCGGTCGACCGTCGACCGCATACAGTCGCTCAGCCCTCGCGCCGAGTCCCGGGAGGTACCGGGCGGCATCACCGTCGTAGAACTGCCGCCGCCCGGCAGCGTGGACGGCGACGGGGCCACGGACCTGGTGAAGCAGGTACGAGAGATCCGGGGCGCCGAGCCCGTCCAGGTCACCGGCCCCGCGGCCAGGCTGGTCGACTTCCGCGAGATGCTCGCCGACCGGGCCCCCTGGGCGGCCGTGACCGTCCTGGCCGGGATCTTCCTCCTCCTGTTCGCCTTCACCGGCTCGGTGCTGATCCCGCTGCGCACGATCGCCACGACGCTGCTCAGCCTGGGGGCCGCGCTCGGTGTGGTGGTGTGGGTCTTCCAGGACGGCCACCTGGCCGGGCTGCTGGGCGCGGAGGGCCTGGGCGCACTGAGTCTGACGGCGCCGCCGCTGATCATCGCGATCGCCTTCGGGCTCGCCATGGACTACGAACTGTTCATCCTGGCCCGGATGCGCGAGGCCCGGCGCCGCACCGGTGACGACCAGGAGGCCGTGGTCACCGGACTGCGCCGGTCGGGCCGGGTGGTCACGTGCGCCGCGCTGCTGCTCGCCGTGGTCTTCGGGGCCTTCATGACGGGCGGCTTCTCCCCCATCCTCCAGATCGGACTCGGCCTCACCCTCGCGGTGCTGATCGACGCCACCGTCGTCCGCATGCTGCTCGTCCCGGCGACGATGGCGCTGCTCGGGCGTCGGGCGTGGTGGGCGCCGAAGCCGCTGCGGCGGGTGCACGACCGGTTCGGGCTGAGCGAGGAGGCGTCGCCCTCACCGCATGTGCCGACGAACGTCTGACAGCAGTCGGCGCACAGGGGACCTGGCCCGAGGGCCGGGTCCCCTCCCTTACGCCGGTTACAGTGCCGCCATGCGCAACGGGGGGAACCGGCCGACGCGGCCGTGCAAGTGGTGCCGCAGACCGGTCGAACAGCCGAGAAGCCGATGGCGCCGGCGGCGCTACTGCAGCAAGTCCCACCGCCGCAGAAACCGGATCCTGAACGCCGTCATGGAGTTCCTGGACTCGTGGTAGCGGCCTCCCCCGAGCGGGTCCTCACAGGAATCTCAGGAAGCGGCCCGGGGATTCAAAGGATCAGCACATGTGCGCGGCGCAGGATGCACGGGCAAAGGCGGATATCTCAGGAAGGCCTGCCGTGGGCGTCTCGCACATATCGAACCGGTCCGACCAGGCGTCGCGGAGGTGGTCGCGGCGCGGGGTGCTCACCGTGCTGGGCGTGGTTCCGGCCGCGGTGCTGACCGGGTGCGGCGGGTCGGCGGACGCCACGGAGGGGGCGAAGTCGTCGGCGTCGGCGAAGGTCGCCACGACGACGAAGCCGGTCGTCTCGGTGAGCCCCGCGGACGGCACCAGGAGGGCCGCGTTCGGCGAACCCGTCGAGGTCTCCGTGACCGACGGCACGCTGGCCTCCGTGAAGGTCACCGGCAACGACGGCTCCACGCTGGCCGGGACGTTCAACGACGCGAAGACGAAGTGGACGTCGACGCGGAACCCGTACTCGGGCACCAAGTACACGGTCACGGCGCAGGCCGAGGGCGTGGACGCCGAGACCGCGACCTTCACCACCAAGTCGCCCGGCGAGACCTTCGTCGGCTACTTCACGCCCGAGGCGGACTCGACCTCCGGCGTCGGCATGCCCGTGTCGATCGACTTCACGCACGCCGTGTCCGACCGGGCCGCCGTGGAGAAGGCGATCACGGTGACGGCGGATCCGGCCGTGGAGGTGGTCGGGCACTGGTTCAGCGACACCCGGCTCGACTTCCGGCCGCGGACGTACTGGGCGGCCGGCACGACGATCACCCTCGGTCTGCGGTTGAAGGACGTCGAAGGACAGAATGGTGTATACGGTACGCAGTCGAAGGACGTCACCTTCCATATCGGCCGCGAGCAGATCAGCACGGTCGACCTGGCCGCCAAGGAGATGGTGGTGAAGCGGGACGGCGCGACCCACGCCACCTACCCCGTCTCCGGCGGCGACGCCGACCACACCACCTGGTCCGGGATCATGGTGATCAGCGAACGCTTCAAGGAGACCCGGATGGAGTCCTCCACGGTCGGCCTCGGCGACGAGTACGACATCTCCGACGTCCCGCACGCCCAGCGCCTGACCACCTCCGGCACCTTCGTCCACGGCAACTACTGGGCGTCCGCCTCGGTGTTCGGCAGCCAGAACACCAGCCACGGCTGTGTCGGGCTGCACGACGCCAAGGGCGCGAACGACAGATCGGTCCCGGGCTACGAGTTCTACGAGAGCTCCATGCTCGGCGACGTCGTGATCGTGAAGAACTCCGGCGAGCAGACCGTGGATCCGGCCAACGGCCTCAACGGCTGGAACCTGTCCTGGGAGGACTGGAAGGCGGGCAGCGCGCTGTAGCACCGGTGAGAGCGGGGACGCCTCGGGTTCCGGCGAGGCGACCTCTCGGCACATTCACGGCTTCATGGGGTGAACTCCCCCGCCCCCGAAGGACTTTCACGGTTACACCTCTTGACGACCCGAGTGACCGAGAGCACATTGGGCCCACTTTGAGAGCGCTCTCAGACGGTTCTGGGCGCGCTGTCGCATCACCCGCGCACCTCACTCCGTACCCGAGAGGCACACCCCCATGAGTGCACCCTCCGGAACATCCAGACGCCGGCGCGTCCTGATCGCCGTCCTCTCCACCCTCGGTCTGGCCGCCACCCTCGCCACGGCCGCCACCCTGCCCGCGAACGCCAACGCGCCCACGCCTCCCACGGGTTGGACGCAGGTCTTCGTCGACGACTTCAACGGCACCGCGGGCACCGGCGTCAACACCTCCAACTGGCAGTACGCGACCGGCACCGGCTATCCGGGCGGCCCGGCCAACTGGGGCACCGGCGAGGTCGAGACGATGACGTCCAGCACGTCCAACGTCTCGCTCGACGGCAACGGCAATCTGCGCATCACCCCGATCCGCGACTCAGCCGGCAGGTGGACGTCCGGCCGTATCGAGACCAACCGCACCGACTTCCAGCCCCCGTCCGGCGGCAAGCTGCGCGTCGAGGCTCGCATCCAGATGCCCAACGTCACCGGCACGGCGGCCGAGGGCTACTGGCCGGCGTTCTGGATGCTGGGCGCGCCCTACCGGGGCAACTACCAGAACTGGCCGAGCGTCGGCGAGCTGGACATCATGGAGAACGTCCAGGGCATGAACCGCGTGTGGGCCACGATGCACTGCGGCACCAACCCCGGCGGCCCGTGCAACGAGACGACGGGCCTGGGGAACTAC
Source organism: Streptomyces sp. NPDC001536 (assembly GCF_042894505.1). Lineage (NCBI taxonomy): Bacteria > Bacillati > Actinomycetota > Actinomycetes > Kitasatosporales > Streptomycetaceae > Streptomyces > Streptomyces sp. NPDC001536. Next base: position 364,126 of record NZ_JBIAVQ010000006.1, read on the forward strand.
ACCGCCTGTCCGGGCTCGACATGCCAGTCGGCGTTCCACACGTACACCATGGAGTGGGACCGATCGGTCACTCCGGAGACCATCCGCTTCCTCGTCGACGGCACCCAGTTCCACTCCGTCAACGCGAGCCAGGTGGACGCGACGACCTGGTCCAACGCCACCAACCACGGCTTCTTCATCATCCTCAACGTGGCGATGGGCGGCGCCTTCCCGGACGCGTTCGGCGGCGGCCTGGACAGCGGCACCCAGTCCGGTGTGCCGATGACCGTCGACTACGTCCAGGTGCTGTCGGCCACCGGCAGCGGCACCACGCCGCCGCCTTCGGGCTCGCGTGACGCCTACTCCGCGATCCAGGCCGAGTCGTACAACAGCCAGAGCGGTGTGAGCACCGAGACCACCACCGACACCGGCGGCGGCCAGAACATCGGCCATCTGGCCAACGGCGACTGGGCGCTCTACCAGAACGTCAACTTCGGTTCCACGGCGGCCACTCAGTTCGTGGCCCGGGTCGCGAGCGGTGCGGCCTCGGGGGTGAGCGGGCTGGTCGAAGTCCGTCTGGACAGCCGTGGCAACGCGCCGATCGGGAGCTTCTCCCTTGCCAGTACGGGAGGTTGGCAGACCTGGCGGACCGTACCGGCGAACATGAGCTCGGTGACGGGCACGCACGACGTGTATCTGACGTTCACGAGCGGCCAGCCGGCGGACTTCGTGAACGTGAACTGGTTCAACTTCGGTCACTGATCCATCGGTTGAGCGAGGGGCTCCGCGCCGCGGGGCCCCTCAGCGCAGTTCCGCCCGGAACCCCACCGGCGTCTGCCCCGCGTGCAGTTGGAAGAACTTCGAGAAGTTCGCCGCGTCCGGGAAACCCACCGCCGCTCCCACCCGCCCGATCGGCAGGTCGGTGTGGGCGAGGAGGCGTTTCGCCTCCAGGACGACCCGCTTGTCGATGAAGCCCTTGGGGGTCTCCCCGGTCGCGGCGCGTACCGCGCGGACCAGGGTGCGGCGGGAGTAGCCGAGGGCGTCGGCGTACGCGCTGACGCTGTGGTTCGTCGCGAAGTCCTTCTCCACGGCGTCCCGGAACAGGGTGAACGTCGTGTCCGCCTGCCCCCGCGCCGCCTCCTGCGAGCTGGCCGCCAGATGGGCCAGGCGCAGCAGGAAGGCCGTCAGGGAGTGCCGGAGCACGGCCGTGTGCAGGCTCAGGGGGAGGGTCGCCGTGTCCTTGTACTCGCGCCGCAGCTGCGCCAGCGCCGCCCCCAGACCCGCCAGTTGCGCCGCGTCGGGGTGCAGCAGGGGCGGCAGGTCGTAGCGGTAGAGCCCGGTCGCCTCCACCGTCGCCCGCGGCAGAAAGCCCGGTTGCATGGTGAGGACCGTTCCGCGGTACCCGCTGAACTTCGAGAAGCGGTGGACCTGGCCCGGACGGATCCAGAGCACGTCGCCGGCGTACGCCTCGTACTCGGCGAAGTCGATCATGTGGCGGACGGGGCCCTTGTCGAAGAGCATCACGACATGGAAGTCGATCCGGTGGACGCGGTGCAGCGGGGCGTCCGCGTGCCACGTGCGGTGCGGACCCATGGGGCCGACCTGCATGCCGACGCCGCCGACGCTCAACTCGACCGGGAAGGGGAACGTCCTGATCGCGCCGCCGCCCGCGTCTTGAGGGGTTCTGTCCGTCATGTCCTTCTCGTGCCGCCCAGCCGGAGTGCTCCGTGTCCCACTTTCACCACAGGCTGACACACCACGACCTTCCCTCCTAAAAGTCAGACTTTTAAGTTTGAACGCGTCAGAGCAGCTCCCCCGCTCCAACCGAGGACTTCTTGAAGATGAGCACGCAGACACCGGACAGCTTCGAATGGACCGAACTCGACCGGCGTGCCGTCGACACCGCCCGTCTGCTGGCGGCCGACGCGGTGCAGAAGGTCGGGAACGGACACCCGGGCACCGCGATGAGCCTGGCCCCGGCCGCGTACACGCTCTTTCAGAAGGTGATGCGCCACGACCCGGCGGACCCGGAGTGGACCGGCCGTGACCGGTTCGTCCTGTCCCCCGGCCACACCTCGCTCACCCTCTACACCCAGCTCTACCTGGCCGGGTACGAGATCGAGCTCGACGACCTGAAGGCGTTCCGGACCCAGGGTTCCAGGACGCCCGGTCACCCCGAGTACGGGCACACCGCCGGCGTCGAGACCACCACCGGGCCGCTCGGCCAGGGCGCCGCCAACGCCGTGGGCATGGCCATGGCCGCCCGCTACGAGCGCGGCCTCTTCGACCCCGAGGCACCCCAGGGCGAGTCCCCCTTCGACCACACCATCTGGGCGATCGTCTCCGACGGCGACCTGGAGGAGGGCGTCTCCGCCGAGGCCTCCTCCCTCGCGGGCCACCAGAAGCTCGGCAACCTGGTCTTCCTCTACGACGACAACCACATCTCCATCGAGGGCGACACCGCGACCGCGTTCTCCGAGGACGTGCTGGGGCGCTACGAGGCCTACGGGTGGCACACCCAGCGCATCGAGCCCTCGGACAGCGGCGACATCGACGTACCCGCCCTGTACGCGGCCCTGAAGGCGGCGCAGGCCGAGACCGAGCGGCCCTCCATCATCGCGATGCGCACGATCATCGCCTGGCCCGCCCCGAACGCGCAGAACACCGAGGCCTCGCACGGCTCCGCCCTCGGCGACGACGAGATCGCGGCCACCAAGCGGGTCCTGGGCTTCGACCCCGAGCAGTCGTTCCAGGTCGACGCCGACGTCCTCGCCCACTCCCGTACGGCTCTCGACCGCGGTGCCGAGGCGCACGCCGTCTGGGACAAGCGGCTCGACGAGTGGCGGGGCGCCCAGCCGGAGCGGGCCGAGCTCTTCGACCGTGTGGTCGCCGGTCAGCTCCCCGAGGGCTGGGAGTCCTCGCTCCCGGTCTTCGAGGAGGGCAAGTCCGTCGCCACCCGGGCCGCGTCCGGCAAGGTCCTTCAGTCGCTCGGTGCCGTGCTTCCCGAGCTGTGGGGCGGCTCCGCCGACCTGGCCGGCTCGAACAACACCACCATCGACAAGACCTCCTCCTTCCTCCCCGAGGGCAACCCGCTGCCCGAGGCGAACCCGTACGGCCGTACGGTCCACTTCGGCATCCGCGAGTTCTCGATGGCCGCCGAGATGAACGGCATCGCGCTGCACGGCAACACGCGGATCTACGGCGGCACCTTCCTGGTGTTCTCCGACTACATGCGCAACGCCGTCCGGATGTCCGCGCTGATGCAGCTCCCGGTGACGTACGTGTGGACGCACGACTCCGTCGGCCTCGGCGAGGACGGGCCCACCCACCAGCCGGTCGAGCACCTCGCGTCGCTGCGGGCCATCCCCGGCCTGAACGTCGTCCGCCCGGCGGACGCCAACGAGACGGCCGTGGCCTGGGCCGAGATCCTGAAGAGGCACGCCACGAACCCGGCCCCGCACGGCCTCGCGCTCACGCGTCAGGGCGTGCCGACGTTCCCCGTGAACCCCGACGCGGCGAAGGGCGGGTATGTGCTGAAGGACTCGTCCACCGAGACCGCGGACGTCGTGCTGATCGCCACCGGCTCCGAGGTACAGCTCGCCGTGGCCGCCCGCGAGCTGCTGGAGGCCGAGGGGCTCGGCACGCGGGTCGTGTCGATGCCGTCCGTGGAGTGGTTCGAGGAGCAGCCCCGCGAGTACCGCGAGAGCGTGCTGCCCCCGGCCGTCAAGGCGCGTGTCGCGGTCGAGGCCGGGATCGGGCTGACCTGGTACCGCTACGTCGGTGACGCCGGACGCATCGTCTCCCTCGAACACTTCGGCGCCTCCGCCGATGCCGAGACCCTCTTCGCCGAGTTCGGCTTCACCGCCGAGAACGTCGCCGCGGCAGCGCGGGAATCCCTTGCCGCCGCGCGCGGTTGATCCGATCGCCAGAAAGAAGATGATCACTGTGACCGAAGCAACCGCTACCGCGGGAGCACTCAAGCGCCTGTCCGACGAGGGCGTCTCCATCTGGCTGGACGACCTGTCGCGACGGCGGATCGAGTCCGGGAACCTCGCCGAACTCATCGCGGACAAGAACGTCGTGGGTGTCACCACGAACCCGTCCATCTTCCAGGCCGCCATCGGCTCCGGAGAGGGCTACGAGGAGCAGCTGACCGACCTCGCGCTGCGGGGCGTCACGGTCGACGAGGCCGTACGGATGCTGACGACGGCCGATGTGCGTGCCGCCGCCGATATCCTGGATTCTGTATACACATCGTCGAACGGCCGTGACGGCCGGGTCTCCATCGAGGTCGACCCCCGCCTCGCCCACAACACTCAGGCGACCATCGCCGAGGCCAAGCAGCTGGCCTGGCTCGTCGACCGCCCCAACGTGATGATCAAGATCCCGGCGACGAAGGCCGGCCTCCCGGCGATCACCGAGGTCATCGGCCTCGGCATCAGCGTCAACGTCACGCTGATCTTCTCGCTGGAGCGCTACCGCGAGGTCATGGACGCCTACCTGGCCGGTCTGGAGAAGGCCGCCGCCAACGGCGTCGACCTCTCCACCATCCACTCCGTGGCCTCCTTCTTCGTCTCCCGCGTCGACTCCGAGATCGACAAGCGGCTGACGGTCCTCGGCGCGGACGGGGCCCTCGCCCTCAAGGGCAAGGCAGCGCTCGCCAACGCCCGGCTCGCCTACGAGGCGTACGAGGAGGTCTTCGCCGGTGAGCGGTTCACCGCTCTCGCCGGCGCCAAGGCCAACAAGCAGCGTCCGCTGTGGGCCTCGACCGGCGTGAAGGACCCGGCGTACAAGGACACGCTGTACGTCGACGAGCTGGTCGCGCCCGGCACGGTCAACACCATGCCGGAGGCGACCCTCGACGCCACCGCCGACCATGGCGAGATCACCGGCGACACCGTCACCGGCGGCTACGCCCAGGCGCGCGCCGACCTGGCCGCCGTGGAGGCTCTCGGGATCTCGTACGACGAGGTCGTGCAGCGGCTGGAGGACGAGGGCGTCGCCAAGTTCGAGGTGGCGTGGAACGACCTGCTGACCGCCGTCGCCAAGTCGCTGGACAGCAAGGGGGTGGACGCGGAATGACCGGGACTCCCGCCGTCGAGACTTCTCCCGCCGAGGCCCTCGCCGCGGCAGCCGAGACCGTCGCGGCCACCGAGGCGACCGCGGCCACCGGTGCTTCCGAGGCTTCCGAGGCTTCCGAGTGGGAGAACCCGCTCCGCCATCCCCAGGACCGTCGGCTCCCCCGTATCGCGGGACCCTCCGGGCTCGTCATCTTCGGTGTCACCGGTGACCTGTCCCGCAAGAAGCTGATGCCGGCCGTGTACGACCTGGCCAACCGCGGCATGCTGCCGCCGGGCTTCTCCCTCGTCGGGTTCGCCCGGCGGGACTGGGAGGACCAGGACTTCGCGCAGGTCGTGCACGACTCGGTGCGCGAGCACGCGCGCACGGAGTTCCGTGAGGAGGTCTGGCAGCAGCTCGCCGAGGGCATGCGGTTCATCCCCGGCGACTTCGACGACGACACCGCCTTCAAGCAACTGCGGTCCGCGGTCGACGAGTTGGACGCCTCCCGGGGCACCAGCGGCAACTACGCCTTCTATCTCTCCGTACCGCCGAAGTTCTTCCCCAAGGTCGTCCAGCAGCTGAAGAAGCACGGACTGGCCAAGGCCCCGGAGGGCTCCTGGCGGCGCGCGGTGATCGAGAAGCCGTTCGGCAGCGACCTGGCCAGCGCGCGCGAGCTCAACGCGCTCGTGCACGACGTGTTCGACCCGGAGCAGGTGTTCCGGATCGACCACTACCTGGGCAAGGAGACCGTCCAGAACATCCTGGCGCTGCGCTTCGCCAACCAGATGTACGAGCCGATCTGGAACCGGTCGTACGTGGACCACGTACAGATCACGATGGCCGAGGACATCGGCATCGGCGGCCGCGCCGGCTACTACGACGGCATCGGCGCCGCCCGTGACGTCATCCAGAACCACCTCCTCCAGCTCATGGCCCTCACCGCCATGGAGGAGCCGATCGCCTTCGACGCCGAGTCGCTGCTCACCGAGAAGCTCAAGGTGCTGAAGTCGGTGCGGCTGCCGGAGAAGATCGGCGAGCACACGGTGCTGGCGCAGTACGCCGAGGGCTGGCAGGGCGGCGCGAAGGTGGCCGGGTACCTCCAGGAGGAGGGCATCGACCCGCAGTCGAAGACCGACACCTACGCGGCCATCAAGCTGGAGGTCGACAACCGGCGCTGGGCGGGCATCCCGTTCTACCTGCGCACGGGCAAGCGGCTGGGCCGCCGGGTCACCGAGATCGCGGTCGTCTTCAAGCGCGCCCCGCACTCCCCCTTCGACTCCACGGCCACCGAGGAGCTCGGGCAGAACGCGATCGTCATCCGCGTCCAGCCGGACGAGGGCATGACGGTGCGGTTCGGCTCCAAGGTGCCGGGCACCTCGATGGAGATCCGGGACGTGTCGATGGACTTCGCCTACGGCGAGTCGTTCACCGAGTCCAGCCCCGAGGCGTACGAGCGGCTCATCCTGGATGTCCTCCTGGGCGACGCCAATCTGTTCCCCCGTCACCAGGAAGTGGAAGAGTCCTGGAAGATCCTCGACCCGATCGAGGCGTACTGGGCACGGCACGGCAGGCCCGCGCAGTACGCCTCGGGCAGCTGGGGACCCGAGGAAGCCGACGAGATGCTCGCACGAGACGGACGGAGCTGGCGAAGGCCATGAAGATCGACCTGACCGACACCACGGCAAGCAAGATCAACAAGGCGCTGGTGCAGGGGCGCCGCGCCATCGGCACCCCCGCCGTGGGCATGGTCCTGACGATGGTCATCGTCACGGACGAGGAGAACGCCTACGACTCGATCAAGGCGGCCGAGGAGGCCTCGCACGAGCACCCCTCGCGCACCCTGGTCGTCATCAAGCGGCACGCCCGCACCCCGCGCGACCGTCAGTCGTCCAAGCTGGACGCCGAGGTCAGGGTGGGCGCCGACGCGGGCACCGGCGAGACCGTCGTGCTGCGGACCTACGGCGAGGTGTCCGACCACGCCGACTCCGTCGTGCTGCCGCTGCTCCTTCCGGACGCGCCGGTCGTGGTGTGGTGGCCGGTGGAGGCCCCGGAGAACCCGGCGAAGGACCCGCTGGGCGCCCTCGCCCAGCGCCGGATCACCGACCTGTACGCCGTGGAGAACCCCCTCGGCGTGCTGGAGGACCGGGTCCGCTCCTACGCTCCCGGCGACACCGACCTCGCCTGGACCCGGCTCACCCCGTGGCGCTCGATGCTGGCCGCCGCCCTCGACCAGGCCCGCGCGAAGATCACCTCGGCGGCCGTGGAGGCCGAGGAGGAGAACCCGGCGGCCGAACTGCTGGCCCGCTGGCTGGAGGCCCGGCTCGGCGTCACCGTCGACCGGGTGGTCACCGACGGACCGGTCGTCACGGCCGTCCGCCTGGGCACCGCGAACGGCGAGATCGTCATCGACCGCCCCGAGGGCCCGCTGGCCACGCTGTCGCTGCCCGGCCAGCCCTCCCGCACCCTCGCGCTGAAGGTCCGCACCACCTCCGAACTCATCGCCGAGGAGCTGCGGCGCCTCGACGCGGACGAGATGTACGCCGTCGCCCTGCGGGGCGAGGCCGGCAAGGAGAACGGCTGATGTCCGACACCCCGAACCTCACCCGGCGGCCCGAGTGGACCGCCCTGGAGGACCACCGTGCCCAAGGGCTCGCGCAGCTGCGGGAGTTGTTCGCGACGGACCCGGGGCGCGCGGAGCGGTACGTCGTACGCGTCGGCGATCTGCGCATCGACTACTCCAAGCACCTGATCACGGACGAGACGCTGGCCCTGCTCCAGGAACTGGCCACCGCCACCGACGTGTTCGGTCTGCGTGACGCCATGTTCCGCGGCGAGAAGATCAACCTCACCGAGGACCGGGCGGTCCTGCACACCGCGCTGCGGGCCCCGGCCGGCGCGGTCGTCGAGGTCGACGGCGAGAACGTCGTGCCGCAGGTGCACGCCGTGCTGGACAAGATGGGCGGCTTCGCGAACCGGGTCCGCTCCGGTGAGTGGACCGGCCACACCGGCCGTCGTATCCGCAATGTCGTCAACATCGGCATCGGCGGCTCCGACCTCGGCCCTGCGATGGCGTACGAGGCGCTGCGCGCGTTCACGGCACGGGAGTTGACCTTCCGGTTCGTCTCCAACGTCGACGGCTCCGACCTCCACGAGGCCGTGCACGACCTGGACCCGGCGGAGACGCTGTTCATCGTCGCCTCCAAGACCTTCACCACGATCGAGACGATCACCAACGCCACCTCGGCGCGCTCCTGGCTGCTCGACGGCCTCGGCGGCGACGAGAAGGCGGTCGCCAAGCACTTCGTCGCGCTGTCGACGAACGGCGGCAAGGTCACCGAGTTCGGTATCGACCCGGACAACATGTTCGAGTTCTGGGACTGGGTCGGCGGCCGCTACTCGTACGACTCGGCGATCGGCCTCTCCCTGATGATCGCCATCGGCCCGGACCGCTTCCGGGAGATGCTCGACGGCTTCCGTATCGTCGACGAGCACTTCCGCAGCGCCCCCGCCGAGGACAACGCCCCTCTGCTCCTTGGCCTGTTGGGCATCTGGTACGGCAACTTCCTGGGCGCCCAGTCGCACGCGGTGCTGCCGTACAGCCACTACCTGTCGAAGTTCACCGCGTATCTCCAGCAGCTCGACATGGAGTCCAACGGCAAGTCGGTGCAGCGCGACGGCCGGCCCGTCGACTGGCAGACCGGACCGGTGGTGTGGGGCACGCCCGGTACCAACGGGCAGCACGCGTACTACCAGTTGATCCACCAGGGCACCAAGCTGATCCCGGCGGACTTCATCGGCTTCGCCAAGCCCGTGGACGAGCTGAGCGACGAACTCAAGGCGCAGCACGACCTGTTGATGGCCAACCTGTTCGCGCAGGGGCAGGCGCTCGCGTTCGGCAAGACGCCGGACGAGGTACGGGCCGAGGGTGTCCCCGAGGAACTGGTCGCCCACAAGACGTTCCAGGGCAACCACCCCACCACGACGATCCTGGCGAAGGAACTGACCCCGTCGGTCCTCGGTCAGCTGATCGCGCTGTACGAGCACAAGGTGTTCGTCCAGGGCGCCGTCTGGAACATCGACTCCTTCGACCAGTGGGGTGTCGAGCTGGGCAAGGTGCTCGCCAAGCGGGTCGAGCCCGCCCTCACCGAAGGCGCCGAGGTACCCGGCCTCGACGCTTCCACCGCCGCCCTCGTGGCCGCTTATCGTGAACTGAAGGAAGTGCACTGACATGCAGCTCGGACTCATCGGCCTCGGCAAGATGGGCGGCAACATGCGCGAGCGGATCCGCCGCGCTGGGCACACCGTCATCGGCTACGACCGCAACCCCGAGGTCTCGGACGTGGCGAGCCTTTCCGAGCTCGTCGACAAGCTCGAAGGCCCGCGCGTCGTCTGGGTGATGGTCCCGGCCGGCGCCCCGACCCAGTCCGTCGTCGACGAGCTCGGCGACCTCCTCTCCCCCGGCGACACGGTCGTCGACGGCGGCAACTCCCGCTGGACGGACGACGAGAAGCACGCCGGGGAGCTCGCGGCCAAGGGCATCGGGTTCGTCGACGCCGGTGTCTCGGGCGGTGTGTGGGGCCTTCAGAACGGCTACGCGCTCATGGTCGGCGGCGACGCCGAGCACGTCGCGAAGGTGCAGCCGGTCTTCGACGCGCTCAAGCCCGAGGGCGACTTCGGCTTCGTCCACGCGGGCAAGGTGGGCGCCGGGCACTTCGCGAAGATGGTCCACAACGGCATCGAGTACGCGATGATGCAGGCCTACGCCGAGGGCTGGGAGCTGCTGGAGAAGGTCGACTCCGTCACGGACGTCCGTGAGGTGTTCCGGTCCTGGCAGGAGGGGACGGTCATCCGTTCCTGGCTGCTGGACCTCGCGGTCAACGCCCTGGGCGAGGACGAGCACCTGGACAAGCTGCGCGGTTACGCGGAGGACTCCGGCGAGGGCCGCTGGACCGTCGAGGCGGCCATCGACAACGCGGTACCGCTCCCGGCGATCACCGCGTCCCTGTTCGCGCGGTTCGCGTCCCGTCAGGACGACTCGCCGCAGATGAAGATGATCGCGGCGCTGCGCAACCAGTTCGGCGGCCACGCCGTCGAGTCGAAGGAGTAGCGCACCGTGGGGGATCTCCTGCTGGTCCGCCACGGGGAGACGGAGTGGAGCGTGTCGGGCCAGCACACCAGCTGGACCGACCTGCCCCTCACCGCACACGGCGAGGAACAGGCCAAGTCCCTCTCCCCGCTCCTCTCCGGACGGACCTTCGCTCTCGCGCTCAGCAGTCCGCTGGGCCGCGCGATACGCACCGCCGAACTCGCCGGTCTGTCAGGGGTGTTGCCCTATGACGACCTGCACGAGTGGGACTACGGCGCCTACGAGGGCGTCACCACCGTCGACATCCACCGCACCCGGCCCGACTGGTACCTGTGGACCGACGGCGTACCGCCCGGCCCCGAGGGCCACCCCGGCGAGTCACCCTCCGAGGTCGGGGCGCGCGCCGACCGGGTACTGGCCCGGGTGGACGCGGCCCTCCCGGACGGGGACGTGGTCCTCGTGGCGCACGCCCACTTCCTGCGGGTGCTGACGGCTCGTCGGCTGGGCCTGCCGGCGGCGGACGGCCGCCTGTTCCAACTGGCGACGGCCACGGTGAGCCGGTTGTCCACGGAACACGGCCGCCCGGTCATCGCCGAGTGGAACACCCGACCGTAGCGGTCGGACGACGGCCCGGGTCACCACGTGGTGGCCCGGGCCGTCGTCGTCGCCGGGCGACTAAGGCCGCATGGTGATCAACGACGCCACCATCGCAGCGTCAGTCGACCTCAACGACGCCCGGCTGGAGAACCCTGGCGGCACGGCGATTGACGCCGAGGCTCTCTCGGTGAACTCCGACGTGCACGCCCGCCGCCTCACCGCCCTCGGCCGCGTCGACCTCCGTGGCATCCGCGTCCCCGGCCTCCTCGATCTGTCGCACACAAGACTGTCGAACCCCGGCCACACCGCCCTGCAGGCCAGCAGCTCCGCGATCGGGGAGTTGTGGCTCAACGGGGCCGAACCGCTGGACGGTTCGATCAATCTGCGCCGCGCCCAGATCGAGCACCTGCGCATGGCACCGGAGACCCTGCCCTCCGTCGTGCGGCTGAACGGCCTGACCTACAGCACGCTGTCTCCGCACGTGCCCGCCGAGCGCATGCTGCCCGTGCTGGAACGGGACGTGGACGGCTATGTCCCGTACGCCTACGAGCAGTTGACCGCCGCCTACCTGCGCGTCGGCGACGACTACGCCGCCCGTCAGGTCCAACTGGCCAAGCAGCGCAGGCTCAGACGCACCCGTGCCTGGCACGGCCGCCTGTGGGGCTACCTCCAGGACGTCACCGTCGGCTACGGCTTCCGCCCGCTGCGCGCCTGCGCCTGGCTGCTCTCCCTGCTGGCCGTCGGCTCCCTCGTGTTCGCCCTCCACGAGCCGCCCCCGCTGAAGGCCTCCGAACACCCGGACTTCAACCCGGTGTTCTTCACCCTGGACCTGCTCCTGCCGGTGATCTCCTTCGGGCAGGAGGGCGCGTTCGCCCCGAAGGGCGGGTACCAGGCGCTCGCCTACACCCTGGTGATCACCGGCTGGATCCTGGCGACGACGGTGGTGACCGGTGTGACCCGGGCGGTCAGCCGCCAGTGACCCCGTGCTGCGCGGCCAGCCGCACCGGCGCGTTCTGGGCGCCGTAGCCGCGGTAGCCGTCGCGCTGGACGAGTTCGAAGAAGACGCGGCCGACGGTGCGGGTGTAGCAGTGGCGGAAGGTTCCGTACGCGTCCCGGTCGTAGAGGATGCCGAGCTCGCGGTACGTCTCCAGCTCGCCGTCGGCGAAGTCGAAGCGGGCGGCGAGGTCGTCGTAGTAGTTCGCGGGGATCGGCAGGACGCGACCGCCCGCGTCCCGGAAGCGGCGTACCGCGGTGACGACGTCGTCCGTGGCGAACGCGATGTGCTGGGCGTGCACCGTGTCGTCCGTGGGTGCCGCGCCGACGCTCAGCGCGATCCGGACGCTGCCGTCCGGGTTCGTCACCGCCCGGCTGCGCATCAGCCCGTACGGGTCGGCGACGTCCACGCTCTCCTGCGCGTGCAGCCCGAGCACGCTGCGGTGGAACAGCGCCGCCTCGTCGAACTGGTGCCAGGGCTGGACGAGCGCCAGATGGTCGATGCGCCGCACGCCCGCCGCACCCGGCGGGTGTGCGACGTCCTCGAAGTCGGCCCGCCAGTTGGGCAGTTCGGGACGGCCGGTCGCGCAGAAGAAGAGTTCGGTGCCGTCGGGCGCCGCGACGGCGTCCAGCGGGGCGTCCTCGGCGGCGCGCCGGCGCGGCAGCACGGGGGCCAGGAGGGACTCCGCGCGACGGGCCGCGCCCGCCGGGTCCGGTGACTCCAGTCCGATCGCGGCGAGGCCCGTGCCGTCGCGGCGGCCGGCCGGGCCGGTGTTGACGAGCAGTCGTGCCTCGCCCTGCTGCCACAGGTCCACCGGCTTGGTGCGATGGCGTGCCGTGCGGGCGAAGCCCAGCGCACCGAGCACCGCCGTGACCGGCCCGGCGTCGGGGGTGACCAGCTCGGCGAACGCCACGCCGGTGGGGACGACGGGCTCGGGCAGGGGTGCGACGCCGACCGTCTCCTGGAGCGCCAGCAGCGAGCGGTGCGCGTCCACGGCCGTCGGTCCGGCCTCGGCCTGGCGGTAGACGTCGTTGAAGACTTCGAGGGAGAGCGGGCCGTTGTAGCCGGTATGCAATACACGGCGTACAAGATCCGCCACATCGAATCCACCCTGCCCGGGGAAGCAGCGGTAGTGGCGGCTCCACTGCAGGACGTCCATCGCCAGCAGCGGGGCGTCGGCGAGCTGGAGGAAGAAGATCTTCTCGCCGGGGATGTCCTCGATGCCCTTGGGGTCCGAACCCCGGGAGAGGATGTGGAAGCTGTCCAGGCAGGTGCCGAGCGCCGGGTGGTCGGCCGCGCGGACGATCTGCCAGGCGTGGTCGTACGTGCTCACGTGCCGGCCCCAGGCCAGTGCCTCGTAGGCGACCTTGATCCCGAACTCCTGGGCCAGGTCGGCCAGTCGGCCCAGCTGATCGGCGGCGAGGGCGTCGTCGTCCACCGTGAGGGGGTGGACGCTGGAGCAGACGAGGACCGTGTCGGTGCCGAGCCGGCCCATCAGCTCGAACTTGTGCCGGGCCCGGCGCAGATTGGCCGCGAACTGCTCCTCGGGCACTGCCTCCATGTCCCGCATCGGCTGGTAGAGGTCGATGCTCAGCCCGAGGTCGGCGCAGCGGCTGCGGATCTCCTCGGGGGTGAGGGGGCTGGCGAGGAGGTCGTTCTCGAAGATCTCCACGCCGTCGAAGCCGGCCCGGGAGGCGGCCGTGAGCTTCTCGGTGAGGGATCCGCTGAGGGAGACGGTGGCGATGGACGTACGCACGTCGGTACCTCTCTCTACTTCGGGGTTCCCACGGCACCGGCCAGCTCGGCGATGTCCGCGAGCATGCGAGCGCTGTCGGGCTCACGCCCGGTGAAGAGACGGAAGGCGTCCACGGCCTGGAAGACGGCCATCCCGCCCCCGTCCAGAGTGGCGCAGCCGAGCGCGCGGGCGGTGCCCAGGAGTTCCGTCTCCAGCGGGCGGTAGACGACCTCGGCGATCCACAGGCCGGGGTGCAGGAGTTCGGCGGCGAAGGGGAGACCCGGGTGGGCGGCCATGCCGGTGGGGGTGGCATGGACGATTCCGTCGGCGCTCGCGAGCAGCTCCGGCAGCCGGTCGGGGGTCGCGTGGGTAGCGCGGCCGTCGCCGAAGTGGCGGTTCAGTGAGGCGGCGAGGTCGGCGGCCCGGTCGGCCAGCGCGTCCACGACCGTGACCTGCCCCGCGCCGAGGGTGAGCGTGGCGTGTGCGACGGCCGCGCCCGCGCCGCCCGCGCCCAGCTGGACGACCTTCTCCAGCGGTACGTCGGGCAGGCCGCGGGCGAAGGAGGCGGCGAAGCCGGTCACGTCGGTGTTGTGGCCGACGGCCCGGCCGTCCTCGAAGACGACGGTGTTGACCGCGCCGAGCGCCTCGGCCTGCGGGGAGAGCGCGTCGAGGTGCTCGATGACGAGCTGCTTGCAGGGGTGCGTGATGTTGAGCCCGTCGAAGCCCGTGTCCCGCGCCGACCGCAGCAGATCGCCGACCGCCTCCGGACCGACGCCGAGGACGTCGATGTCGATGAGCCGGTACAGATAGCGCAGACCCTGGCGGTCGGCCTCCCGCTCGTGCAGGGCCGGGCTGAGCGAGGGGCCGATGCCCGCACCGATCAGTCCGACGAGATACGAGTCCTTGGCCACGGCGGACCTCCTGAGCGGCTCACTAATGTACGAACTAGTGAGTTAGTCATAGCACCCGGAAACCGCGCTTGGGAAGCCCTGACCCCTCCCGTGCGGCAGGTGGGCTTCTAGAATCGCGGCACTGGCCGCACACCCGAAGGAACTCGATGACCAGCGTCGAAGAACCGGCACGACCCAACGGGCGCACCCGTGACGCCGCGCGCACCAAGGCCGAGATCCTGGACGTCGCGACCCGCGAGTTCGCCCGGGTCGGCTTCGCGGGGGCCAGGGTCGACGACATCGCCGCCCGCACCAGCACCACGAAGCGGATGATCTATTACTACTTCGGCGGCAAGGAGCAGCTGTTCACGGCCGTCCTGGAGCGGGCGTACGGCGTGATCCGCGAGGCCGAGCAGGAGCTGGACGTCGAGCATCTGGACCCGGTCGCGGCCATCCGCAAGCTCGCCGAGGTCACCTTCGACCACCACGAGCAGCACCCCGACTTCATCCGCCTGGTCAGCATCGAGAACATCCACGAGGCCGAGCACATCGCCGCCTCCGAGAAGCTCGGCAAGATCAGTTCGCCCGCTCTGGACGTGATCCGCCGGATCCTGGAGTCGGGCCAGAAGTCCGGCCTGTTCACGGCCGACGTGGACGCCGTCGACCTGCACGCGATGATCAGCTCGTTCTGCTTCTTCCGGGTCGCCAACCGGCACACCTTCGGTGCCCTGTTCGGCCGCGACCTCGTCGACCCCGCGCAGCGCGAGCACTACCGGAACATGCTGGGCGACATGGTGATCGCGTACCTGACCGCGGAGCGCATCGCGGACTGAAGATCCTTTGGCACGACCTCTTGACACGCGGGAAACGCGGGCGCAACATCCCTACCCAAGCGCTACTAACTACCTAGTGGGTTAATTAACCGCAGCCCCGAGGACCCCAGCGCGGCCGACCCAGCACCCCAGGGCTCAGGCACTTCTCCCCCGCCGCTCACTCCGCATACGTTGGAGTTCCCTCGAAGGAGCACGCTCGTGTCCGTCCCCGCCGAAGCCGTCGGGCAGCCGAAAAAGGCGGCCACTGCCGCCTGGATCGGCAGCGCGCTGGAGTACTACGACTTCTTCATCTACGGCAGCGCGGCCGCGCTGATCTTCCCGGAGATCTTCTTCGACAAGTCCGACCCGGCCACCGCGACCCTGCTCTCGCTGGCCACGTTCGGTGTGGCCTACGCGGCCCGGCCGATCGGCGCGCTCTTCCTGGGCCACTTCGGTGACAAGGTCGGCCGCAAGAAGGTCATGGTCTTCACCCTGATCCTGATGGGTCTGTCGACCTTCCTCATCGGCTGTCTGCCCACCCGCGACCAGGTCGGCACGCTCGCACCGGTCCTGCTGGTGCTGTGCCGGATCCTCCAGGGCATCTCCGCGGCCGGTGAGCAGGCGAGCGCCAACTCCATGACGCTCGAACACGCGCCGTCGAACCGGCGCGGCTTCTTCACCAGCTTCACCCTCAGCGGCACCCAGGGCGGCCAGCTGCTCGCCACGCTGGCCTTCATCCCGATCGCCGCGCTCCCCGAGGACCAGCTGCTGTCCTGGGGCTGGCGGATCCCGTTCTTCCTGAGCATCGCGGTCGCCGTCGTCGGCTACGTCATCCGCCGCAAGCTGGAGGAGACCCCGGCCTTCGAGCAGCAGACCGCCTCCGAGGGTGTCGTGAAGATGCCGCTCGCGTTCCTGGCCCGCAACCACTGGGCGGACGTCCTGCGGGTGATCGCGGGTGCGCTGATCGCCTCGGTCTCGACGATCTTCACGGTCTGGGCGCTGGCGTACGCCACCAGCGACTCGGTGGGCATGAGCCGTTCCTCGATGCTGTGGGTGGGCGCGCTGGCCAACCTGGTCGCGCTCGGCGCGATCCCGGCGTGGGCCACGCTCTCGGACCGCATCGGCCGCCGCCCGGTCTATCTGATCGGCGCCGCGGGCAGCGCGGTCATGATGTTCCTGTACCTCTGGGCGATCTCCACGGGCAACTACCCGCTGACCCTGCTGCTGGGCATCGTCACCTTCGGTGTCGTCTACAGCGCCGCGAACGGGGTGTGGCCCTCCTTCTACGGCGAGATGTTCTCGACCCGCGTCCGCCTGTCCGGCATGGCGATCGGCACCCAGATCGGCTTCGCCGTCGCCGGCTTCGCGGTCACCTTCGCCGCACAGATCGCCGGTCCCGACGGCAGCGACTGGTCGGCGGTCGCCTTCTTCACCGCCGCCCTGTGCGTCCCGCCGGTCATCGCCGCCCTCACGGCCCGCGAGACCCACAAGATCCCGACGGAGCGGCTCGGCGAGCGCACGCCGAAGCAGGCGGCGGAGCGGGAGACCGTGACCGCCTGATCCCTCCGCCAGGACTCCCGAGTCCCCGGACGCCGTAAGGGCTCCGGGGACTCCGGTATGCCGGTGAGCGGGGTGCCGCTCGGGCACGCCGACGACGTGGGACGGAAGGGTGCCCGGGTCGGCGCGCCTCGGCACCACAGGTCGTTCGACAGCTCCGGCCCGCACCAGCCGTAGCCCTCCTCCGACTCCGCCACGACCAGACCGCCACCGGCCCGTCAGTTTTCGAGAAGCGCCCGTCCCGGGACCGCGCCTAGCGTGAGGGGCATGGACCTCACCCTTCACGCGAGCTTCCTCCCGCAGGACGACCCGGACGCCGCGCTGGCCTTCTACCGTGATCTCCTCGGTTTCGAGGTGCGCGGCGATGTCGGCAAGGGCTCGATGCGCTGGATCACGGTCGGTCCCGTCGGTCAGCCCGACACGTCGGTCGTCCTGCACCCGCCCGGCGTCGATGCCGACCTCACCGAGGACGAGCACCGCACGATCTTCGCGATGATGGCCAAGGGCACGTACGCGAGCGTCGTCCTGGCCACCGCCGACCTCGACGCCGTGTTCGACCGGTTGCAGGCGAGCGCCGATGTGGTCCAGGAGCCGATCAAGCAGCCGTGGGGCGTGCGTGACTGCGCCTTCCGTGACCCCGCGGGCAATCTGGTCCGTATCCAGGAACGGAACTGAACGGACTCGAAACGACGCGGAACGCTTGGTTCCCGCAGCAGAATCAGCCTCTCATGCTCGGAGCCGGTGAGATCGAGCCGAACGATGGAGAACAGTCAGCATGGCCACCAAGAGGACGACCCCCCAGCCGCCCGCGTCGCACCCCGCCGACAGCCACGATCTGATCCGCGTGCACGGCGCGCGCGAGAACAATCTCAAGGACGTCAGCATCGAGATCCCCAAACGCAGGCTGACGGTGTTCACCGGCGTCTCCGGGTCGGGCAAGAGCTCGCTGGTGTTCGACACCATCGCCGCGGAGTCGCAGCGGCTGATCAACGAGACGTACAGCGCCTTCGTCCAGGGCTTCATGCCGACGCTGGCGCGGCCCGAGGTCGACGTCCTGGACGGGCTGACGACCGCGATCATCGTCGACCAGGAGCGGATGGGCGCCAACGCCCGCTCGACCGTCGGCACGGTCACCGATGTCAACGCGATGCTGCGCATCCTCTTCAGCCGGCTCGGCAAGCCGCACATCGGCCCGCCCAACGCGTACTCGTTCAACGTGCCCTCGGTGTCGGCGAGCGGTGCGATCACCGTGGAGCGCGGCGGCAAGACCAAGGCGGAGAAGGCGACCTTCCACCGGCTGGGCGGCATGTGTCCGCGCTGCGAGGGCATGGGCTCGGTCAGTGACTTCGACCTGTCGGCGCTGTACGACGACAGTCTCTCGCTCAACGAGGGCGCGCTGACGATCCCCGGCTACAGCATGGACGGCTGGTACGGCCGTATCTACCGGGGCTGCGGCTTCTTCGACCCGGACAAGCCGATCCGCAGGTACAACAAGCGCGAACTGCACGACCTGCTCCACAAGGAGCCGACCAAGATCAAGGTCGAGGGGATCAACCTGACGTACGAAGGGCTGATCCCGAAGATCCAGAAGTCCTTCCTGTCGAAGGACGTCGACGCCCTCCAGCCGCACATCCGTGCCTTCGTGGAGCGCGCGGTGACCTTCCAGACCTGTCCCGAGTGCGACGGCACCCGGCTCAGCGCGGAGGCCAGGGCGTCGAAGATCAAGCGGAAGAACATCGCCGACGTCTGCGCGATGCAGATCGACGATCTGGCCGACTGGGTCCGGGAGTTGAAGGAGCCGTCGGTGGCTCCGCTACTGGCCGCGCTGGGGCATTCGCTGGACTCGTTCGTCGAGATCGGGCTCGGCTATCTCAGCCTCGACCGCCCCTCGGGCACCCTGTCCGGCGGTGAGGCGCAGCGCACCAAGATGATCCGCCACCTCGGGTCCTCGCTCACCGATGTGACGTACGTCTTCGACGAGCCGACGATCGGTCTGCACCCGCACGACATCCGCCGGATGAACGAACTGCTGCTGCAACTGCGCGACAAGGGCAACACCGTGCTGGTCGTGGAGCACAAGCCGGAGGCGATCGAGATCGCCGACCATGTCGTGGACCTCGGTCCGCGCGCCGGCACCGCGGGCGGCGAGGTGGTCTTCGAGGGCACCGTCGAGGGGCTGCGGTCCAGCGACACGCTCACCGGACGGCACCTGGACGACCGGGCCTCGCTGAAGCCCTCGGTGCGGGAGCCGTCGGGGGTGCTGGAGGTGCGCGGCGCGGGCACGAACAACCTCCGGGACGTCGACGTCGACATCCCGCTGGGCGCGCTGGTCGTCGTCACCGGGGTCGCCGGTTCCGGCAAGAGCTCGCTGATCCATGGCTCGGTGTCCGGGCAGGACGGTGTGGTCACGGTCGACCAGACGGGGATCCGCGGCTCGCGGCGCAGCAACCCGGCGACGTACACCGGGCTGTTGGAGCCGATCCGCAAGGCGTTCGCCAAGGCCAACGGGGTGAAGCCGGCCCTGTTCTCCGCCAACTCCGAGGGCGCCTGCCCCACTTGCAACGGCGCGGGCGTCATCTACACGGACCTGGCCATGATGGCCGGGGTGGCGTCCACGTGCGAGGAGTGCGAGGGGAAGCGGTTCCAGGCGGCCGTGCTGGAGTACCACCTCGGCGGCCGGGACATCAGCGAGGTGCTCGCGATGCCGGTGTCCGAGGCGGAGGAGTTCTTCGGCGCGGGCGAGGCCCGTACGCCGGCCGCGCACAAGATCCTGGAGCGGCTCGCGGACGTCGGGCTGGGCTACCTCACCCTCGGCCAGCCGCTGACCACCCTCTCCGGCGGTGAGCGGCAGCGGCTGAAGCTGGCCACGCACATGGGCGAGAAGGGCGGGGTCTACATCCTCGACGAGCCGACGACCGGACTCCATCTCGCCGACGTGGAGCAGCTGTTGGGCCTGCTGGACCGGCTGGTCGACTCCGGCAAGTCCGTCATCGTCATCGAGCACCACCAGGCGGTCATGGCCCACGCCGACTGGATCATCGACCTCGGCCCCGGCGCCGGCCACGACGGCGGCCGCATCGTCTTCGAGGGCACCCCGACAGAGCTGGTCGCGGACCGCTCCACGCTCACGGGCCAGCATCTCGCGGAGTATGTCGGGGCCTGACCGGGCCCACGAGTGAGGACCGGCCCGCTTCGAACCGGGCCGGTCCCGCCACGAGCGGGTCCCGTCGCCCTACGAGTTGGACCACGCCCGCTCGCACAGCACCAGCCGGTATCCGTCCGGGTCCTCGATCGTCACGCCCCACTCGTTCCAGTAGGGGTTGGGCGAGGGGACCCGCTTGCCGCCGTGCTGTTCGAGTCGGGTGACCAGGTCCTGGGGCACGGGACCGTCGACGTAGACGACCAGGAGGTCCTCCTCGGTGGGCCGGGGTGCGACGGGATGCGCGGGCTCGTGGACGAGTTCCAGGTGCCAGTGGGCGTCGGGCCAGCCGAGCATGAGCAGGTCGTGGTGGCCCGGTTCGGTGCCGCCCTGGGCCCGCCATACGACGGCCAGGCCGAGCCCGTCGGCCCAGAATCGCTCGGCCGCGGCGAGGTCGCGGGACGGGCGGGCGATACGGATGTGGCTGCGGCCGTCGACCGGCATCGTGACCTCTTCCTGAGCTGCGGCTTCTCCTCCGCCAGCCTAGGCACCGCGTGATCGCGAAACCATCGGTCGTCCGCCCTGCGCCCCGGGTCCTAGGACCGTGCGAACCGCTCCACCCCGTTGACAGTTGACGTTTTCGGCAAGAACATCGGCCGGAACGAGCAGAAAAGAACAGACTCTCGTCACGCGCAGCCGGTCCGGGGGGAGGGCTCCGCGCGTACCGGCCGGATTCAGGGGCGGCCGGTACGCGCGGGGACAACGGCCCGTCGAGGGACCGCACTTGAACCTGACACCAGTGTCAGGACCGACCCTCGCTCCATGACGACCACCGACACGACCCCCCGCGCGGAGTCCCTCCCGCTGCCCGCTCTCCTCGCCCTCACCACCGCCGTCTTCGTCACCAGCCTCACCGAGACGCTCCCCGCGGGTCTGCTGCCCGCGATGAGCGGGGACCTCGGGGTGAGCGAGTCGGCGGCGGGGCAGGCGGTGACCGTCTACGCGGTCGGCACCGCGCTCACGGCGATCCCGCTGTCCGCGGCGACGGCCGGCTGGCGGCGCAGGCGGCTGCTGCTCACGGCGATGGCGGGCTTCGCCGTGGCCAACACCGTCACGGCCCTCTCCGCGCACTACGCCCTCACCATGGCGGCCCGGTTCGTCGCGGGCGTGGCCGCGGGGCTCGCCTGGGCCCTGCTGGCCGGCTACGCCCGCCGGCTCGTCCCCGACCGGCTCCAGGGCAGGGCCGTCGCGGTCGTGATGACCGGCGTGCCGGTGGCGCTGTCGGTGGGGGTGCCCGCGGGGACGTATCTGGGCGGGGCGCTGGGCTGGCGGACGGCGTTCGCGCTGATGAGCGTGATCGCCGTGGTGCTGCTCGGCTGGATCGCGCTGCTGGTGCCGGACCGGCCGGGCCAGGAGCCCGGCCGCCGGGTCCCGACGGCGCGGGTCCTCGCGGTGCCGGGTGTCGTGCCGGTCCTCTTCGTGACGCTGGTGTTCGTGCTCGCGCACACGGTGCTGTACGCCTACATCGCCACGTTTCTGGACCGGTTCGGCCTCGGCGGCTCGACGGACCTGGTGCTGCTGGTGTTCGGCGGTGCCTCGCTGGTGAGCATCTGGATCGTCGGCGCGCACATCGACCGCCGGCTGCGGGCGCTGACGGTGGCGAGCACCCTGCTGGTCGGCGCGGCGGCCGCACTGCTGGCCGGTCTCGCCGACAGCCAGGCCTTCGTGTATGTCGCCGCCGCCCTGTGGGGCCTGGGCTGGGGCGGCGCGCCCACGCTGCTCCAGACCGCGGTGGCCGACGCGGGCGGTGAGCAGGCCGACGCCGCCCAGGCGATGCTGGTCACCCTGTGGAACGCGGCGATGGCGGGCGGCGGGGCGCTCGGCGGGGTGCTGCTCGGGCTGTTCGGCGCGACGGCGTTCCCGTGGAGCGTGCTGGTGCTGCTCGTGCCGGTGTTCGCGGTCGTGCTGGGGGCGCGTGCGCACGGGTTCTCGGACCGGCGCGGCGGCAAGTGAGGGGCAGCCTGCCCCACCCACGAGGGCAGGACCGCCGTCAAGACGCCGAGCCGGTCGCGACCCCGGGGCCTCAGCCCCGGTTGGTCCCCGCCGGGATCCCGTACGCCCGTTCCACCTTCAGCCGCAGCACCACCCGCCGGTCTCGGACCATCGCGGCCCGGAAGTCGTCCCAGTCGGGGTGCTCGCCCAGGACGTCGCGGTACAGCCGGACGAGTTCCTCGACCGTCTCGTCGTACGGGTCCTGCGCGACCGGAGTGAGCTCGGCCGTCCCCTCGGCGACCGTGTAGGCCCATCGGTCCGGGGCGGTCACGTGGTAGGACGCCCGCGGATCGCGGCGCAGATTGCGGGTCTTGGCGCGGTCGTCCGTGATC
This sequence comes from Streptomyces sp. NPDC001536, assembly GCF_042894505.1. Lineage (NCBI taxonomy): Bacteria > Bacillati > Actinomycetota > Actinomycetes > Kitasatosporales > Streptomycetaceae > Streptomyces > Streptomyces sp. NPDC001536. The sequence continues at coordinate 386,360 of NZ_JBIAVQ010000006.1, forward strand.
GAGACCCGGATGATCCGCTCGTCGGGGTAGTACGCGTGGCTGACGTTCGACAGCTGGGGCCGGCCGTCGCGCTTGAGGGTGACCAGCACCCCGCCGTGGCCCTCGGAGAGGAGCCCGAGCAGTGCGTTCTGAGTCGCGTCCTGAGTCATGCCTGGGTCAACCGGCCCCCGGGGCGCGCGCATTCCCGGACCGGGAACGGGTGGACGCTGTCTGCTCCTGCTCGGTAGACAGCGTCCAGCCTGCTGCTCTTCGGCCGCCTGGTGGAGCTGGTCGCCCTGGCCCGCCCGGACGCGGACGCCCGTCTCGGCGCCGGGTCCTTGTAGGCGAATCTGCACGGCACGGTCCTCACCATCGCCCAGCCCACCCTGCAACGGGACTTGGACGCCTCCCTCGCCCAGGTCCAGTGGAGCAGCATCACGGGGTGGGCCCTCGCCGCCGCGGAGGTGTCCCTCGTCACGTTCGCCGTGATCGCGCAGGCGGGTGCGGTGCCGGCGGCGGGTTTCCGTGCCACGATCACCGATCAAGGTCGACCGGGCGATCGTTCGCGGGTTCCTGCGCGACGATGAGGTCTGAGGTCGTCGCGGCGGGGTATGCCGGATCGCACCTCGACGAACGCGAGCGGAGGAGAGCGATGGCACAGCTGCGGCAGGAAGTCGACCCGGGTGAGGTCGGGCTGGACGTGAAGGCGCTGGACCGCCTCGACCAGCACTTCGCCCACTACGTCGACGAGGGACGCGTGCCCGGCTTCCTCGTGGCCGTCGCCCGCGGCGGCCGCGTCGCCCACCTCACGGCCCACGGTCACCGTGACCTGGCCGCCGGGCTCCCCGTCGAGGCGGACACCCTGTGGCGGATCTACTCGATGACCAAGCCCGTCACCGCGGTGGCCGCGCTGATCCTGATGGAGGAGGGGAAGCTGTCGCTGGACGACCCGGTCGCCCGGCATCTGCCCGCCTTCGCCGACGCACGGGTGTACGAGAGCGGCTCGGGCGCCGACATGGTCACTCGCCCGGCCGAACATCCCCTGCTGATACGGCACTTGATGACCCACACGGCAGGCCTGACCTTCGCCTTCTACCACTGCCACCCGGTCGACGCCCTGTACCGCGAGGCCGATCTGGAGTCGTCCGTGGTGCCGGGCTCCACCCTGGCCGAGACGGTCGACGTGTACGCGAGCCTGCCGCTCCAGTTCGAGCCGGGCACGCAGTGGAACTACTCGGTCGCCTCCAATGTGCTCGGCCGGGTCATCGAGGTGGTGTCCGGGCAGCCGCTGGACGCCTTCTTCGCCGAGCGGGTCTTCGGACCGCTCGGCATGACCGACGCCGGCCTGAGCGTCACGGACGAACAGGCGGTCAGACTCTCCGAGTTGTACGGCGAGAAGGACGACGGCGGCATCGAGCCGATCCCCGGACTCCCGCTGCGCGGCCGGCCCCGGTTCCTCTCCGGCAGCGGCGGCATGGCGGCCTCCGCGCACGACATGCACCGCTTCATGGAGATGCTGCGCCGCCGCGGCGAACTCGACGGCACCCGTCTGCTCGCCCCCGGGACGGTGGACCTGATGACCAGGAACCACCTTCCCGGCGGCGCCGACCTGCGCGCCTTCGGCAGCAGACCGGCCCATGACGAGCCCAACAACGACGGGGTCGGCTTCGGTCTCAGCGTCTCCGTGGTGATCGACCCCGCCCGCACGCTCGCGCCCACGAGCGCGGGCACGTTCGGCTGGAGCGGAGCCGCCTCCACGACCTTCTGGGTCGATCCGAGCCGCGACCTGACCGTGCAGTTCTACACCCAGGTACGGCCGAAGACCCTGAGGCTCAACCCGGACCTCAGGCGGCTGGTGCACGAGGCCGTGGTCGACTGATCAGGCGTCGACGCGCAGTGTGAACTCCACGCCCTCCAGAGCGAGTTCGCGCAGCCATTCCTCCGACCGGGCCGCCGTCTCCGCGGCCCGGTTGAGGCCGGGCGGCAGCGAGCCGTCCAGGACGTGGCCCACACCGAGGGCGAGGGTGCGCGAGACGCAGCGGGCCATCGCGCTCTCCTCCTCGTCCCCCACCAGGTCCAGCAGATAGCTGCCCGACCACGCCTGCCCCGCCGGTCCGTGCACATCCAGCGACACGGCGAGGACGACCCGGTCCCGGTCGGTGTCCGTGGTCGGATAGGTCGCCGCCAGCTCCCGTGCCAGCGCGGCGATCCGGGCGTCGTCACCGCCCTTGAGCTCCTCGAACACCGACTCCCAGGCCCGCAGCCACCCCTCCAGTCGCAGGGTGCCCCGCACGAAGGACCGCGCCTTCCAGGCGGGCGGCATCCCGTACTGCTCGACGAACGGCACGCTGTCGCGGTTCGGATAGACCTCGAAGCCCTCCCCGTCGACGACATGCCGCCGGGTCGCCTCCCACGGACGTGCGGCGGTGGTCTCGGCACCGTCCTCGATGTAACGGGCGGGCGAGCGCAGGGCGTTGAGGACTCCGAGAGGTGCCCAGCTGAAGCGGTACCGGAAGTCGTTGGGCACCGCGGGGATGCCGCCGCAGTAGGAGGTGAGACGGTACGAGGCCGCCGTGCCCTCGCCGATCGCGTCCCGGGCGCGGGCGACGAGGCTGTGCGCGAAGAGGTGGTCGATGCCCGGGTCGAGCCCGGCCTCGGTGAGGACGACGATCCCGGCCGCGAGGGCCGCGGGCACCTGTTCCAGCACGGCGTCCGACACATAACTGGAGCACGCGAAGTGCGCCTTCTGCGCGACACACGCCGCCAGGATCCCGGCGTGCTCGGAGGCGGGCAGCATCGACACGACGACGTCCCCGGGCGCGAGTTCGGCCGTCAGCGCCGGGAGGCCGTACGCACGGGGCGCGGCGCGGCCGGTGAGGCCCAGCCGGTCGAGGGCCTCGGCCGCGCGCTCCTCGGTGCGGTGCCACACCCGCACCCGCTCGGCCGTGCCGCACACCCGGGCCAGACCGCTGCCCGTGGACAGCCCGGTGCCGATCCAGTGGACGGTGCCGCTCGCCGGAACCAGCTCAGACATCCCGCGACTCCCCTTCTACGATGCCGAGTTCCCGGCAGGTCTCATGGAACCGGTCCAGACAGCGTCCCCACGGGCCGCCGGTCCCGAAGTCCAGCAGCAACGGCAGCAGTTGCCCCGAGAAGCCCTCGCTGGACTCCTTCGGCAGCAAGGACGGCAGGTTGTCGATGGCGATGAGATCGAGCGGGGGCTCCTTGCGGAGCCGGCGTACCGGCTCGTCCCACTCGGTGGTGCGGTCGTAGACCGGGAGCACGTTCAGGGGTGAGCCGACGTCGCAGGTGACGTCGGAGACGGTGCGCAACCGGCGGGCGGGGTCGTCCAGGTCCGTCTCGCGGAGGAACGGCGGGATCGGGGTGGTGGCGAGGACGCAGTTCACCAGCGCGTCGTGCGCCAGCAGGGCCCGGCGGTCCAGGTCGCGGGTCTCCTCCAGGTCCCAGCAGGTGGGGTCGAGCCCGGCGGCCTCAAGGGCGACGCGGGCGCCGCGTCCGCTGCGGCCCAGGGCGCCGATGACGAGCGCGGTGAACTCCTCGTCCCCGGCGACGGGCCGCAGGATCTCGTCGAGCTCCTCCTTCGAGGTGGGCGTGAGCGGCGCGACGAGCCGGCCCCGGTGCTGGAGCACCGCCAGAGCCGCGCCCAGATAGCCCGCCCAGTAGCCGAAGGCGGCCAGCCGGCGCCCGTGGTCGTCGACCAGGTACTCCAGGTCCAGGAGTGCCCCTCCCCCGGCGGCGAACCGGCGCAGCAGGTCCTCGGCGCCCGGCTGCTGCTTGTAGGCGTGCCCGAAGAAGATGTGCCGGTGCCTCAACTCGGCTGGTTCTTCGGGGAGTTCCTTCAGACCGAGGACGACCGCCTCCGACGGGGCCGACACCCACGATCCCGTGGGCGCGACCCGGGCGCCGACCGCCTCGTACGCCTCTACGGGGAAGATCCGCTGCGGGGACTCCTCGACGGTCAGGGTCACCCCGCTCTCGACGAGCCTGCGGGCGTCGGACGGCACGACCGGTGTGCGCCGCTCGGTGGGTCGGTCCTCGTGGCGCAGCCACAGGTGGAGCTCGGTCATACGCAGTTGGCCTCCGGGCGCGGGGCGTCGGCCGCGAAACGGCCGGCGTTCAACGGGCTGACGTCCACGAAGGGTACGCGGCCCAGGCACAGGTCACGGACGACCTCGCCGACGGCCGGGCCCTGGAGGAAGCCATGTCCGGAGAAGCCGGTCGCATACAGAAAACGGGATACCGAAGTCGCCTCGCCGATCAGGGCGTTGTGGTCCGGGGTGACCTCGTACAGGCCCGCCCAGCCGCCGGTGCGGCGCAGGTCGAGCAGGGACGGGGCGCGGTGTTCCATGGCGGCGGCGAGGCGGGGGATCCAGCGGTCGTGGGTGTCGGTGGCGAAGCCGGGGCGCTCGTCGGGGTCGGACATGCCGAGGAGGAGGCCGGGGCCCTCGCGGTGGAAGTAGAGGGTGCTGCTGAAGTCGATGGTCATCGGCAGGTCGGGCGGCAGGCCCTGGACCGGCTCGGTGACCGCGATCTGGCGTCGCAGCGGCTCCACGGGCAGGTCCACGCCGACCATCTGCCCGACCGCGCGCGACCAGGCGCCGGCCGCGCAGATCACCGTGTCGGTGGAGATGGTGCCGAGCGTCGTCTCGACGGCCCTGATGATGTCGTCCCGCACGGTGATGCCGGTGACCTCGGTGTGCCGCAGGACGCGGGCGCCCAGGGCGCGGGCGGCGGAGGCGTAGCCGTGGACGACGGCCTCGGGGGTGCAGTGGCCGTCGTCCGGTGAGTACGCGGCGGCCAGCAGCCCGTCGGTGCCGATCAGCGGGGAGAGCCTGCGGGCCTCCTTCGGGGTGAGCATGCGGCTGGGCACGCCGAGGGAGTTCTGGAGCCGTACCCCCGCCTCGAAGGAGGCCACGTCCTCGGGCGTCGACAGCAGGAAGAGATAGCCGACGCGGTGCAGGCCGATGTCGTGGCCGATCTCCTCCCGGAACCGGCCGAACGCCTCCAGGCTGCGCGCGCCGAGCTGCACGTTGAGGCTGTCGGAGAACTGGGCCCGCACCCCTCCGGCCGCCTTCGAGGTGGACCCGGAGGCCAGTTCGTCGCGTTCGACGAGGACGACGTCGCGGACACCGGCGGCGGCGAGGTGGTAGGCGATGCTCGCGCCCATCACTCCGCCGCCGATCACAACGGCGTTTGCCTGCGTCTGCACGGGCGAGCCTCCCAGGGGTGTCGGGGCCGGTCCCCTCTTCCTGTCCGGGCTCCGGTGCCCGTAATCAGGACAGGTGGGCCACCGCGTCCAGATGCGGCAGGTGGTGGTCCAGCCGTTCGCGCTTGGTGCGCAGATAGGTGATGTTGCTCTCGCAGGGCGCTATCAGCAGCGGCACGGTCTCGGCGACCTCGATGCCGTGGCGCACCAACGCCTCGCGCTTGTCCGGGTTGTTGGACATCAGCCGCACCGAGCGCACGCCCAGGTCGTGCAGCATCCCGGCGGCGACCCCGTAGTCGCGGGCGTCCACCGGCAGACCGAGGGCGAGGTTCGCCTCGACGGTGTCCAGGCCCTCCGCCTGCAAGGCCATGGCGCGCAGCTTGGCGAGCAGTCCGATGCCGCGGCCCTCGTGGCCCCTCAGGTAGACGACGATGCCGCTGCCCTCGGCGACGACGGCCCGCAGCGCCGAGTCGAGTTGTTCGCCGCACTCGCAGTGCCTCGAACCGAAGGCGTCACCGGTCAGGCATTCCGAGTGCAGCCGGGTGAGGACCTCGTCCGTGCCGATCTCGCCGTAGACCAGGGCGACTTGCTCGTCACCGCGATCGTGGTCGAGGTAACCGACCGCCCTGAATTCACCGTACACGGTGGGCAGCGGAGCATTCACAACGCGTTCCACGCCCGTGCGCTGTGGAGTCTTCTTGCCGAGTACGCCAACTTTTTCTGTCATGATTCTCGAGTTCCTAAGAAGAGACGAAAGGCCGTGAAAGAATGAGTGGTTCGCAAACGCGGTCGGCGGAGCACGCTACGTTGCCGGCGGACACCACGGAAGACGTACGGACGCGGGGCGCGGGTGTCTCACGACAGATCGCCGTCCTTCCCGTCGGAAGTTTCGAGCAGCACGGCCCGTTCCTTCCGCTGGCGACCGACACGCTCGTCGCCTGCGCCGTCGCCCGGGAGATCGCCGCGGCGTACCCGGTACACCTGCTCCCTCCCGTGACGATCTCCTGCTCGCACGAGCACGCGGCGTGGGCGGGAACCGTCAGCATCTCCTCGGTGACCCTTCACTCGGTGATACGGGACATAGCGTCTTCGCTCCGCCGCTCCGGCGTCGAGACCCTGGTCGTGGTCAACGGGCACGGCGGAAACTACGTACTGGGCAACGTCGTTCAGGAATCCTCCGCCCGCGGTGAGCGAATGGCCCTGTTCCCGGCCCCGGAGGACTGGGAGGCGGCCCGGGAGCGGGCGGGGGTGGTCACCTCGCTGCTCACCGACATGCATGCGGGGGAAATCGAGACCTCCATCCTTCTGCACGCTCATCCCGAATTCGTCCGACCCGGTTATGAGACCTCCGATTTCATCGCCGACGACCGACGTCATCTGCTCACCCTCGGTATGTCCGCCTATACCGATTCCGGTGTCATCGGCCGTCCTTCGCTGGGTTCGGCGGAAAAGGGCAAGGCGCTGCTCGCGAGCCTTGCGGATTCCTTCGGCGCGTATTTCTCACTGCTCACCTCCGACGGCGATTCGACGCGCGGATAGCGGGCGAGCAGGACGACGAGGCCCGGCAGGCTGGCCGCGAGCGAGAGCACCCCGTAGACGACGGCGACGGCCAGCCCGCTGCCGGCGCCCAGCCCGGCGGCGCCGAACGCCCAGGCGGTGACGCCCTCGCGGGGACCCCAGCCGCCGACGTTGAGCGGCAGGCCCATGGCGAGCAGGGCGAGCACCGCGATGGGCAGCAGGACGGCGACGGAGGCGGCGGAACCGGCGACGCGGGCGGCGAGCACGAACATCGCGAGATGCCCGGCGAGGACGACGACGGAGGACAGCGCGACACCGGGCCCGTTCCGCCGCGACAGCAGACCTTCGCGGGCCTCGCGCAGCGCCTTGCCGGCCCGTGAGGGCGCCCGGTTCATCCGCAGGGCGAGTACGACGGCCAGCGCGCCCAGCGTGGCGAGGATGAGCAGCGGCGCGAGATGGCGGGCCTGGGAGAGCACCGGTGACGGCATGGTCAGCAGCACCGCGGCGCCGATGACGGCCAACGCGACCTGTCCGGCGACCCGTTCGAGGACGACGGCCCGCACACAGCGCCCGAGCTCCTGGGTGCTGCGCCCGTGCCGCACCGCCCGGTGCACATCGCCGAGCACGCCGCCGGGCAGGGCGGCGTTGAGGAACAGGGCCCGGTAGTAGGAGGCCACGGCCGCACCGAGCGGCAGCCGGATCCTCAGGCCCCGGGCGACCAGCTGCCAGCGCCAGGCGCTGAAGACGGTGGTGACCACGCCGATCCCGAGCGCGGCGAGCAGGGTCGCCCCGTCGATCCGGCGCAACCCGTCGAGGAAGACGCCGGTGCCGAGCCGCCACAGCAGGACGGCGAGGATGACCACGCCGACGGCGCTGCCCACGTGGGTGCGCACGGCGGGGGACTTGAGACGGGCGAGAACGTTTCGCCACCAGGAGACGCCGGGGTCGCTGGAGACGCCGGGGGCGGCCGGAGCGGTGTCGGGCCGGGGCGCGGCGACGATCACGCCGATGCGGTCCTCGGAGACGGCGACGGGCGGCGGCGGGACGGCCTTGACGGGCGGGAGGGCGACGGTGGCGGCGCCGGCCCCGGCGGGCGCCCCGCCGGTCACCGTGTCGGCGTACCGCTCCTCCACCGACGTACGGGCCGGGAAGTCGGCCACGCCCGTCACGGACACGGTCGCGTCCACCGGCGTCACCGCGACGCGGCCGCGCCCCCGGATCACCGCGGCCCGCCCGGCCCACCGCCTGCGCCGGCCCGGCCCCCGCAGGCCCGCGTGGGCCGCCCGTACCGTCTCCACGCTCATGCCGCCCCGCCCGTCGGCCGGGACAGTGCCAGCAGGTCGGTGTGGTGGACGACCACGCTCAGCTCGCCCGCCTCGCAGGCCTCCAGACGGGCCCGGAGGTACCGGTCCGCGCGCTCGCGCAGCTCCGGGCGCTGTTCCACCGCGGCGCCGACCCAGCCGCGCAGCCACTGGGCCGTGAGCGCGGCCTCGGCGGGGCCCAGGCGCCAGGGGCTCGGGTTCAGCCGTACCGTCGCGCCCAGTTCGGAGAAGGCCTCGCAGGCCACCGTGATCGCGTCCGGGCCGAGCAGGCCCGAGCGCCGCTGGTGGGCGTTGAACGCCTCGGCGATCTCGGCGTCCATCGGGTCGGACGGGGTGAAGTCGACACGGCCTGCCACCGAGAGCGTGAGCAGGGCCGGGCAGCCGGCACCGGTGCAGGCGGCGGCGAGGGTCTCGATCTCCTCGCGGGTGAGGACGTCCAGGAGCGCGGAGGCCGTCACCAGGGACGCGCCCGCGAGGGCGTCCGGAGTCAGCCGGCCGACGTCGCCGCGCCGGGTCTCCACGGTGACCCGGCTGCCGTCCGCGGCGACCCGCGGGGAGGCGACGGCCGCGAAGTGCAGGAGGTAGGGGTCGCGGTCGTGCAGCACCCAGTGCTGGGGGCCGTCGAGCCGGGGCGCGAGCCAGCGGCCCATCGACCCGGTACCGCACCCGAGGTCGTGCACGACCACCCCGGCCTTGCCGGGCAGGTTGGCGAGCCGGATCCGCAACGGGTCGAGCAGATCCAGCGACCGCGCGCCCGCGTCCGCGGGTTCCCGCAGCTCCAGCCACTCGGGCGCGTACCGGGGCTGCTCCTCGGGCCCGTCCTCGCGCAGCCGTACGGTGGGCCGCTCACCGGGACGTACGGCGGGGCCGGCGCCGGGGATCACGGACTCCGCGTCGGCGGACTTCGAGGACGCCGGGGTCTCCCCGGCCGTCTTGGGCTCCATCCCTGCCACGTCCCGCGGTCCCGCCTGCGCCGGGATCTTTCCCCCGCGCTGTGTCGTCGTAGCCGTCTTCCTCATGCCGCCCTCCTGGGTTCGCTCGGCAGTCGGCCCAGTACTCCGGCCAGGCTGCGGGCCGTGGTCGCCCAGCCGTCCAGGGCGGCCCGCCGGCCCCGGGCAGCCGCCTTGAGCCGGCGTCGTACGTCCGCCTCGCCGAACCAGCCGCGCAGCTCGGCGGCGAGGGCGGCGGGGTCCTCCGGCGGGACGAGGATGCCGGGCACACCGCCGTCGGGGGCGCGGCCGACCGCCTCGGGCAGGCCGCCGACGTCGGTGGCCAGCACGGGGATGCCGCGGGCGAGGGCCTCGGTGACCGCCATGCCGTAGGTCTCGGCGTAGGAGGTGAGGACCATCAGGTCGGCGGCGGCGTAGCTGGCGTCGAGTTCGGCGCCGGCCTGCGGTCCGGCCAGGTGCAGCCGGTGTTCCAGGCCGTACTTCGCGATCAGGGACCGCAGGTCGGCCACGTACTCGGGGTCGTGGCCGAGGCCGCCGACGCACACGCAGCTCCACGGCAGGTCCCGGACCGCCGCCAGCGCCTCCACCAGGCGGTGCTGTCCCTTGCGGGGTGTCACCGCGGCGACGCACAGCAGCCGGGAGAGGCCGTCGGTGCCGGAGGCGAGGGGGGCGATGTCGGCGCCGGGGGCGGCGACATGGACCCGGTCGGGGGCGAGGCCGTGATGGGAGACCAGGCGGCGGACCGCCCAGTCGCTGGTGGCGACGACCGCGGGGACCGCGCGGAGCACCGCGCGCTCCTTGGCGTCCAGCTCTGCGGCCAGGACCGGTTCGAGGCCGGTCTCGTCACCGAGCGGGAGGTGGACGAGGACCACGAGCCGCAGCCGTTCCGCCTCCGGGACGACGATCTCCGGGACGCCGCAGGCGACCAGGCCGTCCATGAGGACCACGGTGTCGTCCGGCAACCCCCGCAGCACGCTCGCCAGTTCCGCGCGGGCCGCGGCGCCCGGCCGGGGCCACTCGCCCGCCACCGCGTGCTTGTGGACCTGCCAGCCGAAGCCGGGCAGGTCCAGACTCACGCGCCGGTCATAGGCGTTGCCGCCGCTCGGCGCGGCCGGGTCGTCGACACCGCCCGGCATGACGAAGTGCACGGAGCGCAGAGACATGGGGACGATGTCCGCGTTCTTCAGAGAGGAATGCTGCACGGGCACATAGCCCAGGGCCGGCTGCGGGGCCTTCTCCAGGGTCACGTCGGTCACAGCGCACGCTCGTAACTGGCCCACGCGACATGCGACTCGTGCAGGGTGACGGCGATCGCCGCGATGCCCCGGGCGCCCTCGCCGAGCGCGCCCTTCTCGATCCGTTCGGCGAGCCGGTCGGCGATGACCTTGGCCAGGAACTCCGTCGACGTGTTGATCCCGGCGAAGTCGGGTTCGTTGTCGAGGTTTCTGTAGTTCAGCTCGCTGACGACAGCGCCGAGTTCCTGCGTGGCCAGTCCGATGTCGACGACGATGTTGTCGTCGTCCAACTGCTCCCGCCGGAAGGTGGCGTCCACGAGGAACGTCGCTCCGTGCAGGCGCTGTGCGGGTCCGAAGACCTCGCCGCGGAAGCTGTGGGCGATCATGATGTGATCGCGGACGGTGACACTGAACAACGGACGACCCTCCAGGTGCGGCACGTCTGATCCCCCCGGCTGATCGCCGGCGGGGATGCCGAGTAGTACGGCTCCTCGCTTCCTCGCGTTCAGCCGTCTCTCACTCTTTTCTCAGGTCAGGCGCTCTTGCCGTACCTCACGCGGTGACAAAGAGCAGGAATTTCCCCGGAAGTGAGCATGGGCATCACCCGTGGCAGCTCCTCGAACGCGCTTTCCCCCGTGACGAGCGCGTCGAGCGCCGGGTCGGCGAGCAGTTCGAGGGCGAGGGCCAGCCGGTCGGCGTAGGTGCGGCTGGAGCGGCGGGCCGGGGAGACCGTGCCGACCTGGCTGCTGCGGATGACGAGCCGCCGGGAGTGGAAGGCCTCGCCGAGCGGAAGGCTGACCTGCCGGTCGCCGTACCAGCTGAGTTCGAGGACCGTGCCCTCGGGCGTCAGCAGTTCCAGGGAGCGGGTCAGTCCCTGTTCGGTGGCGCTGGCGTGGACGACGAGGTCGCACTCCCCCAGGGCGTCCTTCGGCAGCGCGAAGTCGACACCCAGGGCCTTCGCGACCCCCGCCCGTGCCGGGTCGGCGTCGACCAGTTGGACCCGTACGCCGGGGAAGCGGGCCAGGAGTGCCGCGACCGAGCAGCCGACCATGCCGCCGCCGACCACGGCGATCCGGTCGCCGATCAAGGGGGCCGCGTCCCAGAGGGCGTTGACGGCGGTCTCCAGGGTGCCGGCGAGGATCGCCCGTTCGGCGGGCACGTTCCCGGGCACCCGGGTCACGGCGGTCACCGGGACGACGTAGCGCGTCTGGTGCGGGTAGAGGCAGAAGACCGTACGGCCGACGAGGTCCGCCGGGCCCTCCTCGACCTCTCCGACGCTGAGGTAGCCGTACTTCACGGGGGCCGGGAAGTCGCCCTCCTGGAACGGCGCCCGCATGGCCGCGTGCTGGCTCTCGGGGACCCCGCCGCGGAAGACGAGGGTCTCCGTGCCGCGGCTGACGCCGGAGTACAGGGCACGGACCAGTACTTCCCCCTCGGAGGGAGCCGGGAGGGTGACCTCACGTATCTCACCTTCACCCGGACTGTTGAGCCAGAAAGCACTCGCGGTGCGCTTCATCGGCCTCCTCCTGAACGCTTGGGAAGTAGTTCACGTACCGAGGTGTGCACAGGTCGCGCACAGTACGCGGCGTTGATCGACTCTGTCACACGGCCGGAGGATGTTCGGTGGCCCTGAACAACACTTACGACGCAAGGCTGGTCCAGCAGGAGACCGCTGTGGGAGCGGGTGTACAGATCCTGTTGCTGGCTCTGCTCGGGACGGCGATCGGCATGGGACCGGCGGGCTGGCTGACCGGTCTCGTCTTCGCCGTCGCCACCTGGGCGGTGCTCTCCCGGGCCCTGCACCGCCACCGTCCGCGCTCCTTCGGCCCCGCCAACCGGGTCACCCTCGGCCGGGCCACCCTGGTCGGCGGGGTCACCGCCCTGGTCGCCGACTCCTTCCAGAGTTCGCCGCCGGTCACCCTCTTCGTCGGTCTGACGGCCGTGGCCCTCATCCTCGACGGCGTCGACGGGAAGGTCGCCCGCCGCACCGGCACCTCCACCCCGCTGGGCGCGCGCTTCGACATGGAGGTCGACGCGTTCCTGATCCTGGTGCTCAGCGTCTACGTCTCGATGGCGCACGGCCCGTGGGTCCTCCTGATCGGCGGTATGCGCTACGCCTTCGTCGCCGCCGCCCGCGTCTGGCCGTGGCTGAACGCCCCGCTGCCGCCGAGCACGGCCCGCAAGACGGTGGCCGCCCTCCAGGGTGTGTTCCTCCTGCTGGCGGCCTCGGGTCTGCTGCCGTACGCCCTGGAGTTCGGGGTCGTCGCGACGGCGCTGGGCGCGCTGGTGTGGTCGTTCGGCCGGGACGTCCTGTGGCTGCTGCGCACCTCGCGGATCGAGGCGGTCCTGCTGGAGGACGTGCGCGAGCTGGTCGCCGGATGACCTACGGCCGGCGCGGCAGCAGCGCGATCGCCGCGGCCGGTACGGCGGCCAGCACCAGCCACGGCACCGCCGCCGGCAGCCCGCTGTCGAGGAGTGTGCCGGTGAGCGAGCTGCCGACCAGCACGATCAGGCCGGAGACCGAGGACAGCGCGCCGGTGTAGAGACCGAGCCGCCCCTCCTCGGCGAGGTCGGGGACCCAGGCTCGGGCGACGGGGGCGACGAGCATCTGGCCGAGGGTGAGCAGCACGACGAACCCGGCCGCGGGAAGCAGCCCCGCCGTCCCGGTCCACCCGGCCGGCCGGGCGAGCGCCACGACCGCGAACCCGGCGGCGATGAGCAGCAGTCCGGCCACCATCGAGCGGCGCAGGGCGAGCCGGTCCCCCACCCAGCGGGTGACGGGCAGCTGGGCGGTCACCACCAGCAGCGAGGACAGGGCGAACAGCCAGGCCAGCGCGGACTGGGAGCCGGTGGCACGCTCCACCTCGGCGGGCAGGGCGAGATAGAGCTGGTTGTAGGCGAGCAGGTAGGCGCCGTACGCGCAGCACAGCGCGAGGAAGCGCCGGTTGCGCACCAGCACCCGCATCCCGCCCTTGAACTGGACCCGTTGGCGTCCCGGAATGTGCTGCGGCAGCAGCCACGCGTGTCCGGCGAGGACGAACACGAAGATCCCGGCACCGGCGAGACACACGCTCCGGAAGTCCACCGACAGCAGCAGCGCGCCGAGCAACGGCCCGACGAACGCCCCCGCCTGGCCGGCCACGGTGAACAGCGCGAGCACCCGGGTACGGGATCCACCGCCCTCCTCCTCGTGGGCGACGGCCTGCCGGGCCACCTCGGACTCGACCGCGGGGGAGAACAGCGCGGCGGCGAACCCGATCAGCAGCACGGCCCCGATGACCGCCCAGGTCGCCGAGGCGTACCCGAGCCAGGCGAACCCGGCGATCCGCAGCACGCATCCCGCGAGCACGACCGGCCGGATCCCGTACCGGTCGGCGAGCGCCCCGCCCACCACGAACAGCCCCTGCTGGCTGAAGGTCCGCAGACCCAGCACGAACCCGACCATCCAGCCCGCCATGCCCACCGCCGTGCCGAGGTGCTCGGACAGGAACGGCAGCACGGCGAAGAAGCCGACGTTGAAGGCGAGTTGGGTGAGGATCAGCAGCCGGAGCAGGGGCGTGAGACGAGGACGCGTACGGCTCACGTCCTTGCGCAGGACGGTCGCGATTGAGCTCATCGAGTCTCCACCCATTCCCTTGTACGAGGCTGCTGTCCGGATTCGGTGACAGGTGGGCGCGGCTTCCGGCGCGGCCGGCGCACCCCGCCCGCCGCGGTGACCGCCAGTGCGCCGAGCAGGGCGAGTGCGGCGGCGGGGGCGAGGACGGCCCAGGGGGCGCGCTCGGCGTAGGGCTGGTTCTCGGCGAGCAGCAGGCCCCACTCCGGGGAGGGCGGCTGGGCGCCCAGGCCGAGGAAGGCGAGCGAGGCCAGGGCGAGGGCGAGGCCGGGGAGCCGCAGCAGGGCGTGGCGGGTGACGGGCGGCAGGACGGCGGGCAGGAGTTCGTGGCGCAGCAGGTGCCAGGGGCCGGCGCCCAGGCCGAGGGTGGCGGTGATGTGCAGGGCGGCGCGTTCCTGGCGGAGCAGTGCGGAGGTGTGGGCGGCCAGCGGTGCCCAGGCGACGGCGCCTACGGCGAGCGCGGGGGTGGCGGGGCCGCTGCCGGCGACGGCGGTGACGAGGAGGGCGACGAGGACCGGCGGCAGGGCGGTGACCGTGTCGACGAGCGGGCCGGACAGCCGGGGCAGCAGTCCGAGCAGGACGCCGACGAACAGGGCGGCCGTGCCGATCGCGAGGGCGAGCAGCAGGGTTTCGAGGGCGCCGTGGCCGACGCGGGCGAGGACGTCGCGGCCGAGCGCGTCGGTGCCGAAGGGGTGCTTCGGGGAAGGGGCTTGGAGGCGCTGTTCCGTGTCGAGGGCGAGCGGATCGCGGCGCAGGCCGAGGACGATGACGACCGCCAGCAGTCCACCGTATGCAAAAGGCTGTACTCCGCGTACCGGCGGCTTCGGTCCGTGCAGGGACGGCAGGGCGCCGTCGCGCAGGGCGGTGCCGATGAGCAGGCGAGTGGCGAGTGCGGCGAGGCCCGCGAAGGCGGCGGCCAGGAGGACGAGGGCGAGGGTGCCGGCCTGGAGGACGGGGAGGTCCTGGGCGAGGGCGGCCTGGAGGGTGGTGCGGCCGAGGCCGGGTATGTCGAAGATCTGCTCGACGGCGACCGAGCCGCCGGTGAGGCCGACCGCGAACAGGCCGGTGTTCGGCAGGAGTCCGGGCAGGCAGCGGCGCAGGGCCTGGCGGGCGATCGTACGGCCTGGCAGTCCGCGGGCGGCGGCGGCCAGCGCCCAGGGTTCGGCGAAGGCGCCGGGCAGCAGGTCGTCGAGGAGGCGGCCGAGCACTGCGCCGGCGGGCAGGCCGAGGGCGAGGGCGGGGAGGATCGTCCACTGCGGCCCGTACCAGCCGAGGGCGGGCAGCCAGCCGAGCTGGACGCCGACGACGGTGGCGAGCACGGACGCGGTGAGGAACTCGGGCAGCGCGGCGAGGACCGCGGACCCGCCGCCGGCCCGGCGTCCGCCGAGCCGGTGGTGTGCGCCGAGCCGCAGGGTACGGGCGCAGATCAGCGCGGCCGTGGTGGCGGCGACCACCAGGGCCACCGCCATCAACAGCAGGGACGCGCCCAGTGCTTGGAGCACGGCGGGCGTGACCTCGCTTCCGGAGATCCACGACTGGCCCGCGTCCCCGCGCCACAGACCGCTCAGCCACTGGCCGAGGAGGTGGAACGGGCCGTCTTCCAGGCCCAGTTGGGCACGGATGTCGGCCAACACCTCAGGGTCGGGGTCGCGTTCGGCCGACCGGGCCTTGAGCACGGTCAGCGCCGGGTCCGTGCGCGTGAGCCACGGCAGCAGGCCGATGGCGCACACGAGGGCGGCGGCGATCCCTGCCCGCCACAGGAGCGTGGCCGCTTGGTGGCGCATACGTCAGCGCCGGGTGCCGATGCCGACGAGGGTGCGCTCGTACGGGTCGAGGAGGGCGCCGCTGACCTTGGCACCGACGCCGGTGATGACGCGCTGGTGGACCAGCGGGACGACGGCGTCGGTGCCGAGGATCTTCGCCTCGGCGGCCATGGCGGCGTCCTGGCGCCTGGCGGTGTCGGCGACGCCCTCGGCCTTCCGCACCGCCTTGTCGACGTCCTTGTCGCACAGCAGCGCCAGGTTGTAGCTGCCGTCGCAGGTGAAGTCGCTGGCGAGGAGCGAGACGGGGTCGCCGGTGTCGAGGAGGCTGTTGCGGGCGCCGACGAAGGCGTCGAACCTGCCCTCCAGCGCGTCGCTCTCCAGCCGCGAGTACTCGCGCACCTCCAGCTCGACCTCGAACCCGGCCTTCTCCAGCTGCTGCTTCAACACCTGGGCGGCCTCGGGGAGTTCGGGCCGGTTGTCGTACGTGGCGAGGGTGATCCTGGTCCCGTCCGGGTCGGCGGCCTCCGCCCGGCCGGCCGGGTCGGTCCGCTTGCCCTCGGCCCAGGTCACGGCGGGTCCGTAGAGGCCGGCTCCGGCGTCGGCGTATCCCTCGTAGACGCCCTTGGCCAGCGCGAGGTGTCGACGGCCTGCCGTGCGGCGGCCCTGAGGCCGGCGTCCTTGAACACGTCCGACTCGGTGTTGAGGAGCAGGCTCGTGGTGCGGGTCGTGGCGGTGGCCTTGCGCAGGCCCTTGTCGAGGGTGGCGGCCTGGGCGACGGGGATCGCCTCGGCGAGGTCGACCTGGTCGGTACGGAGCGCGCTCGCCCGGGCGGTGCCGTCGGCGACGAACTTCACGTCGATGCCGGAGGCCTGGGCGCGGCCGCCCCAGTAGTCGTCGTAGCGGTCGAGGGTGGCGGCGGTGGCGCCCATGACCTTGGTGAGTTCGAAGGGGCCGGTGGCGTGGCCGATCGGGTCGGCCTTCTGGCCGTAGGCCTTCGGGGAGAGGATGGCGAGGCTGGGGCTGGACAGTCGCAGCGGCAGCGCGGGGTCGGGGTCCTTCGTGGTGACCCGCACGCCGGTGGCGCCCTCGGCCTTCGCGGTGAGGGTCACGCCGGAGAGGGCGGCGGGGGCCGGCTTTGCCTCGGTGGCACGGGTGAGGGCGCCGGCGACGGCGGCCGGGGTGACGTCGGTGCCGTCCTGGAAGGTTGCCGAGTTCAGGGTGAACAGCCAGGTGCGGTCGTTCTCGCGGGTCCAGGAGGCGGCGAGCGCGGGGGCGGCGGCGCCGTTGGCGTCCAGGGCGGTCAGTCCCTCGGTGACGCCGAGCCGGCTGAGGAGGGTGGCGTCGGCGCCGTACGGCGAGAGGTTCTCGGCGGGCGGGAAGGCGAGGGCGACCCGCAGCCGGGAGCCGTCCCCGGCGCCGTCGGACGAGCCGCCCGAGCCGTCGGAGGCGAAGCAGCCGGTGAGGGCGGGGGCGAGCAGGAGGGCGAGGAGGAAACGCGGTCGGGTCATGCGGGTCATCGCCCCATCGGGATCTCGAAGTGCAGGACGCCGTGCGCGCCCTCGGGGTCCTCGCGCTCGTCGTGCACGAGCTTGCCGAGCGATCGCCAGAAGGCCTCGGCGCCCGGGACGGCGGGGTCGGTGTGCAGATACACGGAGCGGTAGCCGCCCTCGGCGGCGGCGAACTCCGTCAACTCCGCGACCAGGCGCCGGGCGAGACCGCGTCTGCGGTGCTCGGGGCGGACGTAGACGCGGCGCAGCTGTGCGGTCCGCCCCGAGGGGTAGCGCTCGGCGACATGGCGTGGGTTCGGCGGGTGGGCCGGGCCCCGGGAGTCCAGGGCGCCGGTGGCGACGACCTCGCCGCTGCGCGGGTCGAGCGCCACGAGGAGGGTGTGGCGCTCGGGGACCAGGTAGGCGGCGGCCGGGTCGATGATGTCGCCGTGCCAGCGGGGCACATAGCCGGAACCGAAGTCGCGGTAGACGGTGTCGAGCATGACGGCTCGCGCACCGTCGAGGTCGTCAGGGCCCGCGGCCCTGATGCTGTAGTCACGCACTTGCACATCATATGCATTAAGGGAACCGGTTGATCACCGGGCGATTTGACAGTGATCGACAACCCGCCTACAACCTACCGACATGACATCCATTTTCAAAAATGGCTTACGAGTCGTGCGGGGGTGGTGCTGATGCGCATCGCCTTCGTCGGCAAAGGCGGCAGCGGCAAGACCACCTTGTCGGCCCTGTTCTCCCGCCACCTCGCACAGTCAGGTGCCCCCGTGCTGGCCGTGGACGGAGACATCAACCAGCACCTCGCCGAGGCGATGGGACACGACGGGAAACCACCGGCTGCCCCGCCCCTGGGCGCGCACCTCGACGCCATCAAGACCTACCTGCGCGGCACCAATCCACGCATCGCCTCCTCCGAGGCGATGATCAAGACCACTCCGCCGGGCCGCGGCTCCCGGCTGCTGACCCTGCTCGGCGACGACGAACTGCACACCCGGCACGTCCGGCGGGTGGGCGACGTACCGCTGATGGTGACGGGCGAGTTCGAGGAGAGCGACCTCGGGGTGGCCTGCTACCACTCCAAACTCGGCGGGGTGGAGCTCTACCTCAACCATCTCGTCGACGGACCCGGCGAGTACGTGGTGGTGGACATGACGGCGGGCGCGGACGCCTTCGCCTCCGGTCTCTTCACCCGCTTCGACCTCACCTTCCTGGTGGCCGAACCCACCCGCAAGGGCGTCTCGGTCTACCGCCAGTACCGCGACCACGCCCGTGAGTTCGGCATCCGGATCGCCGTCGTCGGCAACAAGGTGACCGGCGAGGACGATCTGCTCTTCCTCAAGCAGGAGGTGGGGGACGACCTGCTCACCCACCTGGTCCAGTCGCCGTTCGTACGGGCCGCCGAACAGGGCCGGGCACAGGGCGGCCTGGAGTCCCTGGAGTCGCACAACCGGCACGCCCTGGACGTCCTGCGGGAGACCGTGGACGCCTGCCCCCGCGACTGGGCGACGCTCCATCGCCACGCCGTCGAGTTCCATCTGCGCAACGCCCGGGCCTGGGCGGGTGAGGACCTGGCCGCCCAGGTCGACCCCGACTTCGTACCCGGTCCCGCTTCCCTCACCTGACGCGCCCCCGCGCTCTCCCCCCACCCCCCACTCAACGCACAGACAGGACAAGCACCTTCATGTCTCTCGACGTCTCCCCGAAGCTCCTCGCCGAAGCCGAGAACGGCGCCGTCCGCGAGGAGGACTTCGTGGACACCGTCCGCACGTCCCTCCCGTACGCCTACGACCTGATCGCCTCTCTCGCCACTGAACTCCACGACGGCAAGGACGAGTTCACCGACAACCAGACGCCCCCGCCGTCCGAGAAGGAGCGCGGCCAGCTGCTGCGGGCCCTGGCCAGCGACGCGATCCGCGGCAGCCTGGAGCGGCACTTCGGAGTGGCCCTGGCCTTCCAGAACTGCCACCGGGTGGCGGCGTTCCGACCGGGCGCGCAGCACAGCGAGACCTACGCGCGCTTCACCTCGACGCGCTCACAGATCCTGAATCAGTCGCCGGAGTTCAGGGACTGCTGACGGGGGCGTAGCCGTCAGCCCGTTCTTCGGCTCCCGATCTGCGAGCGGATGGACGGGTCCGTGATCTCGGTGTCGGCGGCGAGCAGCAGGGCCTTGCTGAGGATCACGGTGAGCCGGTCGTCCTCGAACGGCAGGAAGACCTTGCCGCCGACCTTGGCGCGCGACGGGACGATGCACAGATAGGAGTCGTCCGGCTCCATCAGGATGTTCGCCGAGCCCAGATGGATCCGGTACGTGCGCAGGTCGCCCCGGACCACCAGGAACCGGCCGTCGAGGGTGCACCGGTCGGCGATCTTCAGGCGCGGCAGGATCCGTGCGAGGGCGTCGCGGCGGGCCTCGGCGCTCTCGCTCAGCTCGGCGAACCCGGCCCGTTCCCAGTAGGCGCGGGCCGGTCCCTGCTCGGTCCAGTGGGGGTCGGCGGCGATCGAGGTCACTCCGACGAAGAGGTCCACGTCGCGCATCGCCTCGCTGAAGACCAGCGGCGGCACCTCCGCCAGGGGTGCCTCCCGCCAGGCTCCGGCCACCCGGCGCTCGAAGCGGACCCGGTCCGTCGAGGCCACCCCGTCGCCGTCGGCCCAGTCCACGTAGGTGTGGGAGAAGGCGACCTGCCACTCCCCCGCCCCCAGGGTACGTACCGCCGCGTCCCCGTCCCCGGCGTCCCAGGGGCCGAGCAGTCGGCTCGCCCAGCCCCGGGCGCGGAACAGCGCGAACATCCGGCGGTAGTGCACGAGATGGGCGGCGAAGCGGAGGGAGTGGACGCGGGTCTCCTCCTCCGCCGGGGTGAGCCGGTAGATCTCCCGGAACGCCTGCTTGAACGGCTGCCGCAGCTGCCCGTCGACGAGCCGGTCCCGCCAGGTCCGTACGGTGTCGGCGTCGGCGCGGATCGGGTGCCACAGCCGTACCGAGGCGTCGTCGGGCGCGTCGGGGAGGTCCTCGGTCGACGGCAGGACCGCCCGCCACTGACCGGGCGCGACCTCGATCTCCCAGATCAGCCGGCGCACGACGGACCGGGCGAGCGGATGCCCGGCCAGTTCCGCGCGCCACCAGCCGTACGGGTGGACGGCGTCGACGGTGAAGCCGCCCTCCAGCGCCCGGGCGAGGGTGCCGAGCTGGATGTCCACCCGTTTCACCAGGTCGCGTAGCTCCTTGACCAGGTCGGGGTGGTCGCGGCGGACGGGTGCGGGGACGCTCTTCAGGGGGCGGCCGTCCTTCTCCCAGGTCAGCTCGGCGCTCTCGATGACCGTGACAATGGCCGTGTACCCGCCGCCCGCCTCCCTGCGCAGGACACCGTCGTCGTCGAACCCCGCCCTCGACAGCCGCAGCGCCACCTCGGTCCGCTCGGCCAGGGCCGGTTCGACCTTCTTGAGGAGCTTGTCGAGTTGCCGGGGTATTCCGGCGTGGCGGGTCACCGAGCGTGCGGTGCGGATCGCGGTGACCACCTCCGGTGTCGGGAAGTCCCGGGCGGCGCGGACCAGTTCGTAGAGCAGGGCCTGCGAGGGGACGGTCCTCGCGGCCGTCGGGGCGACGGCGATGCCGGGCAGCAGCCGGTCGAGGAGGTCCGGCAGCCAGGGCTCGTCCCGCAGCAGCGCCACCCGAGCGGCCTGTCCGAGGATGTCGACCTCACGGGGCGTGAACGCCTTGTCGGCCAGGTAGGGGATCTCGCCCCGCTGGAGGGCGTCGACACGGTCGGCGGCCGCTTCCAGCGCCCTGCGGGCGAAGGCGACGTAGGCCGGGATGCCGGCGATCCTGCGCCACACGTCCGGGGCGTTCGGCTCCGGTACATAGGTGTGGACCTGGTCGGCCTCGGCCAGCACCGCCCGCTCGGCAGCCGTGAGTTCGATGACGACGTCGATTCCGTCCATGACGATGGCCCCTTCGTCCCGTCCCAGGTGGTCCGCGGCCGCACGCAGCGTCTCGCCGCCCGCGAGCCCCGCCACGGCGAGCAGCGAGTACGGATGGGACACCACCTTTTCCTTCGCCAGATGCCACTCGGTCAGGGCACGGGCGGGGCCGGAGAGTTCGGGCCATGGCCCCGTGCAGTGCAGCAGCGCGTCGATCGCGGGCGGCAGTCCCGCCTCCCCCTGCCGCGCGGCGAGCGCCTCGAACATCCGGCGGCACGCGTCCGGCGTGAACCGCGGCTCCCGCTCCCTGGCCGCATACCGGACCGTGACGCCCGCCTGCCGCATCGCGGCCGGAGCCTCGGCGTCGACACCGTGAGCCACCGGGAGGAGCTCCCCCAACTCCTCGTCGGACAGCCCCGACACGTCGCCGGACCGGACGTCGAGCGTGCAGGCGGGGTCGGTCAACGCGCGGACCATGTCGTCGTAGAGCATGCCTCGGATCATGACAGGCACCACTGACAACGCGATCTGCGCGCGGCATCTCGGCCTCCGCGCGAAGAAGCCCGGTCTCTACGCGAGGAACCTCGCGGTCTCCGCCACGAACCGCCGCGCGTCGTCCAGCCAGGGGAAATGCGCCGCCCCTTCCTGGACCACCGACTCGGCCTGCGGGAACAGCCCGGCGTACTCGGCCATCGCCCGCCGGGGCCCGGCCACGTCCACCTCCCCCGCCAGCACCAGGACGCGCCCGGCGAACCCGGCCAGTGCCGCGCGCGTCGCCGCCGGGTCGAAGGCGCCCTCGGAGCCGTAGACCGCGGCCGCCTCGTCGTTGCGCTGCTCGTCCTCGGCCGCGCGGACCGCCTTGGCCTCCTCGTCCCAGCGGGCGAACCAGAAGGGCGCGATGGCCTGCCAGGCGTCGGGGGCGGGACGGCCCGAGTTGAGGGATTCCAGGGCCGCGTACGCCGTCGCGAACCATTCCTCGTCGCGGCGCAGTCGGGCCGTGCTCAGGCGGTCCTCGGCGGTGACGGCGATGCCGACCGCGTAGACGCTCGGCGTGATCAGGGCAAGGCGTGCGACGCGGGCGGGATGGCGGGCCGTGTAGAGGGCGGCCAGGTTGGCGCCCGCGCTGTGGGCCAGCATGTCCAGGCGGTCCAGGCCCAGTTCCTCGCGCAGG
This sequence comes from Streptomyces sp. NPDC001536, assembly GCF_042894505.1. NCBI lineage: Bacteria > Bacillati > Actinomycetota > Actinomycetes > Kitasatosporales > Streptomycetaceae > Streptomyces > Streptomyces sp. NPDC001536. The sequence continues at coordinate 408,558 of NZ_JBIAVQ010000006.1, forward strand.
GCCTCGACGTCGTCGACCTGGCGGTCGCAGCGGTACGACGCCGGGTCCTCGGGGGTCGCCGAGTCGCCGGTGCCCCTGAGGTCCAGGCGGATCAGGGTGCGGTGGGCGGTGAGGCCGCCCAGGTCGCCGAGGTAGGCCGAGGCCTGCATCGGGCCGCCGGGGAGGCAGACCAGGGGCGGTCCTTCGCCGGTGGCGTGGTAGGCGAGGGTGGTGCCGTCGGGGGCGGTGAAGGTGGGCATGGTGTGAGGCTGTCAGGGGGCCTGGCCTGCGGCAACGTATTAAGGAGGGCCGGACGGCGGATGTCCGGCCCTTCGTTCCGCCGCTTCGCTCAGCTCGGCGACTCCGCGCCCTTACGGGCGTAGTCGCTTCGCTCAGCTCGGCGACTCCGCGCCCTTACGGGCGTAGTACCACCAGGTGACGGCGATGCAGGTGACGTAGAAGGCCACGAAGCCCCACATCGCACTGGTCACCGCGAAGTTGGCGAACAGGGCGGGGATGAAGAAGAAGCCGTAGGCGGCGATCGCGGCGGTGAAGCCGGTGACCGCGCCGGCCTCCCTCTCGGTCTGCCGCAGCGCCTTCGTGTACGCGGACGTGCCTTCGGTGAGGCCCTTGAGGTGCTGGTTGCGGAAGATCACGGGGATCTGGCGGAAGGTCGAGCCGTTGCCGATGCCGGAGAAGAGGAACGCGGCCAGGAAGCAGGCGAGGAAGCCCGCGAAGTTCCCTTCGTCGCCGCCGCTCGGGAGGAAAGTGATCACTCCGACGATCGAGGCGGCCATGCCGACGAAGGAGAGGATCGTGACGCGCGCGCCGCCGAGCCTGTCGGCGATCCAGCCGCCGGCCCAGCGGGCCAGGGCGCCCAGGGCCGGCCCCATCCAGGCGTAGGTGGCGACGGAGTAGGCCGGGAAGGTGGTCTTGATCAGCATCGGCAGGGCGGCGGCGAAGCCGATGAAGGAGCCGAAGGTGCCGACGTAGATCCAGGTCATCACCCACGTGTGCTTGCGCCTGAAGATGATCTTCTGCTGGGCGAAGGAGGACGAGGCCGTCCTGAGGTTGTTCTGGGCGAACCAGGCGAGGGCCGCCAGGACGACAAGGACCGGAACCCAGACGAACGCCGCGTTCTGGAGGTAGACCGTCTCGCCGGTCCTCGTGTTCGCCTGGCCGGAGCCGATCGCGATCACCGAGCTGGTGATGACGATCGGGGTCAGCAGCTGCACGACGGAGACGCCGAGGTTGCCGAGGCCGCCGTTGACGCCGGCCGCGTTGCCCTTCTCGCGCTTGGGGAAGAAGAAGCCGATGTTGGCGAGGGAGGAGGAGAAGTTGGCGCCGCCGATACCGCACAGGGCGGCGATGGTCGCCATGGTGGTGAAGGACGTCGAGGTGTCCTGGATCGCGTGGCCCAGCCAGATCAGCGGGACGATCAGCACCAGCGTGGACAGCGCGGTGAAGGTGCGCTGGCCGATCCGCGGGCCGAGGAAGGTGTAGATCGCCCGGGCCGTGCCGCCGGTCAGGCCGGGGATCGCGGTCAGCCAGAAGAGCTGCGAGGTGGTGAAGGAGAAGCCGACGTCCGCGAGGTTGGTGGCGGTGACGCTCCACACCTGCCACACCACGAAGGCCACCAGGAGCGCCGGGACGGCGATCCACAGGTTGCGCCGGGCGACCCGCTTCCCCGCCGACGTCCAGAAGAGCTCGTTCTCGGGCTCCCAGTCGGTGATGTCCCGGCCGGGCCGGTACTGGGCGAGGTCGTAGGACCGGCCGGCGACCGTGGTCGTCGCTTCGTGTACGGCAGGCATGGCTGTTCCTGGTGGTGAGGAGGGTGTCCTTGCTCATTCACCCTCCTCTCGCGGCACGGGGTACAGCAGAGCCCTAGGACGGGAGAACGACCCGTCCTAGGACCCGCTGACCAGGGACTTCCGTCCCAGCCTCCCGCCTGCTCAGGCCGCGTGCCGCGCCCGTCCCCGGTGGTCGCGGATGATCTCCGCGTACCGGTGTCCGGAGCCCTTGATGGTGCGGGCCTGGGTCCGGTAGTCGACGTGGACCAGTCCGAACCGCTTGTCGTAGCCGTAGGCCCACTCGAAGTTGTCCAGCAGCGACCAGGCGAAGTAGCCGGCCAGCGGCGCGCCCCGGCGGGCGGCGGAGGCGCAGGCGGCGAGGTGCCGGGCCAGGTAGTCCTGCCGCTCGGGGTCCTCGACGGTCCCGTCGGGGCGTACGACGTCCGGGTAGGCGGAGCCGTTCTCGGTGACGTACAGCTTGCGGGCGCCGTACTCGTCGGTGAGGCGGAGCAGCAGGGTCTCGATGCCGCTCGCGTCGATCTCCCAGTCCATGCCGGTGCGGGGCACTCCGAGGCGGCGTACGGAACGGGCGTACGGGGCCGGGCCGTTGGGGTCGTCCGCGACGGTGGCCGGGAAGTAGTAGTTGAGGCCGAGCCAGTCGAGCGGGGTGGCGATCGTCTCCAAGTCGCCTGTCTGCTCGGGGAGTTCGACGCCGTACACCTTGAGCATGTCCTCGGGGAGGCCGCGGCCGTGGATCGGGTCCAGCCACCAGCGGTTGGTGTGGCCGTCCATCCGGCGGGCGGCTTCGAGATCCTCCGGACGGTCGGTGGCCGGGTACACCGTGGAGAGGTTGTTGACGATGCCGACCTCGGCGCCGGGGACGGCCGCCCGGATGGCCTGGGTCGCCAGTCCATGGCCCAGCAGCAGGTGGTACGAGGCGCGCACCGCGGCGGTCAGGTCGGTGAGCCCCGGGGCCATCTTTCCTTCGAGGTGGCCGATCCAGGCGGAGCACAGCGGTTCGTTGAGGGTGGTCCAGTGGCTGACCCGGTCGCCCAGTCGCGCGGCCACGACCGAGGCGTACGCGGCGAAGTGCTCGGCGGTCTCCCGCTCGGGCCAGCCGCCCCGGTCCTGGAGCGCCTGCGGCAGGTCCCAGTGGTAGAGGGTGACGGACGGGGTGATGCCCGCGTCCAGCAGGCCGTCGATCAACGCGTCGTAGAAGTCGAGGCCCTTGGCGTTGACCGGTCCGTCGCCGCCCGGGAGCACACGCGGCCAGGCGATGGACAACCGGTAGGCGTTGGTGCCGAGTTGGCGCATGAGCGCGATGTCCTCGCGCCAGCGGTGGTAGTGGTCGCAGGCGACGTCGCCGTGGTCGTTCCCGGCGATCTTCCCGGGGGTGTGGGCGAAGGTGTCCCAGATCGACGGCGCCCGGCCGTCCTCCGCCACGGCTCCCTCGATCTGGTACGCCGAAGTGGCCGTGCCCCACAGGAAGTCGTGCGGGAGTGCGGCGAGGTCGATGGTCACGAAATCCCTTTCGAGGTTGGTCACTTGACGGCGCCCGCCGTCAGCCCGGCGACGAGATAGCGCTGGAGGAGCAGGAAGCCGGCCACCACCGGCACGCTGACGACCAGCGAGGCGGCCATGATCTGGTTCCAGTACACGTCGTTGAGCGTGGAGTAGCCCTGGAGTCCGACGGCGAGCGTGCGGGTGGTGTCGTTGGTCATCACCGACGCGAACAGCACCTCGCCCCAGGCCGTCATGAAGGCGTAGACGGCGACCGCGACGATGCCGGGGATCGCGGCCGGCACGACGACCCGGAACAGCGCTTTCAGCGGACCGCAGCCGTCGACCAGCGCCGCCTCGTCCAGGTCGCGCGGCACCGAGTCGAAGTACCCGATCAGCATCCAGATCGAGAACGGCAGCGAGAAGGTCAGATACGTCAGGATCAGCCCGCCGCGCGAGCCGAACAGGGCGATGCCGGTGGCGTTGCCGATGTTGACGTAGATCAGGAACAGCGGGAGGAGGAAGAGGATGCCCGGGAACATCTGCGTCGACAGGACGGTGACCGTGAAGACCCGCTTGCCGCGGAAGTCGTAGCGGCTCACCGCGTACGCCGAGAACACCGCGATCACCACCGAGCAGACCGTCGCCGCGCCCGCCACGATCAGCGAGTTCACGAAGTACCGGGCGAGCGGGACCGTGGACCAGATGTCGATGTACGGGCGGATCGTCAACTCGCTCGGCATCCAGCGGAACTTGCCGGTGACGTCGGCCAGCGGCTTCAGCGAGCTGGAGACCATCACATAGACCGGCACCAGCACGAAGCCGCCGAGCAGGGTGAGGAAGATCCGCCGGGACCAGAGGAACGAACGCGGCGGCGCCATCGGGGAGTTACGCACGCGAGGTCCTCCGTCCGCGCGAGGTGACGACGAGGTAGACGCCCGTCACGAGGAGCAGGAACAGCAGCAGGAGTACGGACATGGCGGAGCCGGTGCCGAAGTTCCAGGTGACGAAGGAGGCCTGGTAGATGTGGACCGAGACGAGGTCCGCGGCCTCGGGGGCGGTCCTGCCGAACAGGACGTACGGCGTGTTGAAGTCGTTGAACGTCCACAGGAACAGCACCAGGATCAGCACCTGGTTGACGGCGCCCAGCGACGGCAGGGTGATGCGGCGGATCTGCTGCCACACGCCGGCGCCGTCGAGGGCGGCCGCCTCGTACAGCTCCTTCGGGATGTTCTGGAGTCCGGCCATGACGATGAGGAAGGCGAACGGCCAGCCCTTCCACACCGACACGATCAGCAGGGCGTAGAAGCTGTTGTCGCCGATGAGCCAGAAGGAGGGCTTGTCGGTGAGGTGGAGCTGGTCGTGCAGGACGTGGTTCACCAGGCCGTTGTCGTGCTGGAACATGAACACCCAGGTGATGACGGCCGCGTAGACCGGCAGGGCGTACGGCACCAGGAACAGGGCCCGCAGCAGGCCACGGCCGCGGAAGGTGTCCTGCATGAAGACCGCGGCCGCGGTGCCGATCAGCCAGCACAGAGCAACTGACAGCAGGGTGAAGGCGACCGTGACGAGGAAGGAGTGCAGCAGGGCCTCGCCGACGGGGGCGTCGAAGTCCACCGACACCTTGAAGTTGTCGAGCCCGGACCAGGGCGCGGTGCCCCAGTCGCGGATGTAGAACTGTGTGAGCTCCTTGAAGCTCATCACGATGCCGACGCCCATCGGCACCAGGTGGACCAGGAGTTCGAGGAGCAGAGCGGGCAGCAGAAGCAGATACGGCAGTCCGATGCGGCGGATGCGGCCGGGGCGCGGAGGACGCTTCTCGCCGGGCGGCGCCTTGGGTTCGGCGCGTTCCAGGGTCGTGGTCATCAGGCGGCCGGCATCTGCTGCTGGGCCTTCTCCAGCGCCGCCTTCACCGAGTCGGTGGTGACGGCGCGTCCGGCGGCCGCGTCGGCGAACAGGCCCTTGATGGCGGTACCGACGGCCGTCTCGAACTGCGACTCGTCGGCGACCTGCGGGAGCGCGGCGGCGCTCTTGGCGAGGGTGTCCTTCAGGACGGCGTTGGCGGGGGTGTTGAAGGCGGAGTCCGCCTGGGCCGCCTTCACCGGCGGTATGGAGCTGTAGGCGGTGTTGAGGATCTTCTGCTCCGCGTCGCTGGTCATGAACTTCACGAACTTCGTGGCGCCGTCGAGGTTGTCGGTGTTCTTGAAGACGGCCAGGTTGATGCCCGCGACCATCGAGTTGACCTGTGCGCCGGTGCCCGGGGTGCCGGACTGCACGGGCACCGGGGCGATGCCGTAGTCGTCCTCGCTCATGCCTTGCGACTTGAGGTTGGCGGAAGCCGACTGCCACAGGAGCATCGCCGTCTTGCCCTTGGCGAAGTCGCTGACGGACTGGTTCTGGGCGTACTCGGCGTTGCCGGGCGCGATGACCTTGTCCTTGGCCATCAGGTCGACGTACTGCTTGACCGCGGTGACGACCCCGTCGCTGGTGAAGTCGGGCTTGCCTTCGGCGGTGAAGAAGTCGGCGCCGTGCTGCTTGGCGAAGACGAAGGCGTGGTGGATGTTCTCCGACGGGTTCGAACCCTCCGCTCCCAGGCCCCACTTGCCGTCCTTGGAGAGCTTCTTGCCGTCGGCGGCCAACTCCGCCCAGGTGGTGGGGGGTTGTGCGATGCCCGCGTCGGCGAACATCTTCTTGTTGTAGTAGAGGGCGTACGCCATCGAGTACAGCGGCACAGCGGAGGGGTCCTTGCCCTCGGCGCCCGTCGAGCCGAGCGCGGAGTCCACGAAGCGGTCCCTGCCGCCGATCTTCGCGAAGTTCTTCGCGTCCCACGGCAGCAGCGCGCCGGTGGCCTGGAGCGAGGCGCTCCAGGTGTTGCCGATGTTGAGGACGTCCGGGCCCTGACCCGAGGTGGTCGCGGTGAGGATGCGGTTGAGCAGGTCCGACCAGGGCACGACCTCCAGCTTCACCTTGATGCCGGTCTGCTTCTCGAACTTGTCGAGCTCGGGCTGGAGAACCTTCTTGTCGACCTCGATGCTCGCCCCCTGGTTGGAGGCCCAGTAAGTGAGCGTCTTCGGCGAGTCGTTGGACCCGCCGCCCGTCGACGAACCGCCTCCGCAGGCCGTAGCGGCCAGGGCGAGAGACAGGGTGACGGCGCCTACGGCCGCGGCTCGGTTGCTGCGCATGGCTCCTGGTGTCCCTTCAGGGAATGCACTCACGGCTTAATTTAGGACGTGAGTTAAATGCCACGGGTTCGGGACGTCAAGGGGTTGAGCAGCGGAAGTTCGATGGATCGTGCGAGTCGATGCCGGACCGTTCACTTCCTGAACGGAGAGCGGGCGGCCCCTCCTGTGCGGGAGGGGCCGCCCTGGTGCCGCTATCGCCGGCCCGGTGCCACGGTCGCCGGTGCCGGCGCGTACCCCGTGGGCCGGGCCGTGAAGGTGCCGCGGCCCTGGGTCCGACTGCGCAACCGGGTCGCGTAGCCGAAGAGTTCGGCCAGCGGCACGGTGGCGGTGACGACCGCCGAGCCGGCCCGCGTCACCGAGCCGGAGACCCGGCCGCGCCGTGCCGCCAGGTCACCGAGGACTCCCCCGACGGCGGCGTCGGGCACCGTGACCGTGACCTCGGCCACCGGCTCCAGCAGGACCATCGCGCAGGCCCGCAGGGCCTCCCGGAGTCCGAACCGGCCCGCCGTGCGGAAGGCCGTGTCGGAGGAGTCCTTCACATGCGTCGCCCCGTCGGTGAGGGTGACCCGCAGCCCCGTCACCGGGTGTCCGCCGAGCGGACCCTCGGCCAGGGCGTCCCGGCAGCCGGCCTCGACCGCCCGGACATACTCCTGCGGCACCCGGCCACCGACGACGGCCGAGCGGAACTCGAAACCGGCGTCGGCGTCCAGCGGCTCCACATCGAGGACGACATGCGCGAACTGCCCCGCACCGCCGTCCTGTTTGACGTGCCGGAAGACATGCCCGGACACACCGCGCCCGACGGTCTCGCGGTGCGCGACCCCGGGCCGGCCGGCGTTGACGTCCAGCCCGTGGTCCCGCCGCGCCTTCTCCAGCGCGACCTCCAGATGCAGTTCGCCCATGCCGGACAGCACGGTCTGCCCGGTCTCCGGGTCGGTCCGCACGACCAGCGACGGGTCCTCCTCGGCGAGCCTGGCGAGCGCCGAGGCCAGCCGGTCGGTGTCGGTGGACCTGACGGCCTCGACCGCGACGGAGACGACCGGTTCGGCGACGCTCGGCGGTTCGAGCACCAGCGGGGCGTCCAACGCGCAGAGGGTCGACCCGGCGCGGGCGGACTTCAGCCCGACGACCGCGACGATGTCACCGGCGACCGCCCGCTCCAACTGGGCGTGCCGGTCGGCCTGTACGCGCAGGATCCGTCCGACGCGCTCGCCGCGCCGCGCGCCCGCGTCCATCACCGTGTCTCCCTTCTCGATCGTTCCGGAGTACACCCGGAGGTAGGTGAGCCGCCCGTTCGGGGTGGCGTTCACCTTGAACACCAGCGCCGCGAAGGGTGCCGCCGGGTCGGCGGGCCGTTCCTGCCGGGTGTCGCCGAGGGCGCCGTGCACGGGCGGCACGTCGAGCGGCGACGGCAGGTACGCCACGACCGCGTCCAGCAGCGGCTCGATCCCGCGGTTGCGGTAGGCCGAGCCGCACAGCACGACGACGGCGTCGCCGGTGCGGGTGAGGTCGCGCAGGGCGTCGACGAGCGTGGCCGTGTCGAGCGTCCCCGTATCGAACGTCCCCGTGTCGAACGTTCCCGTGTCGAGCGTCGACTGCATACAGAATTCCTCGAGCGCGGCCGGATGCAGCTCGGCCACCGCCTCCTCCAGCAGTCGACGCCGTCGTCGCGCCTCCTCCCGCAGCTCCCCGGGAATGTCCGCTACGACCATGTCGCCGCCGTCGGTCCAGGTCAGCGCCCGCATGTGCACCAGATCCACGACGCCGCGGAACGCGTCCTCCGTGCCGATCGGCAGCTGCACGACCAGCGGGGCCGGGTGCAGTCGCTCCCGGATCGAGTCGACGGCGGTGTCGAGGTCGGCGCCCGCGCGGTCCAGCTTGTTGACGAAGGCGATCCTCGGCACGCCGTACCGGTCGGCCTGCCGCCAGACGGACTCGCTCTGCGGCTCGACGCCGGCGACGGCGTCGAAGACCGCGACCGCCCCGTCGAGCACCCGCAGTGAACGCTCCACCTCGTCGGCGAAGTCGACGTGTCCCGGGGTGTCGATCAGGTTGATCCGGTGGCCGCCCCAGGCACAGCTGACCGCCGCAGCGAAGATCGTGATGCCGCGGTCGCGCTCCTGCGGGTCGAAGTCGGTGACCGTCGTGCCGTCATGGACCTCGCCACGCCGGTGGGTGGTCCCGGTGGCGTAGAGGATCCGCTCGGTGACGGTGGTCTTGCCGGCGTCGACGTGGGCGAGGATGCCCAGGTTGCGGACGACTGCGAGGGTGTCGAGGTTGATGCGCACGGCCCATGGCCTTTCGGGTGATGTGTGACAGGGCGGCGCGATTCCCGGACAGGGCTGATCCGACGGCACGTCAATCGGGGGACGTACGCGGTTGGTTGACGGTCAGGCGTGTGTCCGGGGCATCCGGTACCGGCCGCGCAGCGGGCACCGGACGGAGCAGGACACGAGGATCACGTCGTACGACGACGGGGGAACGACGACAGCGGCGCGGTCACACACGGCCGGTCTCCCCTCACTCGTCGGTCCTCGTCATGACACGCGCACCGGCCCGATGTGGGTGGTGCGCGACGCGTGGCGAGTGTAGGGAGACGGGGGCGGGCGGGTCACGCGATTTTCCGTGGCCCCGGCGCGGGAGGCCGCACGGCTGGGGAGGCTCGCGGCCAGGGAGGCTATACGGCAGCCCCCGGCAGGCGCGTCGGCGACGACCTCGTCCGGTCCACCTGAGGGCGAGGGCTCAGTTGTCGGTCGAGTCGTCCCCTAGCGGATCCGCAGAGACTCTGAACGACCCCTCCAGCGGATCCGCATGCCGTGCAGCCACGCGGCGGTGGTCGTCGGCCGCACCCCCACCCCTGCGGTGCGCCGGCCGCGTACGAGCGGCGCACGGTGCGCGCGCACCGTCCCCGGTTCACCGATCAGGCCTGCCACAAGGGCTGTTCGCCCTGCCCCGGACCCGGACCGCAGTCCTCCCCGACCTCCTGGAGCACCGACCATGGCCGCAGAGGCACGCATGAAAGTCGCCGCACTGGACGGACCCGGCGTCAGCCGGATCATCGAGAAGCCGTTGCCGCGGATCGCCGAGGACTACGTCCTGGTGAAGGTGGTCGCGGCCCCGATGTGCAACGAGCATCTCGCGTACGAGCACTGGGACTTCCGTGACCGCAACCGCTGGGACTCCCTGGGGCACGAGGCGGCCGGCGAGGTGGTCGAGGCCCGTGCGGGCAGCCCGTTCCGGCCGGGTGACCGGGTGGTCGTGCTCAGCGGCTATCCGTGCGGGCGCTGCGCGCTGTGCGTGTCCGGGCGGTACGCGCACTGCGCCGACACCGAGGATCCCCTCGCGGTGTGCGGCGGCGACTCGGGCGAGTGCGGCTTCGCGCAGTACATGGTCAAGCGGGAGCGGCTGCTGCTCCGGATCCCCGACGGGATGTCGTACGAGCATGCCGCGATGGCCTGTTGCGGGATGGGCGCGACGTACACGGCGATGGAGAACATGGGGGTCGCCGCCGGTCACACGGTCCTGGTGACCGGGCTCGGCCAGGTGGGGCTCGGGGCCGTGATCAACGGGCAGGCCAGGGGTGCCCGGGTGATCTGCGCCGGGCGCAGCCCCTACCGCCGGGAACTGGCACGCCAGTTGGGCGCGGAGCTGATCGTCGACCTGGGGACGCCGGACGCCCTGGATGCCGTACGGGAGTTCACCGGGGGCACGGGCGTCGACCATGTCATCGACTGCTCGGCGCAGGCCGGCCACCAGCGGTTCGGACTGGACGCCGCGGGACGCGGCGGGCGGGTCACCTTCCTCGGGGAGTCCGGCGAACTGTCGCTCCACGTCGACCAGGACCTGATCCAGAAGGGCGTCACGCTCTACGGCAGCCTCGATCTGTATCTCCAGCACGCCCCGGGAATGCTCGACGCCATTTCCCGCACGGGACCGCTCATCGACCGGTTCATCACGCACACCTTTCCGCTCGACGAGATCGAGCAGGCCTGGAAACTCCAGCTCACCAGGGAATGCGGAAAGATCATTCTGCATCCGTGGCGCTGACCTCACGACAGCCCCCAGAGCCGAACGGCCGTATATCCACGGAGGTTTGAGGATGTCCGAGAACAACGAGACCCACGATCCGAACACACCGCTCTATGTCGGCACCCGGAAGTTCCTCGGAAGGCGTGACCTGGTCCTGTCGTTCTACACGACGAAATGCCAGTTCCAGTGCACGTATTGCGCGCTGCCCACCCGCTCGGCGTCGTTCGAGGTGACGGCCGAGCAGATCAACAACCAGATCGACCACGTCTTCGACTCCAAGGCCGGTGAACTGGACGGTTACCGTCAGCTGTGCTTCGGCAACGAGGGCTCCGCCCTCGACCCGAGGCGTTTTCACCGCGAGTCCGTCGACCATCTGCTGCACCGCGCCCGGGAGATGGAGAACCTGGAAGTCCTGTCCATCGAGACGCGCCCCGAGTACGTCAAGCGCGACTACCTGGAGCACATCGCCAGGACCACCCACGCGCCCCGGCTCGATGTGACGGTCGGCTTCGAGACGCAGGACGACTTCATCCGGCAGACCGTCCTGAAGAAGAAGATCTCCCGCCGGGTGATGGAGGACCGGGTCGCGCTCCTCGGCGAGCTGGGGATCCGGCTCACCTCGTACGTCCTGGTCAAGCCGGCGCCGCGGATGACGGACGAGCACGGGGTGCGCGAGGCCGTCGCCACGATGGAGTATCTGAAGGACCTCTGCGACCGCCACGGCACCGAATTGGTGATCTATCTGACGCCCACCTATGTGGCCGAGGGCTCTTATCTCCAGCAGACCACTCAGCCGGGCGACTGGACCCCGCCCACCATTCAGGGCATCTTCGATGTCGTGGTGGCCGGGCATTCCATGGGGCTGCCCGTCTACACGGGCCTGTGGAGCGAGGAACTCGCCGACGAGAGCACCGACTTCCGTGGCCGCGAGGGGTATGACCCCGAACTGCGCAAGGCCATGGTCCGCTTCAATCGCGACCACGACTTCGGCCACCTGCTGCCTTTCGTTCCGGCGCAGTTGGCGCTGGCGGGGTAGGGCCGTGCGCGCGTACCGCAATCTTCTCAAGCAACTGTCCGAGGACGCCCCGGAGAAGCTCATCCGGCTGCCCGGGGAATTCCTCACCGCGCAGACACGATGGCTGCTCGAGAGGGACGAGATATACGTCCTGGAGCAGGTGAACAAATACGTTCCCGTCATGGCCGGACTGTCCGCGGAAGCCGTGGCCCGCGCGGCCGACCGGGCACTGGAGCGGGGCGTGGTCGACGACTTCTGCTTCCTGTACGCGCACCTGCCGCCGACGGGGCGTCCGACCCCCGCCCGTATCGACCGGGCCTGTGCCCGGCTGGCGCGACGCGGCAACGCCGGCGGCATCGAGCAGATCATCGCGGCGACCGGGGTGCGCCCCACCCTCGACGAGACGACGGTCCTGCGGTCGTACAACGTCCTGGTGGCCGCCGGCCGGCTCGGCGCCGTGGACTACATGCGCCAACTCTCCGGCGTCCCGGTGCGGTTCGACGCGGACGCGGCGGCCACCGGCATCCGCGCGCTCCTGGCGAGCGGGCGCCACGGCGCGCTGCGCAAGCTGGCCCGTCTCGCCGACGTCGAGGTCCGCCTCGAACCCCGGGAGATCCAGCGTGCCGTCGCCGAGGCCGTCACCGACGGCACGCTGCACGAGCTGGCCGCGGCCCTCGCCTGTCTGCGCCCTTCTCCTCGCATCGAGGGCTTCACCGCGGTGTTCCAGCGTCTGGTGGCCGAGGCGCGCTTCGCCGAACTGCCCGCCCTGTTCACGGTGTTCACGGACGCCGACTGGCAGTCCGTGGATGCCGGCATGTGGCGCCAGCTGCTGACCTCGGGCAGCGCACCCGCCGTACGCTTCGCCTTCGAGCGCTGCGACGATGCCGACCTGCTCGCCCAACAGACCTCGGATGCCTATGCGTTGGGGGTCTCGTCCGGCGACCGCGTGCTGGTCGGGCTGGCCTGCGAGCGGGGCGGGGCGGCGTTGCGCACCGAGGACGCGCGGGTGTTGCTCGGTGACGCCCTGGAGGACGGGGACGCCCGGTGGCTCGACTTCGTCGCCGCCCGGTTCGCCACGCTGCCCGCCGCCGACCCCGATCGCGCACAGCTCTACCTCGCCCGGCAGGCGGCCGCCCGACCGGAGCGCGTGCAGCGGGACGCCGAAGCGCTGGGCGTGCCCTGGATCCCCGAGGTCGGCGCGTGGCTGCTCGCGCTCGCCGAGGGGCGCCGCGAGGTGGCCGTGGCGGGCGTCGGGGACGCGACGGCACACCCGGTCGCCGCTCTGGTCGCCCGTCTGCCGGACCCCACAGACCCGGCAGCTCTCACAGCCGACGGGGCGCGCGCCTCATGAAGCTTCCGCCCGCCCCGGACACCGGTTCCCGCTACCGGGGGACGGCGCTCGCCCTGGTGGCGATGGCCAGCGTGCAGACCGGCGCCGGCACCTCCAGTCATCTCTTCGACAAGTTCACGCCCGCCGGTACCGCCTGGCTCCGTCTGACCTGGGCGGCGGTGGTCCTGTGGCTCCTCGCCCGGCCCCGTCTGCGCGGCCGCGACCGTCGTGAGGTGGGTACCGCCCTGCTGCTCGGCGCGGTCAGCGGACTGCTCACCCTTCTCTACTTCGAGGCGGTGGTCCGTATCCCCCTCGGCACCGCGACGGCCCTGGAGTTCCTCGGCCCGCTGGGCGTGGCCGTGGCGGGTCTGCGGCGGCGGATCGACGTCCTGTGGCCGCTGACCGCGGCGGCCGGCGTGCTCGCCCTGACCCGGCCCTGGAGCGGTGAGGTCGATCTGGCCGGGGTCGGCTTCGCGCTCGGGGCGGCGGCGGGCTGGGCCGGCTACATCCTGCTGACCAAACGGGTCGGTGCCCAGTTCACCGGCCTCGGCGGGCTGGCCGTCTCCATGGCGGCGGCCTCCGCGGTGACCCTGCCCTTCGCCGGTGTCGGGCACATCGTCGGCCACATGGACCCACAGGCATTCGCGCTGTCCGCGCTGGCGGCGCTGCTGCTGCCGATCCTGCCGTACGCCGCCGAGATGGTCGCCCTGCGCAATCTCCCCACGACGGTCTTCGGCACCCTGATGAGCCTGGAGCCCGCCATCGGGACCGTCGTCGGGTTCGTGCTCCTGGCCGAGCAGCCCTCGTGGGCCCAGAGCACGGGCATCGTGCTGGTGACCGTCGCCGGCATGGGGGCGGTGCGCAGCGAGGCCCGGCAGGCCCTGCCCGACCTCGACCCAAAGCAAAAGACTCCTGATGAACAGGGGTCTCAGCTGGTGGGTCGTTAACGAAATCCCCTGGCCAGGCACAGCGTGCCTAAATACTCACGAACATCCCGTCGGACTCAAGATCACTCCCCAGCAATATGCGCATGCATGCATGAGCGTCGCGGTGATCCCGCGACCTGCACCCCCTGACCTGGGAGCTTCGCGACCGCGACGGCAAGTACGGTCGTCCTTTTATGCCGTCTTCGAAGTCGAAAAGACGAAGATCCTCAAAAGCGTTCCACCAGCTACCCGGCCGAACCCTGTCGAGCCGGCCTCGTAGGCCACGGCCACCGGGCCCGGCAACCGCTCCAGCCAGCCCACCACCGCCGCAGTGTCGGGGACCAAGTGTTCGGCGACGACCTCGCCGATGAGGCCGTCCAGGGCCCAGGCCACGGTCGATCGGTCGTGAACGTCCAGCCCAACCGCAGTACCCGCGATTGCGGCACTACCGCTCACGGTCCTCCGTGGCGGCAATCCGCAGTAACTTGCGTGCAAGGCCCCGGTCTTTCGTTCCCGGTCCCGCAGCCTTCTCCCCGGACCCGCCCGGAGAGACGGCCGATCACTCTCGGTTCAAACGGGCGGTGTTAAGGCTTGCGAAGCGACCGCGCAGCGGCCGACCTTGACACCACCCGCGAAACCGGGAACCTCCCCGGCCGGGCAGGCCCGGCACCGCAAGTACCGCACTTCATACGGCCTAACATGACGCTGGCACGACACCCTTCGAGGGGACAGGTGCGCTTCAAGGGGGGCGATTGACGAGCAAGAACAGGCACGGCTGGAGTCCTGCCGCTCGGGACCAGTTGCGCGGTCCCGAACCGCCTTGCGATAACCCCTCTCCCGCGCATGCGGAGGCAGTCGCTGCCTGCCGAGCGACCCTGGCAAGGGTTCACCGGCTGTCTCGGGACGGGGCCTCGGCAGAGAAGACGACTAGGCAGTTTGTCGACTTCCTTATGTCAGTGGAGGTCACCGACGCACCGCCAGTCGGCGCGCCGATGAGGATCGTCCTGATGGGGCGGACGATGGCCGGCAAGAGTACCCTCCTTGCGGCGCTCACCGGCGGGTCTGTGGAGCGGATTGGGGACGGCCGGCAGCGGTACTCGCGCGACGTCTTCGCGGCCCCGGCGGTGGACCTGCACGACGTTGAGATCGTCGACACCCCTGGAGTGGGTGCCAGGGACAGTATGGATGACGTCGCCCAAGCGATGGCTGAGGTCCCCGGTGCCGACCTCGTGCTGTGGGTTGCGAGCAACGATTCCTTTCAGGAGGAGACTGCACAGGAGCTACGTGCCGTGGCATCGCGCGGTAAGCCTGTCGTTGTGGCATTGAACTGCCGCAAACCACTCGTGGACGATCTGGACCACGAGGAGTTCCTGGAGGAACCGGATTCAGTCTTCGCCGAGCACGAGGGTCACTTCAAGATGATCCGTTCCCATCTATCCGCTGCCGCCGTACGCCCCGTCGCCGAGGTAATGCTCCATGCCGAGGCCGCCCGCCAGGCGCGGGCGGCCGGCGACTACGGTGCCGACCTTTGGGAAGCGAGCCGCCTTAGCGCCCTGCTCGCCGTCCTGGAACAGGAAAGCCGCAAGCGCCGCACCGCCCGGCGGGTACTGCGCGAGGCCGACGAGGTTCGCTCGCAGGCACAGGCGTTGAGCGAAGCTCTCGCCGCTGTGGAGCGGGAGACCCGAGAGATCGTCGATGTCGGCCGGAGGATGCGCGAAGACCAGGAACGACGGACCGTACGCCTGGTCGATGCCTGCATGCAGAGGATGGAGGACGACGTTGTTCGCCTCGTCGGCCGACGGCAGGGGTGGCCCCAGAACGTCACTGACTTCGGCCCGCAGATCGTCGAGCAATGGGACACGGAACAGGCCGCTTTGGTCGCCGAACTCGACGAGAGGCTGGAAGCACGGCTCAGCAACCTCGCGCGAGCGATCGAGGAAGCGTCTGTCGCCGTCGAGCACGAATGGACGACGGCTGTCCGCCCGCACCTTAAGGTCAGCGGAATGCGTGACTTCAGGGGGCTGTGGAAGCAGAAAGCAGCCGGGGTTGTGGTTGGGGCAGGCGGAGCGCTCGCCTCCATGGCGCTTGGCGCGTACGTGGGTTCTTTGGCAGGTCCAGCCGGCACAGTCGTCGGCGCCGTCGTCATGAGCCTCGGTTCGTTCCTCGTCACTCCGGTGCGCAAGAAGGTCCAGTCACTTTTCACGAGCAGAGCGGAAATCTTGGAGGCGAACCGCGATCTGCTGCGGACCGAGATCAGCAAGGTCCTCAATGAGCTGGAGGCCCAGGTGCTGGCCGAGGTGTCTGGGACCATCGCGCGGGTTCTGGAGACACTCACCACTTCCCACGTGCGACGCGCAGAGGCCGAGGCCGCCGCGTTGGTCGTGGCCGACCTTCTGGCTAGTCAGCAGCAGGTGATTGACTCCGCGGTCTCCACCCTCGACCACGAGACAGTCCGCTGCCTGCTGCGCGTAGACGGCCGGCCTCGCCTAGCTGCGTCCGTTGGGAAGGCGACCCGGCTTCCCGGGGTCTGCATCTTGGTCGAGGTGCCTGATGAGGCTCTAGCAGATACACGGCTGTTCCCGCCGTCCTCGCCCGAATTCCTGGCCTTCGGGCGCACACCGTCACCTGACCTGCCGGGCGCGTCCGCGATGTCATACGTCCTCGGCCTGACCGAAGGGGTACCGGCCTTCATTCGCTGTCGCCCCGACGGCACCATCGTTACCACCACTGCTCCAGCGCCAAACCAGGTACTGGAGGCATGGTCCGCAACCCTGTCTGACCACCTGGGCACCCCGGTGAAGATTGTCCGATCAAGCGCACCGAGGAGCGTGCCAACGTGAATGACCTTCTGTATCACTCCGCCCCCGCGGTGACGCGCGACCTCTCGGAGCGGCTCGTCGAGCTGATCCGAAACCTTCGACCCGATGATGCGTCGAGGCTCCAGCGGATGCTGGCAGTGGATGAACACCATCGTCCCCAGATGGTCCTCACCGGGCAGTACAGCAGCGGCAAGTCGACCTTGATCGAGGCACTCACGGATGGCAAGTATCAGGTTCCGAGGGGCTCGGCGGTCACGACGGACAGGGTCGAGGTCTTCAACTGGGACGGCATGGTCGACCTGGTCGACACCCCGGGCGTGCAGGCGGGCCGGCCGGAGCACGACGAACGCGCGGAGGAGGCTCTGCGCTCCGCAGATCTTGTGTTGTTCACCGTCACTGTTGACTTGTTCGATGATCGCTTGGTCGAACACCTGCGGCACGTCACCGAGGATCTGCGAAAGGCGCCGCAGTTGCTTGTGGTGCTCACCAAGTGCCGCAGCCTTCGCGCGGCCGAAGGAGTGCGGGAGGCCGAGGTCCGTGAAGCTCTCGGCAGCTTCGCCGACCAGGTGCCATGGGTCGAGTGCGACGCCAAAACCTACCTGGAAGCGCTAGAGGTGGACCCGTCGCGGGCCGCCCGCCGCATCGCGGCGTCCCGGATGGACAAGGTCACGGACGCGATCAACCGGATCGCGCGGGCCCGCGGCGACTTGGCCAGCTTCCGTGTGGCGCTCCAGCGGGTCGCCCTCGTCGCGGGCGAGGCACTCGCCGCGCTCACAGACGACCCCGACGAGGAAGCAGTCTTGACTGTCCTCGCACGCCAGCGCAGTGCGCTCACAACGCGCCGCGGGCTCTTGGACTCGGCCCTCGAACGGCAGGCAACCGAGTTCCGCACAGCGTGTATCCGGGCAGCCGAGCACCTCGCCGACACGGTGGAGTCGATCCAGGAGTCGCCGAACCGCGACTGGTCTAGGGTCGACGCCGCCTCCGTGACTCTGAACGACGAGCTGAGCTCGGCGAACCAGAGGTTCCTGGACGGGGTACGCGCCGTCCTGGCCTCTCAGCTTGCCGACTTGACCTCCGAGGTACGGGAGATCGAGGCGTCGCCGTACGCCCGCCAGTTGCTCGCCCTTGATGTCCAAGGGGACATCGAGACGCAGAACATCCCGGTAGACCCAGGCCTGGCACGCCAGCCAGGTCGGAAGCAACCCCGCGTCCCAGCCTGGGGTCCGAAGTCGATCGAGCATCTGAAGGCCTTCCAGAAAGTCTGGGGCGCAGGCGACGGCATTAAGAAGTCGGCAGGCAGCGCGGGGCACAAGATCGTCTACAAGGCTGGAAAGCTCGTCGACATCAAGTTCAAGCCGTACCAGGCCGTGCGCTGGGCGAACAACATCGGAAAGGTTGCCAAAATCGGCGGCGCTGTACTCCCTGTTGCCCTTGAAGCCTATGCGGTCGTCAAAGAGGAGCGTCAGGAGGTGCATGCTGCAAAGGAAAAGATGCGCCGCCGGAACGCCCTGGTCGGCCGCGTCCTTGCGCAGTGCGATGACATCTCGAGCAAGACGCTTATCCAGGTGCGTCTTGAACTCGACGACGAGTTCGGCAAGGCGCTCCGCGCGATCGACGAGGTGAACCGGTCAGTTCGCGACGCTAGGGCTTTCCGTACCGACCTGGACCGCAAAATCAGCGCGATCCAGATCGAAGCCCAGTCAATGCTCGATCAACTCGGAGCGCCCGCGCTGGAGGCGTGAGAGTCGAAACGGGGCCTGATCACTGTTCCCGAACGGACGGCCGAGATCCTCGGCCGGTACATAATCCGGACATTGCGCCAGTCAGCTGGCTCAGACCCGAATCCTCAGGTGCTGCCTGCTGCTCTGTCTCGGTGTCGGCTGCGGGCTCGCCGTTGAGGATCTTGTGTACGTTCAGGGGCGGGACATCCTCGCGGGCCCCACCGGCCGGGCACTGGTCAAGGTGCACGGGCGCCGTCCGCGCACTGTCGTATGCCGGTAGGCCTACGAGAAACTGCTGCTGGCGGAAGCCGCCCACATCCCGGCAGACGCGTACGCCTTCCGGCCGGACTGGCAGGACCGCACCAGCAAGCACATCGCATCGGACTGGCTGGCCAGGTACCCGCGGATCATCGGCCGTTGCGACGGTGCAGGGGCCTCGCACCGGCATCTACGCCCACACAAACGCGACATGACAGCCCATCACAGGTCGGTCTCACTCAACCGGCGACCTCGCAAAGTTCGTGCGCTCGGACTAGCCTTCCGAAGGTGTAGGGGACGCGGATCAGCAAGTGACAGGGGGGTACGTGGGGTTCTGGCACACCGGCTACATGGAGTTCCATGAGCCGACCGGACTCGAATCGGCCGGACCGCCAGCCCCGCCAAAGCCCCCTCGGTTTCCCTGCGCTGAGTGTGGACTCGTCTTCTCGTCCGAGCGCACCCGCCGAGCACACCGCTTCGACGGTCATGCGACCAAGCGGCCGATCCTCCTCTTCAGGGGACGAGAGTGCGGGCGCACGCGCTTGATGGTCACGAGCTCCAGCAGCTCCGCCGATTGGGTGACATCGGATGTCGAATCCATCACCGTCAACGGCCGCGAAACCTCCACATCTGAAGCCGCCGGCTTCCTCGCGTCGGTGAAGGTCGGCGTCCAGACAGTGGCCGTCTCCAATGGCCCGCTGGAGCGGACGTTTGAGTTCGATTTCTGCCTTGCCGAGGAAGAGGACCTCTGCCTCGTCGACCAGGCCTTGGAGAAGCTCATCTCCAGCCGCGAGTTGAGTCTCAACGCAATCGACACCTTCATCATGCGTGCCGGCCGCGGGGTGACGGCCCGCCGTTACCGCGAAGGTGTGGCGGCATACCTGTACGGCGTACTCGCGCGTGAAGCGGTTGAGGACCCCGGCCGGGTAGATGCGTCGGGCGCGACGATCTACGAGCAGCGGTACAACAGTGCGGTCTCTCTGCTGTCGACCTTCGACCGCCCCGCAGCGGAGGCGATCTGCGGGTTGGTCGCGTTGCACTACAACCAGTTCGAACTTGCGGTGCGCAAGACCAACAGCCACCGTGTCTCCGATGTCGCGGCGCGGTTCCGATCCCTCCTCGCAGGCGGCGCATTCGTCACGACAAGCCTGGCCGACCGGTCGCACGGAAGCTTCGATCGGGCCTTGAGCGATTCCGTTACCGAGGACCTCCTGGACCTCGGTGCGACGGCTTTGGACGGGACACAGTCATCCATGGTCACCCAGCTACTGCCCTCGCTGGGCGAGCTCCGGCCCCAGGACCAATTCAAGGTCCGACTCATCGCGGCTGAGGCGCTGCTCGCTGTGGGAGACATCGATGGTGCATCACGACACGGCGAGGCGCTCAGGCACTCCAAGGAGACCGGCGCCTGGTACGCAGGATTTCGGACCCGATTGCAAGAGGTAGGACGTTGAGCAACGAGACCATTCCAGAGCCCGGCGCGGAGTCGGGGCCGAGCGACCCCGCATCGGCTACCGCTACCGGCGATGGCACCGGCTCGGCCGCGCCTACTGACAATGCGTCAGCGGCACCCGCTGCGGAGAAGGGGTCACAGCGGGCCAAGTCCAAGACGAAACCCAAGCCGATCATTACCTCGATCGAGGAGTTGCTGACGTTCGCCTACGAGTCGAACGCTCGACTGCTTGAGATCTCGAGGGAGGACCTCAAGAAGCTGGCGATTACCGATGAGGGCATCGCGTCACAGAGTGCGCTGGTCGAGTCTCTCGCGCCGACAGACCCAACGTTGTCGGCCCCGTTCAAGCTGCTTCAGTACGCGGCGCGCCAAGGGGTCCCGCTCAAGCGCGCCGAGGACGGTGGCCTCGCACCGGCGTTGAACCGGCTCGTTGACCTCGCGGTAGTCGCACTGGGCCACAGCCCGGTGTTCGGGGGCAGGGTGGACCAGCTGGTCGATCCCCGCAAGGATCCGCAGCTCTCGATCGAACACGTGCGTGCCGCGGCTCAGCGGGTCGCCGACGAACTTGGAGCGGCCCCGAAGCAGTTCAAAGCCGCAGGCAGTGAGCGCCTCGTCAGGCATGCGATCGCGTGCTACGGACTCCTCCGCGCACTCCAACGTGAGTGGACCCTGGATCAGTTCATCGATGCGTCGTACGACTCCCTCTGGAGGTACGAGGCCCCGGAGGCAGCAGGGCTGGAGCGAGCCGCCAGCCAGGTCGGGGCAAGCAGCGATCACAAGGTGCTCGGGATCGTCGGCGCGAACTACCTCGCCCGGATCGCCCGCTTGGAACGGCAGGTCACACATCTCGAGAGTGAGGCTGCCGCTGCTCGGAATCGTGAGACTCGGCTCCGCAATGAGCTTTCGACCGTCGAGGAGCGTGAGCAATCTGCGCTGGCTCGCGCCGACGCGTTCTCTGCCGACGTGGTGCGACTGCAGAAGGAGCTCGCGGCCGAGCGCGATAACAGAGTGGTCGACAAGAGCCATATGGCGGACGACTACGAAACGCTGCGAACGCGCATCATCCGGCGTCTCGGGGGGGAGATCGATCTGCTTACCGATGGTCTGCACGCACTCCGGAACGGTGCGCCCGACGTCGCGGAGGAGTTCCTCGACCGTTCTCTGCTTGCCCTCACGCGTGAGGTCGAGCAGCTGAAGGACGCGGCTGGAGGCTTCGCGTGATCGTCGGGTTCGACTTCGGAACGACCAATAGCCTTGTTTCGGTGGTAGTTGGTGACCGCGTGATCGACGTGATGGACGTCGAGACTGGCCGGCCACATCCCTCGATCGTCCGGTACGAGGGCGAGCAGGTAGTCGTCGGCCGCGATGCCAAGGACGCGTTGGGTGCCGCGGGCATTGGGGTGCACGGCAACACGGTGAAATCGCCGAAGTTCCTCCTCGGCGAGGAGGCGATCGCAGTCGGAGGCGTCGACCGGAGCCCTGTGGACATCGTTGCGGACGTCGTGCGGCACGTCCGGTCGGAGTCCCTGCGCAGTCCGCAGCGGAAGGTGCTCGGCAGCCTCGACAACGCTGTGGTCACGATCCCCGTGACCATGAATGGGCACCGCCGCGCGGCGCTGCGAGAGGCGTTCGCCGGGGCCGGGATGCGTATAGCCCAGTTCGTCCACGAGCCGCTCGCCGCCCTGTACGGATTCATCCGGGGAGCAACCGACCCAGAAGAGATGGCACGGCGGCTTGCACGACGAAACGTCCTGGTTGTCGACTGGGGCGGCGGAACGCTGGACCTGACTCTCTGCCGAGTCGACGAAGACCAGGTTCGACAACTTCGTAACGGTGGCTCGACCCAGGTCGGCGGCGACGAGTTCGACAAGGTAATTCGCGACGAGGTCGTGAAGCGCGCTCGGGCTCGCGGAAGTGCCACTGACGACGACCTTGCGATCCCTGAGGCCGAGCTCCGGCTCCTCCAGGACGCGGAGCGCAACAAGATCGAGCTCTCGGCTGACCGTGTTGACGTGACGTTCTACCGGCCAAGTTACTTCCAATCAGGTGCCACGTTGCAGTACCGGCTCACTCGTCAGGAGCTGGAGGAGATCACGCGGCCGCTCGTGACGGCAGGTATTGATGAGATCGAGTCGCTGCTCGGCAGCTTGTCGATGGCGCCCGGGCAGGTCTCGCTGGTCGTAGTGGTCGGTGGCATGGCGGCCATGCCCGCGATTCGGAGCCGGCTGCACGAGCTGTTCGGTCCGGACCGAGTTGAGGTGCCGACGAACTGTGCCACGTTGATCTCACAAGGAGCTGCGTGGATCGCGCATGACAGGCAGAGGCTCCGACTGGCAAAGCCCATCGAACTCGAGCTCGCCCGTGGGTCGTTGATGCCACTCCTCGCTGCGGGCACTGAAATGCCTCTCGGTGGAGACGTCAAGCACGAAACCCTCCACCTGTACTGCGCGGATCCGACGGATGGGAAGGCGAAATTTCCGATCGCCACTCCGACCGCGTTGTCATCACACCCGCAGGCGAGCGAGCGGCGAACGTCGCTGGGAATGATCACACTCGGCGTCGACGAGACCGCGCCGCCACTGCACGAGCGCCTCGAGCTGAAGGTCGTTCTCGACGACGACTTGGTGTTGTCGGTCGAGGCGTCATCAAGCCAGAAGCACGATCGAGTCACGGCGTCGTACTACGACCTGGAGTTCGGTCTTGGCCTCCCGGCTTCCGCTATGCCCGGAGGTGCAGCCGCGCACCCAAAAGCACCTGAGGAGTCCGTGGTCGTGCCACAGGCGGGACTGGTCGTCCGTGCGAATGTGGCGAGGGACAAGGACCAGGCGACCGTTCCCGGCGACGTGCTGTATCGGCACAATTCAAGGGCCTTCACCCGGCACGTGCGCGACGGTGCGACAGAGGCCCAGTTGCGGGAACACCTTTACTACAAGCCGTGTGCCGCCTGCAAGCGCCAGTGGGGGCACCCGGAGTGTCGATGCGGAACGGCGTGACATGGCGAGCGCCAAGGCACTCGTGCGAGTGCTTGACCACGGAACGGAAGTCGAGTCTGGAGTCCGCCGTCCGATTCGTCTGACTCCCGATGGATACGCGGGCGTCGCGTATGCGGGCTCCGTCTACCCACTCCGGCAGGGTGATCTGATCGACTTGGACGGAACGAGCTGGGAACTCGCGGACTGCGATCGGTTCCTGTTTATCGGAGCAGAGGTTCCGTACGCTCCCATTACCGGTAAACCGCTGGAGAAGACCAGCGGTGTCGACATCGAGTGGCACCTCGAATCCAACCAGTACGGGCATACCGTCGTCTTCAACGCGTCGGAGCACGTTGCCAGCAGCTTGGTGTCAGCGCTTGAGGACGCGGGTCTCAGCATCCAGCGCTGGGACGTCAGCCATCGTCCAGCAGATAACGGCACCTTCTACGACTGGTTCGCGCGCCTTCGGTTCAAGGGCAGCCAGGCCGAAGCACTTGCGCTCGTCGGGGATGTCATCGCACCGCCGTCGTCTCTCGCGCCGACGGTGCCAGTCACGAATCCGACCACAGCTCGCCTTGCTGATGCCGAGGCTCGGATCGAGGAGCTGCTCAACCAACTGTACGTCGCGACATGCAAGGGCGAGGCGGCTGAGCGTGAGGTCGCGCAGCTCCGTCACGATCTTGCGAACGCGGAAGCGAGCGAGCATCGATACCGAGAATCCGTTGCCCTCGCAGAACGCCGTCATTCAGATCTGCAAGAGCAACTCGCCGTGCTTCGACAAGGCCTGGGAGGCATGGCTGACACGGCGGAACTGGTGAAGAACCTCGTTGACGCCGAGGAACTTCGAGAACTCGCTCTTGCCGAGAACTCCTTGCTGCTGGAGCGTGTGCGAGCGGCCGACTCGGAAGCGGCAGAAAGCGGAGCACGCGCTGACAACTTGGCGGTGCAGGTAGACGCACTCCTTGGGAGAGTGTCAGAACTTGAGGGCCTGGAGACGGAACGACTTCGCGCCGCGACCGCGCAACGGCCTCGGCGCGGGGGTGCCATTGACTTCCTGCCTCGGGCGTTCAGCCGCCTCGAGTTCGTTCTCGATGCAGTCGATGTGATCGCCAACCTCGACTCGCCAGCGTCCACGATGAAAGCACTTGCTGAAATCGACTCTGGGCGCCTTGCCGGGAATGAACTTTCGGAAATGCGTGGCTGGTTTGAGGTGACGGAATTGGCGACGGGCATCGCGGGAAGCGAGCGACTTGGCCGCATCTACTACAAGCCGGACGGTCAAAGAGTGCTTGTCAGTGTGCACATCGAACAGGACGAAAAAGAACAGAGACAGCACATCGAGAGGCTGCGAGCCTTCTGACCCCGGTTACCGGCGCCTGAGGCAGGCCTCGATGTCAGAGCGTTCGAGGCGCAGTTCCTTGGCGTCGGGCCTCGCGGCCCACGGCCCCAGATCGGCGATAATAGGCGGCGCACTCCGGAGCAGGACCAGTGCCGTCCCGATGGCGCCGCACCAACTCGGCCAGACCCCATGTGCTCTGGGAACTCGCAGCCGCCCTGGTGGGGAGAACACGGGGGGAGTCCTGTGATGCGCTGTCTGTCGGCGCTGCCCCAGGGGGTTGGTACAGCGGGCGCCTGCGCCAGCGCCACACTTAACCCGGGCGTTGCGGAAAGTCCAGTCGTGGACCGCCTTGAGGGTGGATCGGGCGTGTCCTGGCGCCTTCCATAATCCAGTCGACCGTACTGGCCTCTCGTCCGAAATCAGCACCTACCCTGAAGCAGGGTCAGGTAGTTTCTGCCGATGCAACGCTCCGGCAGCCGACAAGGAGTGGCAAGTGACAGCGGATGTCCGTGGGCCGGCATGGGCACTCGAGGGATTGGGCTTGCGGTCCGGGCGCTATCCCCTGGCGGTGGAGGGCCCGGTGATGCGGGCGGTGGACCGGTTGGTTCCTGGAGTGTCCACGGTGACCCGCTACATCCGTTACCACTCGCTGTATGCGGCGATCGCGGCGCACGCGGAACGGAAGGCGTGGGACATCACCGCGTGTCGCCGGGCGGTCCGCCGCAGCGAGGTCCTGCTGGCGGCGCTCCAGCACCACAGGGAGACGGATCCGGCGTGGCTTGCCCACGGGGTCGATGGGGTGCGGCGTTTCTGCACAGAGGAACTGGAACTCGCGCGAGCCGCCGACGAGGAGCAGCTGAGCCAGTCGTACTCACCCCGCCGCTGGGGCTTTTGGGACCAGTACGGCGGACCCGCCACGGTGCTCGGCACGGTGGACGTCCGGGACGGAGTGCTCAGACCCGGCCGGCATCCGTGCCCTCCCGCGGTCAAGGAGCTGTTCGCCCCTCTGCTGTCTCTCGCGGAGCGGGACGTCGTGTCCTTCGCCGACCTGGAGACAGCGGGGCAGGCGGCTCTTGGTGTCCCGTGTCCGGCCGAGCGGGAATGGCTGACGGACGTCCTGACCGCAACCCGTGGCGGAGGTACCGACGCGCACGGGGACTGGGAGGCGTCCGACCGTACTCGGCGTGCGACCCTCCGTATCCTCGGCCGGGCTATCGATCTCCACGGTCATGAGGGCGACGGGTATCAGGAGACGCTGCGCTCCGCGGTGGCCTTCGGTGGCGAGGCGACAACGGATCCCGTTCTGGCGGCGATTCCCGAGACGGCCGGTTGGCGGGGAGTGCTGCTGCGCCATTACTCCGTCGGCGCCTGGCGTCGGCTGTGGGCGGCGCTGGTGGCCGATGTGGGCTCCAAGGTCGGCGAGGCCGACCGGACGGCCGAGGAACTGCGCGACTGGCTGGCGCAACAGGCCCCGGACGCGAATGTACGGCGGGTCCTGGACGACCTGCCTCCGCTCAAGGACGCGGCAGGTCAGTTGTTGCCGGCCGAACGGCAACTCCTGACGCAGGGTGCCGATGCCCCGATGACCAATGTGCTGCTCCTGATGGTGGGTGCGCTGCGCTCCCGGGAGGGTCATCTGCCGGACGACGTACGGGCCGTCTTCCTGGGCCGTCAGCGGCGCTGGGCCGAGTTCCTCGACCCGACGTGGGTCGACGGCCTCATCGACGACTACGCCGACCGGCCGGTCCGCGACCTGGCCGCGCGGCTGGTGGACGACATGCTCGCCCAGTCCCGCAGAGTCGCCCTCGCGAAGCTGCGCACCGACCCCGCGACCGGCGGGCTGAAGATCTTCTCCCGTCTGCACCTTCGCAACGAGCGCTATTTCAAGACCGGTGACGAAGGAGACTCCGACATCGGCACCCGCATCCCCCAACTGGGCTCTTTGGCGGCGCAGCTGGGGCTTTTCGCCGTCCGCGACAATTGCCACACCGTCACCGCGGAGGGACGGCGAATCCTGGAGACAAACCCATGAGCGCGGCACAGCACACCCGGTTCGCATCTCCCGTCACGCTGCTGAGGGATTGGAGCGAACGCAGCGATCAGCAGGCGCTGCACGAAGCGCTCTTCCTCGGTTTCACAGTTGATCTTCCCTTCCTGGAGAAGGTCGCCATACCCGTCGCCCGTGGTCTGGGTGCCCGCACCGCGGTGATCGGTGATGCGGCCCAAGGGCTGTACGACCCGGTGGATGTGCGCATGGCCGGCCGCAGTTATCTGCACGGCCTAGCCTCCTGCCGGCGTGCGTTCCATCCCAAGGTCGTCCTTCTGATCGGAGAACACGCCTGCCGGCTCGCGGTGGGTTCGGGGAACCCGACGCTGTCCGGCTGGGGCGCCAACGACGAGCTGTGGACGGTGGTGGAGACCGAGGACGACGACTCCCACGCCCTCCTGGCCGACCTCGCCGACTGGTTGGACGCACTGCCCTCCGCCGTGGAACTGGCCCCCTGGTCGGCGAGTCATCTGGCGGAACTGGCTGCCCTTCTGACGGAACGGCATGTCAACACCCCGGCCGGACCGGAATCCGGTGCCCGGCTTCTGCACAATCTCCAGGAGAGTCTGTTGGACCAACTGCCGCTCGGTCCTGTCGACGAACTGCACGCGTACGCCCCGTTCGTCGACGAGGCCAGTCATGCCCTCAGCGAGCTGGTCGGCCGTCTGACACCCCGCCGCACCATCCTCGGGCTCCAGCCTCGCTGGTCCAGCTATGACGCCGGAGCGATCAAGAGGGCACTCGGCGGCTTCGACGCGCAGATCCGTTTTCTCGAGGAGACTCGGATGCGGCACGGCAAGTTCGTCGAGTGGCAGGCCGGCGGCCGCCGATACGCTCTCACCGGGAGCCCGAATCTGACCCGCGCCGCGCTGTGCACCAGCACCCGGGACGGCGGCAACTGCGAGCTCGCCGTACTCGCCGCCGACACCGCGCCGCTGCTTCCCGAACAGGGGCGCGTCACCTCACTCGCGAGCCTGACGGGCCGCACCATCCGGCCCTTCCAGTCCACCGGTCACACGCTCGTCCTGCTGGGCGCGAAGGCGGACAGCGAAGGCCTGCACGTCTCTCTGGCGCACCCCCAGCCCCTGCCCGTGGTGATCAGCACGTCTCCGGACGGTTCACCGGGTTCCTGGACACGGACCGGAACCATTCCGGCGGGGGCGGCGGCCTGCTCCATCCCGCTGCCCGAGGTTCCTGGTGCGGCGGTTCGCGCCACGTGCGCTCGTCCTGACGGCACCACTGCCGAATCCGCCGTCGTCTTCGTCTACAGCCCCGTGCACTGCGCACGGCGCCACAGCGCCGACAGCGGTCCCCGGCTGAGATACGACTACACGGTGCAGACCCTGTTCGCCGACGAGCGTGCCGCACGCCGTTTCGAAGCCGATCTGCTGCGCCTGCGCGAACTCACCGCCGGAACGTCCGCTCCCCGGGTGAGCCCGGCGGGAGAGACGACAGCGGGCTCGGTGACATCGAGCGGCGTCGACCGCTGGGACGCCTACCTCGCCGACTGCCGCCGGATGATCGGGGCACCGTTGACGGATCTGGCGTTCGGCACCTCGCCGCTCGACCTGCCGCAGGCACCGTCGTCGCGGTGGATCGTGTCGGCGGTCACTCTTGGCGTGCGCGAGGAGGACGACGAAGAGCACGAGGACGAGACGGAGGAGGTGGACCTCCCCACCACGAGCGTGCCGGTCGCCCCGTACGTCGCGCCGGAGCAGCGTGCCCGTTTCCGCGCCTGGGCCCAGCGCTGGGTCGCGGCGCTCACGGGCCCTGACGATTCAGCCGCAGCACCGGTTCCGGTCCGGCTGCTCGTGGCCGGCCTGTACGTCCAGCTCCTGGCCGCCGGAGTCTGGGACGAGCAGGACCAGAGCTGGCGCGACGGGCTCAGCCGCCTCCTCGAAGCACTCGGTTCCGAAGACCTGACGGCCGAGGCGGACCACGATGATCCGCCCGAGACCCGGCGACGGCTGGACGCGGTGGCGGCCGTGGTGATGACACTGCTCGCCCAGGACGCCACCTTCACCGGCGGCGCCGAGCACGACGTACTGGCGGCCCGCACCTGGCACGGCAGCAAGACGATGATCGCGCGTGCCGAGCCCGCCGAGGCGGAGGACCTGATGATCCCGCCGGAGCGGGCGCTCGCCCGCGTCGCGCCCTGGAGCGAGGTGGACGGACTCATCGCGCTGGCGCAGGAGGACGACCCCTACGCGGAGGCGATCGAGGGGCTCACCGCGGCTGGCTGGTCGGTCGTGTGCGAGGACGGGCTCTGGGAGATCACGGGCTCCTTCGGCAATCCGCTTCCGGTCGTGGCCAAGGCCGCCGAACGACTCGGGCGGCACCACGCCGACGGCGTGCTTGTACGGGCCCGCAGCAAGAACCGCTGGGCCTTCATGGCATGGGCGGACCCCTACCTGATCCTGCTGAATCCCCCGGCACGCGTCTGGCGCACCTACCAGGTACGACTCCCCGCCACACCGGAATCACGGTTCAGCGGCGGCGACCTTTCCGCGGTACCCGGCCGCGTCGGTTCCCCGGCCCCGCTGCAGAAGGGCCCGCCGGAAGCTCTCAGGAAGATTCTCGCCGAAGCAGGCCTCAGTTACCCGGATTTGGTCAGTCGCCTGTTCACACTCGACACGTGACGGGGAGGGAAGCGATCAGTGCCGTGACGCCACCGGTGACGGACCGTCGAGCGGCTGATTTCCCTCGGTCGACCTCGTCCCACCGTCACGCCGCTGCGCAAGGCGGGCAGGCGCGATCGCACTCCGCCGCCCGTACCGCTCGCCACTGCGCCGTCGGAACTCGTGCCGGTCGGCGCTTGTCTCAGCCAGCGAGATCTCTCACCGGTGCCCGACATCGCCTCGGCGGGCCATCTGCGGACTGATGGAAGTCCGGGCCGAAGTGGGCCTTTTCCAGACGGAGTTGATGCGGCAGTTGTTCGAGGACGCCACCTGAGACTCTATGCTGCACAGGCATATGCAGAGTCAACAGGGGGCCTTGGGCGACGGCGTCCGTGCCGACGGCAAAACCGGAGGGGAACGGTGGTGTCACACTCCGCGCCGAACGAGGGCGGGGTAAACGGGGGAACGGCCGAGAGGCCATCCGCTGCGTTCGAGCGGGCCGTTGCCGCCTACGCCCACGGAAACTTCGCGCTTGCCGTCAGCCATCTGCGGCTGTTGGAACGCGACGCCGACACCGGCCACGCGGTGATCGACGCCCGCCACGCTGCCTTGCGCGGGGCACTCGCGGCTCGCGCCGGCAACTGGACGGAGTGCTGTGACTGGTACATCCGGTCGCTGGTTCCTTCAGGAACCGTCGGTGCCCGTCCGCCCGAGTCGACCGAGCCCTGCCACAACGACGACTGCACCTCACCTGCCGACAACCGGTGTGGCCAGTGCTCCCGCTGGTTCTGCGCGGCGCACGGCGCCGAAAGCATGGACGAGGTCTCCCGCTGCGGCCCGTGCCTCGATGTGGCAGTGCACAACCTGGTGCATGCGGCGATTCTGGCCGACCGTGTCAAGGCCGCCGCAGAGGCGCTCGCTCCATGGGCCGGCGCTGCGAACTCGGCCACAGCGCAGGCACTGCTGGCGTGCCTCGCCCCGGAACATACCGTGGGCTTCGGTGAACAGACCGACGTGCTCGAGGCGTTCGCTCCGGAGCGGCGCAAGGCGCTTGCGCTGTTCCGCGCGTCCGTGACGCTCGCCGGCGTGGACCTGGAACGGCTGAGTGCCCCGGTGCCTGACACGGCGTCCTCGTCGTTCCCGGCGCGGTACGGGTGGCTGCGCCCCTGGAGAGCCCGGGGGCTGAGCCGTGCGGGTCGGTACGCCGAGGCGTGGCAGGTCCGGTACGAGGACTGGCTGGCGAGACCGGTCGACACCGTGGTCGTGCACGCCCTGGCCGTCGAGGCTCTCCGGGTCTTCGCGGACGACACCGAGACGGACAGCCGGAGGCGTCTGGCGTCCGTACGGCAGGCCATGGCCTGCTGGGCGATGGTTCTGCACTCCGCCTCTTACTGGCAGGAACTGGCACGGCGCTCCGGGCACCCATGGACGCCCGCCGAGCGGAAGGACGCCTCGGACCAGGTCGCCGAGCGTATCCGCCAGGTCCTGCGGGACGACGACAGGGCTGCGGAACGGCCGGTGGTGGACAGCCTGGAGCTGGCCTGGGGTGTCGAGCTCGCCGCTGCCCGTTGCCTGGCCGGGGTCCTGGCCACGACGGACTGCGGATGGCCCGTTCAAGCCGGCGGCGACCTCGCTTTCGGCCCCGGCTTCCTCGACCTCCTGCGGTCGGCCGGAGCCCCATGGAAGGCCCTGGCCGAGGAGGTCGACGGCTGGGTGTCGGACGCGGGCCGCTCGGGTGCGGCGAGCGGCGATCGGCTCCGTGATCTGATGTCACCCGAGGGGCGCTACACGGTGCTCCTGGAGACCGGCAGGTTCGACCAGGTCATCGCCGCACTCGAGGCCGGGACGGCGACGGAACCCCGGGCCCCGGGGGACGCCGGCCCTCCGCACGGCCCGCAGCGCGTCCTCGGCGCGGCACTGGTCGCTCGGGCGCTCGACCATCTGAAGGCCAAGCGCTGGTCCGACGCAGTACGGGACTTCGAGGACGCGGCGAGCGCTGGCGCCTCGCTCACCCTCCACGAGGAGGAGATCGGTCGGGCAGGCCGGCAGGCCGGACTCGCTCTGGTGCAGAACCGTGTCAGGCCGGACTGGCAGGCGTATACCGGCCTTCTCCAGCGCGCCCTCGACCTGGCACCGGAAGACGAGGAACTGAAGCGGAACCTGGCTGTCGGGTGCGTGCACCTGGGCCGGCAGGCCCAGCAGCAGGGGGACCAGGACAGGGCACGTGCCCGCTTCGCTCAGGCGTACGAGCTGGATCCTTCGAACGAATCCGTCGTCGCAGCGCTGAACGAATCCGACACCCGGTGGGCCGAAGACCTCCTCCAGAAACAGCCCGTGTCCGTGCTCACACGTGCCATCACGGAGCTGCGCAGGATCCTTGACCGCGACGCGACCCTCCGGCCCGTCCGCAAGGCCTTGGCAACGGCTCTGTACGAGCGCTCCCTCGATGTGGCCCTGACCGGCGCCCGCGCCGAGGCCATGGGTCTGATGAGGGAGGCCCGCGGCCTCCTGGAGCCGGGCTCGGACGACTGGGCTCCGGGGCGGGGGCCGAAGGAGGCCGTCGCGAACGGCCTCTGCGAACGAGCGTTTCCGGTCGACGTGTCCGACGAGGACGAGCTGCGGCACGCGCTTGACGTGATCGCCGTCGCCCGCACCTACGAAGTCCTCCCGGGTGTCGCCGACGAACAGGCCGCGCTCCTGGCCCACCTCGTAGGACTGTTGTGCCGGAACGAGGACTACGACGAGGCCATACGGTTCGTCCGCCGGTGCCCACGAGACGCCGAGGACCGGAGCGGATTCGACAGGGCCGTCGCCGAGGCCTACGCCGGACGCGCCCGACGACGCCTCTCCGAGGGCGACACCGCCGCCGCCCACGCCGACGTACGGGCGGTTCGCAAGTACGACCCGACGCATCCGCTGGCTCTTTTCGGGCCGGGTGATGCCGATCAGCTGTGGTGAGGGGACGACACGGGGTGACCATGTCCATGTTCGGCAATTCTCCGTACGAGGTACTGGGTCTGGAGGTCGGCGCGTCCAGGGCCGACGTCCTGGCCGCCTACCAACAGTGCTCGAAGGCGGCCCGGCGCGATCGTGAACTGCGCGACCGCCTCTCCCGGGCGCGCAACGCCCTCTCCCGCCCCGGAGAACGTCGGGTGGCGGAGCTGCTGACACCGCTGCCCGGCGCACTGCCGTCCGATGCGAGCGGTGCGCTGCTCGCCGAGGCCCGTCGGCACATGTCCCGAGTCGCCCCCCTGATGCCCAACCCGGCGAGCTTCGCCCCGCCGTCCGACTGACGCCCCACGACCGCTCGGTCATCCGCCTCTATACGCCTCACGCCCCTTCAAACGTTCCGGGAGCCCGCGTTGACCGCACCGTCCTCCGCACAGCCCGACTCCGACTCCGAGCGTCTGATCGCGCAACTGCGCAGACGTTGCGAGGCGTTGGAGCGGCGACGTGCCCAGTACGAGGATGAACTGGCCCGGAAGGACGCCGAGAGGGAGACGTCGCTCCGCCGCCTGCTCACCGGCCTGCTCGACGTCGACGACGCGCTCGCGGAGTCCCTGTTCTGGTCGGCACACCGGCACTCCACGGTGCCGCATCACGCCGCCGCGGACCTGATGAGTCTGACGGAACAGGTGTCCGCCGCGCACAGGCTGCTGCGCCGCCAGTTGCTGGCCGCCGATGTCAGGCCGATGGACCTCGTGCACCAGCGCGCCGAACCCGGGATCGCACGGGTCGTGGGTGCCCGACCCACATCCAGACACCCCGCCGACCTGGTACTGGAGGAACGCGTACCAGGCTTCTACCTGGGGCAGCAGGTGCTGCGGACAGCCGAGGTCGTGGTCGCCGTCCCCGGCTCCGACCGTGACATCGGCCCTGGCCCGGAACCGTCTCAGGAACCGGTGAAGGAGCAGGAGCAGCCCGGCCGGTCGACGACGGCACGACGGCAGCCTCGGCGGCTGCCGCGGCACAAGCGCCGTACTCGCCGCCGTTCCTGACCCTCCCGCTGCGGAATCCCTTCCACTGCCCGGTACCGCACAGCCCGCCCACTCCAAGAACAGGAAGCCTGAAGTGCACAGGACACTCGGAATCGACCTCGGCACCACCAATTCGGTCATGGCCTGGATCAAGGACGGCGAACCGGAGGTCATCGCGACCGCACCGGAGGAGAGCGGGACTCCGTCGGTCGTGGGCCTCTCCGGGGACGGAACCCTCCTGGTCGGGCGGGAGGCACTGAACTGGCTGGAGCGGGACGCCTCGCGGGTGATCGCCACGGTCAAGCGCCTCATGGGCCGCCAGTTCAAGGACCCGAAGGTGCGGCAGGCCGTCCTCCGTATGGGACAGGGCGGTCCGGAGATCACCGAGGGGCCGGACGGCGGAATCCTGATCAGACTCGGAGACCACGACTACACCCCGGTCCAGATCTCCGCGATCATCCTCAGGCGGCTCAAGCGGGACGCGGAGGAACGCCTTGGTACGGAGTTCACCCGCGCCGTGATAACCGCGCCCGCGTACTTCGGCGAACGGCAGATCGCGGCCACCCGTGAGGCGGGCAGACTGGCCGGGTTCCACGTGGTACGAGTGCTCATGGAACCCACGTCGGCAGCGCTCGCGCACGGCCTCGGACGCGCTCATGATGCCGACCAGGCAACCGTCCTCGTCTACGACCTCGGCGGTGGCACCTTCGACGTCTCGATCCTGACGCTGATGCCCGGGTTCGTCGATGTGCTCGGCGTGGGCGGGGACAACCTGCTCGGCGGTACGGACTTCGACGGCAGCCTGGCCGATCACCTGCAGGGACTCCTCAACGAGCGCAGCCCCGGACACGAACCCCTGCCGGGTGACGCCTCAAAGATCCGGAAGGCCGCGGAGCACGCCAAGATCCGCCTGTCGGCGGCGTCCTCGACCGAGGTGATCGTGTCTCCGCTCGGCGAGTCGGGCGCCGTCCTCTCGGAGACCGTCGACCGGAAGCACTTCGAGAACCTGATCGCCGAGCGGATCGAGGAGACCGTCGACCTGACCCGGCGGACCGTGACGGAGGCGTCCCTGCTACCGGAGGACATCAACCAGGTCCTCCTGGTCGGTGGCTCGAGCGCCATCCCCCTGGTGGCGGAACGACTGGCGGAGCTCTTCGGCCGCGAGAAACTGCGCACGGACGTGGACCCGATGACGTGCGTCGCGCTCGGTGCGGCCGTCCAGTCGGCGCTCGTCGACACCCTCGACTGCCCCGACTGCCGCGCGACCTGCCCGTTGGACGCCGACACCTGTTCCGACTGCGCCACCCCGCTCGTCGGCACTCCGACGGTCGAATGCCCGGCCTGCCACGTCCCTGCGCCCGAGAACACCGGCTCGTGCCCCGTCTGCGCGTCGGACCTCTCCGCGCTCTCGGCCCAGCGGCCCGCACCGCCCGCCCCGTCCGTCTGCGGTGAGTGCGGAGAGGAGAACGGTCCAGACGCGATGGAATGCGACCTGTGCGGGGCGAAACTGCGCGACAGCGGCGGTCTGAAATGCCCGAGCTGCGCATTCGTGAACCAGCCGGGCCTCGCCTGGTGCTCACTCTGCAACGCGGAGCTGCCCGTCGCGGCCCCGTCCGATGTGACCCCTCGTCCCATCGGCGTCCGTACCAGCGACGGCAGTCTGGTGGTTCTGGTCGAGGCGGGCACCCGCTACCCGACAGAGCAGCCGATCCGGCACGATTTCCAGCTCACCGCCAATCCCGGGGACATGCTGGAGATCGCCCTGCACGAGGGAGACCTCCAGCCTGCGGAGCGCAACGACCTCTGCGGCGTCTCCATGTACGAACTGCCCGAGGGAAGCACGGGCACCAAAGCCCTCACCATCGCCGTGCACCTGGACGGGGACCGCTCGATCCGGCTGGAGACCCGGCTCGACGGATCCTCGTTCACCCCGGCCGTCTTCCGACGCAACCCGCTGCCCCCGGAGTTCCGCAGGCGGGCGCGGGAGACACACGGACGGTTCCAGACGTTCCTCGCCAACTGGCGTCATGAGCTCACCCCGGCGGAATCCGCGGTCCTGGCAGAGACGGCGACCGCCCTGGAGCAGGTCGTCAGGGGCGAGGCTCCCGGGCGTTCCCTGGACACGCTCCTGGAAGACGCGGATGTCCTGTTGGAACGTCAGCAGAGCGTGCGCTGGGCCACGGCTCTCGCCTACCGCTACCCGCATCACGTGGCCGAGCTGATGCCGGACGAGGACCTTGAGGCGATGCTGCGCCACCGCAGCGCGCTGAAGTCGATGCGCGAGGCGGCGGACTTCGACCGCGGACACAAGATCGCCGAGGAGGTGCTGAGCATCCGGCGCCGCCTCGGCGAGGACCTGTACAAGGTGATGAGCGCTCTGGCGTTCGCCTCGCACAACGGGGTCAACGCCGCGTTGCAGCAACGCATCCAGCAGACCGGCGACATGCTGACCGAGGCGGCTCGGCAAGGAGACCTCGCCCGGGTGGACGCGGCCAAGTCCCGGATCACCGACCTCTACGCGGACATGCGCCGGGAGCAGGCGGAGTTCCGGGCGCCGGAGCGCAGGACCGTGCGTCCGGAGAAGCCGGCCCGCTGACCCGCCGGCTCAGCGCATCGCCGTTCCGCTCCGTCGTGGAGTCAGCTCCGCCCACACGGTCTTCCCGAGTGCGGCGGGGCGCAGGTCGGTGCCCCAGCGGGTCGCCAGCCGGGCCACGGGCAGCAGCCCCCGGCCGGACTCCGCATCGCCGGGCACTTCAGGAACGGACCGGGGCGGCACCCGCTCGGTGCGGGTGTCCGTCACCTCGACGCGGAGGGTGTCGCTGGTTGCCGTCAGCCGGAGGTGGAAGTCCCGGCCGGGCACGTGGCCGTGCCGCACGGCGTTGGCGACGAGTTCGGCCGCGATGAGGGTGAGGGTCTCGTTCGCTGCGGAGTCGTAGACGTATCCCCACTGGTCCAGCCGATGCGAGACCAGACGGCGGGCGAGACGGGCACCGCGCGGTGTGGAGGTGAAACACATGGCGAACTCGTGGAGGGCAGCCGGGGGTTGGGGCGTCGGCGCGATGGCGGTGTCGGAGGATTCCATGGCGGCGAGCCTGCCGGAGGCCACACGGCGCTGACCAGCTACGGGGCCTGTACGGGGCTGGTCTGTACAGATCGTCGCGATGGACGTACAGGCAGGGGCAAGTCCTCGTACGGGGGAACTCGCGAACGTTCAGGTCCGACTCTTTCGCCACCGCGCGTAGCGTGCCCTTCGCGCTGCGTGCGGTGGCCTCACCGTGTACAGCCGCGTGTCAGAGCCGTGGGCGGACAGGTTGTCGGAGGTGGCGGGCATGGCGGAGCAGGACGACGGGGCGGGCTTCCTGCGGTGCTTCGGGCAGCAGTTGAAGCTGCTTCGGGAGCGGGCTGGGCTGACCCGGGCCGAGTTGGGCTCCCGGCTCGGTTACGGGGAGGACCAGATCACGTCGGTCGAGCTCGGCCGACGCATCCCCAAGCCCGAGCTGATCGACAGGGCGGACGAGGTGCTGAACGCGGGCGGCGTCCTGCGGGCGATGAAGGAGGAGGTGGCGCGGGCGCGTTATCCGGCATTCTTCCGAGATGCAGCGCGGCTGGAAGCCGAGGCGGTCGAGCTTCAGACGTACGACACCCATGTGGTCAACGGCCTGTTGCAGACCGAGGAGTACACGCGGGCGCTGCTGACCATGCGTCGGCCCCTCCTGAACGAGGAGACGATCGAGCAGCGGGTCGCGGCGCGTCTGGCCCGCCAGGAGATCTTCAACAAGTGGCCCGCGCCCCTGTTCAGTTTCGTCATGGAGGAGTCCGTACTGCTACGGCGGCTCGGCGGAGCCTCGGTGCTGCGGGGGCAGTTGGAGCAGATCCTCCTCATCGGCCAGAAACGGAACGTCGAGGTGCA
Organism: Streptomyces sp. NPDC001536; assembly: GCF_042894505.1. Taxonomy (NCBI): domain Bacteria; kingdom Bacillati; phylum Actinomycetota; class Actinomycetes; order Kitasatosporales; family Streptomycetaceae; genus Streptomyces; species Streptomyces sp. NPDC001536. Next base: position 445,426 of record NZ_JBIAVQ010000006.1, read on the forward strand.
GGTGATGCCGCTCGACCGGGAGGACAACGCCGGTGTGGACGGCGGGTTCACGTTGTTCACACGCAAGGGAGGGGAGCAGATCGGTTACACGGAGGCGCAAGGACGTAGCACACTGGTGACCGATCGCGAAGAGGTCCGCGCACTCGCCGCACGCTATGGGATCATCCGTGCGCAGGCCCTCACCCCGTGTGAGTCGCTGGCCTACATCGAGAAGTTGCTGGGGGAGCTATGAACACCCGAAGGATCACTGCCGTCGCTCAGGATCTGCGGTGGTTCAAGAGCAGTTACAGCGGCGCTGAGGGCGGCCAGTGCGTGGAAGTGGCGACTTCGCCAGGAACCGTCCACGTCCGGGACTCGAAGGCGGTCACCGGCCCCGCACTCACCATGGACCGCACCGCATGGACGGCCTTCATCGGCTTCGCCGCGTGCCTCGACAGCGAGGGTTGACCCTCTCACTCGTCGGCTGACTGTTTGTCCCCTTGAGGTGGGGGTTCCTCGCTCCCTGGATTCCGAAATGTGCAGGAATGTCGCCTCGCTGTTAGCGGTGTTAACGCAGGCATCTTGTCTATGTCCTCTGAGGTGTGTACGGTCCCGTCATGGCCGCCGACGAATCCGCTCCCGCGGCGGTCGTCACGGCTGCCGAGATCGCCCGCCTCGCCGGGGTGACCCGCGCCGCCGTCTCTAACTGGCGCCGCCGCCACCCCGACTTCCCGCGCTCCGCTGCCGGCACCGCCACCAGCCCCCTCTTCGCGCTCACGGAAGTCCAGCAGTGGCTGGACCAACAGGGGAAGGGCCGGGAAACCTCCGCTGAGGTCGACCTGTGGCACGAACTGCGCGCTCAGTACGGCGACGACCTGCCCACCGCACTCGGCGCGGTCGGCGCGCAGTTGCTCGGAACCGCCGTCGAGCAGCCGCTGGCCGAGCCCGCCGCGGCTGCCCTCGCCACCTTGTCCGCAGAGCGTGGCGCACACGCCCTCTACGCCGACCTTGTCGAGCGCTGTATCGCCTCCACCACCCGCAGCGGCGGTGAGCCGATGACCACCCTCGCGCTGGAGCGGATCGTCGCGGCGTTCGCCGGGCCGGCCGACGATGCAGCCGGAGCATCGGACCGCACCATCGGCACGGTCTACGACCCGGCGTGCGGCATCGGGACACTGCTGCTCACCGCCGTCCCGGGTGCCCACCGGTACGGCCAGGAACTCAATCCGGCGACCGCCGCCATTGCCGAGTTCCGCGCCCGTCTCGACGGCAGGGCGGCCACCGTGGCCTGTGGAGACTCGCTGCGCAAAGACGCCTTCCCCGACCTCCGCGCCGATCTGGTCGTCTGCGATCCCCCGGTGGGCGTGGCCGACTGGGGGCGGGACGACCTGCTGCTCGACCCCCGCTGGGAGCTGGGCGTACCCCCGCGCTCGGAGAGCGAACTCGCCTGGGTCCAGCACTGCTACGCCCACACCGCCCCCGGCGGCCGGGCGCTGCTGGTGCTGCCCTCGTCCGTCGCCTACCGCAAGGCCGGTCGCCGTATTCGGGCCGAACTGGTCCGCCGAGGACTGCTGGCCTCCGTGGTGGCACTGCCGCCCGGTCTGATGTCCAGCCACTCCCAGCCCGTGCACCTGTGGATCCTGCGGCGACCGGCCCAGGGCGACCCCGCCCCGACACACATCCGCATGATCGACCTCAGCACTGCCGACCCGGACCGCATCGGCATCGGCATCGGCATGAAAGGCTGCGCACCGACGCCGGAGCAGATCGCGGACGTTCCGCCCGTCGACATCCTGGACGACGACGTCGACCTGAGCCCCAGCCGCTACATCACCCCCCATCACGGCGACTACCCCGTCGAGTACGCCGCCCTGCGCGACCGCATCCGGAGCCTCGCCCAGGACCTGCTCGACCTGCTCCCCGAGCTCCCTGCCGGCCCCGGCCGCATCGAGGCCGCGCCGATGGGACTCGGCGATCTCGTCCGGGGCGGTCTGGTCGACCTGGACGGCACCGAGCCGACCTCCCGGACCGACCAGCTCGACACCGACTACCTGCGCGGTTTCCTGCGTAGCGCCGCCAACACCCGCCGCAGCACCACCGCCAGTGGCACCCTCCGCCTGAACGCCTCGGGTGCGCAGGTTCCGCAGATGGACATCGAGCGCCAGCGGGAGTACGGCGAGGCCTTCCGGCGTCTGGCCGCCTTCGAGGAACTGCTGAGCGAGGCCGCCGCCATCGGCGACCGGGTCGGTGCACTCGCGTACGACGGGCTGACCAACGGTGCCCTGCTACCGCCTTCGGCCGCCAGTGCCTCTTCGGGGAAGAGCGAGTCCCAGGAGGCGCAGGAGCAGTGAACCGACCCGCTGATAACCTCGCTCTCGTCCAGCCAGGTCAGGACAGTACGGGGGCAAAGGTGCTGCAGCCGCTCAGAGCGGGCGACCCGACGACGGTCGGGAACTTCCGACTGGTCGGCCGACTGGGGCAGGGCGCGATGGGTGTCGTGTACCTGGGCTACCGTTCGACCCGCCCGGTCGCGGTGAAGGTCGTCAGGCCGCTGCTAGCGGAGGACGAGTACTTCCGCAAGCGCTTCGCCCTGGAACTTGAGGCGATCCGCCGCGTCGGCGGCTTCCACACCGCCGCTCTGGTGGACGCCGACCCGCAAGCGGCGACGCCGTGGATCGCGACCCAGTACATCAACGCACCCTCCCTGCTGGAGCTGGTGGAGCAGCACGGCCCGGTCAGCGAGCTGGGTGCGTGGTGGCTGGCAGCGGGTCTCGCGGACGCCCTGATGCACATCCACTCGGTCCGTTTACTGCACCGGGACCTCAAGCCCGGCAACGTCCTGGTCGCTACGGACGGCGTCCGGGTCATAGACTTCGGCATCTCCCACGTCAGCGGCGGCACCGGCCTGACCACGGCGAGCGCGGCCCTCGGCACCCTCTCCTACATGGCACCGGAACAGGCAGCGGACTCCCGTAGAGCCAGCGAGGCGTCGGACGTCTACAGCCTCGGCGCGACGCTGGCGCACGCGGCGACCGGCCACGTCCCCTTCTACGCACAGATGCCGGCACAGCGGACGCTGGACATCCAGCCCGACCTGACCGGCCTCCCGCCCGCGCTGCTCGACCTGGTCACCCACACACTGGCCTTCGACGCCGAGGACCGGCCGACGGCACAGAACGTGCTGGAGGAGGCGATGGGCCGCCTGCTCGACTTCGGCGTGCCGACGGAGGCGCAGGCGTACCCGCCGCTGCCGGAGGCGTTCCTCGCAGCGGTGCTGGAGCGGCAGGCCACACCGGTCGAGGCACCGGATGCCGTACCGGATCCCGATGCCGCGGCGGACGCCGAGCCGGACGGCGTTCCGGACATCGCCCCCGAGCCGATGCCCGAGGCCGCGCCCTTCCGCAGGCCCGCGGAGCCGCTCGATCACGGGCCCCGGCCGGACGCCATGCCGGACCGCTGGGCCGCACGATGGCGCAGCCGTATCGAGGACCGCCGCGGCGACTACGGCGGCTGACCCTGTCAAACCCGCGCACAAACCACAAACGCCCAGTGCTTGAACGGCACAGCGGCAGAGCAGCAATCGAAGGAGACCCGCCGATGACCACCGTCGCCGACAGTGCGTCAGGCAACGTCCCGGGCGATGCGTCCGGTGGCGTCCGGTTCGCCGCCGGGATGCAGGTCCGCGCCCGCGACGAGGACTGGCTGGTCGTGGAGGCCGCCGAGACCGCCAAGGACGGCACCCGCCTGGACGTACGGGGCATCTCGCCCCTGGTCCGCGACCAGCGGGCGGTCTTCTTCGCGCACGAAGGCCTCGACCAGGTGACCCCGCTGCGTCCCGAGGACACCGAGCTCGTCCCCGACGACTCCCCCGAGTGCCGCCGTTCGCGCCTGTTCATCGACGCGTTGATCCGCAAGACCCCGCTGCCCCTCTCCGAGCAGCGCCTCGCCACCGTGGGCACCCACCTCGTCGACGACCTCGCCTACCAGCGTGAACCCGCCAAGGCCGCCCTGCGCGCCCTCCGCCCCCGACTACTGATCGCGGACGCTGTCGGCCTCGGCAAGACGCTTGAGGTCGGGCTGCTGCTGTCCGAACTGATCAGGCGCGGGCGCGGCGAGCGCATCCTGGTGGTGACGCCGAAGCACATCCTGGAGCAGTTCCAGCACGAGCTGTGGACGCGCTTCGCGATCCCGGTGGTGCGGCTGGACTCGGCCGGCATCGAGCGGATCAAGAACGACATCCCCGCCGGCCGCAACCCCTTCTCCTACTACAAGCGCGCGATCATCTCGATCGACACCTTGCGCTCCGACCGCTGGCGCAGCCATCTCATGCAGGTCACCTGGGACGCCGTCGTCATCGACGAGTCGCACAAGCTCATCAACACCGGGACGAAGAACAACCGCCTCGCGCAGCTCCTCGCGCCGAAGACCGACGCCCTGATCCTGGCCAGCGCCACACCGCACAACGGCCAGCGGGAGTCCTTCGGCGAGCTGCTGAGCCTGCTCGACCCGACGGCCATTCCCAACACCAACGACTACGACGAGACGCAGCTCCAGCACCTCTACATCCGACGCCACAAGATGTCGCCCGACGTCTCGGCCGAGATCGGCCACATGTGGGCCACGCGCAAGCCGCCCGTCGCCATCGACTGCACGGCGACCCCGGCCGAGCAGCAGGTCTTCGACGAGCTGTACGACGTCTGGATCAACCCGAAGGACGGCCGCCAGGCCCCTGTCTCCGGCAAGGGCGCCCGGCTCTTCCCCTACACCCTGCTGAAGTCCTTCCTCTCCTCCCACTCCGCGCTCGTCGAAACGGTCGACAACCGGATCGACAGCATCGACCGGAGCACCGACCCACAAGAACGCCAGGCCGAACGCGACGCACTGGTCAACCTCGGCACCATCGCCGAGGCCATAGACATCGAGGACGCCGCCAAGTTCCGGCAATTGGTGAAGGTCCTCAAGGAGGAGATCAAGGTCGGCCCCGGGTCCGACACCCGCGTCGTGATCTTCTCCGAACGCCGCGCCACCCTGCAGATACTGCAGGACACCCTGCCGTCGGCCCTCGGCTTCGCCCCGAGCCGGGGAAAGACCAGCGGCGCCGTCCGCCAGCTCCACGGCGGCCTCTCCGACGACGAGCAGCAGCGCACCGTCAAGGACTTCGGCCTGGCGAGCAGCGAACTGCGGGTCCTGCTCACCGGCGACATCGCCGCCGAGGGCGTCAACCTGCACCGCCAGTGCCACCAGATGATCCACTACGACCTGCCCTGGTCGCTGATCACCATCGAGCAGCGCAACGGCCGTATCGACCGCTACGGCCAGCAGCACTCCCCGGAGATCCGCGCACTGTTGCTGCTCACCGCCGACGAGGACCCCGACCGCCCCTCCGCCGACCGAGCCGTGTCCGAGCGCCTGCTCAAGCGTGAGGACGAGGTCCACCGCACCCTCGGCGAGGCCGCCTCCATCCTGGGCCTGCGCGACGAGGACGCCGAGACGAACGCCATCATGGAACGGCTCCTGGCGAACGAAGAACCGTTCGACGCTGCCGTTCCGTCGGTCCCGCTGGACCCCTTCGAGGCGTTCCTCGCCGACCACACCCCGGACGGCGACTCGCCCGGCTACCGGGTGCCTCAACTGTTCGGCTCCACCCGCGCGTTCGTCGAAGAGGCCCTGGAGGAGGTCTACGACAACCCGGAGCAGCGCATCGGCAAGCACTGGGACGACGACCACCCCCAGATGATGGTCTTCACCCCGGACCGGGAACTCCAGCGCCGCCTGCTGGTCCTCCCCAAGTCGTATCTGGACGAACGGCAGGTCCTGGACCAGCTCCGGGTCACCTTCGACAAGCAATTCGGCCAGGACCGGCTGGACCGCGCCCGTGAGCGCAGCGGCAACCGTGCCAAGGGCGCGATCACCAAGCAGGAGCGCACCGAGACCTCCGGCTGGCCCGACGTCAGCTACCTCACGGACCAGCACCCGGTGGTGGAGTGGCTCACCGACAAGGTCCTTGTCAGGCTCACCCGCAATACCGCCCCGATCATCACGGCGGACGTCACCGAACCGGTGTTCCTCACTCAAGGCATGTACTCCAACGCCAAGGGCCACCCGACCGTCCTGGCGTGGACGTGTGTGAAGGGCCTGGCAAGCGGCACACCCACCTTCGACGACGACCTGGTGGGCGTACTCGAACGGGCCGGGGTCAAGCCGGGGATGCTCAACCGGCCCTTCACCGGCGACGAGGCTGCCTTGCAGGCACTGGTCCCGGCGGCGGTACGAGCTAGCCGCGAGCACATCGCCGAGCTGCGCAGCGAGCAGGAAACCCCGCTGGTGGAGCAACTCGTCGAATATGAACAGCGGTTGGAGGCATGGCGGAAGGCCAGCCTATCGACGTTCGAGCAACTGAGCTTCAGCGGCATCCGGCGGAAGCACGAGGAGACGCGCGTGCAGAAGACGGCGGTGGAGGTCGAGCAACTCATCGAGCAGCTCGCCACCCAGGGCGAGGCGATGGTGCGGGTGATCGGGGTCCTCGCCCCGCCCACGGCCGCCGGCGGCAACGTAATCCAGCAGCAGAGGGGCGCGTGACACCGTGGCATTCGAAGCGATCACCAACCGCGGTGAGTACATCTCCGCCCACTACCTCGCCGAGCTGTTCGCCAAGGACCTCACCGAGCTGCGCAAGCGCTGGACCTCCGCCGACCGGGCGGGCGCTCCGTCGTCCCGGTCGGGTGTGAAGGGCCTGCGCCGCGAGTACTTCAAGGCCAAGGTCCGCATCACCGAGAACAAGGCCTTCGACGGTCCCGAGGTGCGGGAGCTCAACGACCGCCTGTTGGCGGCACTGGCGTATGTCGAGCCGGAGGGCGAGGGCAAGGACGCGGAGGCCGCTGCTCCGGAGCCCGCGGGTTCCACCCACACGCGACTTCGCCGGGGCGACTTCGGTGTGATGCAGGGCGACAAAGAACGGTCGGTGCCGGTGGCGCTCGCCGTCACGGGCCCAGGCGGCCTGGAACTCGTCGCCATGGACGTCACCTGGCAGGTGGACGGCGAACTCGTCGTCGCGGACGTCGAGGACGGCGGCGCACAACTCCTCGAGCCGATCCAGCTCGACGGCAAGCAGCTCATCACCGGCGCGGCCGACGCGGTCACCTTCCTCTTCGGCTGCGAAGACGGCTACGCCCCGCGCTACGTCCTGCTCCTCGCGGGCGGCGCGGTGCTGCTCGCCGACCGCACGGCCTGGCACGAGGGCCGGTTCCTCGCGGTGAGCGTGGACGAGGCCCTGGACCGCAACCTCAGCGCGGACGGCGAGGAACTGGAGGCGGTGGCTGCGCTGTTCGGAGCGGAGTCACTGCTGACAGAGGGTGGCGTCGCCGGGTACCTGGACGGTCTCGTCGACAAGGGCCGCAAGCACGCGGTGGGCGTCTCGAAGGAGCTGCGGGAGGGGCTGCGGCAGTCGGTTGAGCTCATCGCCCAGGAGATCCTGGACCGGCTGGAGGAGGGGGGTGCCGATCCGGCGGAGTTGGGGGACCCGGCCGAGCTGGCGAGCCGGCTCACCCGCGAGTCGCTGCGCTTTCTGTACCGGATCCTGTTCCTGCTCTACGCGGAAGCCCGGCCCGAACTCGGCATCCTGCCCAGCAAGGATGACGCCTACCAGGACGGCTACGGCCTGGCCCGGCTCGGCGAACTGGTCTCCTACGACCTTCCGGAGGAGGCCCAGGACGGCACGCACTTCGCCGATTCGCTGGACCTGCTGTTCCGCCTGGTAGATCAGGGGCACCGCCCCCTGGGCAGGGATGAGGCACCGTCCGAGGACAACGTGACCGTCCTCGACGCGGACGGCCTGCGCTTCGAGGCCCTGCGCAGCGACCTGTTCAAGGCCGACGCGACCCCGCTGATCGGCTCGGTGTCGGTCGAGGGCGAGCGGATCGAGACGAAGCTGCGGAACAAGGTGCTGTGGCGGGTACTCAACCTGCTGATGCTCACCCAGGGCCGCCGCAGTGGCCGCGGAAAGGCCGGCGGTGGAACCGGCAAGGGCTTCATCTCGTACGCGCAGCTGGGCATCAACCAGCTTGGCGCGGTGTACGAGGGCCTGATGTCCTACACCGGCTTCTTCGCGTGGGACGACCTGTATGAGGTCGCCAAGCCGGACTCAGACGGGCTGAGCGGCACCTGGGTCGTGCCGTTGAAGGACGCCGACAACTACGACGAGGACGTCTTCGTCAAGCGGACAGACGAGCTGACAGGCGTAAAGAAGCGTGTCCTGCACAAGAAGGGCAGCTTCGTGTACCGCCTGTCAGGGCGGGAACGACAGCGGTCGGCCTCGTACTACACGCCGGAAGTGTTGACCCGGAGCACGGTCAAGCACGCGCTGGCGGAGCTGCTGGACCAGGACGGTGAGACGACGCCTGCGCGGGCGATCCTGGACCTGACGGTGTGTGAGCCCGCCCTGGGCTCGGGCGCGTTCCTCAACGAGGCCATCAATCAGCTGGCTGCGGAGTACCTGAAGCGCAGGATGGCGGAGCTGGGCGGCGAGCAACTGCCGCCGGACCGGTACGAGGCGGAGCTGCAGAAAGTCAAGGCGTATTTCGCCCTGCACAACTGCTACGGCGTCGACCTCAACCAGACCGCCGTTGAGCTGGCAGAGGTCTCGCTGTGGCTCAACTCGATGCATGAGGGCCTCAAAGCCCCCTGGTTCGGCCTGCACCTGCGTCGCGGCAACTCGTTGATCGGGGCTCGGCGGGCCGTGTACGCGGCGGAGGCGCTGAAGCGAAAGGCATGGCTGACGACGGTCCCGACGGACCGGCCGCTGCGGGCAGGGGCCGAGGACGGCCAGTTTCAAGCAGGCAAGGAGATCCACCACTTCCTGCTGCCGGCCAAGGGGTGGGGCGCGGTCACGGATGCCAAGCAGGCCAAGGAGCTGGCCAAGGAGGAGCGTGATGCGCTGGCCAAATGGCGCACGGCCATCACTGCGACGCCTTCGGTGGCACAGGGCAAGCGGTTGCTGGCACTGGCGACGCGAGTCGAGCGGCTGTGGGATCTGACCCGTCGCCGCCTGATCGTGAGCGAGCGGGAGGTGAGGCGCCAGATCGAGGTGTGGGAGATCGACCCCGACCAGCCATTGGAGAAGGCGTCGGGTGATGTGACGCGTGAGCGGATCGAGAGTGCCCTGAATGAGCCGGGGTCACCGCGCGGACGACTGAAGTTGGTTATGGACGCCTGGTGCGCTATGTGGTTCTGGCCGGTTGGGCAGCCCGACACCCCGGCGCCGCCCACCATGGAGGAGTGGCTGACTTTCTGTGAGGCGACGCTGGGTGTCCCGGCTGCCAGGGCGAAGGCAAGGCCCTCCGGCCGGGTTGGCGGCGGCGCTGCTGGGCTGGATGACGAGTTCGGGCTGTTCGCCGACACTGGCGAGTTCGACAAACTGGCGATGGACGATGAGTTCGACCGGGTGATGAGCCAATGCATGGAAATGCCCTTGGTGACGGGGCGATTCCGATGGTTGAGTGAAGTTGATAACATTTCCCGACGAGAGGGGTTCTTCCACTGGGAATTGGAGTTTGCACACATTTTCGAGAAAGATGGCGGGTTCGATCTTCAGGTAGGGAATCCTCCTTGGCACAGGCCCGTGTGGGACGACCGACTAACTCTTGCAGAATCGAATCCATGGTTCGGTCTGATCGACAGGCCGTCTGAGATCGAAAAAACACAACAGCGCACGCGCACCCTTTCAAACTTCACGGCACTGAGGAATTACCTCGGCGACCTTACATCTTGGGCTGGAATAAATTCCTCACTCGGATCGGCAATCGAGCACCCAGCGCTCTCCGGAATTCAAACGAACACCTATATGAACTTCATGGAGAGGGCGTGGCGAAATCTCGCCCCGACCGGTGCCATTGGATTGCTCCACCCGGAATCGCACTTCAATGACCCGAAGGGTGGGGGCCTTCGTTCTTCCGCATACCGCCGACTGCGGCGCCATTTCCAATTTCGAAACGAGTTGCGCCTGTTTGATGAAGTTCACAACACGTTCGAGTTTGGCATTCACGTATACGGTCCACCGCGTGACCCATCCTTTGTCAACATGAGCTGGGTATTCCTTCCCGACGTCGCCGATCGATCGCTACATCACTCGCGAGGAGGAGAGGGAGCGCCTGGCCTGCAGCATGAGTCGGGAGGGTGGGATACGAGGCCGCATGCGAGTCGCGTTGTCACCGTCAACACGGCAGTGCTAGCGGACTGGGCCGCCCTCATGGACGAGGAGGGCACTCCTGCCCTGCATGCACGAATGCTGAGGCCGTTGACAAGCAATGACAACAGGGCGCTGCAGGCACTCTCTCGCTTCCCTCGGCGAGTGGGCGAGAGGGAGTACTGGTGGTCTCGCGGCCTGGAAGAGGATGGTGCAAAGCGAGAGCGACTTATCGAGTGGCGCACCGCAGTGCCAACGTCATTGACGCAAGTAGTGCTACAGGGTCCTCACATTAGCGCCGGAAACCCGTTCAACAAGCAACCAAACGTTAATTGCAAGTCCAATAAAGACTATGCAACCATTGCGACTGACGAGCTCCCTGAAACGTTCATCCCTCGAACAAATTATCAGCAATCTTGCAAGCTCGCCGACTTTAATTCGGCTCAGCGGGTGTGGGGAGATCGAATTGCGACCTCCTACTATCGGGTTGCCTGGCGGCGTATGACGTCCTCAGAGCTGGAACGGGGGTTCCATGCAGCTCTCCTGCCTCCCGGGCCGACGCACGTCCATACTGTCCATAGCCTAGCACTCTCCGATAATCGCAATACTGCGATTATCGGAGGAATGTGGAGCGCTCTTCCCCTCGATTACCTAGTGAAAGTATCCGGTAAGGCTGACATTCAGATTGAACTGGTCACGAAACTCCCCGCCCCTCTTTCTCACCCTCTCGCTTCCCCTCTACTTCTCCGTACCCTCCGCCTCAATTGCCTGACCCGCGACTACGCCTCCCTCTGGGAAGAACTCTTCGAGCCCGCCTGGCTCACCGACCGCTGGACCGACCCCAAATCTCCCCGCCCTCAGATCCAAGCCGTCGAACCCACCTGGTCCATGGCAACCCCCCTCCGCACCGAGTACGACCGCCGCATGGCCCTAGTCGAGATCGACGCGCTCGTAGCCGTCATGCTCGGCCTCACCGCCGAGCAGCTCTGCGCCATGTACCGCTCCCAGTTCGCAGTACTACGCAAGTACGAGTGGGAGATGTTCTTCGCCCCTGACGGCCACAAGATCGGCGCGGCAACGCACAACGTCGGCATCCGCCAGACCCCCGAAGAGACCGCCTTCGTCAAGGCCTGGGCCAAAGCCGCCCGCGCAGGCGACCCCACACCCGCCATCCCCGAAGGCTGGGTCAAGCCGAACCGCGAGGCCGAAATGACCCGCGCCCACGCGGACTTCACCGCCCGCCTCCACGCCGGCGAATACGGCGACTACGCCGCCTACCTCGCCGAGCACCCCCTCACCACGCCCACGCCCACGCCCGCCGAGTCCACCGCCACGCCCACCCCGGAAAGCAGGTAGCTCCCAGCCATGCTTCCCTCCCTGGCCGCCGAGGATCTGCGCCGTGCCCTCGCCGCGTACCTGACGACGAGCTTCGCGCTCGCCGATGACGACGTCCGCGAGGAGCTCGAGGCATTCCTTGAGCGGCCGGAGAGCCGGCTCTTCCGGGGCCCGTACCTCCGTGTACGTACACCCTTCCGGTACGCGCCCCCCGGCTGGGAGAAGGCTCTGGACTGGTCGCCCAGCCTCCGCCCCTACACCCACCAGGCGACCGCCTGGCAGCGGCTGTCCAGCAAGTCGGGCCACGCCCCCGAGCCGACGATCGTCACCACCGGCACCGGCTCCGGAAAGACGGAGTCGTTCCTCGTCCCGATCCTCGACCACTGCGCCCGTGCCCGCGCTGCCGGGGTGAAGGGTGTCAAGGCGCTGCTGCTCTACCCGATGAACGCGCTGGCCGACGACCAGGCCCGCCGTATCGACGACTTTCTCGCCAAGAACGCCGCCCTCTCCTCCGTCACCGCCGGCATCTACATCGGCGGTGCCTCCGGCAACCGCCCCCCGGACGACGAGGACGAGAACGCCCCCGGCTCCTACGCCCGCGAGTCCGGCGCAAGCACCATCACCCCCGCCCAACTGTCCCCCAACAGCCGTCTGATCACCGACCGTGAGGCCATCCGCGCGAACCCGCCGGACCTGCTGCTCACCAACTACAAGATGCTGGACCTCCTCCTCCAGCGCATCCCGGACGTCCCGCTCTGGCAGGACGGCGGGCTGACGTACGTCGTCCTGGACGAGTTCCACACCTACGACGGCGCCCAGGGCACCGACGTGGCGATGCTGCTGCGCCGCCTGGGCGCGGCCACCGGCAAGGCCGAGCCGGGCCGCCCCCTCGGCACGATCACCCCCGTCGCCACCTCCGCCACCCTCGGCGGCAGAACCAGCGGAACCGGCGCAACCGAGGGAACCGGCGCCGTCGGCCGCATCGCAGCCACCAGCGACACCCCCTCCGCAGAAGCGGCCGCCACCCTCGACGGCCCTCAGAAGTCCGACCGCGAACTCCTCCTCGAATTCGCCGAGAAGGTCTTCGGCACTCCCTTCCCGGACGCCGCCCTCATCGGCGAGGACCGCCAGACGCCCGGCGAGTTCGTCGCCGAGCCCGACTTCCTCCTCCCCGTGCCCTCCCCGGCCGCCCTCGCCGCCGTCCCCGACCCCCTCAACGACCCATCGGCCCTCCACCGACTCGCCGAACTCATCGTCGGCATGGACTTCGCCGACCCGATCCAACTCGGCGAGAAGCTCCGCCAGCACAACCTCATCCGCGCCCTCCTCGACGTCGCGGGCGACACTCCCGTCACCGTCCCGGAGATCGCCCGCGAGTTCGCGAAGCGCGGCGGCGGCGCGACCTGGGACGAGGCGGCCCGGACCGACATCGACCTGGTCGCGACCGGCCTCGCGCGGCTCCTCGCGCTGGTCTCGACCGCCCGCGCCTACGACCCGATCGCCGACCGCACGATCCCCTTCCTCCGCGTCGAGGCCCAGCTCTGGGTCCGTGAGGTGCGCCGCGTGATCCGCGCCACGACGCCGACGCCCCACTTCCGCTGGTTCGACGACGACGGCCCCACCGGGGACACCCGCCCCAACCCGGCCAACCTCGCCGTCTACCCGTCCGCAGAGGTGGACAGCACCGCCGACGCCGACACAGACCCGTATGCCCCCGGCGACGGCACGTCCGCCCTCACCCCGGACAGCCCCGTCCCGTTCGTCCGCCCTGTCGGCCCGGCCTACCGTGCCCATCTCCCCGCCGTGTACTGCCGCCACTGCGGGCGCTCCGGCTGGGCCGCGCTCTCCACGGATCTGGAGTGGCAGCAGCTCAAGACCAAGCCGTTGGAGATCTACCGGGCCTCTGCCCAGGGCAACCGGGCCGTGCGCTGGATGATCCGCGCCAGGCCCGGCGAGCACACCCCGGTCTTCCTCCACGCCGAGGAAGCCGAACTGCGCACGGTGCCGAGCAACGACACCGTGCCCGTCATCACCGTCGCCGGGCCCATCCCCGCCAACGCGGGCGACAAGTGCCCCTCCTGCGACCTGACCGACGGCATGCGCTTCCTCGGTGCGGGCACCGCCACCCTCGCCTCCGTCACCACCACCCAGCTCTTCTCCGACCGCGGCCTGACCGACGACGAGCGCAAGCTGCTGGTCTTCACCGACTCCGTCCAGGACGCCACCCACCGGGCCGCGTTCATCGCCAACCGCAGCTTCGGCTTCACCTTCCGCGGGCTGCTCGCCGAGCAGCTCAAGCCGGGCGCCCCCGTCGCCGTACACGATCTGGCCACCGATGCCGCCGAAGCCGTGGTGACGTCGGCCGAGAAGGGCGAGATGAGCAAGCTCGCCTCGATCGTGCCGCCCGACCTGCGCGACAACCCGGAGATCCGGACGCTCCTCAGCGGCGACGGGTTCAGCGACGCGGGCGCGTACATGCTGCAGGACCGCATGGTCTTCCAGACGCTGCTGGAGTTCGGCCTGCGCTCACGCCTCGGCCGTACCCTCGAACTGACCCGGACCGCCGCCGCGGAGGTGCACCTCCCCGACGCCGCCGCCGTCGCGGCTCTGCTGCGGGAAGCCCACCAGCGCCTCCCGGGGCAGATCACCCTTCCCACCGATGACGCCGACTACGTCGTCTACCTGCGCGGCCTGCTGGAGCGCATGCGCCTGCGTGGGGCGCTGTTCCACCCCTGGCTCAAGGAGTACATCGCCCAGGCCGGCGCCCGGCGCTGGCCGATCTGGGGCGGGCGGCCCACGGGCATGCCCGCGTTCCCGCGCGGCCTGGCCGCACCGACGTTCCCGGTCCTCGGGCGCCTCGGCACGTCCGAGTTCGACTCGCTGGCCCGCGACAACACCTGGTTCGCCGACTGGGGGCACCGCACCCTCGGCTGCGAACGACGCGAGGCCCGCGCCCTCGCCGAACAGGCCATGAAGCTGCTCGCGCAGCGCGAGGTACTGGCGACCTACCCGGCGGAGGGCGGCTCGACCGTCTTCGCCCTCAGGCCGCGCACCATCATGGTGCACAGCCTCGCCACCGGCCGGTCGTCTGCCGACGATGGCAACGGGGCGGACGAGGCCGGGGCCGACGGAACCGGCGTCAACGACCACGGCGTCCGCTGCGACAGCTGCACCTGGCGGCAGACCGTCCCGCCCGGCCGGCGCGAGGACTGGCTCGGCACGCCCTGCCTGCGCTTCCAGTGCGGCGGCACCTTCACCACCGACGACCGCGACTACAGCGACGACTACTACCGCCGCCTCTACACCGTCGACCGCCCCGGTGACGTCCTCACCGCCGAGCACACGGGCGCACTCAGCCGGGCCCGCCGCGAGGAGGTCGAGCAGGCCTTCAAGAACCGCCCCTCGCCGTTCGACCCGAACGTACTGACCTGCACGCCCACCCTCGAACTCGGCATCGACATCGGCGACCTGTCCGCCGTGCTGCTTGCCTCCCTGCCGCCCGCGCCCGCCAACTACGCGCAGCGCATCGGCCGTGCCGGCCGCAGCACCGGCAACTCGCTCACCGTCACCTTCGTACCGCGCGGCGCCCGCAACCAGTACTACCTGCACGCGCCCGAGCAGATGCTCGCGGGCCGGATCATCCCGCCGGACTGCTACCTCGACGCCTCCGAGATCCTGCGCCGCCAGTACCTGGCCTACCTGCTGGACCGGGCCGCCGACCGCAGCCTGTGGCGGGGGACGATGATGCCCGAGGAGCCCATGCCGCACCGCATCGGCGCCCTCTTCACCCGAGGGCTCGCCGAGGACGGCTGGTTCCGCCGCTTCCTGGACGTCGCCCACGCCCGCCACGCCGAACTCGCGTCCTCCTTCGTCCAGCTCTTCCCCGGCATGTCGGCCGAGGCCGAGCAGGGCCTGCGGCAGTTCGCGCAGCTGGAGCTGGAGCAGACCGTCGGCCAGGCCGCCACCGCGTGGCGCAAACGCCTGGAGGCACTGCGCTCCCGGTCCCGGCAGATCGGCCGGGCCTTCGACGCCCTGTCCACCGCATCCGGGGACCGCGAACGCGACGAGCAGCGCCGCCAGCTCTACGCCGAGCGCAGGTCGGTCAACCGGCGCAGGGACGCCCTGGTCGGCGAGAACTCGGTCAACGCCATGGTCCGTCTGGGCCTGCTGCCCAACTACACCCTCCACGACGACGCCACGCTGCTGGACGCGACGCTGTGGTGGAAGGACGCCGACGGCGAGTTCCAGGACCAGCTGACGGAGTACGGGCGGGGCTCACGCATGGGCCTGCTGGAACTGGCGCCCGGCAACACCTTCCACACCGACGGCTACAAGTACATCGTCAACGGTCTGGACCTGGGAGCCGGTGAGGGCGACACCGCCTACGCCAAGTGGCGGCTGTGCCCCGAGTGCGGCTACGTCGCCACCGCCGAGGCCGGCCTGGACCTCACCGCCTGCCCGCGCTGCCTGACGCCGCAGATCGCCGATCCCGGCGCGCTCCACACCGTGCTCGTGCCCGAACGGGTCACCGCCCGCGAGCGGCGCGAGGACGCACGGCTCACCGACGAGCGCGACGAGCGGGAGCGGCGCCGGTTCAACGACATCACGCTGGTGGACATCGACCCGGAACAGCCCCAGGGACTGCGTGCCTGGAAGCGGGTGGGAGAGCTGCCGTTCGGTGTGGAGTTCGCCCGGGTGGCGACCATCCGCACCCTCAACCTCGGCCCGGCCGCCGCCGCGGGCCCCGAGCACCAGATCGCCGGCGACGACGTCCAGGTGCCCGGCTTCGAGACCTGCCTGGAGTGCGGGGCCGTACGCGGCGTGCACCCCCAGGCATGGGACCGGGCCGCCCAGCGGATCGGTACCCGGCACGCGTACTGGTGCGGCCACAAGGACGACGGGATCGACGCCGAGACGGCGTCCATGCAGCGACTCGTCCTCGCGCACGAGCTGACCACACAGGCACTGCGGATCCTGCTGCCCGTCTCCACGATGGAACTGCAGACCCGGCTGGTGTCGTTCAAGGCCGCGTTGCTGCTGGGCATAACCAAGCACTTCGGCGGCGCTCCCGACCACCTGCGCGTCGTACCCGCGACCATGCCGGGCGGCACCCGGGAACTGCGGCGCCGCTTCCTCGTCCTGCACGACTCTATGCCGGGCGGCACCGGCTACCTGGAGCACCTCGCCGACGCGACCGTGCTACACCGGGTGCTGACCCTCGCCCAGACCGCCCTGCGGGACTGCCCCTGCGGCAAGGAGAACCTGCGCACCCCCTGCCACCGCTGCCTGCTGCCGCACGTCAGCAGCAACGAACACCCCTTCGCGTCGCTGCGGGTCGCCAGGGAGCTCCTGGACGAGATCCTCACCGGCTGGGACACGGAGCAGGTCGACACCCTGTCCGGGGTGCGTATCGACCAGCTCGCCGAGAGCGAGCTGGAGAAGCAGTTCGTCCGCACCCTCGTGGACTGGGGCAGCCGCCGCCCGGAGTCCGGCTCGGTGACGCCCCGTGCCGGGGAACGCGGCATGGAGTACGAGCTGCGCTTCACCCGCCCGGACGGCAGCGGCACCCGGTGGCTCTTCCAGGACCACGTGCGGCAGCTGAACTCCGCGCCCAGCGAACCGGACTATCTGCTGACCCGGATCGACGGGCCGTCGACGCGCATCGCGGTCTTCCTCGACGGCTACGCCTTCCACGCCAGCACCGGCATCAACCGGATCGCCGACGACGCCGCCAAGCGCGAGGCACTGCGGGCCGAGGGCATGCAGGTGTGGCAGTTCACGCACGCGGACGTCATGGCCTGGAAGGCGGCGGTGGAGGGGACCGCGGACGACCGCGAGGTGCGCACCCCCGCCGAACCGCTTCTCGGTGAGGGCGCGCTGCGGACGGCCCGGCAGATCCACCAGATGCTGACGGGCGGCCCACGCCCTGACGACACGCTGGATCCTGTGCTGCGGAACCCGGTCGAGACGCTGCTCGCGGTGCTCGCCGATCCCGACGCGGAGAAGTGGTCCCGCAGGGCGGCGGCGCTGATCAGTGGTTTCGCAGGGGGCGGAGCGGCGCGGCAGCCGATCGACCGGTGTTCGGTGGGAGAGCTGCTGCCGGACGTGCTGGCGGGCGGCACCCTGCCGGTACCCGACAACCCGGCCGCCGCCGACGCAATCGCGATGGACGTCCGCACCCTGGGCGGGCTGCGCGTCCTCGGGCTGCTCGACCGGCGGGCCGAGCCCGCGACCGGGCAGCCCGGGATGTCCGCCTGGTCGGCCTTCACCGTGCTGGACGACCGCGACGAGGCGGTCGCCGAGCCGGGCCACCGGGCGCGGTGGGCCGACTGGCTGCGGTGGTCCAATCTGCTGCAGCTGCTGACGGGCGACCGGGGTTCGGCACTGCCGCGTTCGTTCCACCAGGTCGCGATGTCCACGGCCGGACAGCTCGACCCGCACACGGTCGCCCTCCTCGCGGGTGCGCTGCCCACCACCACGGGCCTGCCCGACGAACTGCCGGAGCCCTGGGCGGAGGCGGTCGAGTGGGCCTCCTCGCAGGCCGAAGAACTGCTGTTCGCCCTGTGTCGGGAAGCCCGCACCCGTCACTTCGGCGCCCCGGAGGTCGGCTTCGAGCTCGACGACCGGGTCGCGCAGCAGGCGGAACTCGCCTGGCCGGACGCCAGGGTGGCGGTGTTCCTCGACGTCGACGAGCACCGTGACGCCGCGTTCGCGGAGGCCGGCTGGCACGTCGTACATGCCGGGACAGTTGATGTGGCCGAGTTGGCCGAGCGTTTGGAGAATGTGTGATGTCCAAGGCCCAGGTCGTCATGGCGGACGTCTTCGGCAAGTACTACGACAAGCTCGACGGATCGGTCCAGGCACAGGTGCTGCAGTTCATCATGAAGATGCAGCGCGATCCCGACGCCAACGGGCTGAACCTCAAGCCGCCGAAGGGCGCCGAGGACAAGCGGGTGCGCACGGCCAGGATCAACGACAACTTCCGTGCGGTGCTGATGCACTACGCCGACCGGATCTATTACCTGGTGGCGGTGCTGCCGCACGACGACGCCTACAACCTCGCCTCGCACATCATCTTCGACATCAACAAGGTCACCGGCGGCGTCGAGCTGATCAACCTCGCGAGCCTCCACGGCACCCTGAGCGGGCAGCCCACCCAGGCACCCGCCAGCGAGGAGCCGTCCGTTTTCGCCCACGTTTCGGATGCCGACTTCGATCGGCTAGGCGTGCACCCCTCGGTCGTACCAGCGTTGCGGGAGATCCGCAGCATCGACGCGATACTCGGCTTCGTGGAGCATCTGCCCAAGCTCGCCAGGGACGTGATCCTCTGCCTCGCCGACGGTATGACCGTCGAGGACGTCTGGGAGCACGTCAGTTCAGTCGCCGCGACCAGTGACACCGTCGACCCGGACGACTACGAGGCCGCCAACGAGCGCCCCGCGACCAAGGAGTCCTTCGTCGTCACCGGCGACGTCGCCGAGTTCGGCCGGATCATGTCCGAGCCGCTGTCGGCCTGGCGGATCTTCCTGCACCCGGCCCAGCGCGCCCTGGCCGAGCGCAAGACCCCCAACAAGGGGTCGGTACGGGTCACCGGCGGACCCGGTACGGGCAAGACCGTCGTCGCCCTGCACCGGGTAAAGGCCCTGGCCGAACGGCTGCCGCCCGGCCAGGCGATCCTGCTCACCACCTACACCACCACCCTCGCCGAACTGCTGCGCTCGCTGCTGGAGGACCTCGGCGGCACCCAGCTCACCGCCAAGGTGGACGTCCGCAACATCGACAAGGTCGCCTACGGCATCGCCAAGGAGGTCTTCGGCGCGAAGACCCCCAAATCCCTCGGCGACGACGAGATCCGCAGGCGCTGGGAGGACCTGGCCGAGGAACAGCAGCCGCACCGCTGGGACGCGCGTTTCCTGGAGGCCGAATGGAAGCAGGTCGTGCTCGCCCAGGACGTGCGCAGCCGTGACGAGTACCTCGTCGCCAGCCGGGCCGGTCGCGGTCGGCGCCTCAACCGCCCGGAACGGGCGCAGGTGTGGGGACTGATCGAGGCCTTCGAGCACCGGTTGGACGCGGCCGGTGAGGTCGGCGTCACCCAACTTGCCGCGCAGGCCGCCCGGATCGCCTCGGGCTGGAGCGACGAGACCCGCCCGTACCGGCACATCGTCGTGGACGAGGCCCAGGACCTGCACGCCGCACACTGGAAGCTGCTACGGGCGCTCGTCCCGGTCGGCGAGGACGACCTCTTCATCGTCGGCGACGCCCACCAACGGATCTACGACAACCGGACCGCGCTGAGCGCCCACGGCATCAACGTGCGAGGGCGACGCTCCAGGCGGCTGACCCTGAACTACCGCACGACCCGTCAGATCCTCGGAACGTCGCTGAGCCTGCTGGGCGACGCGAGCTTCGACGACCTCGACGATGCGACCGAGGACCTGGGCGGGTACCGGTCTGTTCTCGGCGGGGCGAAGCCCGAGTTGACCGAGTACCCGAGCACGGCCGCCGAACTCGCGGGCCTGGCCCGACGGGTCGAGGAGTGGCTGGGCGAAGGGCTGAAGGAGGACGAGATCGTCGTCACCGCCCGGACCAACAAGCTCGCGGACGCGGCGGTGGAGGCGTTGCACAACGCGGGGATCAAGGCCGTCAGGGTGAAACCGCGGCAGACTCCGGCGATCGGTTCCGGGGTGCACGTGATGACGATGCACCGGATCAAGGGCCTGGAGTACCGGGCGGTCGCCATCATCGGAGTGGGCGCGGATCACGTGCCGCAGCCCGGCGCCGTCACCCCGGCCTCCGAGGATCGTACCCAGCACGACCGTGACCTGCAGCGCGAGCGCTCGCTGCTGTTCGTCGCGGCCACCAGGGCCCGCGAACAACTCTCCATCACCTGGGCCGGACCACGCAGCCCGTTCCTGGAGGGAAGCCACTGACCTGCGGTGACGCGACACAACGCCGCCGCGTTAGAGTCACCACGGAGCCGGCCGTCGTCCGGCTCTAACCTCAGAACGGGATCCGGGCGGACGAGACATGTACCTGAAGAACCTTCGCCTACGGAACATCAGGTCGTTCCACGGTGCACGCCACGTGGACCTGGACCTGACGAGGCCCGACGGCTCATACGCCGGCTGGACGGTCCTGGCTGGCCGCAACGGCTCGGGGAAAACGACCCTGCTGCGCGCGGTCGCCCTGACGATCAGCGGACCCGCCGTTGCCCGCAGTCTCGTCCCCGGGTTCGACACCTGGGTCTCGCGGGACGAGACGGTGGCGAAGGCCGAAGTGTGCCTGGTCCATGACCCGGAGCAGGATCAGTTCACCACGGGGCGACGTCCGGTCCGGCCGATCTGGGCGGGGCTCCGCTGGACCGCGGCGGAGCAGACGTCTCTCTCCGGCAAGCCGGGTTCCAGCAGGGCCGGACAGCCGGCGCTGAACGCCATCGGCTACCAGAAGGAACGCCCCGTCGCCCAGCGCGGCCCGTGGGCGGACAATCCGGTGGGATGGTTCTGCGCGGGGTACGGTCCCTTCCGCAGGCTCGCCGGGGGCTCGAGCGACATTCAGCGGCTGATGTCCAGCTCAGGCGCGGTCGCCCGGCTGACGAGCCTCTTCCACGAGGACGCGTCGCTGGCGGAAGGCGTGAGCTGGCTTATCGAGCAGCACCTGCGCGCATTCGAGGACAAGGACGGCGCCCGGGACCTCAAGGCGGCCGCCCTGGCCATCCTGGGCGACGACCTGCTGCCCGACGACTACCAGATCGACAACGTCGACTCCGAGGGCCTGTGGGTCGTCAACCGAAACCATCGGTTCCCGCTGCGGGAGATGAGCGACGGCTACCGCACGGTGGCAGCCCTGGTCGTGGACATCCTCAAGCAGATCCATGACGCCTACGGCGAACTCGTCCTGGACACGACGGACGGCACGCCGAACGTTCCGAGTTCCGGGGTCGTCATCATCGACGAGATCGACGCCCATCTGCACGTGTCCTGGCAGAAGCGCATCGGCGGCTGGCTGAAGGCGCACTTCCCGAACATCCAGTTCATCGTCACCACACACAGCCCCTACATCTGCCAGGCAGCGGACCCGGGCGGACTGATCCGGCTACCGGGCCCTGACGAGGAGAGCCCTGTGGAGGTCGTGCCCCAGCACCTCTACGACCGCATCATCTTCGGCAGCGGCGACGACGCCGTGCTCTCGGACCTGTTCGGGCTCGACACCCCCTACTCGGACCAGGCCGAACAGAAGCGGGAGGAGCTCCTCGCCCTGGAGCTGGACGTCGTGCGAGGCCGGGCCAGCGAAGAGGAAAAGGACCAATACCGTTATTTGAAGCGCAAGTTGGCCAGTTCGCCGGCTACTCGCGTCGATGAAATCGCGGCCCGGCTCCACTCCCGTCGTCCACGGCACGACTCATGATCCGAGTGACGAGGGTGCTACTCCCGCAGACGACGCTGACTTCCATGGCCGGCTACACCGATGACATCGGGCAGGCCGCTGTTCCCAAGACGCGAGCGGGGCAGTTATGGAAGCACACGTCCGTCCGCAGGCACATACACCCCGTGCTGAAAAGCGCCCTCGCGGAGATGGCACCCGGGCTGGAGCGGTGCATGTACTGCGGGGACAACCAGGGCACGGACATAGACCACTTCGAGCCCGTCCGTATCAATCCGTTACGGACCTTCGACTGGGACAACCACCTGCTGGCGTGCTCCCTGTGCAACAGCCACCTCAAGCGTGACCTCTTCCCCCTCGCCGACGACGGCACGCCCCTGCTCATCGACCCGAGCAGTGAGGACCCCGCTCCGCATCTGCACCTCTCGCTCGCAGCCGGTGAATATCTCGACCTCACCGACAGGGGTACCGCGACGATCAAGGTCTTCGGTCTCAATCGGAGCATCCTCGTCCGGGGACGGCGCAACGCGTATCGGATCACCCCGCTCCTACTGGACAAGTGGCGTGCTGCCTTCGAGAAGGACGACCTGGAGGAGGCGGCAGCCTGTGCGGCAACCATCTGGGAGCAGCCCACCGCCGACGTTGTTCATGCCATGTTCCACCAAGCAGTCGTCCCGGGCGCCGAGGACATCTTCACCGACGAGTCCGACACCCTCGCTCTGCTGCGCGATCCGGTGATCCGTACCGGACTGCTGGGCACCTGCTAGGTCAGCGCCCTGCGCAAGCACGTTCTCGCTGGCTGAGAGCTTCCCTCGAGAGAAGACATGGGAGGACACCGCCGTGAAGCTGAGTTCGGCGGTCGGTGACATCACCGAAGTGGCCGACTGCACAGTACCCGGGTAACAGTCCCTGAAGTATCCGTGCGGCTTGCGCCCAGATATAGATCAGATTCGCCGCTTTGATCTCCGAGATGAAGCCTGCTTCTCCCAGGACACGAGTGGCCGGTTAAGCGGCCACATGTCAGGATCGGACTGTGCCTGCTTTCCTGGACGCCGCCGAAAGTTCGAGGTGCCCTACCGTGCCGCCTCCCAGGATGCGGCGGGTGGTGTTCGTCGCGTTGCTGAGCTCGGACGGGCGGCCTGCCCTGGTGGCAGACGACCTGCCTGGAGCTGTTCCCCGATGGGTGCTCCCGTCAGGATCGGTCCGAGCCGCAGAGCCCTACCGTGAGGCGGCAGTGCGCGTACTCCGCGATGCGGTCGGCGCAATGCCGGTGCACGGGGGTGCCGTTGAAGGATGCCGTTGGGCTCAGGTGCCTGTGCCCATAGGCCGGAGCCGTCGAGAGGCGCACGTGTTCATCTTTCGTCTCGTTGGGGCTGGTGCTCCGCCGGAGCATCTGCCCTGGGGAGCGACACACTGGGCGGGACCTGAGCAGTGGCAGGAGTTGTGCACCCGGTGCGATCTGCCAGATGTGGCTGTGCTGTTGACGGGATACCTGGAGGGGTGGATCCCGGACGGGCGGATCACGTTGGGGCCTTGAGTCCCGGCACCTCGGCGCCCGCTGTCACGCTGCCCCGGCGATCATGGTGGCGGTCTCCTGCAGGGCAGCGGCAACTGCTGGCATGTCCTGTTCACGCAGACGTACGGCGGGGGCGTACACGGAGATCGCGGCGAGCGGTTCCCCGATGCGGTTGCGGATGGCCACGCCTACGCCGTGCAGGTCGTGTGCACTTTCCTCGAGGTCTGCCGCCCATCCCCGGACTCTGACTTCCTCCAACTCCACCTCAAGCAGTGGCCACTCAGTGATGCTTCCTGCCGCCGTGGCAGGGAGCGCGGCCGGGAGTGTCGCGCGTACATCTGCCGGGTCGCGCAGTGCGAGCACGACTGACCTCAAATAGGCAATTGGAGATCAGTCATGAGCACATTGGGTCGCATTCGATCCGGGCCAGAGCGCCAGGCCCAGGGCGCGCTCCAGTCGGCAGACCGTCAGGACATCCGGCCAGGTGGCTCCCGCCAGCAGATCACCGATGGTCTGTCTGCCGACGTTGCTCTGGGTGGCCAGTGCGCGCAGCGAGAGCTCCGGCCTCTCGCGCAGGGCGGCGGCGAGGCGGCGGGCAATCGTCTGGACGACCGCCGCGGCGGGCTCCCCGGCGATCCGGGCATCCGGCCACTCCTCCGGATCGACGGCGTAGCTCCATGGCGGCGCCGTGCGCGCTCGGCCTCCGGTCATAAAGATGCGTTCCTTCAGATCGTGATCGACACTGACACCAGCGGCCGGTTAACCGGCCACATGTCATGGGCCTTGCGCCTGGAGGTCGCTGTGTCGAATCGCCTGCTGGCCTACGCACCGAAGGCGGAGACGGTGCCGCCCGCCCAGTGGCGCCGCATCGCGCCGGTCGTCCGCTCGCTGGGATTCCTGGCCGTCGCAGCGGGACCCTACGGCCCAGACGTGATCATGACGCCGCTCACACGGCTGGTCGCCTGGGCCGAGGCCCAGGGCCTCCCGCTCGAACCCTCGGTGATCCATGACCAGAGCACAGTCGAACGGTTCATCCTCGTCGGCTGCCGCGACATGGGCGCCAACAGCCGCCGAACCTGCAGCAGCCAGCTGCGCCGGGCCTCCGAAGCGCTCCTGTTGGACCAGCTCGGACAGCATCCGCCGATCCGGCTGAAGGCCACCGCCGCCCCAGTGACCCCCTACCCGCCGGCGGAAATCGCCTACTGGCTGATCTGGGCGCAGAGCCTGCCCACCCCGGCCCAGCGGCGCAACGCCTGCCTGCTGTTCTGTCTCGGCGTTGGCTGCGGGCTCGCCGTTGAGGATCTTGTGTACGTTCAGGGGCGGGATATCCTCGCGGGCCCTACCGGCCGGGCCCTGGTCAATGTGCACGGGCGCCGTCCGCGCACTGTCGTATGTCGGTACGCCTACGAGGAACTGCTGCTGGCAGAAGCCGCCCACATCCCGGCAGACGCGTACGCCTTCCGGCCGGACTGGCAGGACCGCACCAGCAAGCACATCGCATCGGACTGGCTGGCCAGGTACCCGCGGATCATCGGCCGTTGTGACGGTGCAGTGCTGCAAACCCAGCGGCTGCGTACGACCTGGCTCGTCGAACTGCTGAATGCAGGTATTCCGCTGAAGGTGATCCTCAAAGCGTCGGGACTCGGGACCCTGCACAGCCTCTCGCGCTACCTCGTCTTCCTCCACGACGTGCCTGAAGCGGAGGCATCCGATCTGTTGCGGGGGGCGGCATGAGCAGGAAGGACCCGGAGGACAAACCTTGCCGGCGTACCGGCCTCGCTTTACGCCCTGCACCGCAGGCCCCCGGCCGTACCTCAGCGACCGTGTTGTGAGGCAGGTCTTCGACCTCGTGCGCCACAGCGGAGTACTGGAACGCCTTCCCTCCAACGAGCACCGGCCAGGCCCGAAGGGCTTCCCGTTCCGCACAGTGCTGATCGGCTTGATCCTGTCGCAGTACATGGGCAAGAGCGCGAACATCGACGATGCGTGGGAGACGCTCTTCTTCGCACTGTCTCCAGGGTCCAAAGCCCTCCTTGACATCCCCAACGTCGACCTGCACATCCGCGAGGGCGCAACCCGAGAAGAAATCGACCGCGTCGCGCACCACCAGTACGCGACGTCGAAGCGCGTCTACCGGTCCTGGGCCTCGATGACCCGGCGCCTCGACCCGGCACCACACGACCGCCGCAAGCGGCTGTCGCTCAGCGAGGCCAAAAAGATCCGACGGAAGTGGAATGCCCGCGCCAACCAGGACACCGTGCGCAACCTGGAGGCCATCGCCCAGGATCTGATTCTCGCTCCGGTGATGGCTTCCTACCGGCGCGGCGACTTCGCTCGGTGGCCTGGCCACCTCGCGGTCGACGACACTCCGGTTCCGGTCTGGGGCAAAGAGCCGGACTACCACCAGGACCGGGCCTCGCTTGAGATCACCGCCGGGATGTACGTGAAGGGAGGAACGCAGAAGAAGTCGGGGCCCAGCGGCAAAGCTGCGGCCTCCACGAACACTGGCACCCGGCGCGGCACGGCAAACAAGCCAGTGCCTCGCAAGAGCAAGTCGGGCCAGGAGAAGAAAGCCAAGGCGTCGGAGAAGAGAGAGTTCCGCTACGCCATGATGGCCGCTTTCCCGGGCCATGGCCATGGCGACCTCGCCGGCGCCTACCCCGCGGTCTGCCTCGGCATGATCCTTCGCACCCCGGGTACCGAACCCGGCCCGGCCGCCCTGCGCGCCATCCAGCCGGCCTTCGAACGCGGCCTGGTCAAAGACCTGTTCTGCGCCGACCGGGGCATCACCCAGGCCAAGCCGCACAACCTGCATCTGCAGCTGATCAAGCTCGGCCTCAACACGGTGAAGCACTACAACGACGACAAGGTCGACCGGCAGGGAGAGTTCCGCGGCATGCAGTTGGTCGGTGACGAGTTCTACTGCCCGCTGATGCCCACCCCGCTCATCACTGCGGGCGCCACATACATCGACAGCCGCACGGACGAGGCGCGCGCCCACGCACTCAACCTGATCCAGTCCCGGAAGGACTACCAGACCAAGATCAAGGAGTACGGGCCCGCAGGGAACCAGCGTCGACAGTGCCCTGCCCTCGGGTCCCACGCAACGGTCACCTGCTACCGCCGGCCCCAGCCACGCCCGTCCACCGTCGTCGACCTCGACGCCCCCACTGTCCGTACCCCGGCGGCCCTGCCCACCATCCCCAGGCCCAAGCGGGACACCCCCGTCTACCCCGACATCTGCAGGGGGAAGAGCATCACCGTCCCGGGCACCGTGTTGGCCAAGTGGCGGCAGAAGTACCCCCTGTTCACCCCTCTGTGGCAGGAAGCCTGGTCCGGACTGCGCAGTCAGAACGAGGGCGGCAACGGCAACCTCAAGAAGTCCGCCCTCGACAGCATCGACAATCCCCAGCTCCGCCTGCCGCACGGACGCGTCGCACAGACCCTGCTCAATGCCGTCATCATCTTCGTGGCGAACCTCAGAGCCATCCGACGGTTCCTCCGCGACCAGGGCGTCCAGCCCCGCAAAGCCGGCACGCAGAGCACCGCAACCCGACTCGGTGCGTACTCCGATCCGCCGCAGGCGCGACCGCTTCCGACCGAGCAGGTCGAGCCGCCGCCACGCGAGTGACACACCCCCGCCGCGCTCCACCCCCTGAAAACCCCACATGCCTGCGCCACGGCTACCAGCCGTCGCGCAGGCATGTCCTGTTTCCGCAGGTGAGAGGCACAGTGCCTGGACCGCCACCGCCTCACCTCCTCATCGAGTCGATCACGAGGCTTGAGGCCCCAGAAACGACGAATTACCGGTGAGTCACTGACTCGACCGGTAATTCGTGAACGCTTCGGGACGATCTCGTGAACGTCCCAGCTGGTGTCCGAGGGGGGACTTGAACCCCCACGCCCGATAAAGGGCACTAGCACCTCAAGCTAGCGCGTCTGCCATTCCGCCACCCGGACTAGGTGTCTGTCGCCTGGCCGGGGGTGTTCCCCGCGGCGACATGGACAACAATACCAAGCTTTCGGAGCGCCTTTCACCTGCATATCCGTGCCTCGGAGGGCACTCCGGGGCCACGGTACGGAGCGCTCCCGAGGGCTCACCATCAGCGACGGAACGATTACGCGGAGAGGGTCACCCGTGGACCCGTTCCTCCGCGACCAGCATCCGCAGCGCCCGCACGAGCGATGCCGCCGTCTCCTCCCCCAGCGGTGCGAGGAAACGTTCCTCGGCGTTCCTGCGCGCCTGCTCGGCCCGGCTCAGACACTCCTGTCCCGCGGCCGTCAGCTCGACGAGGTTCTTGCGCCGGTCCCGAGGACTGCGACGCCGCTCGACGAGTCCCTGGTCCTCCAGTCCGTCCAGGAGCGCCACCATCGTCGTACGGTCGACACCGAGCCGCCCGGCCACCTCGACCTGTGACGGGGACGCCGCCCCCGAGAGCACCGCGAGCACCGTCAGCTCGTGGCCGTCCACTCCGTGGGGCGCGAGGGCCTCGGCGGATGCCCTGGCCAGCTTGGCCTGCGCCTTCTTCAGGAGGTGGCCGAGCCGGTCCCCGGGGGGCGAGGGTCTCTGATCGTCGGACATGCGGGGACTGTACCCAGGGTCGATCGGAGCCCTACTTGTCGCGCTCGTGGTACGTCTTCCGCGTGTGTTCCGTGTGGGCCCGCATGACCGCCGTGGCGCGCTGCTCGTCGCGGTCCGTGATCGCCGCGATCAGCTCGCGGTGCTCGATCCAGGACTGCTGTCCGCGCTGCCGGGCGACGGGTGTGTAGTACCAGCGGACGCGGCGGTCGACCTGTGCGGCCAGCTCGGCGAGGACGGTGTTGCCGGCCAGTTCCATGATCTTCGCGTGCAGCCGGGCGTTCGTCGCGACCGCGCGGTCCACGTCGTCGGCGGCGACCGCGCGCTCGCCCTCCGCGCACAGCTCCTCCAGCACGCCGATGGCGGTCTTGCCCGCGTTGGCCGCGGCGAGCCGGGCCGCTTCGGCCTCCAACAGCGTGCGGACGGTGAGGAGTTGGTCGGCTTCCTCCTCGGTGGGTTCGTGCACGAACGCGCCCTGGGCGGGCCGTAGATCGACCCATCCCTCGGTGCTGAGGCGCTGGAGCGCCTCCCGCACGGGCTGCCGGGAGACGCCGAGATGGCCCGCCAGTTCGCTCTCGACGAGATGCTGGCCGGGCTGGAGGGCGCGGGTGGTGATGAGTTCGAGCAGCGCCTCGTAGACACGGTCGCGCAGCGGGCCGGGGCGTTCGAGCTTGGGCACCGCACCCTGCGGCAGTCCTGTTGTCGACAACATCACGGCCCCTCCTCGGCAGCGTCATCGCTGTATGCGAGAGCCAAGTATGGATTGGCTTTCGCCTACAGTCTACGGCGCACAAACGCCTGGACACCCGGGAGTTGGGCCTGTCCCGGCAGGCTGTAGCAGCAGCTCACGAGCGCGGATGAGCAAACGACCCGTGCTTCTCAGGCGCCACGGATGGCCGTCGGGGGGCCGTCCCAAACTCTTGCTGGCACCAGTTCCATCCTGTAGACAATATTTCGTCGACAGATTTCGACAGTTCCGCGGTACACCCTCGACCGAACGGAGCGCCACCCAGTGAAAGTCGCAGTCCTCGGCGCCGGAGCCATCGGCGCCTACGTCGGCGCCGCCCTGCACCGCGCAGGCACCGACGTCCACCTCATCGCCCGTGGACCGCACCTCGCGGCCATGAGGCGCAACGGCGTCCAAGTCCACAGCCCCCGCGGCGACTTCACCGCCCACATCCACGCCACCGACAACCCCGGCGACATCGGCCCCGTCGACTACGTCCTGCTCGGACTCAAAGCCAACTCCTACGCGGCGTGCGGGCCGCTCATCGAACCACTCCTCCACGAGTCCACCGCCGTCATCGCCGCCCAGAACGGAATCCCCTGGTGGTACTTCCACCACCACGGCGGACCGCATGACGGCCAGCGCATCGAAAGCGTGGACCCGCACGGAGCGGTCAGCGCGGTCCTCGCCCCCGAACGCGCCATCGGCTGCGTCGTCTACGCCGCCACCGAACTCGAAGGCCCAGGCGTGGTACGACACCTGGAAGGCACCCGCTTCTCCATCGGCGAACCCGACCGGACGATCTCCGAGCGCTGCCAGACCTTCAGCGAAGCCATGCAAGCCGGCGGCCTCAAATGCCCCGTCGAAAAAGACCTCCGCAACGACATCTGGCTCAAACTCCTCGG
>NZ_JBIAVQ010000007.1:0-455793 GCF_042894505.1 Streptomyces sp. NPDC001536
CTCCAGTCGTCCAACCCCGCCGTCATCGCGTTCCTGCGCGAGTACGAGGACGACCTCGTCCTGTGCGTGCACAACTTCTCCCGCTTCGCACAGCCCACCGAACTCGATCTCCGTGTTTTCGACGGACGCCACCCCGTGGAACTCATCGGAGGGGTCCGCTTCCCCGCCATCGGTGAACTGCCGTACCTGCTGACCCTGGCAGGACACGGCTTCTACTGGTTCCGGCTCGCCCGAGTCGCATCCCGCATCGGCCGCCGAGCTTGAGCGACCGCCGATGAAAGGAGGCGTCACCATGCCGAAGACCGCATTCCCCCATCCAGGCGGCACGACCGCCACCGGGCCCATGGCCTCGCTCGCCGGGCTGCTGCGCGAGTGGCTGCCCCGGCAGCGCTGGTTCGCGGGCAAGGACCGGCCCGTCACGGACCTCTCACTGCTGTCCATGACGGAGCTGTTCCCGGGCTGTCTGCATCTGCTGGTGCAGACCGCACACACGCCCGTCCCCGCGCCCGGCGGCACCACCGCCACGGCCGGCGACTGCTACCAGTTGCTGCTCGGCGTACGCAAGCACCTGTCGCCGCGCCTGGGCCGCGCCCTCATCGGGCGGGCGGAGGACGGGCCGCTGGCCGGGCTGACGGTCTACGACGCGCTCCAGGACCCGCGGGTCGCACAGCTGCTCCTGGAACGGCTGCGGCACCCCGGCACGGCGGGCCCCCTGAGTTTCGAGGCCGACCCGTCCGTGTCCGTCCCCGCGGGACTCGTGCCGCGGATGCTGGACGCCGAGCAGTCCAACTCCTCGCTGGTGTACGGGGACTCGTTCATCCTCAAGGTCTTCCGGCGCATCCAGCCCGGCGTCAACCCCGACCTGGAGGTCCCGGGCGCGCTGGCCGGGCAGGGGTGCCGACGGGTGCCGGCACCGGTCGCCTGGTTCCGGACGACGCACCCGCAGGAGGCGACGCTGGGCGTGCTCCAGCCCTTCCTGCCCGACGCGTCCGACGGCTGGACACTGGCTCTCCAGGCGCTCGCCTCCGGCGACGACTTCACGGCGCAGGCCCGCGAGTTGGGGCAGGCCACGGCGGAGGTGCACCTCGCGCTGGCCTCGGCCTTCCCGGCCCGGGCACATGCCGAGAACGGCCGGACGGCGACCGCGATGACCGAGCGGCTCGGCGCCGCCGCGCACTGCGTACCGGCTCTCCAGCCGTACGTCCCCGCGCTCCAGACCGCGTTCGCCGCCCTCACCACCTGCGACCCCGGTCCGCCCGCCCAGCGCATCCACGGTGATCTGCATCTGGGGCAGGTGCTGCGGGCCGGCCGCGAGTGGTTCGTGATCGACTTCGAGGGTGAACCCTCCCGTCCCCTCGCCGAGCGCCGCAGCACCCACTCCCCCGTGCGCGACATCGCCGGGATGCTGCGCTCCTTCGACTACGCCGCCCGCCAGCGCCGCCCCTGGCGCCCGGAGTGGGCGCGCCGCTGCCGAGAGGCCTACTGCGCGGGATATGCCTCGCTCGCCGGGTGGGACCCGCGCAAGAAGCACGGTCTGCTGCGCGCCTACGAGACGGACCGCGCCGTGTACGAGGTGCTGTACGAGGCCCGGCACCGCCCCGACTGGCTGCCCGTGCCGATGGCGGCGATCGAACGTCTCGCCGTGAGAGGAGCCTGACGTCATGGCACTGCGCGACATCACACCCCCCGAGGCCGGCGGCCCGCTCCCCTGCCGGGCCGCACCTCCCCTGGACCCCGCCGACCGCACGCGGTTGCTGTCGGGCGCCCACCACGACCCGCACGCGTTGCTCGGCGCCCACCCGGTACCGGGCGGGATCGCCTTCCGGGCGCTGCGGCCCTTCGCCCGTGCCGTGGAGGTGGTCGTCGACGGGGAGCGCAGCAGCCTCTCGTCCGAGGGCGACGGTCTGTTCTCCGGCGTACTCGCGCTGGAGGCGATTCCCCCGTACACCCTGCTGGTCTCCTACGAGGACGACGCCGGGCAAGAGGTGCACGACCCGTACCGCTTCCTGCCGGCCCTCGGTGACATCGACCTGCATCTCATCCGCGAGGGCCGGCACGAGGAGCTGTGGAAGGCCCTCGGTGCCGAGCCCATGACCCATCAGGGCGTGACCGGGACCCGCTTCACGGTGTGGGCGCCCAACGCACAGGGCGTGCGGGTCACCGGGGAGTTCACCTGCTGGGACGGGACGGCGTTCCCGATGCGCTCCCTCGGCGCGTCCGGGGTGTGGGAGCTGTTCCTGCCGGGGATCGGCGAGGGCGCACGGTACAAGTTCGAGATCACGTCCCGCTCCGGCGACCGCTTCCTCAAGGCCGACCCGATGGCACGCCGTGCCGAGGTGCCGCCCGCGACGGCGTCCGTGGTGACGGCCTCCCACTACGAGTGGGGCGACCAGGAGTGGCTGGCGCGGCGCGGGGACGTGCCGGTGCACGAGGCTCCGTTCTCGGTGTACGAGGTCCATCTGCCGTCCTGGCGACCGGGGCTGACGTACCGTCAACTCGCCGAGCAGCTCCCGGCGTACGTCAAGGACCTCGGGTTCACCCATGTCGAGCTGATGCCGGTCGCCGAGCACCCCTTCGGCGGCTCCTGGGGCTACCAGGTCACCGGGTTCTACGCGCCGACCTCGCGGCTGGGCTCGCCGGACGACTTCCGGTATCTGGTGGACGCGCTGCACCGGGCCGGACTCGGTGTGATCATGGACTGGGTTCCGGCTCATTTCCCCAAGGACGACTGGGCGTTGGGGCGGTTCGACGGGGAGCCGTTGTACGAGCCGGGAGACTCGCGGCGGGCCGAGCATCCGGACTGGGGGACGTACGAGTTCGACTTCGGGCGGGTCGAGGTGCGCAACTTCCTCGTCGCCAACGCCGTCTACTGGTGCGAGGAGTTCCATATCGACGGGCTGCGGGTGGACGCGGTCGCCTCGATGCTCTACCTCGACTATTCGCGCGACTCCGGTCAGTGGACGCCCAATGTGTTCGGCGGGCGCGAGGATCTGGACGCGATGGCGTTCCTCCAGGAGATGAACGCGACCGTGTACCGGCGGGTGCCGGGGGTCATGACGATCGCCGAGGAGTCCACCGCGTGGGACGGGGTGACGCGGCCCACGGAGAGCGGCGGACTGGGCTTCGGTCTGAAGTGGAACATGGGCTGGATGCACGACTCCCTGGGCTACATCCAGCACGAGCCGGTCCACCGCAAGTACCACCACCACGAGATGACCTTCTCGATGGTGTACGCGTACAGCGAGAACTACGTCCTGCCGATCTCCCACGACGAGGTCGTCCACGGCAAGCAGGCACTGGTGTCGAAGATGCCGGGCGACTGGTGGCAGCAACGCGCCACCCACCGCGCCTACCTCGGCTTCATGTGGGCCCACCCCGGCAAACAACTCCTCTTCATGGGCCAGGAGTTCGCCCAAGGAGCCGAGTGGTCGGAGGCCGACGGCCCGGACTGGTGGCTCCTCGACCCCGGCTACGGCGCCGAGCCCGATCATCGCGGGGTACGGGATCTCGTCCGCGACCTCAACACCGTCTACCGCGCGACGCCCGCTCTGTGGCAGCGGGACACGAGCCCCGACGGCTTCCGGTGGATCGTGGGAGACGCGGCAGACGACAACGTCTTCGCCTTCCTCCGCCTCGACGCCGGTGGAGCCCCCCTGCTCGCCGTCTCGAACTTCTCCCCCGTCGTCCGCCACGACTACCGGCTGTGCGTCCCGGGTGACGTCCCGGCCTGGCGGGAGGTCCTCAACACCGACGCGGAACGCTACGGCGGCGGTGGCGTCACCCGGTCCGACCCGGTGAAACCGGAGGACGGTGTCGTACGGCTCACTCTGCCCCCGCTCGCAACCGTGTGGCTCTCGCCCGTGTGATCAGCCGTCCGCTGGGCAGTCGGGCCGTACACCTAGTCGTCACGGCAGAAGGGCGGCATCACGTGCGCACCGTCGGAGTGGAGGAGGAACTCCTCCTGGTCGCCCCGGAGACCGGCGAACCACGAGCGCTGTCGGCCGCGGTGCTCGCCCGTGCCGCGCACGACGGCCCGAACGGTGGCGTCTTCGAGAAGGAGCTCCACAACCAGATGCTCGAGTTCGCCACCCATCCCCAGTCGGAGATGGCGGAACTCGGCGCGGAGATCGTCCGCTGCCGCAAGGAGGCGGCCCGGCACGCCGGGGAGATCGGCTGTGCGGTGGTCGCCCTGGCGTCGTCGCCGCTGCCGGTCAGCCCTTCGGTCGGCATGGGGCAGCGCTATCAGTGGATGGCGGAGCAGTACGGCATCACCAGCAATGATCTCGTCCTGGGGTGTCATGTCCATGTGTCCGTCGAGTCCGACGACGAGGGCGTCGCCGTGATCGACCAGATGCAGCCCTGGCTGCCGGTGCTGGCGGCGCTGAGCACCAACTCCCCGTTCTGGCAGGGTGAGGACACGCGGTACAGCAGCTATCGCAGCCGGGTGTGGCAGCGGTGGCCGTCGACCGGTCCGACCGAGGTGTTCGGCTCGGCCGAGTGCTATCACCGGCGGGTGGCGGACATGGTCGCGACCGGCGTGATCCTCGACGAGGGGATGATCTACTTCGACGCCCGGCTGTCCCGGCGCTATCCGACGGTGGAGATCCGGGTCTCGGACGTCTGTCTGCACGCGTCCACCGCCGCGCTCATCGCCACCCTCGCCCGCGCCCTCGTGGAGACGTCGTCGCGTGACTGGCGCGCGGGCCGCAAGCCGTGGGGACACAGTGTGAGCCTGCTGCGACTGGCCGCCTGGCGGGCCGCCCGGTCCGGCCTGACGGAGGAGCTGCTCCACCCGGCGACCATGCGGCGGCTGCCCGCGGAGACGGTCGTACGGGCACTTCTGGACCACGTCGGCGACGCACTGTCCGACAGCGGTGACCTCGAGCGAGCGCGGGAGGGCTGTGCCGAGTTGCTGCGGCACGGCAACGGCGCGCGCATCCAACGGGAGCTGCTGGCGCGGACCGGAAGCCTGCGGGAGGTCGTCACGGAGTGCGTGCGCCACACGCAGGAGTAGAGCGGTCCCCGGACCCCCGGCCCCTCCCCGGTCATCAAGTCGGTTCCAGTTGTCGAATACCCGCATCGAACGCGCTCACCTCGGCTAGATTCGGGCACCGCCGATAACAGTTCTCATCGGCGGAGTCACACCCCGTACACACCAGGAGCAGCGCATGCGCGACGTCGCCCTCGCTCCCCCGTCCGTCTCGCCGCTGACGGGCGGACTCGCCGACAGCGTCTTCGAGACAGCCGCCCGCAACCCCACCGTCCCGATGCTCGCGCGCCGTCCGCACCCCTCCGCCACGACCTGGGAGGAGGTGACCGCGGTGGAGGTGCGCGACGAGGTCGTCGACCTCGCCAAGGGCCTGGTCGCCTCCGGGATCGCCCCGGGCAACCGCGTGGCGATCATGGCGCGCACCCGGTACGAGTGGACGGTTCTCAGCCATGCGCTGTGGGCCGTCGGCGCCGAGGTCGTGCCGATCTATCCGACGTCCTCGCGCGATCAGGTCGCCTGGATCCTGCGGGACGCGGACTGTGTCGGCGTGATCGTCGAGGACGAGCAGAGCGTGATGACGGTCGGCTCGGTGTGCGCGTCACTGCCGCGGCTGCGCCATGTCTGGCAGCTGGACGACGGGTCGCTGGAACAGCTCGTGAAGCGGGGCGAGTTCATCCCGCTCACCACGGTCGAGTCGCTGCGTCGCATCGTGATGCCGGACTCCACCGCGGCCGTCGTCTACACCTCCGGCACGACGGGCCGGCCGCTGGGCTGCGCGCTGAGCCACCGAAGTCTGGCGAGCGCCTGCGACACCCTGCTGGAGGGGTGGGGCCACACCGTGGTGCCGCCGGGCGGTCAGGGCTCGGTCCTCGCTTTCCTGCCCTTCTCCCATGTCTACGGCCTGTTCGTGCAGAGCCTGTGCATCCGCGGCGGCATGGTGATGGGCCACGAGCCGGATCTGAGCCCCCAGACGCTGTCGGCGTCCCTGCTGTCGTTCCGGCCCACGTACTTCTGCGGCGTACCGTCGCTCTTCGAGAAGATCTACAAGAACTTCCTGCGGATGGCCCAGCAGGCGGGCCGCGGCGCCCTGTTCGAGCGGGCCGCGGAGACGGCACGGGACTTCGCGGGGGCCGTCGAACGCCACCGGCTGGGGCTGGGGCCGGGTCCCGCCCTGGATCTGCGGCTCCAGCACGCGCTGTACGAGCGGACGGTGTACCGCAGACTGCGGGCCGCGCTGGGGGGCCGGGTGCTCCGCGCGGCCTCGGGCGGGTCGCCGCTGGGCCGCGAACTCTGCCTGTTCTACGAGGGCATCGGCCTCTATGTGAACGACGCCTACGGGCTGACGGAGACGAGCGGCGGCGTCACGGCACAGCCCGTGGGCCGGGAGAAGGCGGGCACCGTCGGCCGGGCCCTGCCGGGCACGGACATCCGGGTGGCCGACGACGGGGAGATCCTGGTGCACGGCCCCTCGGTGTTCCAGGGGTACGTCAACGACGAGTCCGCCACCCGCAACGCGCTCGGCAGCGGCTGGCTGGCCACGGGCGACCTCGGGCGGCTGGACGCCGAGGGCTATCTCACGATCACCGGCCGCAAGAAGGACGTCGTCATCACCAGCGGCGGCAAGAGCGTGGCGCCGGCCTTCCTGGAGCAGCGGCTGCGGATGCATCCGCTCATCCATCAGGCGGTCCTCGTGGGGGACAACCGGCCCTGTGTGGGCGCCTTGATCACCCTGGACCCGGAGTTCCTCGCCCACTGGCGCGGCGGACTCGCGATGCCGGGTGACGCGCCGAGCCGGGAGGCGCGCGAGGCGAACGCGCTGCGGGAGGAGATCGGGCGCGCGGTGGCCGCGGCGAACAGTTCCGTGTCCCGTTCGGAGTCCATCCGCGTCTTCCGGGTGCTGCCGGAACCCTTCGACCGCACGAGCGCGCTGCTCACCCCGTCGATGAAGCTGCGTCGCGACGCGATCGTCGAGCACTACGCGTTCGAGATCGACGCGATGTACCAGGCACGCTCGCGCGCCCCGCGGCAGCAGCTGCCGGACGAGGTCACCGGCTGGGACGACTCGGACAACGTGTTCCGGTGACCTTGATCGGGTCCCGGGAGTCCGATTGACCTCAGCGACCCCGGGAACCCGCAGAAGTGGCGCCCACGAGGAGCGCCGGACAGGACTGGCACGCGAACCAGGCAGGAAGCACCATTGGCCTCCGTGGAGATCCCGAGTCGCACCATGAGCTTTGCCGGTGAGCCGCAGAGCGTCACCGCTGCGCGGATCGCCGCGGACGAGTTCCTGTACACGCTCGCGCAGGCCTCGGCGCCTGCGACGCCCGAGCACTGGGACGACATCCTGCTCGTCGTCACGGAGCTGGCCGCCAACGCCGTCCAGTACGCCCCGGGCCCTTTCGACCTGTCCATGCGCCGCACCTTCGACGGCGTCCATGTGACGCTGCACGACACGAATCCCACACCGCCGGCCCCGCGTTCCTTCCATCCCAGGACCGGTGGCGGCGGTGTCGGATGGCATCTGATCCACGCCCTGTGCGACCAGGTGAGTGTGGTGACGGAGGGCAACGGCAAGGACGTGCACGTGTTTCTGCCCTGGTGAGACACACGACATTCACTCGCAGCCGGTGCGCGGGAGCACCGCGACGGGCAAGGTGGTGCACGACGCGTTCGTCTGGCTGCCGCGCCCGGCTGGCGGAACGGCTTGAGGCACGGTGGGATCGATGTTGCGAAGCGGAGATCCAGGGCAGGCGAACGGCATCCGACTCGGACCGCCGGAGCCGCAGAAGGGAAGAAAGACCGTGACACGACCCAGGATCCTGGTGGTTGGCGCAGGCTTCGCCGGCGTGGAATGCGTTCGCCGGCTGGAACGCAAACTCGCCCTCGACGAGGCCGACGTCACGTTGGTGACGCCGTTCGCCTACCAGCTCTATCTTCCGCTGCTCCCCCAGGTCGCCTCCGGGGTGCTGACGCCCCAGTCGATCGCCGTCTCGCTGCGCCGCAGCAAGAAGTACCGCACCCGGATCATCCCGGGCGGTGCCATCGGCGTGGACCTCAAGTCCAAGGTCTGCGTCATCCGCACCATCACCGACCAGATCATCGACGAGCCGTACGACTACATCGTGCTGGCCCCCGGCAGCGTCACCCGCACCTTCGACATCCCCGGCCTCACCGATCACGCCTTCGGCATGAAGACACTCGCCGAGGCCGCCTATGTCCGTGACCACGTCATCGCGCAGCTCGACCTCGCCGACGCCAGCCAGGACGAGGCCGAACGGGCCTCGCGGTTGCAGTTCGTGGTCGTCGGCGGCGGCTACGCGGGCACCGAGACCGCGGCATGTCTCCAGAAGCTCACCCACGCCGCCGTCAAGCGCTACCCGCGTATCGATCCCGGGCTCATCAAGTGGCACCTGATCGACATCGCGCCCAAGCTGATGCCCGAGCTGGGCGACAAGCTGGGCAGCGCCGCCCAGCAGATCCTCACCAAACGCGGCATCGAGATCTCGCTGGGCACGTCCATCGCCAAGGCGGGCCCCGAGGAGGTCACCTTCACCGACGGCCGGGTGGTCCCGACCCGCACCCTGATCTGGACCGCCGGCGTGGTGGCGAGCCCGCTCATCGCGACGCTGGGCGCGGAGACGCTCCGCGGAAGGCTCGCGGTCACCGCCGACATGAACCTGCCGGGCCACGACGGGGTGTTCGCGCTCGGCGACTCGGCCGCGGTGCCCGACGAGGCCAAGGGCGAGGAGGGCGCGGTCTGCCCGCCCACGGCCCAGCACGCGATGCGGCAGGGCAAGCACGTCGCCGACAACGTCATCGCCACCCTGCGGGGACAGTCGACGACGCCGTACAGCCACAAGGACCTCGGACTCGTCGTCGACCTCGGCGGCAAGGACGCCGTGTCCAAGCCGCTCGGCATCGAACTGCGCGGTCTGCCCGCCCAGGCCGCGGCCCGCGGCTACCACTGGGCGGCGCTGCGCACCAATGTCGCCAAGGTGCGCGTCGCGACCAACTGGACGCTCAACGCGCTCGCGGGCGACGATTTCGTGCGCACCGGCTTCCAGGCCCGCAAGGCCGCCAAGCTGCACGACTTCGAGTACACCAACGCGTATCTGACGCCGGAGCAGGTCCAGGCGCACGTCGAGGGGACGGACCGTCAGGAGTAGTCCGCTCGGGGCGCGGGAGACGGGTCGTCCGGGGCGGGCGCGGCTGCGGGACGTGGTGGCCGCGTCCGACCCCGGACTGCTGCGGCTGGCGGCCGGGCTGCGGACGGTGGGCGCCATCGCGCTCACGCTGGCCGTGCTGGGCCTGGCGGGGGCCGAGGTGCCCCATCTGGTGGCGGGGGCGATCGCGGCCATGGTCGCCACCTTCGCCATCCGGGAGAAGCAGCGCGCCCGGCAGGCCGTCACCCTCGCGCTGGGCCTGCCGGTGGCGCTGGCCGCCGTCACCCTCGCCGCGCTGCTGCGCTCCCATGTGGTGGCCGGCGACCTGTTCTTCGTCGCGTTGATCTTCTGCGCCGTCTACGGGCGCCGGTACGGCGACCGGGGCACCTCGCTCGGACTGATCGGGTTCCAGGTCTACTTCGCGTCCCTGTTCGTCGGCGCCACCGTCTCCGCGTTGCCCCAGCTCTACGGCACTCTCGTCGTCGCCTTCCTGGCCAGTGCCGTGGCGCGATTCGCGCTCGTGCCCGAGACGCCTTCGGGGATGCTGGAGCGGCTGCGGGGGGCCTTCCGGGCCCGGCTGGCCCAGCTGGTGGCGGCGCAGCTGGAGCTGCTGGACGCGGCGGGGCCGGAGGAGGCGGAGAAGGCTCTGGAGCATGTGCGCGACGGCACGGCCCGGCTGCACGAGACGGCGCTGCTGATCCAGGGCCGGCTGGAGGAGGGGACCGCCGACGAGGCGGTGGCGCGGCTCGTGCAGCGGCGGGTCGCGGACGCCGAGGTCGCGGCCGAGCGGCTGGGCCTGTTGCTGCTGACCGCGCGCAGCGCCGAGCGGGCGGACACGCTCACCCTGCATCTGCCCGGTGCGCCCGTGCCGCCGGCCGGGCCGCTGCCGGTGCGGGACCAGGCGAAGGACACCCTGCGGCGCGATCTGGAGGCGCTGCGACTGCTCGTCCTGCGGCCGGTCTCCGCGCGGCCCGGAACGGGGCTCTCCCAGGTGCGCAACCGGCTGCTGGGATACCGGGACGAGGAGAACCTCCCGGCCGCGCCACCGGCTGTCCAGGACGTCTTCCGGGGCATCGGCGAGGCGAGCCGCGCGGTGCTGGGGCTGCGGATCGCTCTCGACGGGCCGCAGGACGAGTCCGACGACAGCCCGGCCACGGCCCGTTCGCGTGAGGAACTGGACGCGGAGGACGCGGCCATCGACGCCGGCGAGGAGCCCGCCCAGGAGGCACCGGCGGGGTTGCGGCGGCCCACGACTCGGGCGGCCGTACAGGTCGCGGTGGGGTCGTCGCTGGCCATCGTGGGCGGTGAGCTGCTGTCCAGTCAGCGCTGGTACTGGGCGGTGCTGACCTGCTGGATCGTGTTCATCAACACCGCCTCCACGGGCGAGATCCTGGTGAAGGGCTACCGGCGGCTGCTGGGCACCGTGCTCGGGGTGGTGGCCGGCATCGGCCTCGCGGGGCTGGTCGGCCACCACACCTGGACGGCGTTCGCGGTGGTGCTGGTCTGCGTCTTCCTGATGTTCTACACGGCGCCGCTGTCGTACACGCTGATGTCCTTCTTCGTCACCGCCGCGCTGGGCGTGCTGTACACCCTGCTGCACACCTACAGCCTGTCGGTGCTGGTGCTGCGGGTGGAGGAGACGGCTCTCGGGGCGGCCTGCGGGGTCCTCGCGGCGGCGCTGGTACTGCCGGTGCGCACGGACCGCCGGACGAACGACCTTCTCGTCGAGGTGCTGGACCGGCTCGCGGAGGTCACCGAGACGGCGGTGGACCAGCTCAGCGGCGGGCCTCCGGCCGAGCTCCTCGACAAGGCCCGCGACCTGGACCAGGCGCTGGCCGACCTGCGGGCCGCCACCCAGCCGCTCACCCACCCCGTCACCCCGCTGCGGGCCCGGCGGGACACCGCGCGGTACGTCGTCGCGCTGCTGGAGACCTGCGCGTACCACGCGCGTGCCCTGGCCGCGACGGCCGAGCTGCTGCCCACCCACCCGTCGATCGCGGCGGATCCCCGGCTCCGTGGGGCGGGGCGGCGCATCCTGCACAACATCGGTGCGACGGCGGCCCACGTCGCGGACGAGCGGTCCACCGAGGAGGTGGAGACGGGGCCGAGCATCGCTTCCCTGCTGGAGCCCGCCGTCCCCGGGTCACCGCGCTTCGGCCGGGTCACCGACCGGGTGCTGCGGCATCTCCAGCGGCTGGACGAGGGTGTGGTGGGGCTGGCCCGCCCGCTGCGGGTGCCGGTGGCGCGGCCCAAGGGCTGACGCCGGGGCGGCTCACACCTTGCGCCAGCGTGCCATCGCGAAGGAGAAGAGGCCGAACAGCACCAGGCCGACGGCCACGAGGGCCAGCAGCCAGGGGCCGAGCGGGGTCTCGGCGAAGGAGCGGAGCGTGTCGTCCAGGCCCTTCGCCTTGTCGGGTTCGTAGTCGACGGCGGCCCGTACGGCGAAGGCGCCGGCGGCCGCGAACACCAGCCCGCGGGCCGTGCCGCCGCCCACCCCGGTCACGTCCACCAGCCGCCGTACCCGCGGCGACATCTCGCCGAGCTTGAACTTGTCGCGGTAGGAGCGCATGACGGCCCGGGCGGCGAGCCACACACCGGCGACGGCGATCCCCACGCCGGCCGCGCCGACGATCCACTGCCCGGCGGGCATGTCCAGGACCTTCGCCGTGACGTCCTTGGACTGCTTGTCGCTCGATCCGCTGCCACCGCCGCTCGATCCCGCGCCCGCCGCGAACGAGATGACGGAGTAGGCGACGAACGCGTAGAACACGAACCGGGCCAGCGCCAGCAGGCGCTTCTTCGCCTTGCGTCCGTCCGGGCCGACCGAGCCGAACACCACCTCGGACAGCCGCCACAGCGCCATGCAGACCAGGCCGATGCCCAGGGCCCACAGCAGGACGGCGCCGAAGGGCTTGTCCGACAGTTCGGCGAGCGCGCCGCCGCGGTCGGCCTGGCGTTTCCCGTCGCCGAAGGCGATCTGGAGGGCCAGCAGGCCGACCAGCAGATAGATCACGCCGCGTGCGACGAGTCCCGCGCGGGCGGCA
Source organism: Streptomyces sp. NPDC001536 (assembly GCF_042894505.1). NCBI lineage: Bacteria > Bacillati > Actinomycetota > Actinomycetes > Kitasatosporales > Streptomycetaceae > Streptomyces > Streptomyces sp. NPDC001536. Next base: position 12,198 of record NZ_JBIAVQ010000007.1, read on the forward strand.
CCCTCCGTCGCCGAGCGGCGGGTCGAACGCCGGGCCGCGATCCGGCCTGTCCATGCGCTGGCAGTCGAGTTCATTTTCGGCCTCCCGCACTCCGAATGCCCCGGTCACGGCCATGCACACACCGCGGGCCTACGGCTGGGCGCTCCCGTTGCCCAGGGCGTGCAGGTGCTCCAGTGCGTCCAGGACCACGGTGCGCTCGTGCCAGACGAGCCATTGACCCGCCTGCGCGCCCACCGCCTCCAGCGCCTTGAGCTGCGCCGTCGTCAGTCCTTCCAGGGTGTGGTCGACGTGGGCGGAGACCATGCCCACACACCGGCCGGACGGGGTGGTCAGCGGCACGCTGTGGCAGGCCCGGCTGCCCGCCGCGAGGATCGCCTCGCGGGCGGACGCGGTGAAGACCGGATCCGCCTCGACGTCGTGCACCGTGACCTGGGCGACGTCGCGTGCGGCCTGCGCACAGGACGTGCCCTGCTCTCCGACATGACTGAAGAAGTCGACGAAGTCGTCCGTGAGTCCGGTGTGCGCCTCGATGCGCAGGCCGCCCCTGACCCGGTCGACGAGCTGGACGTTTCCCATGTCCGTGCCGACCACGGCGAGCGTCTGGGTCAGTACGGCCTTCAGGACGCCGCCGCGGTCGCCGGGCCCGACCCGCCGTGCCGCCGGGAAGCCCAGGGCGGGCTGGGCCAGCCGGGCGCGCCGTGGGAACCACAGCGCGTCCCGGTCCTGGGGGCGCGGGGCGGACAGCAGGGTCTCGGCCAGGGTGCGCATCTTGACGTTGTACCGCTGGGACGCCAGCCGCATGAGCGTGAACGCCCTGTCCGCGTCGGCCAGGGCATACCGCTCGCGCAGCATGCCCTGTGCCTCCGCGATCAGGGCGTGGGCGCGGGCCCGGGCGCGCAGATCGCGCACCTCGGCCCGCAGCCGTTGGTTTTCGTCGTGCTCCGCTCCGTCGTCTGCGGCTGTCCGTGCGGGCTCCGTCATGGGACTCCTCTGTTCCGTTCTCCCGAAACAGACGCCTGCCCGCATCCCGCCCGGACAGTCAGGCGCCGGTGCGTTCTCCCAGCGCCTCGGCGCGCACCCGGGCGCAGCTGCGGCTGATGAGCCGGGAGACGTGCATCTGGGAGATGCCGAGCTGGTCGGCAATGCGGCTCTGTGTCATGTCCTCGAAGAAGCGCATGTAGAGGATGGCGCGATCGCGTTCGGGCAGCCGGCGCAGGCCCGCCTTGGCCGATTCGCGGTCGACCACGGTGTCGTACGAGGAGTCGGCGGCGCCCAAGGTGTCGGCGAGGCTGTATCCGTCGTCGTCGGAGGAGAGTTCGGCGTCCAGGGACAGGGCGCTGAAGCTCTCCAGCGCCTCCATTCCCGTGGTGACCTCGTCCTCGGTCAGGCCCGTGTGGGCGGCGACGTCCGCGACGGTGGGTTCGGCGCCGCCCGGCGTCTGGGTGAGCTCGCGGCGGGCCACCCGCACCTTGTTGCGGAGTTCCTGCACCCGACGCGGCACCCGCAGGGCCCACATACGGTCGCGGAAGTGGCGCTTGACCTCGCCCGTGATGGTCGGGACCGCGTAGCTCTCGAAGGCGCCGCGCTCCGGGTCGAAGCGGTCGACCGCCTTCACCAGGCCCAGGGCCGCCACCTGGCGCAGGTCCTCGATGGACTCGCCGCGCTCACGGAAGCGGCCGGCGATGCGGTGGGCCATGGGCAGCCAGGCGGTGACGAGTTCGTCGCGTACGGCCTCCCGCTCGGGGCCGTCCTCAAGGGCGACCAGCCGGGCGAAGAGACCCGCGGTGTCGGGAGCGTCGTCGTGGCGCCGTCGGGGGGCCGCGGTGGTGGAGGTGCCGGGACGGCTTGTCGACATGTCAATTGGCATGCGGAATCGCTCCTGAACGGTGTTTTCAGGGAATTGCCGCGGGAACGGGCCGTCGACCGGACACCGGAAGGGGGCCCTGGAGCAGCCGTACCGCTCCCGCTGGCGCGCCTCCGGTCCGAAGCACGAAACTGCGTCTGCCCGCACCCCGGGGGAACAAACTCCGCTTCGCCCCGAAAGAGCGGCCACGTGTCAGGACAGGGGGACGACCGCGGTGATGCACTTGCCTCCGGAGGGCAGGTCGGTGACCCGTACGTCGCGTGCCAGCCGGCACACGATGGGCCAGCCGAGCCCGCCGATCCGGCGGCGCCCGTGCGGGTCGAAGGGTTCCGCGGCCACGGGAAACGCGTCGCTGCGGTCGCTCACCGAGACCCGTACCCCGGGCTCGCCCACATCGACGCTGAAGTCGGTGACTCCGCCGCCGTGCAGGATCGCGTTGGTGGTGAGCTCCGAGGCGACGAGCAGGGCGTCCCCCAGGGCTTCACGGTCGCAGTCGGTATGGGTGAGGCGGCAGCGTTCGGCCACGGCACGCTCGACGGCGCGGCGCGCCTCTGCCGGCTGGCACGGTCGTCGGCGCCGCTCGACAGATTCGGTCCTGCGCTTCTCGCACATCCCTGGGCTCCCTGTTTCGGTGGGGGGCAGGCCAGGGCGCTCGCGGACAACACGGCATTCGCGCCTTGCGGCAGCGGATCCGGCACGCTCCGCGAGCACCGCAGGTCTTGTCCTTTCGGCTCACCTCTGCGGGCCGTATCAAACCTCGTACGCCCGGGCCATCCGAAGTCATCCTCGGGGTACCCGGGTGACATGACGGATGTCGTGGATGCGGATGAACTGTTGCGGCGCATGCAGCGTGCCCGGGCCTGTGCGCTGGAGGAAGAGCGTGCCTGGCGGTCCCGCAGCGAGAGCCTGCGGCCGGACGATCCGGAGGGCTCGCGCGAGGCGGCCGTGCGGACGCTGACCTACGAGGCGGTGCTCAGGGTGCTGGACGAGATCCTGACGCCGGGCCGGCGACCCGGGCCGGCCGATTGACGGCGGTGCTCCCGGGAACCCGGCCCACCATGACTGTGGATCACACCGAGGCACCGGTACTCGAAGCGCTGGACGACTACCACCGCCAGGGGCGGCTGTCGTTCACTCCGCCCGGGCACAAGCAGGCCCGGGGCGCCGATCCGGCGGTGCGGGAGGTGCTGGGCGACGCGGTGTTCCTCGGTGACGTCCTGGCGTCGGGCGGTCTCGACGACCGGCTGACCCGGGGCCGGGTGCTGGAGCGCGCCGAGGAGCTGATGGCCGACGCCGTGCACGCGGAGCACACGTTCTTCAGCACGTGCGGCAGTTCCCTGTCGGTGAAGGCGGCGATGCTGGCCGTGGCGGGACCGCACGAGAAACTGCTGATCGGGCGGGACGCGCACAAGTCGGTCGTCTCGGGGCTGATCCTCTCGGGCATCGAGCCCGTGTGGGTCGAGCCCCGCTGGGACGCCGGGCGGCATCTGGCGCATCCGCCGTCCGCCGCCGAGTTCGACAAGGCGTTCGCCGACCATCCCGACGCGAAGGGCGCCCTGGTCACCAGCCCGACCCCGTACGGCAGTTGCGCCGATCTGGGGGCCGTCGCCGAGGTGTGCCACCGCTACGGGCGCCCGCTGATCGTGGACGAGGCCTGGGGCGCGCATCTGCCCTTCCACCCCGATCTGCCGTCCTGGGCGATGGACGCGGGCGCCGACATCTGTGTGACCAGCATCCACAAGATGGGCAGCGGCCTCGAACAGGGCTCGGTCTTCCATCTGCGGGGCGATCTCGTGCCGCCGGAACTGCTGCGGCTGCGCGCGGATCTGCTGGGCACCACCAGTCCGTCGGTGCTGATCTACGCCGGACTCGACGGCTGGCGGCGGCAGATGGCCCTGCGCGGCAAGGAACTCATGGGCGCCGCGCTGGAGCTGGCCGCCGACGTGCGGGCCGCCGTCGAGGAGATCGAGGGGCTGCACGTCGAGGACCGGGACGACTTCTGCGGTCGGGGACTCGCGGACGGCTTCGACCCGCTCCCCGTCGTCATCGACCTCGACGGCCTCGGCATCACCGGCTTCCAGGCGGCGGACTGGCTGCGTACGCACCGGAAGATCGACGCGCACCTCACCGACCACCGCCGGATCGGCATGCAGATCACCCATGGCGACGACGAGGGCACGGCCGGGCAGCTCCTCGACGCGCTGCGGGACCTGGCGCGGTCCGCGCCCGGACTGCCCGCGGCTCCGCGGGTGGAGGTGCCGCCGCCGTCCGAGCTGCGGATGGCACAGGCCGTCCTGCCGCGCGACGCGTTCTTCGGCCCCACCGAGGAGGTGCCGGTACGGGAGGCCGCCGGCCGGGTCGCGGCGGAGATGGTCACGCCGTATCCGCCCGGGATCCCGGCCGTGCTGCCCGGCGAGCGGCTCACCGAGCCCGTGCTGCGCTATCTGACGACCGGACGGGCCGCGGGGATGAACCTGCCCGACCCGAGCGATCTCGGCCTGGAGACGATCAGGGTGCTGGCGGCGGACCGGGCCGGCACGGAGTGAAACGGGTCACGTGCCCGGCTTTCGTATACGCACAATGCTCCGAGATGGTTTACGGTTCATCCATAGGTCGTCATGGAGTCGACGGTACACGTCCTTCGTAGATCACCTCTCATACGGCCCTGGCTGGCCTCCCCCGTCCAGCCAGGGCTTTTTTCATGCCCGCGCGACGACAGCACGGGAAGTGTCCGCCGCCGAGGTGCCCTGGTCGTCCGCAGCGGCTGAAATGGGCGTAGGGAAAGCACCGGAACCGAATCGCCGGCGAGGAGCCCCGCGTCATGACCAAAGCGACGAAACTGCTGACCGCCCTGCCCCCGCCGCAACGGCAACGCCTGATGGCCCTGGCCCAGGAGGTCTCCTTCCCGGAGGACGCCCGCATCTTCGAACCAGGGGGTACGGCCGACCGCTTCTGGGTCATCCGCTCTGGCGCGGTCTCCCTGGACCAGCAGGTGACGTCCCTGCAGCGGGTGACCGTGGCCAGTCTCGGCTCGGGGGATCTGCTCGGCTGGTCGTGGCTGTTCCCGCCGCACCAGTGGGACTTCGGCGCGGTGGCCTTCAGCCCCGTGCGGGCCTATGAGTTCGACGCGGCGGCGGTGCTCGGTCTGTGCGAGGAGGATCCCCAGCTCGGCCTGATCCTCGTGCGCAGTGTCGCCGAGATCCTGGCCTACCGGCTGGAGACGACCCGCGGCAAGCTCCTGGAGCAGTACTCGATCAGCAGGCGTGCCCGGTGAGCGCTCAGACGCGGTAGCGGCGCAGCGCCGGTACGGCGGCCGCCAGGACCAGCATCACGGCCACCACGAGGAGGCCGCCGCCCGCGACGGCCGCGCGCGGTCCGAAGGCCGAGCCGGCGGTGCCGTGCAGGACGTCGGCCAGACGTGGCCCGCCCGCGACGACGACGGTGAAGACGCCCTGCATGCGGCCGCGCATCTCGTCGGTGGCGGCGGACAGCAGGATCGCCCCGCGGAAGACCATGGAGACCATGTCGGCCACCCCGGCCAGGGCGAGGAACGCGACCGCGAGCCAGAGGCTGTCGCTCAGCCCGAAGCCGGTGATGGCGGCGCCCCAGGCGACGACCGCGCCGATGACCATCCAGCCGTGCCGGCGGGCCCGGGAGAACGTTCCGGAGAACAGCCCGCCCAGCACGGCCCCGATGGGGATCGCCGCGAACAGCAGACCGAGGGCCAGACCCTCGCCGTAGGGCGCGTAGGTCTGCGAGGCCAGCTGCGGGAACAGGGCGCGCGGCATGCCGAGGACCATCGCGATGATGTCGGCGAGGAAGGACAGCAGCAGCACCTTGTGCAGGGAGATGTACCGGAACCCGGCGGCGATCTCGCGCACTCCCGCGCGGCGCTTGGTCGGCGACGCCAGGGGCGGCAGCGCGGGCAGCCGGTAGACCGCCCACACCGTGACGCACAGCGCCAGGGCGTCGATGAGGTAGAGCTCCGGCAGACCGATGACCGGGATCAGGGCGCCCGCCAGGAGCGGGCCGACCACCTGGCCCGTCTGCATGACGGTCGAGCCGAGGGCGTTGGCGGCGGTCAGCTCGTCGGCGGGCACGAGCCGGGCGATGGAGGCGTTGCGGGCCGGCGCGTTCAGACCCCAGAACGCCTGCTGCACCGCGAGCAGGACCATCAGCACGGCCACCGACTCCAGGCCGGTGACGGCCTGTATCCAGAAGAGCAGCGAGGTGACGGCGATCCCGGTGTTGGTGACGAACAGCAGCTTGCGGCGGTCCATGCTGTCGGCGATCGCGCCGCCCCACAGCGCGAACACCATCAGCGGCAGCAGCCCGGCGAGACTCGCGTAGCCGACCCACGCGGACGAGCCCGTGATGTCGTAGATCTGCTTGGGCACCGCGACCGCGGTGAGCTGGCTGCCGACGGCCGTGACGATGGTCGACGTCCACAGCCGGCGGTAGGCCGGGCGGCGCAGCGGGCGGGTGTCCATCGCGAACCGGCGCCAGCCGCGCCGGGCGGACTCCCGCTTGGGGGCCGTCGACTGCTCTTCGGTGCTGCTCTCGCTCGTGTCCACGGGCTTCCTGGTTGGTCGTTACATCTTTCGGAACCAGGGATCACTATGGCAGCTCCGTCTGAGCATGCGGGACCCGCAATCTCAGCTTCCGGACAGGGAGTTGCTCAGGCCCCGGCGATCAGCATCCCGCCCATGGTGATCATCGTCGCGGCGACCAGTCCGTCCAGGACGCGCCAGGCCATGGGCCTGGCCAGGAAGCGGCTCAAGAGCCGGGCACCGAAGCCCAGCGCCGCGAACCAGCACAGGCTGGCGAGCACGGCGCCCAGTCCGAAGGTCCAGCGCAGCGCGCCGCGGTCGGCGGCGACGGAGCCGAGCAGGAACACCGTGTCGAGGTAGACGTGCGGGTTGAGCCAGGTCAGCGCCAGACAGGTGAGGACGGCCCGCTTGCGGGAGCCCGCCGCCTCGCCCTCCGTCCGCAGGGCGTCACCGGCCGGCCGGAACACCCGGCGGGCGGCGAGGGCGCCGTAGCAGAGCAGGAAGACACCGCCGATCCAGCCGACCGCGGTCAGCGCCTGCGGCCACGCCACCACCACCGCTCCCAGTCCGCCGACACCCAGGGCGATGAGGGCCGCGTCCGAGAGGGCGCAGATGCCGACGACGGCGAGGACGGAGTCGCGGCGGACGCCCTGGCGCAGGACGAAGGCGTTCTGGGCGCCGATGGCGACGATGAGCGAGAGGCCGGTGCCGAATCCGGCGGCAGCGGCGGTGAGCGAAGCGGTCATGGCATCGACGCTAGGCGGGCTCCGATCTGGAGTACAGCTAAAGATTCTTACGTATCATTAGCGCTCGTGATGACAGAGCTTCCCCTCGATCAGGTCCGGACCCTGCTGGCGGTGGTCGACGAGGGCACCTTCGACGCGGCCGCCGCGGCCCTGCATCTGACGCCGTCGGCGGTGAGCCAGCGCGTCAAGGCCCTGGAGCAGCGCACCGGGCGGGTGCTGCTGGTGCGCACGAAGCCGGTGCGGCCGACCGAGTCGGGCGAGGTGATCGTGCGGTTCGCGCGGCAACTGGCGCGGCTGGAGCGGGACGCGCGGGCCGAGCTGGGCATGAGCGCGGTCGGGGAGTCCACGCGGGTGTCGGTCGCGGTCAACGCCGACTCGCTGGCGACGTGGTTCCTCCCGGCGCTGAACCGCGTTCCGGACGGGCTCCGGCTCACCTTCGAGCTGCACCGCGAGGACGAGGAGCACACGGCGACGCTGCTGCGGGAGGGGCTGGTGATGGCGGCGGTGACCTCGTCGCCGGACGCCGTGTCGGGTTGCTCCGTGCGTCTGCTGGGGCGGATGCGGTACTTCGCCGTGGCCAGCCCGGAGTTCGTCGAGCGGTATCTCGGCGGCCCGCTGCGGGACGCACTCGCGGAGGCGCCCTCGGTGGCCTTCGACCGGCGCGACTCCTACCAGGACCGTTTCGTACGGAGCCTGCGCCGCGGCCGGGGCGGCGCCAGCCCCGCCCGCCACTACGTCCCCACCTCCGAGGGCTTCGTGGCGGCCGTCGCGCTGGGCCTGGGCTGGGGCATGGTCCCCGACGTCCAGGCCGACCCGCTGCTGGCCACGGGCCGGCTGGTCCACCTCGCGCCCGACCGCCCGATGGACGCGCCCCTGTACTGGCAGCAGTGGAAGCTGGACTCGCCCGCACTGGCGTCCGTGGCCGAGGCGGTGGCCACCGCGGCTGCGGAGGCGCTCACCTTCTAGGCGCCGACCTCCCACCTCCGAGGTGCGCCGGCCGCGTGTGTTCGCGAGAGGCTGGCGAGCCGCATCACCGGCTCGTTCCGCTCAGCAGCGCGGTCAGTTGGGCCTCGGCGCTGTCCAGGAGCATCTCCAGTGCCGTCGGATAGGCGCTGTCCACCATGCGCGACGCCAGCAGGGGCGCCGCCTCCGCGATCCGGGGGTGCGTGGTGCGGGGCAGACGGGCGTACGTCGAGCGCCACATGTCCTCGTCGGCGTGGAGCGCGGCGCTGGGCAGGGCCAGGGAGGCGGCGTCGAGGGCGGCGAAGGCCAGGGTCTGGTCGATGAAGGCGTGGTAGATGCGGACCGTGTCGGGCAGCGGGAAGCCCGCGGTGCGCAGCACGTCGAGGACCGCCTCGTCGGCGGCGAGCTCGTGGGGCCGCCCGGTGACCCGGTTCGTGGTCAGCACGGCGGCCTGCGGATGGGCGAGGTAGGCGGCGTGGAGGCGCAGCCCGACCGCGCGCAGGTCCGCCCGCCACCGCCCCGTCGGCTCCCAGCCCCGCAATGCCTGTCCGATCAGCGCGTCGCCGATCGCCAGGGTCAGGTCGTCCATGCCGCGGAAGTAGCGGTACAGGGTGCTGGGGTCGGCGTCCAGGGCCAGGCCCAGGCGGCGGGCGGTGAGCCCGGTGCTGCCGTGTTCGCGCAGCATGCGCAGCGCGGTCTGGACGATCAGCTCCTCGGACAGCACGGTGCCGCTCTTGGTGGGGCGACGCCGGCGCCGCTTCTCCTCGGGTACGACCGCTTTCGGCATGCCGCTCCTCCTTATGCCAACGCCATTGACCTTATGCGAGCGGGCGGCGTTGTATCTCCGTCAGGGGCCCCTTCGATGTCTTCGACCTTCGACCTTCGACCGACGGAGTGCTTGTCATGCGTGTACTGCTCGTGGGAGCCGGTGGAGTGGGCACCGCCATCACCCGGATCGCGGCCCGGCGGCCGTTCTTCGAGGCGATGGTGGTGGCGGACTACGACCTGGGCCGCGCCGAGGCCGCCGTCGCCGCACTCGGCACCGAGGGCGACCGTTTCCGGGCCGAGCGCGTCGACGCGAGCGACGAGGCGGCCGTGGCGGCGCTCCTTGAGCGGCACGCGTGCGACGTCCTCCTCAACGCGACCGACCCCCGCTTCGTGATGCCGTTGTTCCGGGCGGCCCGCGCCGCCGAGGCGACGTATGTCGACATGGCGATGTCACTGTCCCGCCCGCACCCCGAGCGCCCCTACGACGAATGCGGGGTCAAACTCGGCGACGCCCAGTTCGAGGAGGCGATCGGCTGGGAGAAGGCGGGGGTGCTGGCGCTCGTCGGCATGGGGGTGGAGCCGGGTCTGTCGGACGTCTTCGCGCGGTACGCGGCCGATGAACTCTTCGACGAGATCGAGGAGATCGGCATCCGCGACGGCGCGAACCTCACCGTCGACGGCTACGACTTCGCGCCGTCCTTCAGCATCTGGACCACCATCGAGGAGTGCCTGAACCCGCCCGTGGTCTACGAGGAGGAGCGCGGCTGGTTCACCACGCCACCGTTCAGCGAGCCCGAGGTGTTCGACTTCCCCGAGGGCATCGGCCCGGTGGAGTGCGTGAACGTCGAGCACGAGGAGGTGCTGCTCGTCCCCCGCTGGGTCGACGCCAAGCGCGTCACCTTCAAGTACGGCCTGGGCGAGGAGTTCATCCAGACGCTGAAGACGCTGCACCTGCTGGGCCTGGACCGCACCGAGCCGGTCACCGTGCCGAGCGCGGACGGACCGGTCCGGGTCTCGCCCCGGGACGTGGTCGCCGCCTGCCTCCCCGACCCGGCGACGCTGGGCGAACTCATGCACGGCAAGACCTGCGCGGGCACCTGGGTGAAGGGGGTCAAGGACGGGGCGCCGCGCGAGGTGTACCTGTACCACGTGGTGGACAACCAGTGGTCCATGGCGGAGTACGGCTGCCAGGCGGTGGTCTGGCAGACGGCGGTGAATCCGGTCGTCGCCCTCGAACTCCTCGCCACGGGCGCCTGGTCGGGCTCGGGCGTCCTCGGCCCGGAGGCCTTCCCCGCCGGTCCGTTCCTGGATCTGCTGACCGCGTACGGCTCTCCGTGGGGGCTGCGCGAGCAGTGAGAACCGTCTCTCCCAGAACTCCGTTGTTTCACTTGCGCATCGACAGGTGACCCGAAAGCGAGTAAGCCATCCGCGAGGGCACGGACGACTTAGGGCGCAGGTGACATCGATGGAAAACTGGCGAGAGCGTGCCGTATGCCGCCACGAGGACCCGGACCTCTTCTTCCCGATCGGAAACACGGGTCCGGCACTGGTGCAGACGGAACAGGCGAAGGCGGTCTGCCGCCGCTGTCCCGTACGAGAACGGTGCCTGGAGTGGGCCATGGACACCGGGCAGGCGATCGGTGTCTGGGGCGGTATGAGCGAGACCGAACGACGCTCACTGCAACGGCGCCGGGCCAGGGCCGGGCGCACCGCCGGGTAGTCCCGGCACCCGGAGGGTGAAGACACTGCCCGCGCCGGGTTCGCTCGTCGCCCGAGCCGTGCCGCCGTGCGCGGCCACCAGGTGGCGGACGATCGGCAGACCGAGACCGCTGCCGCCGGTACGACGGCTGCGGGACTTCTCGGCCCGCCAGAACCGGTCGAAGACATACGGGAGATCCTCGGCGGCGATCCCGCTGCCGGTGTCGGCGACCTCGAGGACGACATCGTCACCCTCGCACCGTGCCGCGAGGGTGACGATCCCGTCCGCGGGCGTGTGCCGCAGGGCGTTGGAGACGAGGTTGCCGAGCGCCTGCCGCATCCGCACCGGGTCGGCGTCCAGCCACGGCGTGCCCTCCGTCTCGGTGCGCAGGGCGACGCCCGCCGTGTCCGCGGCCACCCGGTACGCCGCGGCGACCTGACCGATCAGCTCGTCGGCACGGACGGGCTCGCGGTGCAGCCGCAGCGTGTCCGCGTCGGCGGCGGCGAGGTCCTGGAGGTCGTCGATGACGCGCTGGAGGACGAGGGCCTCCTCGTGCAGGGACGCGAGCAGTTCGGGGTCCGGTGCCACCACCCCGTCCTTGGTGACCTCCAGCCACCCGCGGATGTTGGTGAGCGGGCTGCGCAGTTCATGGGCGATGTCGCTGACCATGGCCTTGCGCTGCGCCTCCAGGCGTTCCCGGCGTTCGGTGAGGTCGTTGAAGGCCGCGGCCAGGATGCCGGTCTCGTCGCGCGTGGTCACGGGCACCCGCACATGCAGCTCCGGCGGCTGCTGGGCCGCCGCGGTCAGCGCGCGGAGCGGCCGGACGAGCCGCGTGGCGACGACGGCTGTCACGGCGACGGTGACGGCGAGGACCAGCCCGGCGACGCCGACGACCTTGGCCTTGTTGGCCGGTGACATGTCGAACCGCACGGCGGTGCGGTCCCCGCCGCCCAGGAACAGCTCGGCGGTCGGCGCGACATAGGGGTCGAGCTGGGCGCGGCGCGCGTCGTCGACACAGTTCCGCACGGTGCGGGCGGCCTCGGACCCGGGCCGTACGTCGAACTTGCCCAGCTGGTAACGGCCGTCCAGGCCCTGGGTGGTGACGTCGACGGAGACGAACAGCGGCGCGACGAGCTTCAGGTCGTTGCGGCCCAGGCAGCCGCGGGCCCGTTGCGTCAGGTCCGCGAGGGCCTTCTCCTCCCCGGCGGTGGGGGTGTTGAGCTTCCCGTCGGCGCATTCGAGGGGCGTCTCGGTGTTCTCGCTGAGGACCGGCCGGCCGCTCGGCGTCTCGACGATGTCGGCCTCGACGCCGTAGCGGGCGAAGCACTGCTGCCGTATCAGGGCCAGCTTGCCCAGCCTGGCGCGCTCCTTGTCCGTCAGCCGGTACGGCCCCACCACCCGCGGATCGATGCCGCTGCGCTGGGCTCCGCGCTCGGTGTAGGTGTCGGTGCGCAGCGGGTCCACGGTGGCCGCGGCGCGCGGCGGCAGGGAGGTGCCGGGCGGCGCGGAGTCCACGATGGTCCGGCGGTCGGTGGTGGTCAGGGCGATACGGCGGCCCGTCTTCTCGGACAACGTGCGGACCATCGACCCGACTCCGCGCCATTCCGGGTGCGTTGCCGCATAGCCGCTGAGCCGGGCGAGGACGTCCATGTCCTCGGCGAGGACCTGCCCCTGCTCCTCCCGCAGCGCACGGGTGGTGGTCTCCACCGCCAGCCAGGCGGTCGCGGCCACCGAGCACACGGCGATGAGCACGGAGGTGATCAACAGCCGGACCGAGAGGCGCTTGCGCAGGGGTATGCCGCGGCTCATCCGCGGCCGCCGCTGAGCTTGTAGCCGACGCCGAACACCGTCAGCAGCCGGGTCGGCCTGCGCGGATCCGTCTCGATCTTCCGCCGCAGGTTCATGATGTGGACGTCCACGGCCCGCTCGGTGGACGCCCGGTCGATGCCACGGGTGCACTCCAGCAACTGCCGCCGGGAGAACACCCGCTCGGGTTCGGCGGTCATGGCCAGCAGGATCGCGAACTCGGCGGGCGTGCACTCCACGTCCTCGCCCTCGCACCGCACCTCGTGCCGTACGGGATCGACCTGCACCCCCGCGGCCCGGACGAGTCCCGCGGTGCGTCCGCTGCGCCGCAGGACCGTGCGGATCCGGGCCATCAGCTCTCGCGGGCTGTAGGGCTTGGTCATGTAGTCGTCGGCGCCGACGTCCAGGCCGAGCAGCACGTCGTCCTCGGTGGAGCGGGCGGTGAGCATGAGCACCGGGATGTCGTCCGCCCGCCGCAGCGCCCGGCACACGCCGAGGCCGTCGACCACGGGCAGCATCAGGTCCAGCACGACCAGGTCGGGCCTCAGCCGCCGCACCGCGTCGAGGGCGGCGGCGCCGTCGTGGACCACGGTGGCGGTGTGGCCCTCCGCCAGCAGGGAGCGGCGTATGAGTTCGGCCTGCATCTCGTCGTCCTCGGCGACCAGCACATGTGCGCACACCTGGCGGATCCTAAGCCGCTCAGCGGGTCAGGGAGTCGGCGTCGCCCATGACGACGACCGGGTGGCGGGCCGGGTCCAGTGCCCGGAGGAGCTCCTTCATGTGCTTCTCGGCGATGCTGACACAGCCGTGGGTGGGCCCGTCGTGGTCGACGTGCAGCCATATCCCGCCGCCGCGGCCCGCGCCGAGCGGGCGGGTCCAGTCGAGGGGTGAAGTGCCGGGCTCGCGGTTGTAGTTGATGGCGATCACGTAGTCGAAGGAGCCCGCCAGGGGTTCGCCCTCGAAGCCGGTGCCGGTCGCGGTGAAGCCGCTGCCGTGGTCGTACGGCAGCCGGGTGCCGGGGTCGCGGAGCCGTCCGCCGGCGTCGGTGAGGCCGAAGACGCCGATGGGTGAGCGCAGATCGCCGGCGCGGTGGTCGTCGGTCCAGCCGCGCAGCGCGTTGTGCGCGGGCCAGGTCCGCCCGGCCTGCCATCCCGCTTCGGTGCGCTCGTACAGGACGACGGTGGACCGCGGGGAGTTCTTGCCGCGTCCGGTGACGACGACGGCCTGGCGGGCGTCGTCGGGCACCTTCGCCCACGTCTTGGGCCCCAGGCCGGGCAGTTGCTGCGGGGCGACCTCCAGGGAGAGGGTCGGCGCGGGCTGGATCGTCGTGGGAGTCGGCGGCCGCTCGGGGGTCGCCACCGCCCCTCCCCCGCACCCGGTGAGCACGAGGGAGACGGCCAGCAGCGCGACGTGGGGTCTGCGTGTGATCATGCGTCGACCTTCGCCGACAGTTGTTTGGAACTCGTCAGGTTCTAGGGAGAGGTGGGCTTGCCCTGCCCGTACACCCACTTCTGGAACAGCCCGTCCAGGTCCTTCCCGGACTCCCGCTCGGCCAGACGCACCAGCTGCGCGGTCGTCCCGTGGCCGTCGCGGTGCTCGGTGGCCCAGGCCCGCAGGATCCGGAGGAACACCCGGTCCCCGACGGCCTTGCGGAGCTGGTGCAGGGCCATCGCGCCACGGGCGTAGACGGGCGTGCCGAAGATGTTCGCGCCGCTGCCCGGATCGCCCGGCGGGAACTCCCACAGCCCGTCGCTCGCGGGCCGGGCGTACAGCGCGTCGAAGGTCTTCTGCGCGCTGTCGCCGCCGTGCTGTTCGGCGTAGAGCCACTCGGTGTAGGTCGCGAAGCCCTCGTTGAGCCAGATGTCCTTCCACGAGGTCAGGCTGACGGAGTCGCCGAACCACTGGTGGGCGCTCTCGTGGACGAGGGTGCTCAGGTCGGGGGCCTGGTCGTACACCGGCCGGGTCTGGGTCTCAAGGGCGTACCCGACGTTCGGGGCCCGGTCGACGATCGAGCCGGCGGCCTTGAACGGGTAGGGCCCGAAGAGCTCGCTCTCCCAGGCCAGGACGGACGGCAGCTTCTTCAGGACGGGTGCGGCGGCGTCGGCCTCGCGCGGATCGACGGCGTTGTAGACCTGGATGCCGTCGCGGGTGGTGTACCGCTCGACCTTGAACTTCCCGACCGTCGCCGTGGCCAGATAGGCGGCCATGGGCTCGGACTGGCGCCAGCGGAACGTGGTCCGCCCGTGGGCGGTCGTCTGCCCCAGGAACACGCCGTTGGCGACGGCGGTGCGCCCCTTGGGGACGGTGATCGTGAAGTCGTACGACGCCTTGTCCTTGGGGTGGTTGTTCGCGGGGAACCAGGTCATCGCGCCCTGCGGCTCCCCCGCGACGAAGGCGCCGTCGTCGGTGGGGATCCAGCCGTCGAGGGAACCGTCCGGGTCGGTGACCGGGGCCGGTTCGCCGTGGTAGGCGACGTTGACGCGGAACCACTGCCCCTTCTCCAGGGCCTTGCGCGGGGTGACCACGAGTTCCTGGCCGTCGCGACGGAAGTCCGCCTTGTCACGGCCGACGGTCAGGCTCGTGACCTTGAGCCCGTTCAGGTCGAGGTCGAAGCGGCTGAGCTTCTGGGTGGCGCGGGCGTACAGGACGGCCTTGCCGTCGAGCCGGCGGCTGTCCGTGTCGTAGCGCAGGGTCAGGTCGTAGTGGCCGACGTGGTAGCCGCCGTTGCCGGCCAGCGGGAAGTACGGGTCGCCCGCGCCGGACGAGCCGGCCGACGGGGGTGCGGCCGCCCCGAGCAGCGCCACCAGGGCGACGGGGACGGTTCCGAGGACGACGGTGCGTCTGACGGCCTGCGGCACGTGCGCTCCTGCGGTTGGGGGGTGGCAGACGGTTTCACACTAAGGGTGATCTCGGGGGAACTCACCCTTGAGCCGGTCAAGTCCCGCCGCTCCCCGAAGTACGCTCCCGGCACGTCACCACCCCCGTGGAAGGGCCCCATCATGAGCGTTCGCGTGCGCCGCGTCTACGAGCCGCCCGAGCCGCAGGACGGTGTCCGCGTCCTGGTCGACCGGCTGTGGCCGCGCGGCCTGTCCAAGGACGCGGCGCGGGTCGACGAGTGGCCCAAGGCCATGACGCCCTCGACCGAGCTGCGCCGCTGGTACCACGCGGGTGAGGGGTCCTACGAGGAGTTCGCCGGGCGTTACGAGGCGGAGCTGGCCGCCCCCGAGGCGGCCGAGCTCCTGGACCACGTGCGCGACCTGGCCCGCAAGGGGCCCCTCACCCTGCTGACGGCCGCGAAGGCTCCTGAGGAGAGCCACGCGGCCGTGCTCGCACGCCTGCTGGACTGACCGAGGCGCAGCCGGTGTGCCTCAGCCGGTCTGCCGTGCCGCCGCCCGTCCCGCCGCCCGTCCGGAGAACAGGCAGCCGCCGAGGAAGGTGCCTTCCAGCGCGTTGTAGCCGTGCACACCGCCGCCGCCGAAGCCGGCCACCTCACCGGCCGCGTACAGGCCGCCGATCGGACTGCCGTCGGCGTCCAGGGCGCGGGAGTCCAGGTCGGTCTGGATGCCGCCGAGGGTCTTGCGGGTGAGGACGTGCAGCTTGACGCCGATCAGCGGGCCGGCGTCCGCGTCGAGGATGCGGTGCGGGGTGGCGACCCGGCCGAGCTTGTCGCCGATGTAGCGGCGGGCGTTGCGGATGCCCTGGATCTGGGCGTCCTTGCTGTACGGGTTGGCGATCTGGAGGTCGCGTGCCTCGATCTGGCGGCGCACGACGGCGGCGTCGAGGAGCGGCTTGTCCGTCAGGGCGTTCATCTTCTCGACGAGTTCGTCCAGGCCGGGCGCGGTCACGAAGTCCGCGCCCTTGCGCAGGAACGCGTCCACCGGACCCGGGGCGCCCTTGCCCAGGATCCGCTCCTTGAGGAACCCGACCCGGTCCTTGGCGGTGATGTCGGGGTTCTGCTCGGAGCCCGACAGCGCGAACTCCTTCTCGATGATCTTCTGGGTGAGGATGAACCAGGAGTGGTCGTAGCCGGCGATGTCCTCGGTGGTGCGCAGGTACTTCAGGGTGCCGAGGGTGTCGTAGCCGGGCAGACACGGGTCGGGCAGCCGGCGGCCCAGCGCGTCGAACCACATCGAGGACGGGCCGGGCAGGATGCGGATGCCGTGGCCGGGCCAGATCGGGTCCCAGTTCTGGACGCCCTCGGTGTAGTGCCACATGCGGTCGCGGTTGACCAGGCGTACGCCCGCCTCGGCGCTGATGTCGAGCATGCGCCCGTCGACGTAGGCGGGGACGCCGGTGACCATCTCGGCGGGCGGGGTGCCGAGGCGCTCGGGCCAGTAGCGGCGCACGATGTCGTGGTCGGCGCCGATGCCGCCGGTGGTGACGACGACGGCCTGGGCGGTGAGTTCGAAGTCGCCGACGCGGTCGCGGTTGGACTTCACGCCCCGTGCCGAGTGGTCCTCGGCGAGGACGGTGCCGCGCACACCGCGCGCCTGCCCGTCCTCGACGACGAGCTCGTCGACCTGGTGGCGGTAGTAGAAGGTGAGCAGCCCGTCGCGGGCGGCCTGCTTGGCGTAGTTGACGAACGGCTCGACCACGCCCGTGCCGGTGCCCCACGAGACGTGGAAGCGCGGCACGGAGTTGCCGTGTCCGTGTGCGCGCAGGTCACCGCGTTCGGCCCAGCCCACGGTCGGCAGGAACTTGATGCCGTGCCCCTCCAGCCAGGACCGCTTCTCCCCCGCCGCGAACTCGACGTAGGCGCGCGCCCAGCGCACCGCCCAGGAGTCCTCGTCGTCCTCGCGGTCGAACCGGGCGCTGCCCTGCCAGTCGTTCCAGGCCAGGTCGAAGGAGTCCTTGATGCCGAGGCGCCGCTGCTCCGGGGAGTCGACGAGGAAGAGCCCGCCGAAGGACCAGAAGGCCTGGCCGCCG
Source organism: Streptomyces sp. NPDC001536 (assembly GCF_042894505.1). Lineage (NCBI taxonomy): Bacteria > Bacillati > Actinomycetota > Actinomycetes > Kitasatosporales > Streptomycetaceae > Streptomyces > Streptomyces sp. NPDC001536. Next base: position 29,520 of record NZ_JBIAVQ010000007.1, read on the forward strand.
AGGTTGGCGGCGTTCTCCTGGTCGACCAGCGCGACCCTGCGGCCCCGGCTGGTCAGTTCATGCGCGGCGACCAGGCCCGCGAGCCCCGCTCCGACGACGATGACGTCGGCATCCATGGCGACCGTCCCTTCCTTATGCGGTGATGTTGTTCGGACGTGGTTCGCGCGATCCGCGCCGGCCGTCCGCGCCGGCCTGTCCTTCTGCCGCCGGTCCGGGGGGCGTCCCCCGGGACGGTGCGGTGCTGCCGTCGGTCAGCAGCGCGGTGAGCAATTGCTTGAGCCAGGCGCGGGCCCGCTCCAGGTCCCGGTCCAGCAGCAGTTGGGTGGTGACGCCGTCGTAGGCGGCGACCACGGCGTGGGCGGCCCCGTCGAGGTCGCCGAGGACCGCGGGCAGCGGGGTGTGGCCCTGCGCCCGGGCCAGCCGTTCGGCGATCGCCCGGCGCAATCGCTCCCGGTGCTCCAGCAGGGTCTGCGCGACGGCCGGTTCCCGGGCGGCGTGCACCAGGAAGTCCGTCTTCACCAGCAGCCAGTCCCGGTCCAGGAGCAGCACCTCGGTGACGCGGTCGACGGCGGCGGGCACGTCGAGGTCGGGTCCGTCGAGGGCCAGCGCGCCGGAGACCTGGTCGGCGATCAGGTCGGCCCGCTGCTGGTAGAGGGCGAAGAACAGCTCGTCCAGGCTGTCGAAGTTCGAGTAGAAGGCGCCCCTGCTGTAGCCGGCCGCCTCGCAGACCTCCTCGATGGAGACCCGCCCGAAGCCCTTGGCGGCGAAGACCGCGAACGCGGCGTCCAGGAGGTTGGCGCGCGTGCGGACCCGGCGCTTGGTCACGCGCTTGGCCGTGCCCTCCAGTGCCATGTCCGGCCCTCCGTTCGATACGGGAATGTATCCGATACAACGATGCATCGAAAGAGCCGGATTCCGAGACACCGCCACACGATGGGAACACATTTTCGAATTAGGAGTACGCTGGATCCATGACCACGCACCTCCAGGCCTCGCTCTTCGACCAGACGGACGAGCTCCGGCTCGGCCGCCTCGACGGGATCCGACGGACCGCGCTCGGACACGGCGCCTGGATCGACGTACTCCCTGGTTGGCTCGGCGGCTCCGACGCACTGTTCGAACAACTCGCCTCGAAGGTTCCGTGGCGGGCCGAGCGCCGGAAGATGTACGACCACGTCGTCGACGTACCGCGCCTGCTCGCGTTCTACGGCGTGGACGACGTCCTGCCGCACCCGGTGCTGGCCCAGGCCCGCGAGGCGCTCACCGCGCACTATGCCGAGGAGTTGGGCGAGCCGTTCACCACGGCCGGGCTCTGCTTCTACCGCGACGGCCGGGACAGCGTCGCCTGGCACGGCGACCGGATCGGCCGGGGCGCCCGTGAGGACACCATGGTCGCCATCCTCTCCGTCGGCGCGCCCCGTGATCTCCTGCTGCGTCCGATGCGCGGCGGCGACACCGTGCGCCGCCCGCTGGGCCACGGCGACCTGATCGTGATGGGCGGCTCCTGCCAGCGGACCTGGGAGCACTCCATACCGAAGTCGACACGCGCCGCGGGACCACGCATCAGCGTCCAGTTCCGCCCGCACGGCGTGCACTGAGGCAGAGAGGCGGCTGCTTCGGAAGCACGCAGGGGGCTGCCTCCGGCGGACGGCGCCGGAGGCAGCCTTTCCGCCGGGTGCGCGTCCTTCCGCCGGGCCCGCGTCCGGTGTTCTTCCGCGCGGCGACCACCGTGTTCGGGACGCGACCGGACCGGTCGCCTCCGCCTCCCTGCCGGTCTGCTTTGCTGGGCCTGTCGAGCAGGCCCTCACCCCTCGGGACGATCATGCAGACGGACGTGCAGCAAGTCGCCGACGGCACCTACCTGGTGCACGGGAGCAACACCAACTGGGTGATCCTCACCGAGGGCGACGCCGTCACCCTGGTCGACACCGGCTACCCCGGGGACCGCGAGCAGGTGCTCGCCTCCCTTGCGCGGGTGGGCGGTTCACCGGAGGCGGTCGCGGCGGTGCTGATCACGCACGCCCACAACGACCACCTCGGTTCGGCCGAGTACCTGCGCGCCACGTACGGCACCCCCGTGTACCTCCATGACGCCGAAGTGCCGCACGCCCGCCGGGAGTTCCTCCACCAGGTGACCGTCGCCGACGTCGTGCGCAACGGCTGGCGGCCGGGTGTCCTGCCGTGGGCGCTGCACGCGATCCGCTCCGGCGGCAAGGCACACGTCCCGGTCACCGCCCCCGAGGCGTTCCCCTCCGAGGGCGCGCTCGATCTGCCGGGCCGGCCGGTCCCCGTGCACACGCCGGGCCACACCGACGGACACGCCGCCTTCCACCTCCCCGGCACCGGCGTACTGATCTCCGGTGACGCCCTGGTGAGCGGCCACCCGACCTCGCGGGTCAAGGGGCCCCAGCTGCTGCCCGACATGTTCCACCACGAGCGCGCCCGTGCCGTGGGCTCACTGGACGTCCTCGCCGCGCTGGAGGGCGACCTCCTGCTCCCGGGCCATGGTCCGGCGCACCGCGGTCCGGTCCGTGAAGCGGCACTTCAGGCCAAGGAGCGTGCCCTCTAAGGTGAGGTGACGATCACCCGCGAGACGAGGACGAACGACCCATGGCACTGCAGATCAGCGCGACCAACCCGGAGCACCCCGCGCTCCTGCTGGAGCTGCCGTGGGACGTCCCCCTGGAGGAGTGGCCGGAGGAGGTCCTGGTCCCGCTGCCGCGCGGCATATCCCGGCACATCGTGCGGTACGCCCGCGCCGGCAGCGAGGTGATCGCCGTCAAGGAACTGGCCGAGCGGCCCGCCCTCAACGAGTACGACATGCTCCGCGACCTCGACCGGCTCGCCATCCCCTGCGTGGACCCGCTGGCCGTGGTCACCGGCCGCACCGACCAGGACGGCAAGCCCCTGGAGTCGGTCCTGGTCACCCGTCATCTGGGCGGCTCGATGCCGTACCGGTCGATGTTCGAGACGACGATGCGGCCGGCGACCATGCACCGCCTCATGGACGCCCTGGCCGTCCTGCTCGTACGACTGCACCTGGCCGGGTTCGCGTGGGGCGACTGCTCCCTGTCCAACACGCTCTTCCGGCGGGACGCGGGCGCCTACGCCGCCTATCTCGTCGACGCCGAGACCGGCGAACTCCAGCCCCGTCTCAGCGACGGCCAGCGCGAGTACGACCTCGACCTCGCCCGCGTCAACATCAGCGGCGAGCTCCTCGACCTGGAGGCCTCCGGGGCGCTGCACCCCTCCGTGGACCCGATCGAGTTCGGCATGGAGATCTGCGCGCGCTACCGCGGTCTGTGGGAGGAGCTCACCCGCACGTCCGTCTATCCGGCGGGCAAGTACCACTACATCGAGCGCCGGATCCGCCGTCTCAACGAACTCGGTTTCGACGTGGCCGAGATGCAGATCGAGCACGCGGCCAACGGTGACACGGTCACCTTCGTGCCGAAGGTCGTGGACGCCGGCCACCACCAGCGCCAGCTGCTGCGGCTGACGGGCCTGGACACCGAGGAGAACCAGGCCCGGCGGCTGCTGAACGACCTGGAGAGCTGGATGGCCACCCAGGACGACTACGCCCCGGGCGACCCTCTCGGCGCCCGCCCCGAGGTCCTCGCCCACCGCTGGGTGCGGGACGTCTTCCGCCCGACCGTGCGCGCGGTGCCGCTCGAACTGCGCGGGTCGATGGACCCGGCCGAGATCTACCACGAGCTCCTCGAACACCGCTGGTACCTGTCGGAGCGGGCGCAGCACGACATCGGCCTGGACACGGCGGTCGAGGACTACATCGAGAACGTCCTGCCCAAGGCGCGCGAGACGCTCCAGCCCACCGTCGAGGACTGACTCAGACGGGCGGGACCACCGCCACCGGGCACTCGGCGTGGTGCAGCACGCCATGGGCGACGGAGCCGATCCGGGCGCCCACGGCGGTGCGGTGGGCACGCCTGCCGACGACCATCAGCTGGGCCCGCCCCGCCACCGACAGCAGCACCTGTCCCGCGCTGCCCATCTCGACGTGCTCCACCACCGGGACATCGGGGAACCGCTCCCGCAGCGGGTCCAGTGCGGCGCCCAGCGCCTTCTTCTCGCGCGGCTCCAGACCTCCCGCCTCGTCGAGGAGCTTGAGGGAGCCGGGGCTGTAGGCGAACACCGGCGGCAGCGTCCAGGCCCGTACCGCACGCACGGTCGCCCCGCGCGCGGCAGCGGTCTCGAACGCGAACCGCAGGGCGGCGGCACTGTCCTCCGGCTCGCCCTGCTGGCCCACGACGACCTCGCGTCCGGCGGCCTCGGCGGAGGGCTGGTCCCCGGCGCGTACGAGGACCACCGGCCGTGTGGTCTCGGCGATGACCTGCTGTCCGACGGAGCCGAGCAGGAACCCTACGACCGGCCCGTGGCCGCGCGAGCCCAGCACCAGTGCCTCGGCGTCCGCCGCCGCGTCGACCAGCGTCTCGACGGTGTCGCCCTCCAGGAGGTCGGTGGTCACGGTGAGGCCCGGGTACCGCGTGGTGACGGCCCGGGTCGCCTCGGTCACCGTCTCCCGCACCCACCCGGCCTGCGCGTCGGGGGTCGCCACCTCGACGGCGTCGTACGCCTCGAACCGCCAGGCCTGCACCACCCGCAACGCGAGATCGCGGCGGACCGCCTCCCGGGCCGCCCAGTCCAGCGCGGCGAGGCTCTCCTCGGATCCGTCGACTCCTGCGGTGATCGGGCGCGTCATACGGCTGTCTCCCTGTGTCGCGGTCACGTCCGTCGGCCCCCAGTCTTCACTACGCTGCCGGCATGAGCCTGGTGTGGGAGCAAGTCAATGTGGACGCGCGCGACGCGGAGGCCCTGGGCCGCTGGTGGGCCGAAGCGCTCGGCTGGGTGGTCGTGAACGACGCCCCCGACGAGTACGAGATCCGGCCGGAGAAGGACCGCCTGCCCGGTCTGCTCTTCAACCCGGTTCCGGAGGGCAAGACCGTCAAGAACCGCCTCCACCTCGACTTCCGCCCCGACGACCAGGCCGCGGAGGTCGCCCGCCTCCTGGCGCTCGGTGCCCGGCACGCGGACATCGGACAGGGCGAGCAGCCGTGGGTGGTGCTCCAGGATCCCGAGGGGAACGAGTTCTGCGTGCTCGGCGACCACCGCACGCGAACCTGAGCGAAGCGGGACGTTCGAACATACGATGGCCGAAGTCGCAGCCGAACTCTCGGGGTGGGAGACGTATGGCACAGGCCGCCGAAGCAGCGCGGACCGTCATCCTGACCGTGGACGACGACCCGGGGGTCTCCCGTGCCGTCGCCCGGGACCTGCGGCGGCGCTACGGCGAGTCGTACCGGATCGTGCGCGCGGAGTCCGGGGAGTCCGCGCTGGAGGCGCTGCGCGAGCTGAAGCTGCGCGGGGACCTGGTGGCGGTGATCCTGGCCGACTACCGGATGCCGCAGATGAACGGCATCGAGTTCCTGGAGCAGGCCCTGGACGTGTATCCGGGCGCGCGGCGGGTGCTGCTGACGGCGTACGCGGACACCAACGCGGCGATCGACGCGATCAACGTCGTGGATCTGGACCACTATCTGCTCAAGCCGTGGGACCCGCCGGAGGAGAAGCTCTACCCGGTCCTGGACGACCTCCTGGAGGCGTGGCGGTGCAGTGAGTACCGTCCGGTGCCCGCGACCAAGGTGATCGGGCACCGGTGGTCGGCTCGCTCCTCGGACGTGCGGGAGTTCCTGGCCCGCAACCAGGTGCCGTACCGCTGGTACTCGACCGAGGAGCCCGAGGGTCAGCGGCTGCTGGCCGCCGCGGGTCAGGACGGGCAGCGGCTGCCGGTGGTCATCACCCCGGACGGCACTCCCCTGGTCGAGCCGGAGGCGCCCGATCTGGCCGCGCATGTAGGTCTGGCCACGACGCCCACCGCGGACTTCTACGACCTCGTCGTGATCGGCGGCGGCCCGGCCGGGCTGGGGGCCGCGGTGTACGGGGCCTCGGAGGGGCTGCGGACCGTCCTCGTGGAGCGGTCCGCGACCGGCGGGCAGGCGGGGCAGAGCTCACGCATCGAGAACTACCTGGGCTTCCCCGACGGGGTGTCGGGCGCCCAGCTCACCGACCGGGCGCGGCGGCAGGCGGCCAAGTTCGGCGCCGAGATCCTCACCGCCCGTGAGGTGGCGGGGCTGGAGGTGAACGGGGCGGCGCGGACCGTGCGGTTCTCGGACGGCTCCGCGGTCGCCGCGCACAGCGTGATCCTGGCGACCGGTGTGTCGTACCGGCAGCTGGAGGCGCCGGGCTGCACCGACCTGACCGGGTGCGGGGTGTACTACGGCTCGGCGCTCACCGAGGCGGCCTCCTGCCAGGGACAGGACATCTACATCGTCGGGGGCGCCAACTCCGCGGGGCAGGCGGCGATGTACCTGTCCCGGGGCGCCAAGTCGGTGACCCTGCTGGTGCGCGGGCCCGACCTGTCGGCGTCGATGTCGCACTACCTGATCCAGCAGATCAACGAGGCCCCCAACATCTCGGTCCGCGCGCGGACCGTCGTCGAGTCCGCCCACGGCTCCGACCATCTGGAGCAGCTCACGCTGCGCGATGTGGACACCGGGGAGACCGAACTCGTCGACGCGCAGTGGATGTTCGTGTTCATCGGCGCGGCCCCGCTGACCGGCTGGCTGGACGGGACGGTGCTGCGCGACGAGCACGGGTTCATCCTGGCCGGGCCCGACCTGACCGCCGACGGACGGCCGCCGGCGGACTGGGAGCTGGACCGGCCGCCGTACCACCTGGAGACCAATGTCCCCGGCGTGTTCGTGGCGGGCGACGCGCGCGCCGAGTCCGCCAAGCGGGTCGCGTCGGCAGTCGGAGAGGGAGCCATGGCCGTGATGCTCGTCCACCGGTATCTGGAGCAGTCATGAGCGGGCAGCTCGTGCCGTGCAGCCCCGCGGAGATCGGGGCGCTGTTCCTGTTCGAGAAGCTCTCCCCCGAACAGCTGGGCCAGTTGTGCAGTGCCGGGCGGGTGGAGAGGTTCGAACCCGGGCCCGTCTACACCGAGGGCGAGCCCGCGACCTGCTTCTACGTGATGATCGAGGGCACGGTCGTGCTGTCCCGCCGGGTCGGCGGCGACGACGTGGAGGTCACCCGGACCTCGCAGCGCGGGGTGTACGCGGGGTCCATGCAGGCCTACCTCGGCGACCGGGTGCAGCAGGTCTACAAGAACTCCATGCGGGTCACGGAACCGACCCGGTTCTTCGTGCTGCCCGGTGAGAAGTTCTCGGAGTTCATGCAGGAGTGGTTCCCGATGGCGGTCCATCTGCTGGAGGGGCTGTTCTTCGGATCGCAGAGCACCCAGCGGGTCATCGGCCAGCGTGAACGGCTGCTCGCGCTGGGTTCGTTGTCCGCCGGTCTCACCCACGAGCTCAACAACCCGGCGGCCGCCGCCGTCCGCGCCACCGCGACCCTGCGCGAACGCGTGGGCAAGATGCGGCACAAGCTCGCCGTCATCGCCCAGGGGAACTACGCCCCCGAGGTCATGGCGAACCTCATCGACATCCAGGACCGCACGGCCGAACGCGTCGCCAAGGCACCGACGTTGAGCCCGCTGGAGGCCTCGGACCGCGAGGACGCGGTCACCGACTGGCTCGACGACCACGACATCCAGAACGGCTGGCGGCTCGCCCCCACCTTCGTGCAGGCCGGTCTCGACGTGGACTGGCTGGACCAGGTCGCCGCGGCCGTGGACGAGGATCTCCTGCCCAACGCGATCGGCTGGCTCAACTACACCGTCGAGACCGAGCTGTTGATGGACGAGATCAACGACTCGACCAACCGCATCTCCCACCTCGTCGACGCCGCCAAGCAGTACTCGCAGCTGGACCGGGCGCCCTTTCAGAACGCCGATGTGCACGAACTCCTGGACAGCACCCTGCTGATGCTCTCCGGCAAGATCGGGCAGCAGATCAAGGTCGTCAAGGAGTACGACCGGACGCTCCCGAAGATCCCGGCGTACCCGGCGGAGCTCAACCAGGTGTGGACCAACCTGATCGACAACGCGGTCGCCGCGATCAACAGCGCGGGCGGGGAAGGCACGTTGACCGTCCGGACGGCGCTCGATCACGAGCGGCTGCTGGTGGAGTTCCGGGACACGGGACCGGGGGTGCCGAAGGAGATCCGCAGCCGGATCTTCGATCCGTTCTTCACCACGAAACCGGTGGGCGAGGGGACGGGGCTCGGGCTCGACATCTCCTGGCGGATCGTCGTGAACAAGCATCACGGGACGCTTCAGGTCGAGTCGGAGCCGGGCGACACGCGGTTCCAGGTGCTGCTGCCGCTCACCGCCGCGGAGAGTGACACGAGCGAGGAGTTGGAATGACCGAGATCCAGGGAGTCGACACCGCCGTGCCGCCGAGCGGGAACGGGTGCGTCGAGTGCGACGCCGCCGGTGGATGGTGGTTCCATCTGCGACGGTGTGCGCAGTGCGGGCATGTGGGGTGTTGCGACTCCTCGCCCGCGAAGCACGCCACAGCGCATTTCCAGGAGACCGGGCATCCGCTGGTGCAGAGCTTCGAGCCGGGTGAGGAGTGGTACTGGAACTTCTCGACCAAGGAGATGTTCGAGTCCGGGCCCGCGCTCGCGGCGCCGGACAGCCATCCGGCGGATCAGCCGGCGCCGGGTCCGCAGGGACGGGTTCCCGCGGATTGGGCGAAGACGTTGCGGGCCTAATTGGCTCGGGGGCCTCTGTGCTTTGGTGACAGGATGTGTCCGTGCCTCCGACCTCCTTCTCCTCTCCCCTCATCGGCCGTGCCGACGAACTCGCCCGGCTCGACGGTGTGCTGTCGCGTGCCCGCGGAGGTGAGGCGCGTGCCGTCCTGATCGCCGGGGACGCCGGAGTCGGCAAGACGCGGCTCCTCGGCGAGGCCTCCGAGCGGGCCGCCCGTGCCGGGATGACCGTGCTCACCGGGCACTGTGTGGACCTCGGGGACGTCGGACTGCCGTATCTGCCGTTCACCGAGATCCTCGGGGTCCTCGCCTCCGACGAGCGGTTCGCTCCGGTGCTCTCCGGACACCCGGTGACCGGGCGGCTGCTGGGGGGCGAGGGCGACGGCGGACGGTTGCAGCTGTTCGAGGGCATGGCGGGGCTGCTGGCCGATCTGGCCGATGTCGCACCGCTGTTGCTCGTGCTGGAGGATCTGCACTGGGCCGACCAGTCCTCGCGGGACCTGCTGAGGTTCCTGCTCAGCAGGGGCATCCTCCAGCGGTCCGCGGGCGGGGCGCCCACCCATCGGCTGGCGGTCCTCGCGTCGTACCGGGCGGACGATCTGCATCGGCGCCATCCGCTGCGGCCGCTGCTGGCCGAGCTGGTGCGGCTGCCGGCCGTGGAGCGGCTGGAGCTGCGGCCGCTGGGCGACGCCGAGGTGACACGGCTGGTGCAGGCTCTGCGGGAGCAGTCGCTGCCGGACGTCACGGTCCGGCGGATCGTGGAGCGGGCCGAGGGCAACGCCTTCTACGCCGAGGAGTTGGTCGCGGCGACCGACACCGGGGCGGGCGGGGTGCCGAGCGGCCTGGCCGACGTACTGCTGATCCGGTTCGAGCAGTTGTCGGACACCGCTCAGCTGGTGCTGCGCACGGCGGCCGTCGCCGGGCGGCGGGTCGAGCACGATCTGCTGAGGGAGGCCGTCGGGCTTCCGGAGGACGAGCTGGAGTCGGCGCTGAGGGAGGCCGTCGGGAGGCAACTTCTCGTACCGGGCGACGGGGACACGTACTCCTTCCGGCACGCGCTCGCCCGCGAGGCCGTCTACGCCGATCTCCTGCCCGGTGAACGGGCCCGGTTGCACGGCGCGTTCGCCCGGCTGCTGTCCGGGCGGGGCCATCGGGCCGAGTCCGCGGCGGAGCGAGCCCACCACTACCGCGAGAGCCATGATCTCGCCGAGGCCCTGGCCGCCTCACTGGAGGCTGCCGACCACGCCCAGCGAGTCGGAGCTCCGGCCGAGGAGCTACGGCATCTGGAGGCGGCCCTCGACCTGTGGTCGGCGGTGGAGCCGTCGGCACGTCCCTCCGAGGACCGGGTCACCCTCACACTGCGGGCGTCGGCCTCGGCCGCGCACGCCGGTGAGTCGCACCGTGCGGTCTCCCTCACCCGGGCCGCGCTCGCGGGCATCGACCAGGATGCCGACTCCGAACTCGCCGCCCGGGTCCGCTACACCCTCGCCGGGAACCTGATCAGCGTCGACAACCTGACCGCGGCGTTCGCGTACAGCAGCGAGGCGCTCGCCCTCATCCCGGCCGATCCGCCGTCGCGGACCTGGGTGTGGGCTGCGGCCACCCATGTGATGGCGGCTCGCCATGTCGGCGAGAACGAGACCGCGCTGCGGGTCGCACGCGAGGCGCTGCGGGTCGCCGAGCAGCTGGGGGCTGCGGACGCCCGAGCCGATCTGCTCATCTCCCTCGCCGGCCTGGAGGGGGCGGGCCGCCGCACCCCGGAGGGGCGTGAACGCCTCGGTGAGGCCCGGGAGTTGGCGCAGGGTTCGGGCAATGCGTCCGTGGAGCTGCGGGCGCTGTTCAATCTCGCGATCGGCAGCTACGAGTCCGGGGACCTGGAGGAGGCGCTCCCCTGGTTGGCCGAGGGCATCGATCGGGCCCGCCGTGCCGGGCTGCTGTCCTCGCTGTACCCCCAGGCGATGCGCCATCTCCAGCTACTGCTTCTTTACACGCTGGGCCGCTGGGACGAGGCGCTGCGGGCGGCGCACGGGGCCGGGACGCTGCCCGCGCTCGACGGTTACGCGGCCGGGCCGGCGCTCTATGTCGCCCTTGCGCGCGGCGACTTCACGGCCGTCGACCGGGCCCGCGCTCTGCTCCGGGGCCACTTCGACTGGATGGCCACACTCGTCGCGAGTATCGCGCTGACCGAGGCGGCGGCCCTGCGCGGGGACGCCGAGGCAGCGGTGGAACAAGTGCGCTCGTCCGTCAAGGCGCTCACCGACGACGCGGGCATCCGTCCCGACGTCTCGGTCCGGCTCGCCGCCCTCGCGCTGTCCGCGGTCGCCGACACCGCCGCCGGGCTGCGGCAGGCCGGCGACGCGGCGGGTGCGGGACGCTGGGCGGCCACGGCGGACGAACTGGTGGAGCTGGCCCGGCACACGGCGATGCGCGGCGACGACGGCAATCCGCAGGGGCCCGAAGGACAGGCCTGGCTGGCACGCGCCGAAGCGGAGTGGGCGCGGGCGGTGTCCGGGCCGGACCCGACGGCCTGGCAGAAGGCGGTCGCCGCGTTCGGCTTCGGCGACCCCTACGAGCTCGCCCGCTGCCGACTCCGTTTCGCCGAGGCCCTGTTGGCGGCCGATCGGCGCGAGGAGGCGGCGGCCGAGGCGACCGCCGCGCGGGAGACCGCCGTGCGGCTGGGGGCGACGCTCCTGCTGGACCGGACGGACCAGCTCATACGCCGGGGCCGCCTCTCGGCCACCCCGACGACCGCGACCGGCACCTCCCCGCTCACCGCCCGCGAACAGGACGTGCTGAAGCTCCTCGCCCTGGGCCGCAGCAACCGGCAGATCGGCGAGGAGCTGTTCATCAGCGGCAAGACGGCCAGCGTGCACGTCTCCAACATCCTGGCCAAGCTGGGCGCCGCGAGCCGTACCGAGGCGGTGGCCGTGGCCTATCGGGAAGGCCTGATCGCCCCGGGGTGATCAGCGGTCCCGGCAGTCGAGGCTCGGCAGGTCGACGGCGTCCGCCATGGCCTGCATCCCCTTGTCGTTGGGGTGGATGTGGTCCCCGCCGTCCAGGGCGGGGAGCATCCGCTCCTGGTCGTAGGGGCTGCGCAGGATCCGGTCGAAGTCGGTGACCGCGTCGAACTCGCCGCTGTTGCGGATGAACGCGTTGACCTCCTGGCGTACGGCCTCGGCGGCCGGGTCCCACTCCGACCAGCCCTTGAAGGGCCCGACGGTGGCACCGACCACGCACTTGCCGGCCGCGTGCGCCCGATCCAGGATCTCCCGGTAGCCGTCGATCAGGTCCTGGACGGTGACGCCGGTGTGGGCCTTGATGTCGTTGACGCCCTCGAAGAGGAACACGGTCCGTACGCCGGGCAGGGTGAGCACGTCCCGCTCCAGCCGGTTCAGGGCGCTCTGCCCGGCGCCGTCCGCCAGCACCTTGTTGCCGGAGATCCCCTCGTTGGCCACGCCCTTGACCGTGTTCCGCGAGGTCTGGAGCCGGCGGGCCAGGTAGTCGGGCCAGCGGCGGTTGGCGTCGGTCGTGGACTGCCAGCCGTCGGTGATGGAGTCACCGAGAGCGACGACCGCGCCGGCGTCGGCGCGCACCGACACCGCGTCCAGGTAGAACCAGGACCCGGTGGTCTCGGTCCAGTGCGTGCCGCCCTCCTCGGCGGTGTGGTCGCCCTGGGTGGCGTACGACGTCTGCATGGCCATCCAGTGGCCGGTGAGCGGGCCCGCCGCGTCCGGCGTGTGGACGCTGACGACCAGGTCGGTCCCGGCGGGCAGTTTCCGCGGCAGCGGGTCGCTGTACACGGTGGCGCCGGGCGGGACGGTGACGGACGTCGAGCCGTCGAAGGTGAGCCGCCGGTTGCTGCCGCGGACGAGTTCGGCGCCCTCCTTCCGGATGCCCGCGTAGACGCTGTCGAAGGTCACCGGCCGGTCGCCGAAGGCGTTGGAGAGCCGGATGCGCGGGTCCCGGCCGGCGACGCTGGTGCGCACGACCATGCGGTAGCCGCGGTCGGCGACCGCCTCGCCGATGCGGTCGGCGCTCGCGCCCCAGGTGACGACGCCGTCGGGCGGGCCCTGGACGGCGGCCCCCGCCGGTGTGGCCTGGAGGACGGCGGCCAGCAGCGTGACCACCAGCAGCCGGCCGAACCGGACGGGGCGGCCCCTCATCGGTCGAAGTCCTTGAGCGTCACGGACGCACCGGGCCTGAGCGCCACGGTCCGGGAGGTCCCGGCGAACGCGACCGTCGTGGTGCGGCCGCCGGTGCTGCGGATGCGTGCCTCGGTCGGTTTCCCATCCCTCCACCGTAGGTCGACGACGAATCCGCCGCGCGCACCGGCCCCGGTGAGCGAGCCGGAGGCGGCCCACGCGTCCGGGAGGGCCGGGAGGAGTTCGAGGTGGCCGGGGCGCGAGTACAGCAGCATCTCGATCATCGCGGCCGGGGTGCCGAAGTTGCCGTCGATCTGGAAGATGCCCCGGCCCCGTTCCACCTCGTAGATGTCGAAGAGGTTGAAGGCGGTGCCGTTGCTGCCGCCGGTCGAGGGACGGAGGTTGTTCACGACCAGCTGGTAGGCGTTGTCCGCGTTCTTGAGCCGGGCCCAGCACAGGCTCCGCCAGGCGTTGGCCCAGCCGAAGCTCTCCATGCCGCGCGCGGTGAGCAGGGCGGTGGCGCCTTCGACGAGCGCGGCGGGCGTGGAGCCGTCGGGGCGGATGCGGTCGCCGGGGAAGAGGCCGACGAGCGGGGACAGGTGCCGGTGGGTGGTCTCGCCGAGGTTGTCGGGGGACATCCACTCCTCCAGCCAGCCCGTGGTCGGGCTGACCCGCGGCAGATACAGCCGCTTGCGAAGGCCGGCGATCGTGTCGGCGAAGCCGGTGTCCTTCTTCAACTCGGCCGCCGCGACGCAGTAGTTGCCGAAGAGCGCCCACACGAGCTCCTGGGCGTAGGTGATGCCTTTGGCATCGAGCGGGCCGTGTTCGGGCGACCAGTCGCTGTCCGCGATGAGCACTTCCTCGGTGGTGCCCGGGAGGGTGGTGGTGAGGAGTCGGGCCTCCCAGAACTCGCAGGCACCCTTCAGCAGCGGGTAGATCTTCTCCAGATGGGCGCGGCCACCGGTGAACTCGTGGTGCTCCCAGAGGGAGTTGCACAGCCAGGCGTTGCCCGCCGGGTGCCACCACCAGCCCATGCCGCCGTGGATGTTGGTGGAGATGGCGACGGTCCAGCCGGCGATCTTCCCGGTGGAGTTGCGGTAGCGGTTGCGCGGGTCGTTGAAGTGGGTGCGCGTGAGTTCGGTCCAGGAGGGGAGTTGGTCGACGCAGTAGTCGGTGAACGCGTCGAAGCACGCGGACAGTCCGGCCCGGTCGGCCATCCAGTAGTTCATCTGGAGGTTGATGTCGGTGTGGTAGTCGCCCATCCAGTCCGGGTCATTGCCGTCGAGCCACAACCCCTGGAGGTTGAGGGGCAGGCTGCCGCGTGAGCCCGCGATCATCAGGTACCGGCCGAACTGGAGGTACTGGGCCTCCAGTTCGGGATCGGGCACGTCGTCCCGGGCGCGCGCCCTGAGCCGCTCCCAGGTGTCGAGGGAGCGTTGTTCCTCGGACGAGGTGCCGAGGGAGACGTCGAACTGCCCGAACAGGGCGCGGTGGTCGGCGACATGAGTGCTGAGCAGGGTGTCCGCGGTATGACGGGCGGCGGCCCGGACCTTGGTGCGGGCCAGCTTCTCGGGGTGCAGGGACGGGTCCCGGTAGTGACCGGCGGCGTCGGGCGCGTAGTTGGTGCCGCCGCTGAGCACCACGGTGAGCTCCTTGCAGCGGGCGAAGGAGATGCCCGAGCCGCCGGCGCTGACCGTGCCACCGGTGCCGTACGCCGTCACGGCGGCCCCGTAGCGCAGCCCGTTCGGGAAGGCGGCCCCGTACGACACCGCGCTGCCCTCGCCATGCGTCCCCTCCAGCGCCACCGTGCCGGAGTACCGTCCGCCGCCGCTCTGGGAGAAGTGCAGGACGATCACGTCGTCGGGGCGACTGGCGAAGATCTGCCGCCGGTACGTCACTCCGGAGCGGACGTACGACGTGGTGATCACGCCCCGGTCGAGGTCGAGGGTGCGGCGGTAGCCGGAGACGGCGGACAGGTCGTGGTCCGGAATGTCGACGGCGAGCCGGGCGAGCAGGGTGAAGGAGCCGAAGTCGTTCCGGCCGTAGGGGAACTGACCGTCGGCGTCGAGGGTGTCGTTGAGGCCGCCGGTCCACATCGTGGCGTCGGTGACGAGGAGGAGTTCGCGGCCGGGGTCGTTGCTCGCGAGGGCACCGAGGCGGCCGTTGCCGATGGGCAGGCCCTGCTCGATCATCGAGTGCTCGTCGGCGGGGGCCTGCCACCGGAGCCGGTGGCGGGCGTCGGCGTCGGTGTCCAGGGCGGGCGAGCCGGCGGGTCGGTGCGGTGCCGCGGTCGCCGTGAACGGGGGCAGGGCGGCGAGCGCGGCGGTCAGCGCGAGGACACCGCGTCTGGAGGGGGCGGGGGTCATGGCGGCTCCTGGAGGCTCGGTCAGGACTTCGGGATGTCGATCCGGTCGATGTCCGGTGCGTAGCCGGTTCCGCTGTCGAACGTGATCGTGTTGGCGCCGGCCTTGAGCGTCACGGGCACGTACACGCTGGACACGGTCCCCCAGTCGCCGGTGGCGGGGAGCTTGTGGCGGGTGGCGCCGCCGCCGTTCGCCGAGACGTCCACCGAGCGGGCGTCGCCGCTGATGTACGAGACCTTGATCTGGTAGGTGCCCGCCCGGGCGACGACGACGTCGTTGAAGGTGAGCTTGCCGCCGAGGTACAAGTTGCCGACCTTCTTTCCGTCGGAGCAGGCGGAGCAGTCGGCGACGGAGGCGTTGCCGGCGAGGGTGTTCGTGGCGGACTCGGCCTCGACGCCCGTCCAGGTGAGCCGGTCTCCGCGCGGGGTGACCGTGAACAGGCGTGAGCCGTGGGCCGGCAGGGCCTGGGTGATCCTGTTCTTGTGGGTGCCGAGGTTCTCGTGGTTCCAGAGGTCCCGGACGGCCGCCTTTCCGGTGAAGCCGAGGGTCGTCCAGTCGGCGGTGACGGCGGCGGGGGCGTCGGCGAGGTTGAACAGGGCGACGGTGTAGGTGCCGTCGGGGTTCTTCGCGGCCCACACCTGCTGGGGGTCGGACGGGGTGACCGGGTGGGCGGGCGGGTTGGGGCCCTGGTCGATGGCGATGACCTCGCGGTTGGTCAGCAGGGACAGGCCGTAGGAGTCGAGACGGGTGAGGTCGTCGCCGGTGTAGAGGGGGGACTTGGCGATGGCCCACAGGGTGGCGTAGCTCTGTCGTTCCGCCTTGGTGAGGCCGTCCATCTCGCCGTTGCCGACGTCGAGGGAGTCGAGGTCGTTCCAGCCGCCCGGTCCGGCGTGCCGGGTCCAGGCGGGGGTGTCGTCCCAGCGGTCGTCGACGGAGTTCTCCCAGCTGACGAGGGTGTTGCAGTAGCACTCGACGTCGGTGTCGAGGCGCCAGCCCTGGGAGTACTTCTTCCAGTCCTCGGCGTGGCCGATGTCGAGGGACCAGGAGAGTTCGAGGTGGATCGGGCGGCCGGTGGCGGCGATCGCCTTGTTCCAGGCGGCCACGTCGGCAACGTTGTCGTACTGGTCGCCGCTCTTGCCGGAGCCGGGGCCGACGCCGTCGAGTTTGAGGAAGTCGTAGCCCCAGTCGGCGATCATCCGGGCCTGGGAGTCGATGTACTTGGCGGTGCAGGGGCGGGAGAAGTCGAGTTTGTAGGAGCTGTCCCAGCCGTTGGTGGTGCGCAGGTCGCCGTAGACGATGTCGGCGGTGGTGCAGCCGTCGGCGTTCCAGATCGGCGTCTTCCCGTCTCCGTAGGCCCCCTTCTCCAGGCCGGCCGGCAGGTAGATGCCGGCCTTGAGGCCCTTGGCGTGGATGCGGTCGGCGACGGCCTTCATGCCGCTGGGGAAGCGGACCGGGTCGGCCTTCTGGCGCCCGTACCGGTCGAACCCGGACTTCCAGGTCTTGTCCATCCACCAGCCGGCGTCGATGTTGACGTACTCGTATCCGAACTTCTTGAGCTTGGCGGCCATCGCGTCGCTCTGCTTGAGGACGTTGGCCTCGGTGAGGTAGCTGTAGTCGCCGTCCGGGTTGAGGCCGGGGTACTTGGACGACTGCATGCTCCAACTGGACCAGCCCATGTAGGGCTTGGCGGCGAGGGCGGGCGCGGCGGTCTCGGCGCCGGCCGTCGGTGCGACGGTGACGGCGCCGGCGGCGAGGGCGAGGACCACCAGGGTTCTGAGGGTGCGTGCGGGCATGACGGAGTACGGGGATGACCGCATGGGTCGTACCTCCCGGGTCGTGGGGGTTATGTGTCGGCTCGGACGAAGGACTGGATCGCGGTGGCCGCGGCCCCGCGGGCCCACTCCTCGAAGGGCAGTGGGCGGGTCTGGACGTCGCACTGTGCGGCGGAGCCGAAGGCGGCCGCGACGAAGGCGTCGCGGATCTGTCCGGCGAACAGGTCGTAGGCGGCGAGGCCCTCGCCGGAGATGATCACGCGCTCGGGGCCCAGGAGGTTGGCGACGGTGGCGATGCCGCGGCCGATCGCCTCGCCGGCCCGTGCGTACACCTCGCGGGCTCCGGCGACGCCCCGGCGGGCGAGGGTCAACGCCTCGGCGGCGTCGGCGAGTTCGACGCCGGTGATCTCCTGGATCCGGCGGACGATCGCGGCCTCGCCCGCGATCGCCTCCACGCAGCCTCGGTTGCCGCAGTGGCACAGGGGGCCGTCCGGGTCGACGGTCACATGGCCGATCTCACCGGCCACGCCGTGCGCCCCGGCGACCACCCGGCCGTGCACCACGAGGCCGCAGCCGATGCCCGCGCCGACGGTGACCACGGCGAAGTCGGACAGGCCCGCGCCGGCGCCGAACCACTGCTCGGCGACGGTCAGGGCGCGCACGTCGTTGTCGACGGTGACCGGCAACCCGGTGGTCAGGGTGGCGAGTTCGGCGAGGGGGACATCCCGCCAGTCGAGGAACGGCGAGTAGCGGACGGTGCCCTCGGTCCGGTCCACGTCTCCGGAGACGGCGATGCCGAGGCCGAGGACCGGGACACCGTCCGCCTCGGTCAACAGGTCCTGGACCAGGTCCGCGATCGACGCCAGCACCGCCTTGGCCGACCGGTCGCTCAGCGGCACATGGCGGGCGACGCGGATACGGCAGCACAGGTCGGTGAGGACGCCGATGATCTCGCCGCCGGTCACCTTGACGCCGATGAACAGGGCGCGTCCGCCGGCGACCCGCACCAGGTTCGCGGGCCGCCCGAGTGCGGGGCGGGCCTCCTCGTCCGCGCCCTCCACGAGGTAGCCGGCCTCGATGAGGGGCCGGACCGCCTTGGTGACGGCGGCCGCGGACAGCCCCACCCGCCGGGCCACTTCCAGCCGGGCGAGCGGGCCTTGGGACAGGACGGTGGTGAACACCTGTGAGGCGGCTGGTGTGTTGACGGGGAACGTCTCGGCGCGAGTGATCGGGCGCATGGCCGGGAACTTAGAGTGGTTCTTTTCCGTCGTCAATAAAAGAAGCAGGATTCGTCTGTGACCGGACTGTCAGTGCCGGGCGGCACAATCGCCCCATGACGACGATCAATTGGGCCGAGCTGACCCATGCCTACGGCAGCGCGGAGGACATCCCGGGACTCTTCGCGCGGCTCGGCGGCCCCGAGGACGACAAGGTGTGGAACGACCTGTGGTCCGCGCTGTGCCATCAGGGGTCGGTGTACGAGGCGAGCTGGGCGGCGATGCCGGTCCTCGCGGACATCGCGCTGGGCCGGGCGCCCGGCGAGCCGCTCCAGGCGGTGCTGATGGCCGGGTTGATCACGACGGACTCGGACCCCGCCCGCCGTGAGCGCTTCGCCCATGAAATCGAGGAGCTGCTGGGCGTCGCGCGTCGGCTGTTCGCCGCGCGGGATCTGGAGATGGGCGACTTCGTCTATCTCCAGATGGCCGTCCTCGCCTTCGAGGACGGCGGCGTGTGGTCCGCGGCGCTGGAGGGGCTGCTCAACGAGGAGTACGAGCTGGAGTGCCCAGCGTGCGAGGACGGTCTCTTCGTCGCCTTCGGTTCGTACGGCCACTTCTCCGCGTCGGGCGACTATGTGACCGGCCCGGGCGCGGAGGACGAGGAGGGCCGGGCGCGGCTCATGCCGGCGGCTCCGGAGCGGCTCGGGGGGATCGGCGCGCGGCTGCACCGGGAGGCCGTGGCGGCGGGCCGGGACGAGGTGGCACTCGCCCTGACGTATGTCTTCGGCAGGGCCCACTGCCCCTCCTGCGACGCCGAGTTCGGTGTGTCCGACGAGGTGGAGAGGCAGTGGGTCTGACCGCGGGGTGTGCGGTCAGTGCCGGGCGGCCGGGGTGTTGGCCGCGGTCACGTTGACGGCGGCCCAGGACCGGTTCACCGCCTTGTACTCGGTGCTGCCCGCGCCGTAGAGGTCCTTCGCCGCCTTCAGGGTCGCCGTGCGGGCGTCGTGGAAGTCGGTGGTGGAGACCATGTAGCGGGTCAGGGCCCGGTAGTAGACCGCCGTGGCCTTGGCGCGTCCGATGCCCTTCACGGGCAGGCCGTCGACGGTCGGCGAGTCGTAGGTGACGCTGCCGATCTTCTTGCGGCCGCTGCCCTCGGCGAGCAGGTAGTACGCGTGCGAGGAGACGCCGGAGCCGGCGTGGACCTCGGCGTCGTAGACGGCCGGTGACCAGTAGTCGATCGCGCCTTCGAGCACGTCCAGGGAGGGCTTGTCGAGGCGGCGCAGGAACTTCTGGTCCAGGCCGAGCTTCTCGCCGAGCAGGTAGTTCGGCGGGTTCTTCGGGTTGTTGGCGCTGAACTCGACGTTCGAGCCGAAGATGTCGGCCAGCGACTCGTTGAGGGAGCCGGCCTCGCCGTACTGGTTGCCGTCCGCGTCCACGCGGGTGGGCTCCAGACGGGCGGTGGCGTCCACGACACCGTGGGTGAGTTCGTGGCCGGTGACGTCGAGGACGACGAGCGGCTTCTTGAACATGTCGCCGTCACCGTCCCCGTACAGCATGCAGCCGCAGGCCGGGTCCCAGAACGCGTTGGCCACCTTGTTGCCGAAGTGGACCATCGCCTTGGCACCCTTGGAGTTGTTGGCGATGCCCTTGCGGCCGAAGGTCTTCTTGTAGAAGTCCAGGGTCTTGGTGATGCCGTACTGGGCGTCGACGGCGGCGCTGGCCCGGTTGGAGACGGTGCCGTTGCCCCACTTGTTGGTGGTGCTGGTGAACTTCTTGCCGCGGGCGAAGTTCTCCAGCTCCTGGCCCTTGGCGTCCCGGGTCTCGGTGCCCCAGCGGTTGGGGTCCTTGAGGACGTAGCTGCGGCTGCCCGTCTTGGTGGTGGTCAGCGTGACCTTGCCGGCGAAGAGGGAGTTGCCGGTGCCCGAGGCGGTCGCCGCGAGGGCGTCGGCCCGCGGGGCGGTGCCGGTGGCCGGGTCCAGCTTCTCGCCGCGCTCGCGCAGGGTGTCGATGAGCTGGGGCGAGAGGAACTCGTCGCTGTCCGGGGTGTTGCTGCGCACCTTGCCGGTGACGGCGTCGACGACGACCGTGCGGGAGCCGCCCGCCTCGGCGGTGGCGCTGCCGGTGACCCGCACCTGGTAGGCGAGGGCCGAGGCACCGCGACGGGCGTCCACGACGAGTTCCGCCGGGCCGGCGTCCCCCTCGGCGACGGCGGCGGCGCGCTCCTGGGCCTGCCGGGCCGTCAGCCGGGCGTGCGCGGCCTTGGGGTCGACGGTGTGGTCGGCCGCTCGGGTGACGCCCGCGTAGGCCAGTTGCCCGGTGAGGTGGACGACGAGGTCGCCGCCGAGGACCGGCATGCCGCGGTGGGCCCGGACGAACCGGACGTGCCGGGCGCCCTCCGGGTCGATCAGCACGTCCTGGGCCCGGAGTTCGTCGCCCGGGGCGACACCGGTGGCCGAGGAGTGGGCGAACGCGGCGGAGCGGGCCGCCTCGACGACGGATGTGGCGGTGACGGCCGGGGACTTCGCCGGCTGTCCCGTGGACGGGTCGGCGACGGCCGTGCCCGCGAGCCCCGTGGCGGCCGTCGTCACCGCGACGGCGACGGCCAGGCTGCGTATAGGGGGTCTACGCACTGTTGAGGGTTCCTTCGTGCGAAGGCGGCCGGGATCACCAACCGCCCTGGGTCATGGCGCGGTTGAGCGCCATGGGGGCTGGTCGGGCCCCGGAACGAAACCCTTACGGATGAGTCATGTCCATGTAAAGCCGGAATAGTCGCTTTTCCAACACTTCATGGCAATACTTTGCGAATCCGCAGCGCTCAGTGAGCAACGAGTGACCAACTGTGCGTCGGCTGTGGAGATGTGACGGGGTGCGAGGAGGTTGCCCGGTGTGCGTGTGATCGATCTCGCATCGAGGAGAAACGGGAGAACACTCGGATGACATCAGCAACGCTGCGCAGGGCGACGGTCTCGGGCGCGGTCCTGCTGTCCCTGCTCGCGGTCCCGGCCCACGCCACGGCCGACGAGAACGCCACGGTCCCGACCAGCGCCGCGGCCCTGCCCCAGCCGGACATCACAGGGCTGCGCGACGTACTGCGCACCGCCCGGCGGCAGGGCGCACCCGGCGCGATGGCGCGCATCGACGACGGCGGCACCGTCCACCGGACGGTCACCGGCGTCGCCGACCGCAAGACCCTGCGGACCATCAGCACCCTCGACCGGTTCCGCATCGGCAGCGTCACCAAGACCTTCTCCGCCGTGGTGCTGCTGCAACTGCGCGACGAGAAGAAGCTCAGGCTCAACGCCTCGGTCAACCACTATCTGCCGGGCCTGCTGCCCGACGACCGCATCACCGTGCGGCACGTCCTGAGCCATCGCAGCGGTCTGTACGACTACACCAACGACATGTTCGCGAAGTCGGTCCCCGGCTTCGAGGCCGTGCGCACCAAGGTCTTCACCTACCGCCAGCTGCTGAACCGCTCGCTGGCGCACGCCCGCACCAACAGCCCCGGCGCCGCCTACGCGTACTCCAACACCAACTTCGTGGTCGCCGGCATGCTCATCGAGAAGCTGACCGGCCGCTCCGTGGGAACCGCCTACCAGAGCCGCATCATCGAGCCGCTCGACCTGCGCGACACGCTGTACGTGCACCCCGCCACGAAGATCCCCGGCCGCCACACCCGCGGCTACATGACGTCGGACACGGCAGGCGCCGCGCCGATCGACGCCACCGTGCAGACGACGTCCTGGGCGCAGAGCGCGGGCGCGCTCATCTCCACCGCCGAAGACCTCAACACCTTCCTGTCGGCACTGCTCGGCGGAAAGCTGACCTCCGCCGACAGCCTGGAGCAGATGCAGCGGTGGTGGAAGGTCAACAGCACCACGGCGTACGGCCTGGGCCTGCGCCGCCGCACCCTGTCGTGCGGGACGTCGGTGTACGGCCACACGGGCGCCGTCCAGGGCTACTACACGTACGCGTTCACGTCGAAGGACGGCAAGCGCAGCCTCAGTGCGCTCGCCACCACCTCCAACAACGCGACGGTGCTCAACACGATGGCGGGCACCCTGGAGTCGGCGTTCTGCGGCAAGCGGGCGGCGACGGTCCGAGGCTCGGCGCACGTCGAGCGGCACGAGGACATCGCCCCCGGAGTCGCGCTGGACTGACCGGGCGGGAACCCCTGCGGCCGGGCGCACGTTCTTCGGACAACCCCCAGCGGGTTCCGTACGACGACACCAGGACGGCGCGATGACCGAGTTGGTCCCCGGGGGCAATCTGCCCCTCCCGGGCGGTGCCGTGACCGTCCGGGTGCCCGGTCC
This sequence comes from Streptomyces sp. NPDC001536, assembly GCF_042894505.1. Lineage (NCBI taxonomy): Bacteria > Bacillati > Actinomycetota > Actinomycetes > Kitasatosporales > Streptomycetaceae > Streptomyces > Streptomyces sp. NPDC001536. Next base: position 52,012 of record NZ_JBIAVQ010000007.1, read on the forward strand.
CTTCGATGTGTCCGCGCTCATCACCGACGACAGCGGCAAGGTCCGGGGCGACGGCGACTTCGTGTTCTACAACCAGCCCGCCGCCCCGGGAGCCCGGCTGTCCGGCGACACCCTGGCCCTCGACCCGGCCCGGCTGCGCGCCGGCGCCACCCGGATCACGGTCGCCGTCACCCCCGCCGACCCCGGCACTCCCCTGGGCCGGCTGCCCGCACCCACCCTCCACCTCACCGGCCCGGGCGGCCGCACGCTCGCCCGGTTCGCCCCGCCACGCCCGCGCCAGGAGACCCTGCTGCTGCTCGCGGAGATCTACCGGCGTGGCCCGGGCTGGAAGCTGCGCGCGCTGGGGCAGGGGTACGCCGACGGCTTGGCGGGGCTGGCACGGGACTTCGGGGTGGACGTCACCGAGGACCCGGGCCCGGCCTCCGCCCCGCCCATGGCCTCGTCGACGCCCGCTCCCGCGCCGATGCCCTCGCGGCCGCCCGTGGCCCCGCGCATGCCCTCGGCGCCCGTGGCCCCGCGCACGCCCCCGACACTCGTCTGGCCTCGCAGCTCCTCCCCCCACGCGGCCGCCTCCCCCGACGGCTTCCTCCCCCTGGTCAACTCCGCCCGCGCCGCCGCCGGTTCCCCGCCCGTCTCCCCCGACGCCCGCCTCACCTCCGCCGCCCAGGCCCACGCCTCCGCGATGGCGGCAGCCCGGCGCCTCGGCGTCCAGGTCGCGGACGGCGTCTCCGTCTACCAGCGGCTCACGGCCACCGGATACGCGTACGTCACCGTCGGCGAACACCTCGTCTCCGGCCCGCGCACCCCCGCCGAGTTCGTCGACTACTGTCTGCGCACCGCCCAGCCCCGCCAGACCCTCAACGACCCGGCCTTCACCCACGCCGGTCTGGCCCACGCGTCCGACAGCCGCACCGGCGACACGTACTGGACAGCGCTGTGGGCCAGGCCCCTCACCCCGGGCGACCTGAGCCGTACGGCCTCCGAGGTCGTCGACCTCACCAACCACGAGCGGGCCCGGCACGGCCTGCCTCCCCTGGCCGTCGATCCCTTCCTCACCACCGCCGCGCAGGCCCACAGCGCCGACATGATCGCCCGCGCCTTCTACTCCCACACCGCGCCGGACGGCAGCCAGCCGTGGGACCGGGCGGCGGCCGCGGGGGCGAGGCGGCGCTCGATCGGCGAGAACATCGCCTGCGGCCAGCGGTCCCCCGCCGAGGTCGTGGAGGGCTGGATGAACAGCCCGGGCCATCGCGCCAACATCCTCAAACCCGACTTCACCCACATCGGGATCGGCTTCGCGGGCGGCGGCGCGTCGGGCACCTACTGGACACAGCTCTTCGGCGCCTGAACCGACACACCGGTGGGCCCCATGGCGGAACGGAAACGTCCGGGACACCATGCCCCCATGAAGGGTGACCTCTTTTCCAGTGAGCACATGGTCCAGCCGGCCACGACGCCCGGCATGTCGGTCGAGAACGCGAAGTGCCTCAAGTACACGGTGAACGGCGAGATGCTCGCCCGCCAGGGGGCGATGATCGCCTACCGCGGCAACCTCCAGTTCGAGCGCAAGGGCCAGGGCGTCGGCGGCATGCTGAAGCGCGCGGTCACCGGTGAGGGGCTGCCGCTGATGACCGTGCGCGGCCAGGGCGAGGCCTGGTTCGCGCAGGAGGCGCAGAACTGCTTCGTCGTCGACGTCGACCCGGGCGACGAGTTCACGGTCAACGGCCGCAACGTCCTGTGTTTCGACGCCTCGTTGTCGTACCGGATCTCGACGGTGAAGGGCGCCGGCATCTCGGGCGGCGGTCTGTTCAACAGCGTCTTCACGGGCAGCGGCAGGCTGGGGCTGGTCTGCGAGGGCAACCCGCTGGTGATCCCGGTCTCACAGCAGTACCCGGTGTACGTCGACACGGACGCGGTCGTCGGCTGGACCGCCGGCCTCCAGACCTCGCTGCACCGTTCGCAGTCCATCGGGTCGATGCTGCGCGGCGGGTCGGGCGAGGCCGTGCAGCTGATGCTCCAGGGGCAGGGGTATGTCGTCGTTCGGCCGAGCGAGGCGACACCGCAGAAGCCGCAGCAGCACTGAGCCGGTCACCCGGGCCGCCCGAAACGGTGTTGACCGGCGCCCCGCACCCGCGCGAGGGTCGAACCGGTGCGGATCGTCCGTGCCGGAAGGGTGAGTGTCTTGATCGGGATCTCCGACATCGAAGCCGCGGCCGAGCGGATCGCCGCACACGTCGTCCGCACCCCGACCGTGCCGAGCCCGGGGCTGTCGGCACTGCTCGGCGCTCCGGTGACCGCCAAGCTCGAACTCCTCCAGCGCACGGGTTCGTTCAAGGCGCGCGGTGCGACGGCGAAGCTGCTCTCGCTCACCGAGGCCGAGCGGGCGGCCGGGGTCGTGGCGGTCAGCGGCGGCAACCACGGCATCGCCCTCGCGATGACGGCCGCGGCACTCGACGTGAAGGCGACGGTCGTCATGCCGCGTTCGGCGCCCGCCCATGCCGTGGAGATCGCGAAGGACGCCGGTGCCTCGGTGCGGGTGACCGACGACATGGACGGCGCGTTCTCGCTGGTGACCCGGTTGCGGGACGAGGGCCTCACCCTGGTCCACCCCTTCGACGATCCGCTGGTGATCGCCGGACAGGGCACCGTGGGGCTGGAGTTCGCCGAGGACGCCGGTGACCTCACCGACGTGCTCGTCAGCATCGGGGGCGGCGGGCTGATCGCCGGTGTCGCGGTGGCGCTGCGCGCCCGGCGCCCGGGGTTGCGGATCTGGGGTGTGGAGACCGAGGGCGCCCAGGCCATGTCCGAGGCGCTGGCCGCGGGCGGCCCGGTGCCGGTCGCACTGTCGTCGATCGTGTCCACCCTCAGCGCGCCGTCCGTGTCGCAACTGACATACGACCATGTGTCGGCCCTCGTCGACGAGGTCCTCGTGGTCAGCGACCGGGAGGCGGTGCGGGGTTCGCTCCAGCTCGCCGACCACGCCAAGGTGTGGGCCGAGCCCGCCGCCGGCTGTCTGCTGCCCGCGGCCCGGCGGGTGCTTGAGCGGGTGGGCGACGGCGCCCGGCTGGGACTGGTGGTGTGCGGGGGCAACGCGACGACCGGTGATGTCAAAACCTGGGCAGAACGTTTCGAATTGCTCTGACCATTCGTCAAAACCCCTCTCGTGACAGCTCATCAGGAAAAGCACCCCGGTTTCCGGTGAACGCACCCCGTCACGCCCCCCGTACCTGTGGGAAAGGTGAGAGACAGGGTTCAGCGAGGGATGACCATGGTCAAGGCGCACGTCTCCACACACGAGTTGGTCGCCGGAAGGTACCGGCTGCTGGAGGTCCTCCACCGCGAGACGAACCGCATCTGCTGGTACGGGGAGGACGTCGAGGCCGGGCGCCCGTGTCTGCTCACCCAGATCGGGCTGCCACCGGATCCGGACGGCGAGAGCTCGCGCCGCGCGATCGCCCGGGTCATCCGGATGTCCGAGACCATGGGGCTGCTCTGCCCGGGCCGGGTCGCCTCGGTCGTCGACGCCGTCGAGGAGTACGGCACCCTGTGGACCGTCACCGAGTGGATCGAGGGCACCTCACTGGGCGAAGTCCTGGAAAGGGAAGGCACGTTCGACTACGTGCGGGCGGCCCGTATCGGGCTCGAACTGCTCGACGTGCTGGAGGCGGGGCACGGCGAGGGCATCACCCACGGCGAGCTCAGCCCCGGCCAGGTGTTCGTGCGGGACAAGGGCCCCGTCGTCGTCACCGGCTTCGGCCTGACCGGCGCGACGCTCGCACCCCGGGTCAGCGCACCGTCGTACGCCTCCCCGGAACAGGCCCGCGACGAGCGCATCGGCCCGGCCGCGGACCTGTGGGCGCTCGGCGCGATGCTGTACACGATGGTCGAGGGCCGCCCGCCCTTCCGGGACCGGGACAGCCCGGAGACCACGTTGAAGGGCGTGGACCGGCTGCCGCTGCGCAGCCCGGTGCGGGCCGGGCCGCTCACCCAGACCGTGCAGGGACTGCTCCGGAAGAACTCCAGGGAGCGGCTGAACCGCCAGGTGGTCCGGGAGGCGCTCACCCGCGTCGTCAGCGAGGATCCCGAGGCGGCCCTGGCATCGGTTGCCCGGCCCCGGCTGCGCGGCCTGGCCTCCGGTGGGTCCCGCTGGAGCAGACGCACCATGGCCGCGGGCACCGCACTGGCCGTCGTCACCGTCGCGGTGGCGGTCGTCGCCGTGGCCCGTGAACTGTCCGGCGGTTCGGACGACTCCGCGTCCGACGCGGCCACGCCCAGACCGACCGCCTCGGCCTCCGCCTCCGCCCCCGCCGCACAGCCCAGCCAGGCACCCACCCCGACACCGACGGCCCCGACTCCGACGCCCACGCCCACGCCCACGCCCACGAGCGCCTCGCCATCGGCCCAGCAGCCGCAGTTCCAGCACTACACCTCACCGCAGGGCTTCTCCGTCTCCCTCCCCGAGGGCTGGGAGGCGCTGAGCACGACGAAACAGGACGACCTGGCGTACCGGGTCGTCCTCGGCGCGAAGGGCGATCCGCGCACGCTCGCGGTCACCTACAGCACGCGCGTGGGCGACGACCCGGTCGCCGTCTGGCGGGACGACGTCGAGCCGGGGCTGAAGCAGTCGGGCAGCGACTACGAGCGGATCGGGGAGATCCGCGCGACGACGTACCAGGGCCGCGAGGCCGCCGACCTGGAGTGGCTCGCCACCGTCGACGGCAACCGCGTGCACACCCTGGGGCGTGGCTTCCTCCTCGGCTCGGGCGAGGGCTTCTCGCTGCGCTGGACGACGCCGGCGTCCGACTGGGACGACGACGCCAACCAGCGGGCCCTGGACACGATCCTGCGGACCTTCCGCGTGCCCTCAGACTGAGTCGCGGGGTGCGCGCATCGCGCGGACGCGGGAGCTGTGCAGCGGCTGGGTGCGCCACCGCGCGGTGAACGTCCGGTCCGTGAGCGAGCAGGTCAGGTCGACGTGGTGCGGGGTCTCCAGGAAGGCCAGGTCCAGGACGAGGGTGTCCGGGTCGCTCCATCCTCCGCTCACCGCTGCGGGCACCCGTCCCTCGGTAACCGTCCAGCCCGGTTCGCCGCACCGCAGCTCCAGCCGGTGGCCGTCCTCGACGAGGGTCAGGCGCCCGCCCTCCGCGTCGACCTCGACCGCCGTCAGCTTCGGGAGCGCCTCGCAGACACCGCCGTACGGTGTGAACGCGACGGCCCGCTCCGGCGGTGCCGCCTTGCCCGCGGCCGACGGCAGCGCGAGCCGGGACATCCGCTCGGCCAGCGCCGCGTCCTCCTTCTCTCGTCCGGGCAGCGGGCCGGCGCCGAACGCCGGCAGCAGATGGCTCCAGACCAGGTCGAGCACCTTCTGCATCTCCCCGGTGGCCCCGGTGATCGCGACCACCGCGTCCTGCTCGGGCAGCACGAGGCAGTACTGCCCGTAAGCGCCGTCCCCGCGGTAGCCGTGCCGGGACATCCAGAACTGGAAGCCGTAGCCCTGCGCCCAGTCGATCCACGTGCCGTCCCCGTTGACGATGTGCGACCGGGTCGCCTCGTCCACCCACTCCTGCGGCAGCAGCCGCTCGCCCTCCCACACACCGCCCTGGAGGTAGAGCTGGCCGAACCGGGCGATCGCGTCCGTGGTGGCGTGCAGCCCGCTGAAGCCCAGTTCGCGTCCGGTCCGGTCGCACAGCCAGGCCACGTCGTCGATGCCGAGGGGTTCGAAGAGGCGCGGGCGCAGATAGTCGGTCAGCGACTGGCCGGTCACCCGCTGGACGATCGCGGCGAGGGTGTAGGTGGCGGGCTGGTTGTAGGCGAAGACTGTGCCCGGGTCGCGGTCCGGCGGCAGCAGCAGGAAGCCGCGCACCGGCTCCTCGCGGTCCGTGGCCAGCGCCCGGTCGTGGGTCTCGGCCTCATGGCCGCTGGCCATCGTCGTGACATGGCGGACGAGCATCGCGCGGCTGCGCGGGTCGGTGATGTCGGCCTCGAACTCCGGGAAGTAGGAGATCACCGGGTCGTCGAGCCGGAGCAGTCCCTCGGCGGCGGCGAAGGCGGCGGCCGTCGCGGTGAAGCTCTTGCTGAGCGAGTACAGGAGATGGGGGCGGTCGGCGGTGTACGGCGCCCACCATCCGGACGCCACGACCTTGCCGTGGCGCAGGACCATCAAGCTGTGCGGCTCGATGTCCGGGGCGGCTTCGAGGGCGTCGAGCAGGGCCTGCACGCCGGTCGCGTCGACGCCTTCGGCGGACGGTGTGCTCGTGGGCAAGGGGCGAACACTCATACGATCATCCTCTCCCGGCGGTCACGTCATGATCCAGAGGCCCGCGAGCCGTTTTCCGTGCCGCAGCCCGGGGACTCGCCCCGTATGGTGCAAATCGGATACACGATGATGACCGAGCAGGCCGGGCCCCGAGAGCTGGTCGACCATGTGGTGCGGGCCGAGGAGGTCGGTTTCGACTTCTCGGTGACCTCGGACCACTACTTTCCGTGGCTGCGTTCACAAGGGCACTCGCCGTACGCGTGGAGTGTGCTGGGCGCCGCCGCGCAGGCGACCTCACGCATCCCGCTGATGACGTACGTGACCTGTCCGACCTTCCGCTACCACCCGGCCGTCGTGGCGCAGAAGGCGGCGACGATGCAGTTGCTCTCCGAGGGCCGGTTCCGGCTGGGGCTCGGCTCGGGAGAGAATCTCAACGAGCATGTGGTGGGCGGCGGTTGGCCGTCCGTGGACGTACGGCACGAGATGCTGGAGGAGGCGGTCGAGATCATCCGGGCGCTCTTCCGGGGCGGACATGTGAACCATCGCGGGACGCACTTCGACGTGGAGTCCGCCCGGCTGTGGGATCTGCCCGACGTGGCGCCGCCCGTGGGCATCGCGGTCTCCGGCGAGCGGTCCTGCGCGCTCGCGGGCCGGCTCGCGGACCTGGTGATCGCGACGGAGCCCGAGGCCGGCCTCCTCGACGCCTTCGACCGGCACGGCGGTGCCGGCAAGCCGCGCGTCGGCCAGCTCCCGGTCTGCTACGACCCCGACCGGGACACCGCCGTGAAGCGCGCCCACGCGCAGTTCCGCTGGTTCGGCAGCGGCTGGAAGGTCAACTCCGAGCTGCCGCACCCCGACGCGTTCGAGGGCGCCACACAGTTCGTGACGCAGGACGACGTCGCCGCCTCCATCCCGTGCGGCGACGATCCGGACGACTTCGTCGAGGCCGTACGGCCCTACGCGGAGGCCGGGTTCACCGAGATCGCCCTGGTGCAGATCGGCGGCGAGTCGCAGCCGGCGTATCTGGACTGGGCGGAGAAGACCCTGCTGCCCGCGCTCCACGACGCCCTGGACCGCTAGACACACAGGGGCTGCCAAAGCATCGTCAATGGGTGGATATAGGCTGCCTCCCTGCACCTGTGCGGTGCGACCGGCCCCCCACCCAGGAGAGTCACCTGTGACCCTAGCGATCGCCCCGTCCGAGACGTCCCCCGCGCCCCTGTCCGACCTCGTGGCGCGGGACGCGCGGGAGTTCGGCGTCTACGCGCGGACCGGAGGCTGGGCCTTCGGGCTGATGGTGGCGCGCAGCGTACGGCCCGGCGGCCAGGGCGCGGACGAGACGCCGAAGGTGTCCGCTAAGGAGTTCGCCGAGCTCGCCGGCTGCTCCGCCGATCGTGTCATGCGCTACTACAAGGCGTGGGACCGGGCCGCCGACGACGGTCTCGTCCCGCAGTTCGAGGCGCTCGCGCCGGGGCAGGAGGTGGAGCTGCCGGACGCCGATGTGTGGCTGACCTACTACGTCTCCCGCAACAGCGCGACCTCCGAGCGCGGCACCGCCATCGCCGAGGCCGCCGAGGCCGAGGGCATCCGGCCCACGAAGGCGCTGGAGGTCGCCGAGAACCCCACCGCGCTGCGCGCCGCGATCCTCGCCGACCCCTCCACCGCCCGGGCCGCCCGCCAGGCGCTCCTGGACCGGGTACGCGAGGACCCCGACCTCCAGGCCGAGTTGGCCCGTGACGTCGTGCGCACCGACGACCTGAAGAAGGCCGTCGCCACCGAGAGCAGGTCCGCCGACCGCATCGGCTACGTCCGGCAGATCGCCGAGTCGGGCCAGATCAAGACGCCCGCCGGACAGACCGTCGACGCGCCCGCCGACCTCCGACAGGAGGCCGAGCGGCACCTGTCCCTCCTCGACGAGCTGGACGAGGACGAGGACACCGGCGAGTGGGCCACCGAGGCCTACGGCACCATGAAGACCCTGGTCGTCGAGGCCGTGGAGGCCGATCCCGAACTCCGTGTCCAGGAACGCCGGACGAAGTTCTACAGCAGCCTCCAGAAGGCGACGAAGGTGTTCGAGGAACTGACCTTCGACGACGCGCAGGACTTCTACGAGGACGACATGGTCCAGCAGCTCGAGGAGTTGCAGCAGGCGATCGGCGCGTGCATCACGGCCCTGCGCGGAGCTCAGGAGAATCAGTCTTCCGGGTGAGCATTTCGTGCGTGAGAGGGGTACTTGAGGGCAGCACCGCGTTCGTTCTTCCCGGAGGACCTCACGTGAACTTCTCGACGCACAAGACCTTGGTCGTTCAGCTCCAGGCGGGCGACACGGACCGTTTCCCCGTGCTCGCCCACCTGGACTACGACGCCTGCGACCCGTTCGCCGTCACGGTGGTGTTCAGCCACGACGGCCGGGTGCTGGCCCGATGGCGCCTCGACCGGGAGATGCTCGCCGCGGGGCTGACCGGACCGGTCGGGCTGGGGGACGTACGGCTGCGCCCCGTGTCCGCGGGCGCGGGCAAGGAGCTGCGCATGGAGTTCCTCGGCGACGCCCGGCCCGGCGGCGGCAGACACCACGCCGTGGTGTTCGCGTGGGCGCCGACGGTCGCGGCGTTCCTGAGCCGGACCTACGAGGTGGTGCTGCCGGGGCAGGAGGAGGTCGAGGTCGACGACTTCCTCGCGGAGGTGATCGCACGGGGCTGAGGGGAGCGGCCGTTCGCAGGCGGCGGGCGCCTCAGCCGCTCATGAGGCGCCCGCGCGGCCGGCAGCCGGCCGCGCGGGCCTCACTCCGTCGTATAGCGGAACCGGATCCACAGCGGCAGCAGGAACCAGCACACGAGGTACCAGACGACCACCGCGGTGACCAGCCAGGGCACGTAGGAGTCGTGGGTGGCGACCCGCAGGATCAGCAGGAGCGAGGCGGCCGTCGTGGCGAGGAGCAGGACCAGGCCGATGAAGGTCAGCCGGGCCGCCCACTGCACCGCACGCGGTTTGATGCGGCGCCCGGACACGAGGCGGTGCAGGGACACCGGGCCGATGAGGGCGCCGGTGGCGGTGGCGCCGAGGACGACCGTCACGATGTAGATCGCCTGTTCGGTGTCGCCCAGATCGGCGTACTTCGGTGTGAAGACGACGGTCAGCAGGAAGCCGAACAGGATCTGCACGCCCATCTGCGCGACACGGATCTCCTGCATGAGCTCGGCCCACATGCGGTCGGCCCGCTCGTCCTCGGTCTCGTCGCGTCCCGTTCGTCTGTCCGCTGACTGCACCATGCGGGACGGGTAACCCGGCGTCTGATCGTTCAAACAGCCGGGCTCCCGTCCCGGCGGACTACCAGCGGTTCTCGACCTGGTCCTTGATCCGCCCCTCGTAGAGGTCCCGGATCGCGGTGAGCGTCTCCTCGGACAGCTCCGGCAGCGCGGCGGCGGCCGCGTTGGCGCGGGCCTGCTCGGGGTTGCGGGCGCCGGGGATCACCGTGGTCACGCCGGGCTGCTGGATGATCCAGCGCAGCGCCAGCTGGGCCGGGGTGTAACCCTCGGGGGCGAGAGCGGAGAACTCGGCGGCCGCCTCCACGCCGGTCGCGTAGTCGACGCCGGAGAAGGTCTCGCCGACGTCGAAGGACTCGCCGTGCCGGTTGTAGGTGCGGTGGTCGTTCTCGGGGAAGACGGTGTCCTTGGTGTACTTGCCGGACAGCAGACCGGAGGCCAGGGGCACCCGGACGATGATGCCGACGCCGGCCTCCCGCGCGGCGGGGAGCACCTGCTTGAGCGGCTTCATGCGGAACGCGTTGAAGATGATCTGCACGCTCGCCACGCCCGGCCGGGCGATCGCGGTCAGGGCTTCCTCGCAGGTCTCCACGCTGACGCCGTACGCGGCGACGCGCTCCTCCTCGACGAGGGTGTCCAGCGCGTCGTACACCGCGTCCGTCGAGTAGACCGGGGTCGGCGGGCAGTGCAGCTGGACCAGGTCGAGGCGGTCGACTCCGAGGTTGCGGCGGGAACGGTCGTTCCAGGCGCGGAAGTTGTCGAGGACGTAGTTCTCCGGGATCTGGTCGACCCGGCGGCCCATCTTCGTGGCGACCAGCACATGCAGGTCGGGCCGGCTCCGCAGGAACGTGGCGATGGTCTGCTCGCTGCGGCCGTCGCCGTACACGTCGGCGGTGTCGAAGAAGGTCACGCCCGACTCGGCGGCGGCCTCCAGTACCGAAAGGGCTTCCTTGTCGTCGACGTCTCCCCAGTCGGCACCCAGCTGCCATGTCCCGAGACCGACGACGGATGCGTGCTGACCCGACCTACCGAAAATGCGCTCGTCCATGGCGTCAGTGTGTCACCCGTCACCGCTGTGCGCGGAATCGGCACCTCCGGCGCCCCGCCTGTGAATCTTTCACTCACACGAGTGAATCAGCTCGACGAGCAAGCGCTCTCTGTCAAGCAGGTCCCTAGCTTGACCCCCGTGACCCACAACTGGACCCGCAGAAGCTTTCTCCTCAGTGCCGCCGCCCTGACCCTCGTGCCGGCCGATCCGGCCGTCGCCGCGCAGGAACTGCCCGGCTTCCCGGACGATGTGGCGCTCTACCGCTCCGCGTACCGGAACTGGGTCGGCGAGATCACCGCCGTCGGGCTGTGGGCCTGCGCGCCCTCCGACGGGGACCAGGTGGCCGCCGTCGTCAACTGGGCCTGGCGGAACGGCTGGCGGGTGCGCGCCCGGGGCTTCTCGCACGGCTGGTCCCCGCTGACGATCACCGAGGACACGTCGTCGGACGCGCCCGTGCTGCTCGTCGACACGACCGCGCACCTCACCGATCTGCGCCTCGATTCCGCCACCGCCGTACGGGCCGGGGCCGGCGCCTCGATGGAGTCCCTGCTGACCTTCCTGGAGGGTCACGGCCTCGGTCTGACGGCCGCGCCCGCGCCCGGCGACCTCAGCGTCGGCGGTGCCCTGGCGATCGACGCGCACGGCAGCGCCGTCCCCGCGCAGGGCGAGGAGCGGCTGCCGGGTCAGACGTACGGCTCGCTGAGCAACCGGGTGCTGTCGGTGACGGCGGTCGTGTGGGACGACGGCAGCGGGGCCTATGTCCTGCGGACCTTCGAACGTGACGAGGCGGACGCCGCCGCGCTGTCGACCCATCTCGGGCGGACCTTGGTCACGGAGGTCGTGCTGCGGGTCGGCGCGAACGTGAACCTGCGCTGTGTCAGCCGTACGGACATCCCGGCCGGCGAGCTCTTCGCCGCGCCCGGCAGCGACGGACGCACCCTGGCGAGCTTCCTGGACGAGGCCGGGCGCGTGGAGGCGATCTGGTTCGCCTTCACCGAGTTCCCGTGGTTCAAGGTGTGGAGCGTGCGGCCGACGAAGCCGCTCACCTCGCGCCGCGTGACGTCGCCGTACAACTATCCGTTCTCCGACAACGTCCCGACCCTGGTGGCGGACCTCGCCGGGCGGATGGTCTCGGACGCGGCCTGGTATCTGGCGCCGGTGCTCGGGAACGCGCAGTACGACACCTCCGCGCTCGGGCTCGTGGCGACGCTGTCCGCCGACATCTGGGGGCCGTCCAAGAACACACTGCTCTACATCAAGCCCACCACTCTGCGGATCAACGCCAACGGCTACGCGGTGCTCACCTCGCGGGACCAGGTGCAGCGGGTCGTGGCCGAGTTCACCGCCTTCTACCGCGAACGGCTCACGGCGTACGCGGCCCTGGGCCGTTTCCCGGTCAACGGCTCGGTGGAGATCCGCGTGACGGGCCTCGACGACCCGGCCGAGGCCGAACTCGACGGAGCCCGCGCCCCGTTGCTCTCCGCCCTGCGGCCCGACAGCGAGCACCCGGAGTGGGACACCGCCGTCTGGCTGGACGTGCTCACCCTGCCTGGCACCCCGTACGCGGAGGCGTTCCTGCGTGAGCTGGAGCGGTTCCTGCTGGACAGCCACGACGGCACCGACGCCCTGACCCGCGTCGAGTGGTCCAAGGGCTGGGCCTACACGGACGACTCGGTGTGGGACGACGAGGAGGTGCTCGGCACGGCGGTGCCCGCGTCCCTCGGTGACGGCGTCTGGGGCCAGGCGGCCGGCATCCTGGACCGTCTCGACCCGCACAAGGTGTACGGCAACGCCTTCCTGGACCGGCTGTTCGGCTAGGGCGTGAGCTGGGCCTGGACCACGGGTGCGTACCGCTCGACGATGGTGCCGAGCGTGCTCGCCCTCAGGTGGGGGCCGCGGGCGATGCCGTACATCACGCCGAGGCCGAGGAGGGTGCCCACGACGAGTTCGGCGCGCAGTCCGGCGTCGGGGCCGGTGAGGCGTTCGGCGAGGCGTTCGGTGACCTGGGCGCGGAAGTTGGCGCGCAGGATGTCGCCCTGTTCGCCGTGCAGCGGGGCGAAGGCGATGCGCAGCAGGGGGTCGGCGCCGCGCTCGCGCTGGCTCTCCAGGACGTGCCGGACCATGTGCCGGCCCAACTCCTCCAGGGGGGCGTCCAGCAGCGCTTCCGCGTCGGTCTCGAAGGACATGACACGGGCGAAGAGCGCGTCCTTGTTGCCGAAGTACTTCAGGATCAACGGCGGGCTCACCCCGGCGCGTTCGGCGACCGCCTTCAGGGTGATGTCGGCGTGGGCGTGGCGGGCCAGGAGGTAGCGGGCCGACCGGAGGATGGCCGCCTTGGTCGCCTCGGCGTCCCGGCGTGCGGACGGGGAGGCGGTCGGTGGAGTGCTCACGGCACTCATGCTCCCTCCATCACCTCCTTGCGGGCTCCCCGGGCCCGGCGTGTTCCGCCGGCCCGCGGGTCGGCGGGGATGCACAGCGCGGTGGCGCACGCCATCAGGGCGACGGCGCCCGCGACGCCGAAGGCCAGCAGATAGCCGTCCAGGGCGGGTACGGGAACACCGTCGACCAGGCTGGTGTGGCGGACCAGGACCGCAGCGACGGCGGCGCTCGACACCGCCTGCCCGATGGTGCGCATCAGGACGTTGACGCCGTTGGCGGAGGCGGTCTGGCTCGCCGGGACGGCGTGCAGGATGAGGGTGGGCAGCGCCGAGTAGGCCAGGGTGGTGCCGGTGCCCACGACCGCCGCACCGACCATGATCATCCACAGGTCGTGGCTGTCGGCGACGCGCACGGCGTAGCCGGCAGCGATGACCAGCGCCCCGAGGGCGAGCGTGACGCGCGGTCCACGGGACGCGGAGATCCGGGCCGAGACCGGCGAGAACAGCAGCATGATGAATCCGCCCGGCAGCAGCACCAGACCGGTCTGGACGATCGACAGCCCGAGCCCGTACCCCGTGGCCTCGGGCGCCTGCACCAGCTGGGCCGTGACCAGGGAGTTGGCGTAGAACGCGAACCCGGTCAGCAGCGCGGCCACATGCGAGAGCCCGACCCGCGGCTTCGACACCAGGCGCAGATCGACCAGCGGCCGTTCGGCCCGCAATTGCTGCCACCACCACAGCGCCAGTACGACGACGGCGGCGCCGAAGAGTCCCAGGATCCGCGCGCTGCTCCACCCCCATTGCCCGCCCTGCGACACCCCGAGCAGCAGGCACACCAGCCCGGCGGCCAGACCGAAGGTGCCCGGCACGTCGAAGCGGCCGGGCTCGCGCACCGGCGACTCCCGTACCGCCCACGACACCGAGGTGACACCCACCGCGCCCAGGACGGCGGTCACCCAGAACATGGCGTGCCAGTTCGCGTACTGCACGATGACCGCCGCGAGCGGCAGGCCCAGCGCGGCGCCGATACCGACGGTCGAGCTCATCAGGGCCACCGCGTTGCCCCGGCGTTCCGGCGGGAGTTCGTCGCGCAGGATGCTGATGGACAGCGGGACGACGGCGGAGGCGGCGCCCGAGAGGGCGCGGGCGGCGATGAGCACGCGGATGTCGGAGGACAGGGCGCACAGCACGGAGCCGACCGTCATCAGGCCCAGCGCCGCCATGAGCACCCGGCGCTTGCCGTACATGTCGCCGGCCCGGCCGAGGACCGGGGTGAGGACGGCGCCGGCGAGCAGGGTCGCGGTGACCATCCAGGAGACGGCGCCGGGTGAGGCACCGGTCAGCCGCGGCAGGTCCGGCAGCAGCGGGACGACCACGGTCTGCATGACGGCCATGAGGATGCCGCCGAACGCCAGCACCGGGACCGTCAGCCGTTCCCGCAGGGACCGGGGTATCGCGGCGGGCTCGTCCATCGGCACTCCAGCGGAAAACATGGGTGAATGGCAATTCACCATAGCCGGTGAATTGCCATTCACCCAAGAGGGAAAGCCGCTACTTCCGCTCCCCCAGGGCCCGGGCGTGGGCGCTGCGCGCGATCTTCGGCCCCAGCCAGCGCTTGAGCCGCCGCAGCGCTTCGAGCTGCCCCGCGGCCTTGTCGAGCCGGTAGTACAGCTGGGGCGGGACGTAGGGCAGCAGGGGCGAGTGGCGCTGGCCGAGCAGGGCGAACATCTGCTGCGGGGGCAGATGGATGTAGCGCGGGAGGTTCTCGTACCACTGGGCGCTGTAGCGGGCGGCGCTCTGGACGGAGAGGAGCTCGGCCTTGCGCTGCCGCTCGTAGCGGGCGAGGGCCTGCGGGAGCTCGGTGTGCTCGCGGAGCGCCGTTGCCAGGGCGATGGCGTCCTCCAGGGCGAGGGTGGTGCCGGCGCCGATGGAGTAGTGGGTGGTGTGGGCGGCGTCGCCGATGAGGACGAGGTTGCCGCGGGACCATGTGCGGTTGGTGAGGGTGCGGAAGTTGAGCCACTGGGCGCTGCCGTCGGAAGAGGAGCGGCCGATGAGGGAGTGGCCGTCCAGGACGTCGGCGAAGAGCTTCTCCAGCAGGGTCAGGCCCTCGGCCTCGTCCGCGCGGTCGAGGCCGAGGCCCGACCAGGTCTCCGGGGCGCATTCGATGACGCAGGTGCTGCGGTCGGGGCCGAAGCCGTAGCCGTAGCACCAGATCCAGCCGTGGTCGGTCTCGACGAAGGCGAAGGTGAAGGCGCCGAAGACCTTGGTGGTGCCGAGCCAGACGTAGTGGTTGCGGCCCGCCTTGACCTCGGTGCCGAAGTGGCCGGCGTGGGCGGTGCGCAGTGCGCTGTGGACGCCGTCGCCCGCCACGATCAGGTCGGCGTCGGGCAGGTTCTCCGGGGTGATCCCGTGCTCGAACTCCAGCCGCACGCCCAGTTCCCGGGCGCGAGCGGCGAGGAGTTCCAGGAAGCGGTGGCGGCCGATGCCGTGCCCCTCGTCGCCGCGGTGGCGGGTCGTCAGGTCCCGGACATGGGCGACACCGTCGTTCCAGCGGACCGAGTGCTCCTCGACGGCTCGCGCGGTCTCGGGGTCGTGCTCGTGGAGCTTGTCGAGCAGACCGCGCCAGTAGGTGACGCCCCAGCCGTAGGTCGAGCCCTCCGGATTGCGCTCGTAGACGGTGATGTCGTGGGACGGGTCCTGCCGTTTCAGCAGGATCGACAGATACAGGCCGGCGGGCCCGCCACCGACGCAGGCGACCTTCACACGCACCCCAGGAATTACTCAAAGCGGTCAGTTGACGACGCAGAGTAGCAGGCGATTGCGCCAGTTTCTCCAGGTGAGCCAGGCCACTGACGACACACCCGCCCGCCAAGGACCACCCGAAACACGGTCCTCGACGGAAGGAATTTCCCGTTCCGGCGTTCCACGGGCCCCGCCGAAGCAAGATCATCTTCGTTCAACGTTGCACGACATGTTGGTAATTGTCCGGATCGTAGCCAACCGGTCCTGAGGGATTTCTCCCGCTCTCGGCGGGCCCGATAGGCATGCGGAGTCGCCCACCACCGGAAGGACTCCCATGCCCGAACTGACCCGGCGCCGCGCGCTCACCGCCGCGGCCGCCCTCGCCACCACGGCCGCCGTGACCGCCACGACCGCCGTCGCGACCCCGGCGGCCGCCCACGACCACTCCCCCGAGGCCTTCGACGAGGTCTACAAGGGCCGCCGCATCCAGGGCCGCCCCACCACGGGCGGCGGTCACCACCACGGCGCCGGATACGCCGTGTTCGTCGACGGCGCGGAACTGCACGTGATGCGGAACGCCGACGGCACCTGGATCAGCGTCGTCAGCCACTACGACCCGGTACCGACGCCGAAGGCCGCCGCACGGGCCGCCGTCGACGAGCTGCGGGGCGCACGGCTCGTCCCGTTCCCCGCCAACTGACCTGTACCGCGAGCACCTTGGAGTACCGCACATGACCGTCCGCAAGAACCAGGCGAGCCTGAGCGCCGACGAGAAGCGGCGGTTCGTCGCCGCCGTCCTGGAACTGAAGCGCAGCGGCCGCTACGACGCCTTCGTCACCACGCACAACGCGTTCATCATGGCCGACACCGACACCAGCGAGCGCACGGGCCACCGGTCACCGTCGTTCCTGCCCTGGCACCGCAGATACCTCCTCGAGTTCGAGCGGGCCCTGCAATCGGTGGACGCGTCGGTGGCGCTCCCGTACTGGGACTGGTCCACCGACCGCTCCCCGCGCGCCTCGCTGTGGGCGCCCGACTTCCTCGGCGGCACCGGCCGCAGCCGGGACGGCCAGGTGATGGACGGGCCGTTCGCCGCGTCGGCCGGCAACTGGCCCATATCCGTGCGGGTGGACGGCCGCACGTTCCTGCGCCGCTCGCTCGCAACGTCCGTGCGCGAGCTGCCGACGCGGGCCGAGGTCGACTCGGTGCTCGCCATGCCGACGTACGACATGGCGCCCTGGAACAGCGCCTCGGACGGCTTCCGCAACCACCTGGAGGGCTGGCGCGGGGTCAATCTGCACAACCGCGTCCATGTCTGGGTCGGCGGCCAGATGGCGACCGGGGTCTCCCCCAACGACCCGGTGTTCTGGCTGCACCACGCCTATGTCGACAAGCTGTGGGCCGAGTGGCAGCGCAGGCACCCGGACTCGGGGTACCTGCCGGCCGCCGGGACACGGGACGTGGTCGACCTGGACGAGACGATGAAGCCCTGGAACGACGTACGCCCGGCGGACCTGCTGGACCACCGGGCGCACTACACCTTCGACACCGACTGATCAGGCGTCCGCAGTGCGGCACTCCGGGTGGCCCCAGCCCTGCGCGTTCTTGGCGATGTCCGCGCCGGCCGCGTAGGGGCGGCCGCACAGACAGCGGCCGGGGAACTTCGCCTTGATGGTGCGAGACGCCGAGGAGGCCGAACCGCCGCCGCGCCGGGGCGACTTGGCCTTGGCGGGGCGGGAGGTCTTCGGGGTGTCGGGCGAGGGCGGCGGCTCGGGCGAGCCGTGGTCGCTGCCCGCGGGCTCCTGGACGACGGCGGCCTG
Source organism: Streptomyces sp. NPDC001536 (assembly GCF_042894505.1). NCBI lineage: Bacteria > Bacillati > Actinomycetota > Actinomycetes > Kitasatosporales > Streptomycetaceae > Streptomyces > Streptomyces sp. NPDC001536. Next base: position 69,519 of record NZ_JBIAVQ010000007.1, read on the forward strand.
GCTGGCGGCGCGGTCCGCGAAGTCGTTGAGGCGGTCGCCGTCGACCTGGTGGGCCGGGACATAGCGGAAGTCGACCGTGCGGCCGTCGAGCAGTTCGTCGATACGGACGACCAGGTCCTGGTTGGCGACCGGCTTGCCGGCGGCCGTCTTCCAGCCGTTGCGCTTCCAGCCGGGCAGCCAGGTGGTGACGGCCTTCATGGCGTACTGGGAGTCCATCCGGATCTCCAGCGGCACGTCCGGCTCGACCGCCGTCAGCAGACGTTCCAGCGCGGTGAGTTCCGCGACGTTGTTGGTGGCCCTGCCGAGCGGCCCCGCCTCCCAGCGGGCCGGGGTCTCCGTGTCGTCCGCGACGACCCAGGCCCATCCTGCCGGTCCGGGGTTTCCCTTCGAAGCGCCGTCGCAAGCGGCCACCACACGTTCACGCATGGGCCCGATCATGCCACGGACGGGCGGGGCGCCCGGTCTCAGGCCTCAGACCTCCGAGGTCTTCGGCATCTCGCCCTCGGTCGTGCCCAGGTCGATCACCGAGAAGTTCGCACCCTGCGGGTCGCTCAGTGCGGCGAACCGGCCGAAGGGGCTGGTCATCGGCCCGAAGCGCAGGACGCCGCCGAGCTTGGTGGCCTTGGCCACGGCGTCGTCGCAGTCGGAGACGGCGAAGTAGACGTTGACGTACGACGGGACCTCGGGCGGGAAGTCGTCCGTCATCTTCATCCGGCCGAGGACGGTGTTCTCGCCGACGTCGAAGATGCGGAAGTCGATCGCGTCGTCCTCCATCTGCTTCGCTCGGTACGGGAAGACCGCGGTGAGGAAGTCGTCCGTCTTCGCGGGCTCGCGGGTGAAGAACTCCGCCCAGGCGTACGCCCCGGGCTCGCTGATGACCTCGAAGCCCTCGTGCTGTCCCGCCTGCCAGACGCCGAAGACGGCACCGCTCGGGTCGCGGGCCAGGCACATGGTGCCGAAGTCGCCGACCGCCATGGGCTCCATCAGTACCTCGCCGCCGTTCTCACGGATCTTGCCGGCGGTGGCCGCGGCGTCCGGGCTCGCGAGATAGAGGCACCACTGCGACGGGCCCTCCTCCTGGCCCGGCATGGGCGGGACGACGGCGGCGACGGCCTTGCCGTCCGAGTACGCCTGGGTGTAGTTGCCGTACTCCGACGACGCCTCGCCGAAGGTCCAGCCGAGGACGTCGCCGTAGAAGCTCTTGGCGCCCTCGACGTCACTGAACATCGCATCGGCCCAACAGGGGGTTCCCTCAGGTTGTACGGCCATGACTGCGGCCCTCTCCGGTTCGGTGGTGGGTCCGGTCTCTCACGCTAGTCACCGCGCCGCCGGGCCGCGCGCCGAACGGTTCGGTCCGTTTCAGACTGGAGAGGGGGCCGTCACGGAGAGGGGGAGCGGTATGACAGGCGGTGCGATGCGGGCGTGGTCCGTGGTGCGGCCGGGGCCCGTGGAACTCGGCGAGGAGGCATCCCTCCGGTTCGCCTTCGTCGAGAAGCCGATGCCGGTGCCGGCGGACGACGAGCTGCTGGTGCGGGTGACCGCGTGCGGGGTGTGCCGGACCGATCTGCACGTCGTCGAGGGGGATCTGCCGGTGCGCCGCGCCGGGGTGACGCCTGGGCACGAGGTCGTCGGGGTGGTGGCGCGGGCCGCGGGCGGGTTCGCCGTCGGCGACCGGGTGGGCGTGGCCTGGCTGCGCCGGACCGACGGGAGCTGTCCCTCCTGCCTGCGCGGCGCCGAGAACCTGTGCCCGGCCTCCCGCTACACGGGCTGGGACGCCGACGGCGGTTACGCGGAGTACACGACCGTGCCCGCCGCCTTCGCCCACCGGCTGCCGGAGAGCCTCGACGACGTCTCGGCCGCCCCGCTGCTGTGCGCGGGCATCATCGGCTACCGCGCCCTGCGCCGGGCCGCGCTCCCGCCGGGCGGCCGCCTCGGGCTGTACGGCTTCGGCGGCAGCGCTCACCTGTGTGCCCAGGTCGCGCTCGCCGAGGGTGCCACCGTGCACGTCCTCACCCGCGGGGCGGCGGCGCGGCGGCTGGCGCTCGACCTGGGCGCCGCCTCCGCGCAGGACGCGTACGCCCCGCCGCCCGAGCCCCTGGACAGCGCCATCCTGTTCGCCCCCGTCGGCGAACTGGTCCCGGTGGCGCTGCGCGCCCTCGACCGGGGCGGCACGCTGGCCGTCGCCGGGATCCACCTGAGCGACACTCCCCCGCTGCGTTACGAGAGCGAGCTGTTCTACGAGAAGCAGGTGCGCAGCGTCACCTCGAACACCCGCGAGGACGCCCGGGAGTTCCTGGCGCTCGCCGCCCGCTACGGCGTCCGGTCGACCACCCACACCTATCCGCTGTCTCGGGCCGACCAGGCGCTGCGGGATCTCAAGGCCGGCCGTTTCGACGGGGCGGCCGTGCTGGTGCGGTGAGCCCGGACAGCGCCTCGGTCAGAGTGGCGAATGGATTCAGCACCTCCGCCGTGCCGTTCGCGCGCAGCAGCCGCAGTTGACCGCTGTCACACAGCAGGGCGAATCCGCGACCCGCCTCGCTGACGCGGCGCCGGAAGCGCAGCACCGCGTTGAGGCCGGCGGAGTCGATGAAGGAGACCGGGCGCAGATCGACGACGTGGCCCGGGGCGGCCACCGCCGCCAGGGAGTCGAGCCAGAGGCTCAGGTGGGCGACGGTGGCCAGATCGATGTCGCCGTGCAGTTCGGCGACCAGCAGTCCCGTCTCCGTGCGCAGCAGCGCGTGTTCGCCGGCCGGGGGCCAGGAGGCCGCGCCGAAGGGCTCCAGAAAGGTGTCGTGCAAGCCGTCCGTCCCCGTTTCGTACCTGCCGCCTGCTCCGGCACGGGCGCGTGCGGTGACTTCGTCATCCCCGCACCGCAGGCACCCGCGCCGGAACTCCCCCTTGGCGGCTCCCCCTTGAACCTTGGGTGTTTACTGTTCTACCTTCGCCACATGGTCGGGGCATCAACGCCCGCTCATCGGTTGCACAACGAGCGGACGGCAGTTGGGCCAGGTGATGCGGTATGCGTCCGCACCTCGCCCTGATCGAGGACGACTCCGATTTCGCACTGATGTGCCGTTCCTATCTGGAACGCGAGGGCTTCACGGTCACCTGGGCCATGGACGCCCGCGCCGGCAAGTCCGCCCTGTACGAGGGCGGCGTCGATCTGGCCGTCCTCGACCTGGGCCTTCCCGACGGCAGCGGCCTGGAACTGCTGCGGGCGCTGCGCTCCACGAGCCGTCTCCCGGTCATCGTGATCACCGGCCGGGGTGCGGAGGCCGACCGGGTGGCGGGACTGGAGATCGGCGCCGACGACTACCTCGTCAAACCGTTCTCGCAGCGCGAACTGGTGGCCAGGATCCGCGCGGTACTGCGCCGCTCGCAGCCGCCGGAGACACCGGCCGTGCTCCAGATCGGCTCCCTGCGCGTCGACACCGCCGCCCGCCAGGCCTCCTCCGAGGGTTTCCTGCTGACGCTGCGGCCCAAGGAGTACGCCCTGCTGGAGCTGCTGGCCGCGGCGCCCGGCCGGGTCTTCTCGGCGGAACAGCTCCTGGAGCGGATCTGGGGCGCCTCCTGGCAGCAGCCCGCGACCGTGATCGAGCACGTCTACCGGCTGCGCGGCAAACTCGCCCGGCTGCCCGCGCCCGCCCCACGGATCACCACCGTGCGCGGCTACGGCTACCGACTCGACCCCTGAGAGCGACGCATGGCCGACGCCCCGGACTTCCGGCGCCTGTTCGACGCCGTCCTGTCCCCCCTGCTGGTCCTCACCCCCGACTTCACCATCGTCGAGGTCAACCGCGCGTATCTCACGGCCACCCGCACCGAACGCGCCATCGTCGGGCGTCCCGTCTTCGACGTGTTCCCCGACAACCCCGACGATCCGTCGGCGGACGGCGTCGCCAATCTGCGCCGCTCCCTGGAGGCGGTGGTCGCCACCGGCCGTACCGACACCATGGCGTTGCAGCGCTACGACATCCCCACCGACGAGGGGGGTTTCGCCGAGCGCTACTGGAGTCCGGTGAACTCGCCCGTCCTGGACGCCGACGGGGAACTGTCGTACATCATCCACCGGGTCGAGGACGTCACGGAGTTCGTCCATGTGCGCCACGTGGGGCGGGAACAGCAGCGGGTGGCCGCCGAGGCGCAGATGCGCGCCGAGGGCATGGAGATCGACCTGTTCGTACGGGCCCGGGAGATCCGCGAGGTCAACGAGCAGCTCCAGCGGGCCAACACCGAACTGGACGCGGCGGGGCGGCGGTTGCGGGAGGAGCAGGAGGCCAAGGACCGGTTCATCGCGACGCTCTCGCACGAACTGCGCAACCCCCTCGCGGCGGCCACCGCGGCCACCGAGCTGCTGGCCCTCGACATGCCCGACGGCCATCCGGCGCTGTCCGTGCTGGAACGGCAGCTGGGCACGCTGGTGCGGATGAGCAACGACCTGCTGGACGGCACGCGGGCGGTGACGGGGCGCCTTGAGCTGGTGCGGGAGCGGATCGACGTCCGGTCCGTCGTCGAGGGCGCGTGTGCCGACATCCGCCATCTGTTCGGGCACGAGGGACGCGGGCTCGATGTCGGGGTGCCGGGCGAGCCGGTGATCGTGGACGGCGACCGGCTGCGGCTGGCGCAGGTGCTGACCAACCTGCTGTCGAACGCGCTCAAGTACACACCGCCGGGCGGGCGCACCGAGGTCGCGCTGGGCGTCGAGGGCGGGCGGGCCCGGCTGACCGTGCGGGACGACGGGATCGGGTTCGATCCCGCTCAGGCCGAGGACCTGTTCGGGGTGTTCATGCGGGCGGCGCCGGCCGGGCCCGACACACCGGAGGGGCTCGGGCTGGGGCTCGCGGTCGCCCGGACCGTGGTGGAGCTGCACGGGGGCCGGATCTCCGCGCACAGCGAAGGGCCGGGCCGGGGCGCCGAGTTCACCGTGGCGCTGCCGATCGCCGACCCCGGCGCGCCCGAGCCGGCGCGGCCGGTGGTGGTCCGTCCGGCCAGGCGGCAGCTGTCCATCCTGATCGTGGAGGACAACGCGGATCTCGCCCTCACCTACCGCACCCTCCTCCAGCGGCAGGGCCACCACGTCACGGCGGTGCACACCGGCACCGACGCGCTCACCGCCACCGAGGGCCGCCTCTTCGACGTCGTGCTCTGCGACCTCGGTCTGCCCGACGTGGACGGCTACACGGTCGCCCGCACGATCAGGACCCGGCCGCACGGTGAGCGGCTGCGGCTGATCGCGGTCTCCGGTTTCAGCCAGGGGACCGACCGCACCCGGTCCCGGGCGGCCGGGTTCGACGCGCATCTGGCCAAGCCGTTGCCGTTGAACGACCTCATCGACCTCCTGGAGTGCCCCGACGAGCCATGACCGGCGCACGTCTTCCGCCCGGTGCCCCGCTGTGCTTGCCTGGGGAGCCGTTTTCGGTGTCCGGGGCGGGAGTCGCCGTATGCGCAAGCCGTGGATCGTGGGGATGCTGCTGGCCTCAGTGCTGCTCGGAGCGTGCTCGGACCCGGCGTCCGGGCCCGAGGCGGCCCCCTCCTCCGTCGCACCTCCGAAGCCGGCCGGCCCCACGCATCAGCGGGCCGCCGGCAGCCCCGTCCCCACGGCGAAGGCTCCGGTGGTGCTGTATCTCGGGGACTCGCTGGCGATGGAGGCCCAGAAGGTGGTCGGTCAGGAGCTGCGCCGGGACCTGCGTGCCGAGTACACGAGCAGGCCGTACTCCGGGACGACGGTGTGCGACTACCTGGAGGGCACCGGCGCCAAGTCCCTCGTACCGGACCGGGACAAGGCGGCCGCCCTGGTGCGCTCGCTGCGGCCGGACTTCGTGGTGCTCCAGTTCTGGGGCAACGCGTGGGGCTACACGTGGTGCATGGACGGCATCACCCACGCCGAGGCGCCGACGACGTACTTCAAGCGGTACCAGGCCGACATGGCCCGTCTGACCGCGCAGATCGCGACGGCGGGCGGCGCGCACCGGCCGCGGATCGTGTGGGTGGCGCAGGGCCCGGACCCGATCACCCCCGACCGGGTCCGGCGCGTGAACGAGCTCTACGCGCGGCAGGCCGCCGCCTCGGACGACCTGGTCGCCGACGCGGGGGCCAAGGTGAGCGCGGCCGGGGCCCGCTACAGCTGGGTCCAGTACCTGCCGTGCACCGCCTACGAGCGTGCGCACTCCGCGTACTGCACCCAGCCGGGCCGGGACCGGACCGCCCTCCACCGCGACAAGGACTATCTGCACTTCTGTCTGGCGCCCACCACGTCCACGCCGAAGCCCTGCCCGGTCCGCTCCCCCGGCATCCTGCGGATCGCCCGGGAGATCACCCGGGTGATCGGCCGGACGCCTGTCGACTGACGCTCACCGGCCCTCGTAGGCCTTCTCCAGAGCCGCGATGTCGAACTTGCTCATCGCCATGTACGCCTCGGTCACGCGGGCCGTCTTCGCCGGGTCCGGGTCGGTGATCATGGCCTGGAGACGGTCCGGGACGACCTGCCAGGACACCCCGTACCGGTCCTTGAGCCAGCCGCAGGGGCCGGGCTCGCCGCCCTCGGTGAGCTTGCTCCAGTAGTAGTCGATCTCCTCCTGGTTCTCGCAGAAGATCATGAAGGAGACGGCCTCGGTGAACTTGAACTCGGGGCCGCCGTTCAGCCCGAGGAACTTGTGGCCGTTGGCCGTGAACTCGACGGTCATCACCGTGCCCGCGGGCTGCATCGCCCCCTCGGGGTAGCGCGCGACCTTGCCGACACTGGAGTTCTTGAAGACCGAGACGTAGAAATGGGCCGCGTCCTCGGCCTGGCCGTCGAACCAGAGACACGTGGTGAAGCCGTCGGTTGCCATGAGTACCTCCTGGGCGTGGGAACGCTGTCTCCTGTGTCGACCGATCCTCGCCGCGAAACTCATCGGTCGCGTGGCCGGTTGATCCAGGTGGCCGGTACACCGTTCGGAACTAGCATCCCGGTCATGACGTCTTCGCCCGCCGACAGCGGCCTCCGCCCCTTCCGCATCGACATACCGCAGACCGACCTCGACGATCTCCACGACCGCCTCGACCGGGTCCGGTGGCCCGACGAGCTGCCCGGGGTGGGCTGGTCGTACGGCGTGCCGTCGGGATATCTGCGCGAGCTGGTGCGGTACTGGCGGCACGAGTACGACTGGCGGGCGGCCGAGGCGCGGCTGAACGAGTGGCCGCAGTTCACGACCGAGATCGACGGCGCCCAGGTGCACTTCGCGCACATCCGCTCCCCCGAACCGGAGGCCACCCCGCTGGTCATCACGCACGGCTGGCCGGGGTCGATCGTCGAATTCCTCGACATCGTCGGCCCGTTGACGGATCCGGCCGCCCATGGCGGCGACCCCGCCGACGCCTTCCACGTCGTCCTGCCGAGCATCCCCGGCTTCGGCTTCTCCGGGCCCACCCGGGAGACCGGCTGGGAGGCGGGCCGGATCGCCGACGCGTGGGCCGAGCTGATGACCCGCCTCGGCTACGAGCGGTTCGGCGCCCAGGGCGGCGACTGGGGCGCGGCCATCTCCCGCGCACTGGGCCGCGTCCACCCGGAGCGGGTCATCGGCGTCCACCTCAATCTGCTGCCCGGCGCCCAGGCCGCCACCGAACCTACCGAGGAGGAGCTGGCGGGGCTGAGCCCCGAGGAGCGGGAGCGGACCCTGCTGTCGTGGCGCAGGTGGGAGGCGTGGTTCCGGGAGGGGGCCGGCTACGCCCAGCTCCAGGCCACCCGGCCGCAGACCCTCTCGTACGCGCTCACCGACTCGCCGGTCGGTCAACTCGCCTGGATCGTCGAGAAGTTCCAGGAGTGGACGGACTCCGGCGAACTGCCCGAGGAGACCGTCGACCGGGATCAGATGCTCACCAATGTGATGCTGTACTGGCTGACGGGCACGGCGGGTTCGTCCGCCCGCATCTACTACGAGCGCGCTCACGCCAAGGGCGAGCGGATCTCGGCTCCGCACGAGCCCTCGACCGCCCCGACCGCCGTGGCCGCCTTCCCCGGTGATCCGCAGATCCCGCTGCGCCACAAGGCCGAGCGCACCGAGAACCTCGTGCGCTGGACCGAGCTGGACCGGGGCGGGCACTTCGCGGCGATGGAGGAGCCCGACCTGCTGGTGGACGACGTCCGGGCGTTCTTCCGGCAGTTGCGCGAGAAGGGCTGAGACCGGGCTCTGCTCGTGGCGAATCTGCCGCGGGCAGAGAACGCGCTGAAGGGCGTCCCGCCAGGTCAAGAGTGGAGTCGACGGCATCCCCGCGACCCCGAGGAGAACCGATGACTCCACTCACCACGCTCGCCCCGCGCGCCGAGGAGGGCGACACCCCGCCCTCCCGCTTCGACGACCAGCTGGCCGCCCAGTTGCTCGGCCAGCGGATCGTCCTGCTCGGCACCCAGGTCGACGAGGTCTCCGCGAACCGGGTCTGCTCCCAGCTGCTGATCCTGTCCGCGGAGGACCCGCGCACCGACATCAGCCTGTACATCAACAGCCCGGGCGGCTCGGTGTACGCGGGCCTCGCCATCTACGACACCATGCGGCTCATCCCCAACGACGTGTCGACGCTCGCCATGGGGTTCGCGGCGAGCATGGGCCAGTTCCTGCTCTGCGGCGGCGCGCCCGGCAAGCGGTACGCCCTGCCGAACGCGCGGATCATGATGCACCAGGGGTCGGCGGGCATCGGCGGGACCACGGCCGACATCGAGATCCAGGCGGAGAACCTGGACCACAGCAAGCGGACCATGGAGCGGCTGCTCGCCGAGAACACCGGCCAGACGCCGGAGACCATCGCCCGGGACGGCGACCGCGACCGCTGGTTCACGGCCGAACAGGCCAGGCAGTACGGAATGGTGGACCGGGTCGTGGAGTCGCTCGCCGACGTCCGCCCGGCCGCCTCGAAGCGACGGATGGGGCTGTGACATGGGGAACTACACGATTCCGTACGTCGTCGAGCGGACCGCGAACGGTGAGCGCTCCTCGGACGTCTTCAGCCGGCTGCTGTCGGAGCGGATCATCTTCCTCGGCACGGAGATCGACGACGGGGTGGCCAATGTCGTCATCGCGCAACTCCTCCATCTGGAGTCGTCGGCACCGGACAACGAGATCGCGATCTACATCAACTCCCCCGGCGGCTCGTTCACTTCGCTCATGGCCATCTACGACACGATGACCTTCGTCCAGGCGCCGATCTCGACGTTCTGCGTCGGACAGGCGGCCTCCACGGCGGCCGTGCTGCTGGCCGGCGGGGATCCCGGGCGGCGGTTCGTGCTGGAGCACGCGCGGGTGCTGCTCGGCCAGCCGGCCAGTGGCGGCAGCCGGGGGTCGATCTCCGATCTCGCCCTCCAGGCCAAGGAGATGGTCCGGATCCGCACCCAGGTCGAGGAGGTGCTGGCCCGCCACACCCACCACGACCCGGCGACGCTGCGCGCCGACATGGACCGCGACAAGATCTTCTCCGCCGAGGAGGCGGTGGCCTACGGACTGGCCGACGAGGTGGTGAGCCGGCGCCTCGCGAGTGTCTGAGGCGCCGGGTCCGCTCAGGCGGCCAGGCAGAGCCCGTCGTACGACGAACCGGGCGCCGCCCTGCGGCTGGTGACCGAGTGCCGGCCGGCGATCCGGACGAGCTCGCCCTGGGCCCGCCCGAGCAGGTCGCCGAGACCCAGTCCGAGAGCGTGGGCGGCGGCCGCGAGGACCTCCGACGAGGCCTCCTTGCGGCCCCTCTCCACCTCCGAGAGATACGGCATGGAGATCCTTGCCGCGTCGGCCACGTCCTTCAACGTGCGCTCCTGGGCGAGCCGTTCACGGCGCAGGACGTCACCGACCAGGTCGCGCAGCAAGGGCTCCTTGGGGGGCGGTGCGGCGGCAGGGCGGGCGGTCCCGGGGCGCAGCGGGATCACGCGGGCTTGGTTCGTCGCTTCTTCGCTCACCTCCCCAGCCTAGAAGCCGTGGCCGACAGGGGAAGGGATCAGCGTTCCGCTCTGGGTGGAATCACCGGGGCGGGCGCGGCACGCGTCCCCGAGGATGTGACATCGGTCATAGTCGCGGGTGTCCGTCGCACGCCACCCGGCCTGCCGCCCCCTGTCCCCCGATCCCGGACACGCCACGGGCATGCGCCGTCACGCACCGGGTAGGCGCAAGGAGACTGCCCGCGGGCAACCCGCTGGTCAGCGGCGGACATACGCATACGTCGCCGCTATGCGGGTACCCGAGGGACCGCGAAGCACAGTTTTGGTAAACAACCGAGGCTGAAGAGGCTGACGTCAAGCCGTGACTTGCGTGGGAGAGGTACATGGACACCGCCGTGATCCGGTCGGAGGCTCAGGTCGGGGAGAAGACCGCCGGGACCAGCGCGGGTGAGACATCACTGCCAGGAGTCGTGGACCCCCGGAGCGTGGCTCCGCGTGACGCGCGGGAGCTGTCGCGCCAGTTCTTCCAGCGCCTGACCGAGCTGGAAGAAGGCACGCACGAATACCAGTACGCGCGCAACACGCTCATCGAGATGAACATGTCCCTCGTGCGCTTCGCCGCCGGCCGGTTCCGCGGTCGCGGCGACGACATGGAGGACATCGTCCAGACCGGCATGATCGGCCTGATCAAGGCCATCGACCGGTTCGACCTGTCGCGGGAGGTCGAGTTCACCTCCTTCGCCCTGCCGTACATCGTCGGCGAGATCAAGCGGTTCTTCCGTGACACCACCTGGGCGGTGCATGTGCTGCGCAGGCTCCAGGAACTGCGGGTCGAGCTGGCCAAGGCACGCGAGGAGCTGGCCAGTCGGCTGGACCGGGAGCCGACGGTGGCCGAGCTCGCCACCCTGATGAACATCGCCGAGTCCGAGGTGATCGAGGCGCAGATCGCCGCGAACGGCTACAACTCCTCCTCGCTGGACGCCGCGCTCACCGGCGACGGGCCCGAGAACGGCGAGTCGGTCCTGGCCGACTTCATCGGTGTGGAGGAGGACGGACTGCGTCTGGTCGAGGACTTCCAGTCGCTCGCCCCGCTGATGGCCGAACTCAGCGAGCGCGACCGGCAGATCCTTCATCTGCGGTTCGTGGAGGAGGCCACCCAGGCGGAGATCGGTGAACAGCTGGGCTGCTCGCAGATGCATGTGTCCCGGCTGATCAAGCGGATCATCACCCGGCTGCGCACGGGCATGCTGGGCGAGCTGGGCTGCGCCTGAGACGAGAGGTGACCGCCGAAGGTACCTTCGGCGGTCATCCCTTCTCGAACCGCAGGACGGCGCTGACTCTCTTGCCCACCGGCACCCGCTCGGCGCTGACCTCGGCCGCCAGCGCGTGCACGATCTCCAGGCCGTGCCGGCCGACCCGCTCGGGATCCCTGGGGAAGCGCAGGGGCAGTGCCGCGCTGCTGTCGTAGACCGACACCGTGACGACCGCGTCCGTGCCCTCCAGGTCGAGTATGTACGGCCCGTTGCTGTGCCGGTCCGCGTTGGTGACGAGTTCGCTCACCACCAAAAGCACCTCGCCGTCGGCCCGGTCGCCGATCTCGGCGCACCACTCGGTCCTGAGCTGCTCCAGGAAGTGGGCGGCGAAGTTGCGGGCCTCGGCGATGCATCCCGGCTCGCCGGTGAAGTGGGCCGCCCGCCGTAGTGGATCCACGGGCACGTCGAAACCAGTCGGTATCACTGCCCCGTCCAGGTGCTCGATCATGCGTTTCTCTCTCGGAAGCCGGACTGGCCGGACGCCTGCTGCACCAGTGCTCGTACCCCGAGTGCGGCTCCGCAGTCCCCATACCGGGTCGTGTCGGTCACACGGCCGGTGACGTCACCGCGAACTCGGGGCACTGTACGTGGACGCCGACTCCGTCGTCGTGTCGAGTGACAGCGGGGGCTGGGGCGCGGACGTGTCCTCGGACGGCTCTTCCTCCTCGGTCGTCCCGGAGTCCGACGTGGGCGGCTCGGAGCTCGGCGGCGACGAGAACGGGGCGATCGCGGTGGGCGGGCACGTTGTCGCCGTCTGCGAGTCGGTGGGCGTTCCGGAGGGAGTGTCGGACGGAAGGCCGGTGTCGGTGGTGAGGCACGGCTCCGGGGAGGAGGGCGAGGTGGGCGGCGTGGTCGGTGTCGACGGGGACGTGGGCGCGGTCGGCGTGATCACGCTCGCGGACGGGGAGGCCGGGTTGACCGGCGGCTCGGTGGGCTTGTCCTTGTGGCCCGGGTCGCCGCGGTGGCGGGCGATCCAGTCGTCGGAGTCGTGGTCGTAGATCACGAAGATGTTGACGACGGTCACCGAGGGCGCGACCACCACGACGTTCGAGGGCCGGTACGACGACCAGGTGTCGCCGGTCCGCTTCGGGGTGCTCTGCTGGGCGACCGGCGGGGTCAGGGGGTTGCCGCACGCGCAGCGCACCCGGGGCACGCCGCGGTCGTCGACGAGGACGGCGGTGCCGGACTGGAGGACGGCCTGGTAGCCGGTGGCCTGTCCGTCCCGGTAACCGTGGTTGGTGACCCGGGTGTCCATGCGCAGCTGGACCGGGGTGAGCGAGCGCAGGTAGGCGGGGACGCCGGACGGCTGGACCCCGGCGACCGAGGCGAAGGCCTGGTTGACCGGCGGATTCGCCGTCAGGGCCGTGATCTGGCGCTCCACGTCGCAGCTGGCGACGTTGCGGGTGCCGCCGTAGAGGCCGGGCGCGCCGCCGTCGACGCCGCGTACCGCGTTCGCGGAGGCCGACTCGGTGGCCGGGGAGGCGGAGACGGGCGCGGCGGAGCTGTCCGTCGCCGTCGACTCGGTGAAGGGGTCGGGGCCGGCCTTGCCGGCGGCCTGGAGGAAGACCTCGCCGCTCCCGCTCCGGCCGGAGCCGCCGTCGGAGCGGGTGAGGACAAGGCCCAGGGCCACGGCGACCACGACGGCGGTGGCGAGCAGGGCGATGCGGGGCACGGAGCGCCACCAGGGGCGGTGCGGCTCCGGCGAGGGCGCTCCCCCGCTGCTGCCCGGGGGCTGTGACGGTGGCCCCGAGGGCGGCTGGGAGGGTCCCGACAGGGGGCCGGAGGGCGGTCCTGTGGGCCGGCCGGAGGACGGAGGTTCGACGCTCACGAGCCCTTCTTCCCGACGTGGGACTTCTACGGCTTTTATGCATTTACGCCGCTTTTATCCACGCCCTGTTCATTGTGTGCTCGGGTCCCGTGCCGCTCGCAAGCCGACGCGGACGGCCCTCTCGGCGGGCGGGGCGCCCAAGCCCTGCTTAGCGTGGCAGGGTGAGCCCGCGAACCCGCTCCGACCAGGCCATTGCCCCGCACGGCTGGGTACAGGCCCTGCTCGCGGTCCTGTCCGGACTGATCGCCATGGGCCTCGCCGCGACCCTGGGACTGTGGGCGGCCGGAGCGACGGACCTGCCCGACGGAGCGTTCCCCCGGGTCGTGGCGGCGACGATCGTCACCGCGGTCGGCGGCACGATCGAGCTCTCCGGGAACGCCGGTGGGCTGGCCGACACCCAGGCGGGCCTCACCGTGATCCCGCTGTCCGTCACGCTCGCCGGAGCACTGGTGCTCGCCGCGGGCTTCCTGCGGCCGCTGCGGCACCGGGCGGTGGCGGGCGCCGGGGAACTGGCCGGCTGGGCCGCCCGGGTCGCGGTGCTGTGGCTGCTCGCGCTGATCGGGCTGGCCCTCGCGGCCCGCCAGACCTTCCAGCTCTCCCTCGGCGACGGCACGCTCTCCGACCTGGGCGAGGCGTTCGGTGTCTCGCCCCAGGTCGGTTTCGAGACGGACCTGCCCCCGACCCTGTTCTTCGGTCTGCTGTGGTTGGCCGGCGTCCTCGTGCTGGCCCTGCTGGTCTCGCGCGGAGCGCCGCTCCCGGCCGGGCTGCTGCGCTTCCAGGCGACGGTACGGCCCGCGGCCTACGCGATGGTGGTGCTGCTCCTGGCCTACGTGGCCCTGGGCATCGTCATCGGCGTCGTCGTGGCGGTCACGCGGGGGCATGCGGCGGAGACCCTCGCCGTGATCCTGCTCGGCATGCCGAACCTGGTGTGGCTGGCGCTCACGATCGGCCTGGGTGCCACCTGGAACGGCCGGGTGGAGGGTCCCTTCGGGCTGCCGATGCCGCACGTCCTGGACGAGGTGCTGCGCGGTTCGGACACCGCCACACTGAATCTGCGCACGCTGGCCGAGCACGACGGCCGGGTGTGGTGGCTCGTCGCCGTGGACGCGGTCCTGCTGCTGGCCGCCGCGTTCGTGATGGCGGCGCGCTCCCCGGCCCGGATGCGCGCCTGGCAGCACGCCCTGCACATGGCGGTCGCGCTCGCGCTCACGGTGCTGATGATCTGCCTCGTCGGCCGGATCTCCGCGCACTACGGCCTGTCGGTCCTCGGCATCGGCGACCTCGGCGGCGATCTCGACGGGGAGCTCCTCCTCAAGCCCGAACTGTGGACCGCCGTCGGTCTCGCCGCGCTGTGGGGGCTCGTCACCGGTCTCCTGGGCGCACTCCTCGCCCGTCCGGTGCGCCGGACGGGCGAGGCGAAAACGGCTGGGACCGCCGACGCCGGGCGTGACAGTGTGCGGCCATGACGCTGCCGCTCGAAGACCGCCTGGCCATCACCGAGTTGATCTCCCTGCACGGCCATCTGGTCGACGACGGTCAACTGGACCGCTTCGAGGAGGTGTTCACCTCCGACGTCGTCTACGACCTGACCGCCTACGGACAGGGCGAGGTCACCGGCGTCGCCGCGCTGCGGGAGGCGGCGCTGGCCCTGGGCGCGGCGAATCCCGTCGCGCACCATGTCACCAACGTGGTGATCGGCGAGGTGACGGGCAACGAAGTGCGGGTCCGGTCCAAGGGGTTGGGAATCATGGCCGACGGCTCGTGCGGGTCGGTGACGTACGACGACACGGTCGTCCGGGTGGGCATGGGCTGGCGGGTCTCGCGCCGCACGGTGTCGCCGCGACGGGTGCCGCTGAACGAGACTAGCCGCCCCTGAAGACCGGTCGGGCCCAGGGCGGCGGCCGCTTCGGGCCCTCCCGCGAGGTCTCCACCGCCTTCAGGTCGACCTGCGTCGGCGTGTGGGGGACGAAGCGGTCGCCGGTCGTGGCCGCGCGCAGGGCCGCGACGAAGGCGAGGCAGGTGTCGTAGCGGGCGTCGGGGCTCTTGGCGAGGCCGCGGGCGAACACGGCGTCGACGTCCGGGGCGAGGTCGGGCCGGGACTCGGTCAGCGGGGGCGGATCGTCGTACTGGTGGGCCCACAGCAGGGCCATGTCGTCGTCGCGGCGGAAGGGCGGGCGGCCGGCGAGGGACTCGTAGACGACGCAGGCGAAGCCGTACACGTCGCAGCGTCCGTCGACCGGCTTGCCGGAGATCTGCTCCGGTGCCACGTAGTCCAGCGTGCCCACGAACTGGCCGACCGTCGTGAAGCCGGTCAGGGACAGGGACTTCTTGGTCAGGCCGAAGTCGGTGAGGTAGGAGTGTTCGGGGTGGTCGCTGTCGGTGCCGCGGGCGATCAGGATGTTGCCGGGCTTCACGTCCCGGTGGACGAGCCCGTGCTCGTGGGCGGCGTCCAGCGCCGAGGCGACCTGGGCGGCGATGCGCAAGGCGACGGCGGGCGCCAACGGGCCCTGGCGGTCCAGGAGATGACGCAGGTCGCTGCCCTCGACGTAGCGCATGGCGATGTACAGGACGCCGTCCGTCTCGCCCGCCTCGAAGACGGGCACGATGTGCGGGTGGTCGATCGCGGCGGCGGCCCGGGACTCGTGGGTGAAGCGGCGGCGGAAGGTGTCGTTGCGGGCCAGTTCGGGGGCGAGCAGCTTGAGCGCGACCGTGCGGTCGAGGCGCAGGTCGCGGGCGCGGTAGACGACGGCCATGCCGCCGCGGCCGATCTCGCGCTCGATGCGGTAGCCGGCGACCCGCCGGCCGATCAGCTCGGAGGGCCGGCCGGAGAAGAGGCTCGTGTCACGGGCCATCGGGGGTCACGACCTGGGTGGGGGCGTGGTCCTCGGCGGCGGCACGGGGTGCCTCGTCCGTCGCGAAGGTGCTCAGCCGGGTGCCGTCGGCGTACATCCAGCGGCCGTGCTGGGCGTCGTAGAGCCATACGGACTCGCCGTCGACGACGACTCCGACGCGGCGGCCCCGGGTACGGGCCTGGAAGGCCTCGCCGTCCAGGGCGCCCGAGGCGAGCTCCTCGACCGCGGCCCGGTAGTCGCCCAGGGTCTGTTCGGCGCGGGCCAGCAGGGGGCGCGGGTCGGCGGTGCGGGCGAGCGGGCTGTCCGCGGCGGGCGGGTCTGGGGGGACGGCGACGAGGAAGCGGCCGTCGACCCAGGCCGACCAGCCGTTGGCGCACAGGACGTGGCCCCAGTCGCCGCGCCGCTCCACCAGCTGGACCGGCAGCAGCGGGTCGAGGGGGACGGCGGGGCGGCCGGGGTCGGGGGCCTCCCAGGCGGGCATGCCGTGCTGGGGGACGACGTGGGTGGGCCGGAAGCCGGGGGTCGCCATCAGGGCCGCCTGCCTGTCGGGGTCGCCATCAGGGCCGCCTTCGTGTCGGAGTCGCCGTCATGGCCTGCCTCCCCGTCCGGGTCGCCATCGCTCGCGCCTACTTCCGCAGTACGGCCGGTTCGTGCCGGCGCAGCAGCCGGGAGACGACGTAGCCGAAGACGACCGACAGCACGACGAGCATGGCCACGTTGAGCAGCCACACCCCCGCCGAGTGCCGGAACAGCGGGTCGCCGGTCAGCTCGCCGGGCACGATCCGGGCGAGTCCGACGGTGCCGGCCATCGCGCCGAGCGCCCATCGCGAGGGCACCAGCCACGACAGCTGCTCCAGGCCGGGTACGCCGTCCAGCTTCAGCAGGGCGCCGCAGAAGACCACTTGGACGATGGCGAGCAGCACGAGCAGCGGCATCGTCACCTCCTCCTTGCGCACCAGGGCGGAGACCAGCAGGCCGAGCATCATCGCGGTGAACGCCAGCAGGGCGACAGCGACGGTGATTTCGGCAAGGGGCGGCATCAACACGCCTTCGCCGCCGGGCGCGTTGAGGTCGACGCCGAGCAGGGCGACCAGGGTCAGCACGACCGCCTGGAGCACGGTGATCGTGCCGAGGACGACGACCTTGGAGAGCAGGTACGCCGATCTGGACAGGCCCACGGCCCGCTCCCGCTGGTAGATCACGCGTTCCTTGACCAGCTCGCGCACGGCGTTGGCCGCGCCGGTGAGCACACCGCCGACGCACAGGATCAGCAGCGCGTTCATCGCCGTCTCCTGCGTGAGCCTGCTGCCGGCCAGGGCGCGGGCCATCGCGCCCATCACGAACGGCAGCGCGATCATGATGACCAGGAAGGTGCGGTCGGCGCTGAGAGCCGTGGCGTAGCGGCGGATCAGGGTGCCGAGCTGGGCGCCCCGGCTGCGGGGCCTGGGCGGCGGGGCGATGACGACCGGGCCGGATCTGGACACCCGGGGCTGCCCGGTCGCCTCGGAGACGTAGTGGCGGTGGAAGGGCGAGGCGCGGAACTCTCCCGCCCAGTCCCGGCCCTGGTCCCGTTCGAAGGCTTCGAAGGCCTCCGGCCACTGCTCGTAGCCGAAGTAGGCGAGGGTGTCCTCGGGCGGGCCGTAGTAGGCGATCTTCCCGCCGGGGGCGAGGACGAGGAGCCGGTCGCAGACGTCGAGGCTGAGGACGCTGTGGGTGACGACGATGACGGTGCGGCCGTCGTCGGCGAGGCCGCGCAGCATGTGCATCACGGAGCGGTCCATGCCGGGGTCGAGGCCCGAGGTCGGCTCGTCGAGGAAGAGCAGCGAGGGTTTGGTCAGCAGCTCCAGGGCGACGCTGACACGTTTGCGCTGGCCGCCGGAGAGGCTGTGCACGGGCTGGTCGGCACGCTGCTCCAGGCCCAGTTCGCGGATGACCTCCTCGACCCTGGCCTGTCGCTCGGACTTGACGGTGTCCTGCGGGAAGCGCAGTTCGGCGGCGTAGGACAGGGCCGCGCGGACGGTGAGCTGGGCGTGCAGGATGTCGTCCTGCGGCACGAGGCCGATGCGCTGGCGCAGCTCGGCGTAGTCGCGGTACAGATCGCGGCCGTCGTACAGGACCGTGCCGTGGTCGGCGGGGCGCTGTCCGGTGAGGGCTCCCAGCAGGGTGGACTTGCCCGCGCCGCTCGGGCCGACGACCGCGAGCAGGCACTTCTCCCCCACCGGGAACGACACATGCTCCAGGAGCGTCTTGCGGCCGCGGTCGACGGCGACGCTCAGATCCTGTACGTCGAGGGAGACCTCGCCGGTGTCGACGTACTCCTGGAGCTCGTCGCCGACGAGGCAGAACGCCGAGTGGCCGATGCCGACGACGTCTCCGGGGCCCAGCTGTGCCCGGGTGACGGGGGCGCCGTTGAGGTAGGTGCCGTTGTGGCTGCCCAGGTCGACGATCTCGTAGGTCCCGTCGGGGTGGGCGCGCAGCTCGGCGTGCCGGCGGGAGACGACCAGGTCGTCGATGACCAGGTCGTTGTCGGCGGCGCGGCCGATGCGGACGGTGCGGGAGGGCAGCGGACGGACGGTGGTGGGCTGTCGAAAGGTGCCGGTCAGGGCGGGCATGGACACCGCCGAGGGGCGCTCCCGGGGGGCCGGTGCGGTACTGGTCAGCACCGCCCTGGGGCCGTCGGCGGGGCTGCCGAAGCGGATCACGCTGCCGGGGCCGACACTCCACTCGTCGACACGGCGGCCGTCGGCGTAGGTGCCGTTGGTGCTGTGCTCGTCCGCCAGGGTCCAGTGGTCGGCCTCGGGTCGCAGGACCGCGTGGTGCCACGACACCCGGGCGTCGTCGATCACGATGTCGCTCGATGGATCGCGCCCGACGTGGTAGTCGCGGCCCGGACTCATCACCATGGACCCCGTCTCGGTCTCCAGGAGGAGCTCAGGCGCGGTCGGCGCGTTCGGCCGCTCTGCCATGCCGAAATTCTACCGATTCGTCCAGATGTACGCCCGATGTCGCCTCGAGGGCTCAGCCCACGGACACGACCAAGGCCGGAATCGTCCGCTGCATCCGCAGGGCGTCCACCGACTCGGCGAGCAGCTCGTACTCGGTGGTCTCGTCGCTGGTGGCGATCCGGATCAGCCGTCCGGCCGCCAACTCGTCGGCCACCAGCTCCTGTTGGGCGTCGTCCCCGCACCAGGCGCGCAGCACGGCGGGCACATCGGGCACGGTGTCGGCGACCGGGACGAGAGCGCCCGGCGGTAAGTGCTCGGCGTCGGGCTGCGGGTCGAGCCGCTCCGCGATCCAGGCGGCCCGGTCGCGCAGCCACCACAGCGCCAGGGCGAGGGTGGGCGCGCGATAGCTGCCCAGGGGCACGCCGATACGTTTCCCCTCGCACGTTCCGTACGCGGTGACATGGCACAGGAATTCGTCGTGCACGTTCACTCCCCCGGTGCGTAGTGCGCCTCTCGGCTTGCCTCGCTTTCGGTGCGGCTCTCGCTTGCGGGTACCACGGCTCATGTGCGGTGCGTGATGGCATCCTCGCTGGATGTGAATGCCCTGTCAGTTGAGTATGTTCACTACTGAAACACTGTCACCACGACTTTCCGGCCAGTCTCCTGGCATATTCACCAAGGGAGTTGGCCGAAATCCGGCGACCGTCGGCATTGGCCCAGGGGTGATCGACGCGCCGCGGCGCCGCGGGCAACGGTGCGTACCGGGTCACCACGACCGCGATCCGGTCCCTGACCAGCAAAGACGGCCTCAACGGAGGCTGATTTCGCATGCCGCCGGCACCGAACGTCACGTGACGTGGGCGGCCATGAGCAGATCGAGGCCGACGGCAGCGCAACGGTCGCGGGATTCGACGTGATCACGCTGGACGAGAAGGGCCGTATCCGGTCGGTGCTCGGTTTTCTGGACCGGGTGCCCGCCGGGGCATGATGAGTTTTGGTGCGCGCGGTGGTCTCTTGAAGGAAGAGCACCGCGAGTGAGAGGCGTCCGCCATGAGTACGACCGAGAAGCTGGACCGGCAGTTCACCGCCGAGCTGGTCAAGAGCCCCGCCGAAGGGGGCTGGACCTATCTCGTGTGGCCCGAGTCCGTCGCGTTCTTCGGCACACGGGGGCTGGTCAAGGTGACCGGCACGATCGACGGTCACCCCTTCCGCGGCTCCTTCATGGCGCTGGGCGACGGCAGGCACAAACTGCCCGTGAAGGCCGAGGTGCGCAGGGCCATCGGGAAGGAGGCGGGCGACACGGTGACCGTCCGCCTCCAGGAGCGGCTTACTTCTTGAGCACGGCGTCGATACGGGCCAGCTCGTCCGCGTCGAAGTCCAGGTTGCGGATGGTGCCGACACTGTCCTCGATCTGCTGCGGGCTGCTCGCGCCGACGAGCGCGGAGGTCACGCGGCCGCCGCGCAGGACCCAGGCCAGGGCCAGCTGGGCCAGGGTCTGGCCGCGGGACTCGGCGATGCCGTTGAGCTCGCGCAGCTGGGCGACCAGGTCCTCGGTGAGCGCGTCGGAGTTCAGGAACGGACTGTCGCTCGCGGCCCGCGAGTCCTCCGGGATGCCGTCGAGGTAGCGGCCGGTGAGCAGGCCCTGCTCCAGCGGGGAGAAGACGATCGAACCGACCTCCAGCTCGTCCAGGGCGTCCAGGAGGCCCTCGTCCTCGGGGCGCCGGTCGAGCATCGAGTAGCGCGGCTGGTGGATGAGGAGCGGGGTGCCGAGCTCGCCGAGGATCCGGGCGGCCTCGCGGGTCTGCTCCGCGGAGTAGTTGGAGATGCCGACGTAGAGCGCCTTGCCCTGCTGCACGGCCGAGTGCAGGGCGCCCATCGTCTCCTCCAGCGGAGTCTCCGGGTCGGGGCGGTGCGAGTAGAAGACGTCGACGTAGTCCAGGCCCATCCGCGTCAGGCTCTGGTCCAGCGAGGACAGCAGGTACTTGCGGGAGCCCCACTCGCCGTACGGGCCGGGCCACATCAGATAGCCGGCCTTGGTGGAGATGATCAGCTCGTCACGGTAGGCGGCGAGGTCGGACTTCAGGGCCTCACCGAAGGCCGACTCGGCGGCGCCGGGCGGCGGGCCGTAGTTGTTGGCCAGGTCGAAGTGGGTGACCCCGAGGTCGAAGGCGCGGCGCAGGATCGCGCGCTGCGTCTCGACCGTGCGGTCCGCCGGGCCGAAGTTGTGCCACAGGCCGAGCGAGATCGCGGGAAGCTTCAGGCCGCTGCGTCCGGTGCGCCGGTAGGGCATGTCCGTGTAGCGGTCGGGGTGTGCGGTGTACAACGCGACTCCAGAGGGGTTGGCACGGTTTCCTGAGAACCACGGTTTCCTGAGAACCGCTGTCCACTACCGCCGTCCACTCTTTCGCGACCTGGGGGCATTGGTCCAACAGAAGAATCCGATGGAATTCAGCGGATACGCTTCTCAGTCATGGAACTCCGACATCTCCAGCACTTCGTCGCGGTCGCCGAGGACCAGCACTTCACCCGGGCGGCCGAGCGACTGCTGGTGTCCCAGTCGGGCCTGTCCGCCTCCATCCGGGCGCTGGAGCGGGAGCTTCAGACACCGTTGTTCGTGCGGACCACCCGGCGTGTGACGCTCACCCCGGCGGGCCGGGCCCTGCTGGGCGAGGCGGAGCGCATCCTCGCGCAGGTGCGGGCGGCCCATGAGGCGGTGGCCGCGGTGCAGGGCGTGCTGCGCGGGATGCTCGCGCTCGGATCGGAGCAGTGCATCGCCGGGGTGCACGTGGCCGGCCTGCTCGCCACGTTCCGGCGACGGCACCCGGATGTGGAGATCTGTCTGCGGCAGGCGGGCTCGGGCGCGCTCGCGGAGGAGGTCGCGGCCGGACGCCTCGACCTGGCCTTCGCGGTGCGCACGGCGCAGGAGGACACCGACCAGCTGCGGGTCGTACCGCTGGCCGGTGAACCGATGACCGTCCTGTGCCACCCCGACCACCGGCTCGCGCGCCTCGGAGCGGCCGTGACCCCGGAGGATCTGGGCGGCGAGGTCTTCGTCGACTTCCACCCGGACTGGGGCCCGCGCCGCACCACCGACGCCGCGTTCGCCGCCGCGGGCGTACGGCGGGCGGTCGCGCTGGAGGTGAACGACGTGCACAGCCTCCTCGACCTGGTGGACGAGAACCTGGGCGTCGCCGTCGTACCGCGCCACTTCCGGCACAAGCGCCCGTCGCTGACCGCGCTGCCCGTCAAGGGCACCGGGGAGACCGTGTACGAGACGGTCGCCCTGCTGCCGCCCGAGCAGGCCACCAGCCCGGCCGCGCGGGCCCTGATGGAGCTCCTGGAAACAGGGGGCGTAGGTACACCCCAGGACGGGACCCACCCCTCCTGACCCGGCCCGTCTCCCACCGCAGACTCGTGACCGTCCCTCACGGCAACTGCGGTCAGGAGTACGGGAAATGACGGATCACACACGACGGAACGTCCTGCGCGGCGCGGCGGCGATCGCGGCGGCGGGCGGGCTGGTGGGCACGGGAACGGGGACGGGACCGCGTGCGGCCGCCGCCGCTCCGCAGGCGCCCACCGCGCGCCGATTCCCCTTCCTGGAGGGCGCGTTCAAGCCCGTCACGGAGGAACTGACGGCCTTCGACCTGCCGGTCACCGGCCGCGTCCCCCGCGACCTCAACGGCCGCTATCTGCGCAACGGCCCCAACGTCCTGGGCCTGGAGGACCCGCGCGCCCACCACTGGATGCTCGGCGACGGCATGGTGCACGGCGTCCGGCTGCGCGACGGCCGCGCCGAGTGGTACCGCAACCGCTGGGTGCGCTCCTCCCAGGTGGCGAAGAAGCTCGGGGAGCCCTACCCGCGTCCGGTGCCGCCGGACGACTTCCCGTGCAACACGCACGTGATCCCCTACCGGGGGCGGATCCTCACCCTCCAGGAGAGCGGGCCGCTGCCGTACGAACTCGACGACGAGCTCAACACCGTGGGCACGTACGACTTCCGGGGCACCCTGAAGGGCCCGCTCACCGCGCACACCAAGTTCGACGTCCACGCCGGTGAACTGCACGCCATCGCGTACTACCCGACCTGGGACCATGTCCGGCACCTGGTCGTGGACCCGACGGGCCGGGTCTCACGCACCACCAGGATCCCGGTGGCGGACGCGCCGATGATCCACGACTTCGCCCTCACCGAGCACCACGTGGTCATCCTCGACATGCCGGTCACCTTCGACCCGGCGGCCGCCGAGCGCGGGGACATCGTCCCGTACGTCTGGAACGACAGGCACCCGGCCCGGATCGGAGTACTGCCGCGCAAGGGCGGTGCGGTCCGCTGGTTCGAGGTCGACCCGGTCTACTACTCGCACACCCTCAACGCGTACGAGGAGGGCACGGACATCGTCATCGACACGACGAACTTCGACGCCCCCTTCCTCGTCGCCGGCAACGGCTCGGGCGGCCCCTACAGCTCGGGCACCCCGAGGCTCGACCGCTGGACGATCGACCTGCGGCACGGCCGGGTGCGGACCAGGACCCTCGACGACCGCCCGCAGGAATTCCCGCGCGTGAACGAGGCGTTGGCCTCCCGCAGGCACCGCTACGGCTACGCGGCGGCGTCCGCGGAGATGACGGTGGCCTACATGGCGGTCGACGGCAACCCGCCCGACCGGGCGTTCGGCAACGCGCTCATCAAGCAGGACCTGCTGCGCGGCACGACCCAGGTCCACCGGCTGCCGCGCGGAGCGGCCGCGAGCGAGGCCGTGTTCGTACCACGCGAACACGCTGCGGCCGAGGACGACGGATACGCGATCGCGTACGTCCACAACCCCGATCGCGGAGCGTCCGACCTGCTGATCCTCGCCGCCCAGGACTTCACCGGCGAGCCGGTCGCCCGGATCCATCTGCCGGGTCGGGTGCCGCTGGGGTTCCACGGGAGCTGGATTCCGGACGCATGAGACGGCCGGGTGCGCGATGGTGGACGGTATGCATGCAAAGGACATCCTCATCGACGGTTTCAGCCGCATCCAGGAAGAAGTCCACGCCGCCGTCGAGGGCCTGACCCCCGACGACCTCAACCATCGCCTCAGCCCCGACGCCAACTCGATCACCTGGCTGGTCTGGCACCTCACCCGCATCCAGGACGACCACCTGGCCGACGCCTTCGGTCTCGACCAGGTGTGGCTGGCCCAGGACTGGGAGAAGCGCTTCGGCCTCGACCTGCCGCCCCGCGACCACGGGTACGGCCACACCTCCGCGCAGGTCGCGAAGGTGCGCGTCGACTCCCCCGACCTGCTGACCGGTTATTACGACGCCGTCCACGCCCAGAGCCTTCAGGCGCTGCGCGGGGTGACCGCGGCGGACCTGGAACGGGTCGTGGACACGAACTGGGATCCGCCGGTCACCCTGGGCGTCCGGCTGGTCAGCGTCCTGGCCGACGATCTGGAGCACGTCGGCCAGGCCGCCTATCTGCGGGGGCTGCGTCAGAGCGCGTAGCCCGGCAGGACGACGTCCTCGATGAGGGCCTCGCGCTCGTCGAACGGGATGAACGCGCTCTTGAGGGCGTTCACCGTGACCGTGCGCAGGTCCTCGACCGTCCAGCCCGCCTCCTCGACCAGCAGGGACATCTCGCGGGTCATCGTCGTGCCGGACACCAGGCGGTTGTCGGTGTTGAGGGTGACGCGGAAACCGAGGTCCTTCAGGGCGGTGATCGGGTGCTCGGCGATCGAGGTGGCGGCGCCGGTCTGGAGGTTGGAGGTGGGGCACATCTCCAGGGCGATACGGCGGTCGCGGACCCAGCCCGCGAGCCGGCCGAGCTTGCCGTCCACGATGTCCTCGGTGATCCGGACGCCGTGGCCGATGCGCTGGGCGCCGCAGACCTGGAGGGCCTGGTGGATGCTGGGCAGGCCGTGGGCCTCGCCGGCGTGGATGGTGAACGGGACGCTCTCGCGGCGCAGGTGCTCGAAGGCGGCGAGGTGGTCGGCGGGCGGGAAACCGTCCTCGGCGCCGGCGATGTCGAAGCCGACGACGCCCGCGTCACGGAAGGCGACGGCCAGGTCGGCGGCCTCGCGGACCCGGTCGAACATCCGCATGCCGCACAGCAGGGTGCCGACCCGGACCGGGGTACCGGCGGCGGCCGCCTTGGCCATGCCGGCCGCGAGACCCTCCTGGACGGTCTCCACGACCTCGCTCATGGCGAGTCCGCCCTGGGTGTTCAGCTCGGGGGCGTAGCGCACCTCGCCGTACACCACACCGTCCGCCGCCAGGTCGAGGACGTACTCCTCGGCGGTGCGCAGCAGGCCCTCGCGGGTCTGCATCACGGCGAGGGTGTGCTCGAAGGTGGCTATGTAGCGGACCAGGTCGCCGGAGTTCGCGGCGTCGTAGTACCAGGCGGCCAATTCGTCCGGGTCGGTGGTGGGCAGGGTGTGGCCGACCGCGTCCGCGAGCTCCACCACGGTGGCGGGGCGCAGGCCGCCGTCGAGGTGGTCGTGCAGGACGGCCTTGGGCAGTCGGCGGACGGTGTCGATGTCTACGCGCGTAGCGGTCATGGTGGATCTTTCCTTGGCAGGGCGGGACGGGGTGGTACGGCGGGTGCGGTGCGGTCTTCAGTCGGCGGGCTGGAGCAGGTCCCAGCGGTTGCCGTACAGGTCCTGGAACACGGCGACCGAGCCGTAGGGCTCGTGGCGCGGCTCCTCCAGGAAGGTCACGCCGGCGGCGCTCATCCGGGCGTGGTCGCGGGCGAAGTCGTCGGTGTGCAGGAAGAAGCCGACGCGCCCGCCGGTCTGGTCCCCGACCCGGCCGCGCTGGGCCTCGTCCTTGGCGCGGGCGAGGAGCAGTCCGGTACCCCCGCCCTGTCCCGGTCCCGGCTCCACGACGACCCAGCGGGAACCGTCGGGGCGCGGGGCGTCTTCGGCGAGCCGGAAGCCGAGGGCCTCGGTGTAGAAGCGGATCGCCTCGTCGTAGTCGTCGACGACGAGGGTGACCAGGGCGATGCGTCTCATCGGGGCCTTTCGGAGGGCGTGGTTAGCGGAAGAGGTTATACGTAAAACGTGGCGGACGCCAGTCGTATCCGGACGGCCGGCGTCGGGCCCGCCGGACCTAGGACGCACGCCCGAGCCGGAGCGGGCCCCGGGACCGAGGCAGGGGCGCCCGACGGCCCACTAGCGTCCCGGTCATGAAGATCGACAAGCCCCCTCGCGGGGCCGAGGAACGCAAGCAGGACGTCCTGGCCCGGCTGGAGCGGGAGCGCGACATCTGGGTGGCCTCGGCGGACGACGACGGGCTGCCGTGCATGGTGCCGCTCTGGTTCGTGTGGCACGCGGACTCCGTATGGCTGGCGACACGGCTGACGAACCCGACCGGCCGCAACCTGCGCGACGGCCGCCGGGCCCGGCTGGCGTTCGCGGACACCCGGGACGTGGTGCTCGTGGACGGCTCCGTCGAGACGTACACCCTCCAGGAGGTGCCGGCCGCGGCGGCGGCCGCGTTCCTCGCCAAGCACGGCTGGGACCCGCGGGAGGACAGCCCGTCGTACGCCTTCTTCGAGGTGCGGCCCTACGCGGTGCAGGCGTGGCACGAGGTACGGGAGCTGCCGAAGCGGCACATCATGCGGGACGGGGTGTGGGTGGTCTGAGGCGGGGCGGGGCGGTGCGGCCGTCGTACGTCCGCCCGACATTCTTTCCCCGCACGGGAGTTACCTGGGAGTAATTCCCGGTGATTTGATGTGCGGCGCCACTCAACCCCCTTCACCCTCAGGGAGATCCAGTGACGCCTCTCGTACCGCGCCGCACCCTGGGCGCGACCGTGCTCGCACTCACGCTCGCGGCGACCGCCGCCCCCACCGCCACGGCCGCCGATCAGGCGCCGCCCGTGCGGGTGCTGACGTACAACGCGTTCCTGTTCAGCAAGAGCCTGTATCCGAACTGGGGCCAGGACCACCGTGCCGCGGAGATCGCGCGGGCGCCCTTCTTCCACGGCAACGACGTCGTGGTGCTCCAGGAGGCGTTCGACAACTCCTCGTCGGACGCGCTGAAGAGCGCCGCGGCGGGCGAATATCCGTACCAGACGCCGGTGGTGGGGCGGAGCAGGAGCGGCTGGGACGCCACCGGAGGCGCCTACTCCGCGACCACTCCTGAGGACGGTGGGGTCACTGTGCTCAGCAAGTGGCCGGTGGTGCGCAAGGAGCAATACGTGTACAAGGACGCGTGCGGGGCGGACTGGTGGTCCAACAAGGGGTTCGCGTATGTGGTGTTGGACGTGAACGGCGCGCGGGTGCATGTCGTCGGGACGCACGCGCAGTCGACCGACCCGGGCTGTGACGCCGGTGAGGCGGCCGCGATGCGCAGTCGGCAGTTCAAGGCGATCGACGCGTTCCTGGACGCCAAGAACATCCCGGCGAGTGAACAGGTCCTGGTCGCCGGGGACATGAACGTCGACTCGCACACAGCGGAGTACGGCTCGATGCTCGCCGACGGGGGCCTGGTGGGTGCCGACGCGCGTACCGGGCATCCGTACTCCTTCGACACGGCGGAGAACTCGATCGCCCGTGACCGTTACCCGGACGACCCGCGCGAGGATCTCGACTACGTCCTGCACCGCGCGGGACACGCACGTCCGTCGGGGTGGCGCAACGAGGTCGTCAAGGAGGAGTCGGCGCCCTGGACGGTGTCGAGCTGGGGAACCGACTACACCTACACGAACCTGTCCGACCACTATCCGGTGATCGGTGACCTCGGCTGATCAACCTGCCTCGGTGTGAGTCGAGTTGAGGCGGGCCAGCTCGTCGTCGGTCAGCCGGATCGCACCGGCCGCCACGTTGTCGACGAGGTGGTCGGGGTTCCCGGTGCCGGGAATGGCCAGCACGTGCGGGCCCTGGTGCAGTGTCCAGGCGATACGGAGCTGCGCGGGGCTCGCACCGTGCGCCCGTGCGATGGCCAGCACCTCGTCGTCGTGGTGGGTGGTCGCACCCTGTGCGCCCGCGGTGCCGGCCACCGCGTAGAACGGGACGTAGGCGATGCCCTGTTCGCCGCAGATGCGCAGGAGTTCGTCGGGGTGGTCGAGGGCGTAGCGGTTCTGGACGCTCACCACGGGGGCGATGGCCTGGGCCTCGGCGAGGTGGCGGGGCTCGACGCCGGAGATGCCGAGGTGGCGGATCAGGCCCGCCTCGCGCAGTTCCGCGAGCGCGCCGAAGTGCTCGGCGATCGAGTCCTGTCGCATGCGGCGCAGGTACACCAGGTCCAGGTGGTCCCGGCCCAGCTGGCGCAGGTTCTCCTCGACATGGCCGCGGAGGTCCTCGGGGCGGGCCGAGGTGCCCCACTCCCCCGTGTAGTCGCGGAAGGGGCCGACCTTGGCGGCGATGACCAGGTCGGCGGGGTACGGGGCCAGCGCGGTGTTGATCAGTTCGTTGGCGGAGCGCAGGGACGAGAAGTAGAAGGCGGCCGTGTCGATGTGGTTGACGCCGAGCTCGATCGCCTTGTGCAGCACGGCGATCGACCGTCGCCGGTCGCTCGGCGTCCCGTGGTGGAAGGCGGCACTGCCCGTCAGCCGCATCGCGCCGAGGCCGAGGCGGTTGACGGTCAGGTCGCCGAGTTTCCAGGTGCCCGCGGCGTCCGCGGTGATCGTTTCGGAGGTCATCAGCGGAGTGTCACACAGGGGCCGGCGGCGGACGGTCCCTTTACGGACTCATGGATCAGCCGTCCCAGGTCCGGTCCGCGACCTCGGGCGCCGGCCCCCCGGCCAGTGCCTGGACCGCCGCCTCCGGGTCCGACCCCTACAACACGTGTACGCACAAGGTCAGTTCAGCACAGCACCCCTCAGCCGAGCGGCTTGTCCAGCACCGCCTTGCGGTGGCTGAACGTCTCGATCGAGTACCGCCCGTGGTAGTTGCCCATGCCGCTCTCCCCCACGCCGCCGAACGGCAGGTCGGAGACGGTGAGATGGGCGAGCGGGAGGCCGTAGCCGAGGCCGCCGGAGGAGGTCTCGGCGGCGATCCGGTGCCGCGTCTCCTCTGACTCGGCGAAGACGTACAGGGCGAGCGGCTTGTCGCGGTCGTTGATGAAGTCGATCGCCGCGTCGAGGTCCGGGACGGTGACGATCGGGAGGATCGG
This sequence comes from Streptomyces sp. NPDC001536, assembly GCF_042894505.1. Classification (NCBI taxonomy): domain Bacteria; kingdom Bacillati; phylum Actinomycetota; class Actinomycetes; order Kitasatosporales; family Streptomycetaceae; genus Streptomyces; species Streptomyces sp. NPDC001536. Next base: position 98,455 of record NZ_JBIAVQ010000007.1, read on the forward strand.
GCCGAAGATCTCCTCCCGCATGACGGGCGAAGCGGGGTCGACGTCGGCGAGGACGGTGGGCGCGATGTACTTCGTCGGGCGGTCGGTGTCGCCGCCGACGACCACGCGCCCGGAGTCGAGCAGCCCGGTCAGCCGGTCGAAGTGCCGTTCGTTGACGATCCGGCCGTACTCGCCGGAGGCCGAGGCGTCGCTGCCGTAGACGGACTCGACCGCCTTGCGGAGCAGGGGCTCGAGGGCCGCGGCGGTCTCCGGGTCGGTGAGGACGTAGTCGGGGGCGACGCACGTCTGGCCCGCGTTGAGGAACTTGCCGCGGGCCAGTCGGTCGGCGACCACGGAGAGGTCGGCGTCGCGGTCGACGAACGCCGGGGACTTGCCGCCGAGTTCGAGGGTGACCGGGGTCAGGTGCTCGGCGGCGGCGCGCATGACGACACGGCCGACGGTGCCGTTTCCGGTGTAGAAGATGTGGTCGAAGCGCTCGGCCAGCAGGGCCGTGGTCTCCGGGATGCCGCCCTCGACGACGGCCAAGGCCTCGGTGTCGAGGAACGCCGGCAGCAGGCGGGCCAGTGCCGCGGAGGTCGCCGGGGCCATCTCGCTCGGCTTGACCACGACCGCGTTGCCGGACGCCAGGGCGCCGACCACGGGGGCGAGCAGGAGCTGCGCCGGGTAGTTCCAGGGGGCGATGACGAGGACGACACCGAGCGGGTCGTACTGCGTCCAGGCGGTGGCGTCGGCGCCGAGGTGCGCGGGGACCGGGGCGGACTCGGGGCGCAGCCAGTCGTCGAGGTGGTCGAGGGTGTGGTCGATCTCGCGGATCACGAAGTCGATCTCGGTGCGGTAGGCCTCGGCGGCGCTCTTGCCCAGGTCGGCGTGGAGGGCGGCGGCCAGGTCGGTGCCGTGCTCGGTGAGCATCTCGCGCAGTCGGCGCAGCTGCGTGGTGCGCCATACGACGGGCTTGGTGCGGCCGGTGCGGAAGGTGGCGCGCAGCCGGGCCACGATGTCGGCGGGCTGCTCGGGGGTGGGCTGGTTCACGATGCCTCACTGGTGCTGCGCGGGCCGCTGCGGACGACCTCGAACGGTTGGATGTAAATACCAACCTTTCTCCACCAAGATGCATTCCCCTACCACGTAAGTAACTTTGCGCTACACCGCTGTCACACTCGGGTGGCCGAGTCCAGCGTGCCCGCGAGCCGATCCAGCAGGGCCCGCAGGAGCTCCTCGTCACTGTCCCCGAGGGCGGGCCAGTCGGCGCGGACCGCACGGTCGACGCGGCGCCAGTACTCCTGGCCGCGCGGGGTGAGGTGGGCGAGGATGCGGCGCCGGTCCAGCGGGTCGACGCGGCGGTGGACGAGGTTCTGGTCGACGAGCTGGTCGATGAGCTTGGTCAGCGTCGGCGGCGGCAGGAAGGCGGACTCGGCTATCGCCGTCATGTGGTGGCCCTGACCGTCGGCGAGCAGGCCGAGCACCCGCCAGGCGTCGAGCGAGCAGCCCTCCTGGTCCAGGACCGCCTGGAGGCGGCGCGCCGCCAGTCGCTCGGCCCGCGTCAGGAGCTGCACCAGGTCGCGGGGCTGACGCGGAGATGAGGTGGGCATCGCGCTCCTAGGTCACGGGGTGCGTACATCGTATGAGACAGGCTGGAGTTCACCGGGCGGACCCGAAATCATGACGCCATGTTCCGGCACGATCCTCCCGCAGCCGAGTGGTTCACGGCCGACGCCTCGGTGCTCGGTGTGGCCCTCGTGTTCCCGATGCAGGGGCCGGCCGGGATCTTCGGGCCCACCTGTGAGCTGTGCGCGCAGTTGGCGGCCGAGGAGGTCAACCGGGCGGGCGGGGTGCTGGGGCGGGAGCTGCGGCTGCTGCCCGTGGACGGCGGCGGTTCGCCTCGGGAGATCGCCGACCATGTCGAGGCGCTGGTGGACCTGGGGGTCGTGCAGGGGGTCACGGGCTGGCACATCTCCTCGGTGCGGCAGGCGCTGGCGCCGAGGATCGCCCATCGGGTGCCGTACGTCTACACCGCCTTGTACGAGGGCGGCGAGCACACGGCGGGCGTATTTCTGACGAGCGAGACACCGCGCGACCAACTGCGGCCCGCGATGGGCCTGCTGGCGCACGAGCGCGGGGTGCGCCGGTGGTTCGTCGTCGGCAACGACTATGTGTGGCCCCGGCGTACGGCACGGGCGGCGCACGGGTACGCCCGCGAGTCCGGTGGCGTCGTGGACGGGGAGGTCTATCTGCCGCTGGGCACCCATGACTTCGAGCCGGTGCTGCGGCGCATCGAGCGCTCGGAGGCGGACGGGGTGCTCATGCTGCTGGTGGGCAGCGACGCGGTGCGCTTCAACCGGGCGTTCGCCGCCTACGGATTGCCCGCGCGCTGTCTGCGGCTCAGCACGCTCATGGACGAGAACATGCTGATGGCGAGCGGCCCTTCGGCCACCGAGGACCTCTACAGCACGGCCGGCTTCTTCGCCTCGCTCGCCAATCAGGACACCCTCGACTTCCACGGGCAGTACGCCGGGCGCTACGGCGTCGAGGCGCCCGCGCTGGGCAGTCTCGGTGAATCCTGTTACGAGGGTGTGCTGTTGCTCGCCGCGCTGCTCAAGCGGGCCGGGACGCTGGACGTGACGGCGATCGGAGCGGCGGCCGGGACGGTGTCGTACGAGGGGCCGCGCGGGCTGATGCATCTGCGGGGCCGGCATGTGCGCCAGCGGATCTACCTGGCGCGCGCCGACGGGCTGGACTTCGACGTGCTCACGGAGCTCGATCTTCACGGCTCCCGCTCTTGACATGCCCCGGCACCGCCAAGATACTTCCCACAGAAAGTAATTAGAATGCCTCGGGCGAATTGTGATTGCAGTTTCTGAATGCAGATCACATGCCGTCAGGGGCGTTTTTTGTTGCCTCCGGGAAAGTCTGGTGAAACACCCCGGAAACAGCGGGACTTGAGTCTGTGGACCGCACTTCAGCAGGCAGTCACCCGAGGGGGTTGGTTTGTCCAGCGGTTCCAGCGGTTCCCGCAGTTCCCGTATTCTCCGCCGACGTTTCCTGGCCGGCGGCGCCGCGCTCACCGCGGTGGTGGCCCTCTCCGCGTGCGGCGCGAAGACCGACGCGGCCGGCTCGTCGTCCGACAAGGCCGCGAAGATCGACGTCAGCGGTGACACGGTCAAGGTCGGTCTGCTCAACTCGCTCTCCGGCACCATGGCGATCAGCGAGGTGACCGTACGCGACTCGCTGAAGCTGGCGATCGACGAGATCAACGCCTCCGGTGGCGTCCTCGGCAAGAAGATCAAGCCGATCAGCGAGGACGGTGCCTCCGACTGGCCGACCTTCGCCGAGAAGGCGCAGAAGCTCATCAAGGAGGACGGGGTCGCGGCCACCTTCGGCTGCTGGACCTCCGCCAGCCGCAAGGCCGTCAAGCCGGTCTTCGAGAAGAACAAGTCGCTGCTGTTCTACCCGGTGCAGTACGAGGGCCTGGAGGAGTCCCCGTACATCTTCTACACCGGCGCGACCACCAACCAGCAGATCGTCCCGGCGCTCGACTACCTCAAGAGCAAGGGCCTGAAGAAGCTGTACCTGGTCGGCAGCGACTACGTCTTCCCGCGCACCGCCAACAAGGAGATCAAGGCGTACGCGAAGGCCAACGGCATGACGATCCTCGGCGAGGACTACGCGCCGCTGGGCTCCACGGAGTTCTCCACGATCGCCAACAAGGTGAAGGCCTCGAAGGCGGACGCCGTCTTCAACACCCTCAACGGCGACTCCAACGTGGCCTTCTTCAAGGAGTACAAGTCCGCGGGCCTGACCGCCAAGACCATGCCGGTCGTCTCGGTGTCGATCGCCGAGGAGGAGGTCAAGTCGATCGGAACGCAGTACCTGGCGGGCCAGTTGACGGCCTGGAACTACTACCAGACCACCGCGGGCGCGGCGAACGAGAAGTTCGTGAAGGCGTACAAGGCCAAGTACGGCCAGGACAAGCCGACCAGTGACCCGATGGAGGCCGCGTACACCTCGGTCTACCTGTGGAAGGCGATGGTCGAGAAGGCGAAGTCCTTCGACCCGGAGAAGGTGAAGGCCGCCTCCGACGGCATCACCTTCGCCGCCCCCGAGGGCACGGTCACCGTCGACGGCGCCTCCCAGCACGTCTACAAGACCGCCCGGATCGGCGAGATCGGCACCGACGGCCAGATCAAGGAGGTATGGAACTCCGGCAAGCCCATCAAGCCGGACCCGTACCTCAAGGGCTACTCCTGGGCCTCCGGCCTGTCCTGACCGTCACCGTCCGTGGGGTCCTCCGGGGCCCCACGGCGGCCGTCTCCCCGGAGCCGCCGTATGACCGTGATCCTCGGTCAGACCTTCACCGGCATCAGCATCGGTGCCGTCCTGCTGCTCATCGCGCTCGGCCTCTCGCTCACCTTCGGCCAGATGAACGTCATCAACATGGCCCACGGCGAGTTCATCATGGCGGGCGCCTACACGACGTATGTCCTGCAGAAGTCCATTTCCAGCGCGGGAATTTCGCTCCTTGTCGCACTTCCCGTCGCATTTCTCGTGTCGGGCGCGCTGGGCGCGTTGCTGGAATGGCTGTTGATACGACGCCTGTATCTGCGGCCACTTGACACTCTTCTCGTCACCTGGGGTGTCTCGCTGATGCTCCAGCAGCTCGCCCGGGACATTTTCGGCGCGCCGAACGTACAGACCCGGGCGCCGGACTGGCTGACCGGCAACATCACGATCATCGGCGGGGACGACCCGCTCACCTTCGCCAACAGCCGCCTGTTCATTCTGGGGTTGGCGATCGCGGCCGTGGTCGCGCTGTCGCTGACGCTGCGCCTGACCTCGCTGGGCAGGCGGATCCGGGGCGTGGTGCAGAACCGGGATCTGGCCGAGGTGTCCGGCATCTCCACCGAGCGTGTGGACCGTACGGCCTTCTTCATCGGCTCCGGGCTCGCGGGCGTCGCCGGGGTGGCGCTGACGCTGGTCGGGCCGATCGGGCCGACGATGGGCACCAACGTCATCATCGACGCCTTCCTGGTGATCGTGGTCGGCGGCATCGGACAGCTCAAGGGCACGGTCATCGTGGCCTTCGTGCTGGGCGTGCTCCAGTCGGTCCTGGAGTACTCCACGACCGTCAGCGTCGCCAAGGTGCTGGTGCTCGTCGCCATCGTCGCGTTCCTCCAGTGGCGGCCCCAGGGGCTGTACACGCTGCGTACGAGGAGTCTCGTATGAACCTCCTGACAGGCCGCTCGGCACGGGCGTGGGCGGGTTTCGCCGGGGCCGCGGTCCTCCTCTTCGCCGTCGCCCCGCTCCTCCTGTCGGACTTCCGGCTCGGGCTGCTCGCCAAGTACCTGTGCACGGCCATGGTCGCCGTCGGCATCTGTCTGGCCTGGGGCCGCGGCGGGCTGCTGACGCTCGGGCAGGGGGTGTTCTTCGGGCTCGGCGGATATGCGATGGCGATGCATCTGAAGATCGCCGACGCCGGTCCCGGCAACCTGCCCGACTTCATGCAGCTGTACGGCACGGCCACCGAACTCCCCTGGTGGTGGAAGCCGTTCGAGAACCCGCTGTTCGCGATCGCGGCAACTGTGCTGCTGCCGATGGCCGTCGCCGCGCTGCTCGGTCTGTTCATCTTCCGCCGCCGGGTCAAGGGCGCCTACTTCGCGATCCTCAGCCAGGCGCTCGCCGCCGCGCTGGCCATCTGGCTGATCGGCCAGCAGGCCACCACCGGCGGCACCAACGGACTCACCGACATCCAGGGCTTCTTCGGCTACTCCCTCGACGACCCGGTCAACCAGCGGATGGTGTACTTCGTCATCGCCGCGGCCCTGCTGCTCCTGATCGTGATCGCTCGCCAGCTGATCAACAGCCGGTACGGCGAACTCCTCGTCGCCGTACGGGACTCCGAGGAGCGGGTGCGCTTCCTCGGGTACGACCCGGCGAACGTCAAGCTCGTCGCGTACGTCGTCGCCGCCGGCATGGCGGGCCTGGCGGGCGCCCTGTTCGTGCCGGCGGTCGGGATCATCTCGCCGGCGCTGATCGGCATCGTGCCGTCCATCGAGTTCGTGATCGGCGCGGCGGTGGGCGGCCGGGCCAGTCTGGTGGGCGCGGTCCTGGGCGCGGTCGCGGTCGCGTGGGCCAAGACCGCGCTGTCCGAGGAGTTCCCGGCGGCCTGGACCTACTTCCAGGGGCTGCTGTTCATCGTGGCCCTGGCGTTCCTGCCGGGTGGTCTCGCCTCGCTGGCGGTCTACGTACGGCGCCGCAAGGCGGCCCCCGAGAAGAAGCCGACCGCCGTTCCCGTGGGAGAGGCAGCATGAGCGAGCTGGAGATACGCGGACTGCGGGTGTCCTTCGACGGGTTCACCGCCGTCGACGGGGTCGATCTCGACGTCAGCCCGGGTGATCTGCGCTTCCTCATCGGGCCGAACGGCGCGGGCAAGACGACCCTCGTCGACGCGGTCACCGGTCTGGTGAAGGCGGAGGGCTCGGTGCGGTTCGACGGCCAGGAGCTGCTGGGGCGGGCCGTGCACCGGATCGCGCGGTCCGGGATCGGGCGGACCTTCCAGACGGCCACCGTCTTCGAGGAGTTGACGGCCCTTCAGAACCTGGACATCGCGGCGGGCGCGGGCCGGAGCATGTGGACCATGCTGCGGCGCCGCAAGGACGTCCCGGAGCCCGTCGCGAAGGCGCTGGAGACGGTCGGGCTCACGGACCTCGCCGACTCCCCCGCCGGAACCCTCGCCCACGGCCAGAAGCAGTGGCTGGAGATCGGCATGCTGCTCGTCCAGGACGTGAAGCTGCTGCTCCTGGACGAGCCGGTGGCCGGGATGAGCCACGACGAACGGCAGGCGACCGGTGAGCTGTTGCAGCGCATCAGCGAGGAGCGCACGGTCGTCGTCATCGAGCACGACATGGACTTCATGCGGTCCTTCGCGCGCAGCGTGAGCGTGCTGCACGCGGGCAAGGTGCTCAGCGAGGGCACGGTGGCGCAGGTGCAGGCGGATCCGAAGGTGCAGGAGGTGTATCTCGGGCACGCGGCGACCGAGGACGCCCCTGCCGTCGTACAGGAGGCGTGATGTTGCAGATCGAGGACGTCCGCGTCGGATACGCCCGCAGCACGGTCCTGCACGGGGTGTCGATCGAGGTGCCGAAGAACGGTGTGGCCGCGGTGCTCGGGCACAACGGCGCCGGCAAGAGCACGCTGCTGCGCGCCGCCGTGGGGCTGCTCACCCCGAGCAGCGGGACGATCCGCCTCAACGGTGAGGACATCACGCGCCGCAAGCCGCACGAGCGGGTGGCGCGCGGGATGGCGTACGTCCCGCAGGGGCAGCAGTCGTTCCCGCATCTGACCACCGCGGAGAACCTCCAGCTCGTCGCGGACGGCCGTAAGCGAGGCAAGGAGGCGATCGCCGAGGCACTGGACCTGTTCCCGGCGCTGCGGACGCTGTCCGGTCGGCGGGCGGGACTGCTCTCCGGCGGTCAGCGGCAGCAACTCGCCATCGCCCGTGCCCTGGTGACGGAGCCTCGGCTCCTGCTGCTCGACGAGCCGACCGAGGGCATCCAGCCGTCGGTGGTGGCCGAGATCGAGGAGACGATCCTCGCGCTGGCCGCCCGGGGCGGGCTCTCGGTGCTGCTGGTCGAGCAGCACGTCGGCTTCGCGATGCGGGCGGCGCAGAGGTACTACGTCCTGGAGGCCGGGCGGGTCACGTCCTCCGGCGAGGGCGGCAAGGACTCGGAGCTCGCCGTGCGGGAGGCGCTCAGCGTGTGAGGCGGCGTTCGAGGTAGGCGCGCTCGGCCGGATTCCGGCTCAGCGCGACGGCCGCCTCGTACGCCCGCGCCGCCTCCGTGTCCCGGCCGAGGCGGCGCAGCAGGTCGGCGCGGACCGCGTGGAAGACGTGGTAGCCGTCGAGGTCGAGGGTGTCCACGAGGTCGAGTGCCCGTCGCGGTCCCTCGACCTCGGCCACGGCGACCGCCCGGTTCAGGGCCACGACGGGGCTGGGCGCCAGGGCCGTCAGCTGGTCGTACAGCTGGAGGACCTGCGTCCAGTCCGTGGGCGGTCCGTCGCTGTGGACGGCCTGGATGGCGGCCTGGATCTGGTAGGGCCCCGGCTGGTTCCGGCGCAGACATCGTCGTACGAGATCCTGCCCCTCGGCGACGAAGGCGTGGTCCCAGCGTTCCCGGTCCTGCTCGGGCAGCGGCACGAGGACACCGTCGGCGTCCTCCCGTGCGGCCCGGCGGGACTCGACGAGGAGCATCAGGGCGAGCAGGCCGGTGGCCTCGGGCTCGTCCGGCATCAGGTCGGTGAGCAGGCGGCCGAGGCGGAGCGCTTCCGCGCACAGGTCGGCCGTGCCCTCGTTGAAGATCAGGTAGACGACGGCGAGGACCCCTCGCAGCCGGTCCGGGAGGTCGGCGTCGCGGGGCACGCGGTACGGGATCCGGGCGTCGCGGATCTTCGCCTTGGCGCGGACCAGGCGCTGGGCCATGGTCGGCTCGGGGACGAGGAACGCGCGGGCGATCTGGGGTGTGGTCAGCCCGCCGAGCAGGCGCAGGGTGAGGGCGACCTGGGCCCGGGGCGCGAGGGCGGGGTGGCAGCAGGTGAAGATCAGACGGAGCCGGTCGTCGCGCACGGGGCCCTCCTCGGGCGGTGCGTCGGAGGTGTGCAGCAGGGCGGCCTCGGCGTGGCGGGCCTGGCGCGAGGACTCGCGGCGCAGCCGGTCGATGGCTCGGTTGCGGGCGGTGGTGATGATCCAGCCGGCCGGGCTCGGCGGCACCCCGGTCTCCGGCCAGCGCTGCACGGCCGTGGTGAAGGCGTCCTGCACCGCCTCCTCGGCGAGGTCGATGTCGCCGAGGTGGCGGACGAGGACGGCGACGGCCCGGCCGTACTCGGCGCGGAAGACGGCCTCGACGTCGACGGGCGGTGGCATCAGTCCTCGGCCTGGTGCATGAACGGGCGCACCTCGATGGGCAGGGTGGTGGCCCGCATCGCCTTCTTGCCCCACTCCAGGGCCGCGTCCAGGTCGGGGGCCTTGATGAGGCAGATGCCGCCCAGGTACTCCTTGCCCTCGGCGTACGGTCCGTCGGTGATCAGGACGTCACCGTCCCCGGGGCGCAGCACGGTGGCCGTGTCGGGGCCGTGCAGTCCGCCGGCGAAGACCCAGGCGCCGGCCTCGCGCAGTTCCGCGTGGAAGGTGTCGAGGTCGCGGACGATCTCCGCCATGGCCTCGGGGCCGGGCGGTGTTCCGTCGGTGGGGGTGATCACGCTGAGCAGGTAGTACTGCATGACGTCCTCCTGGGTGCCGTGTCGTTTCGTTCCCTCAGCTCCTACACGAACGGCCCACCCCCGGATCGACACCGCGCACGACGACATCGGGAGAATCTTTTCCATGACCATCGCACCGCACCCGCTCGTCGTCCGCACCCAGGAGCTCGCCGACCGCCTCCTCGCCCCGCAGGCGGCGCGGGTCGACCAGGCGGAGGTGCCCGTGAGTCACATCGGGGAGATCAGGCGGTCAGGGCTGCTCGGGGTGAGCGCGCCGAAGGACTACGGCGGGGCGGGCGCCCCCGACCCGGTGGCGCGGGAGATCCAGGAGATCCTGGCGGGAGCGTGCTGCTCGACCTGGTTCGTGCAGACCCAGCACCACACTCCGGTGCGGATGCTCGCGAAGTCCGAACTCCCCGTCCGGGAGCGGCTGTTGGGCCCCCTGGCGTCCGGCGAGCTGCTGGCCGGGATCGCGTACGCCCATGTCCGCGCCTTCCCCCGTGTCCCTGTGAGGGCGACGGCGGAGCGGGACGGCTGGCGGTTCGACGGGGCCGTGCCCTGGTACACGGGCTGGGGTCTGAACGACGTGATGCTGCTCGCGGGTGTGACCGACTCCGACGAGATCGTGTTCGCCTTCGCCGAGGCGCGCGAGCAGCCGGGGGTGCGTGCCTCGGAGCCGATGCGGCTGGCGGCGCTCACGGCCGCCCGTACGGTCTCCCTGGAGCTGGAGGGCCTGTGGCTGTCCGAGGAGAGCGTGGTGCTGCGCACTCCGCAGGAGAAGTTCGCCCTCCTCGACCTGCCCCGGAGCACCAACACCTCCCCGGCCGTCTTCGGCGTGACGTATGCCGCGCTGCGGGTGCTGGAGTCCAGTGGCGAAGGAGAGACGGCCCAGGAGATCCGCGGCCGGGTCGACGAGGTACGGCGGCAGGCGTACGAGCTGGCCGATCACCCCGTCGCACACGAGCGCGTCGAGGAACGACTGGCCCTCAAGACCCAGTCGTACGACCTGATGCGCGCGGCCACGACCGCGGCGGTCGTGGCCGGGGGCGGGCGCACCATGGACGTACGCCATCCCGCCCAACGGCTGTTCCGGGAGGGGATGTTCCTGCTGGTGCAGGGGCAGACGTCGGTGGTGCGGCAAGCCCATCTGGACGTGCTGGCGAGGATCTGGGAGACCCGATGACCAACGGTCCGACCGCCGTCGTGGAGGCGGCCTTCTTCGAGCGGTGTTTCCCGACCGCGGACCGGTTCGCGGAGCAGCTGCATGTGGTCCCGGCCGACGAGGAACTCGTCCCCGTGTACTACGAGTACGAGCTCACGACCGGCGGCCGGTACCGCAAGGTCGAGGCGATCACCGTCCGGGACGGACTCGTTCGAGAAGTCCGGGTCCTCTTCGGTGGCGAGGTCGGCGACCGCGGCTAGCTCGCGAACGGCACCTGCGCCGAGGGCGCGGCCGCCTTCTCGAACGGGTGCCGCCACAGCCCCTGGGCGGCGAGCCGCGGCAGGACGCCCTCGCCGAACCAGTACGCCTCCTCCAGGTGCGGATAGCCGGACAGGACGAACTCGTCGATGCCGAGGGCGTGGTACTCCTTGATCCGCTCGGCGACCTCGTCGTGGCTGCCGACCAGGGCGGTGCCCGCGCCGCCGCGGACCAGACCGATGCCGGCCCAGAGGTTGGGGTGGATCTCCAGGCCGTCGCGGCTGCCGCCGCTGTGCAGGGCGAGCATCCGCTGCTGCCCCTCGGACTCGCTGCGGGCGAGCCCGGCCTGGACCGACTTGACGGTCGCCGGGTCGAAGCCCGCCAGGAGCCGGTTCGCCTCGGCCCACGCCTGCTCGGAGGTGTCGCGGGTGATGACGTGCAGCCGGATGCCGAAGCGGAGGGTGCGGCCGTGCTTGGCGGCGAGCCCCCGGATCCAGGCGATCTTCTCGGCGACCGCGGCCGGCGGCTCGCCCCAGGTCAGGTACACGTCGACGTGCCGCGCGGCGACCTCGCCGGCGATCGGTGAGGAGCCGCCGAAGTACACCTCGGGGACCGGGTCGGGCACCCGGGCGAGCTTGGCGTCCTCGACCTGGATGTGCTCGCCCTTCAGGTCGACCGTCTTGCCGTCCCACAACCCCCGTACGACTTCGAGGAATTCGCCGGTACGGCGGTAGCGGTCGTCCTTGTCGAGGAAGTCGCCGTAGGCCCGCTGCTCATGGCTCTCGCCGCCGGTGACGACGTTGAGCAGGAGCCGTCCGCCGCTCTGCCGCTGGAAGGTGGACGCCATCTGCGCGGCGAGGGTCGGTGAGACGAAGCCGGGGCGGAAGGCGACCAGGAACTTCAGCCGCTCGGTGTTCTGGCTGACCATGGCGGTGGTGAGCCACGCGTCCTCGCACCAGGCGCCGGTCGGCGTGAGCGCGCCGACGAAGCCGAGGTCCTCGGCGGCACGGGCGATCTGGCTCAGGTAGGCGACCGTCGGCGGCCGGTCCCGTCCGGAGGCGGTGGCCGGGGTGCCGTGGCCGCCGCCGACGACATGGCGGCTGTCCCCGTTGGTGGGGAGGAACCAGTGGAAGGTGAGGGACACGTGGGGGTCTCCGATCGGGGATCTTCGGGGCCTTCGGGGTGCAGGGTCAGAGCAGGCCGTGGCGGGGTGGCCTGGTGCCGTTGAGCACGTACCGGCCGATGTGCTGGATCTTCCAGCGGGTCGGGTCGTGCAGGGTGTGGGTGCGGGCATCGCGCCAATGGCGGTGCAGATTCAGGGAGTTGAGCGCCGAGCGAGTGCCGGAGACCTCGAAGAGCGCGCTCGCCACGTCGACGGCGGCGTTCGCGGCCTGCACCTTGGCGGCGGCGACGGCGATGGACGCCTCTGCGGCGGAGTCGTCGGTGAGATCGGCCTGGGCCGCTTCCACAGCGCGCGCAGCTTCCCGCAGCAGCGCCTCCGACGCCCGCACCTGGAGGGCGAGTTCGCCGAACCTCTGGATCAGCAGCGGGTCCTCGGCGGCCGTCTCCAGGCCGCTCTCGAACCACGGCCTGCTCTTCGTGCGCACGAACTCCGCCGCCTCCGCCAGCGCACCCCCGGCGATCCCGGCGTCGATGGCGGCGTGCAGCAACTGGGCAACGGCACCATGGAGTTGCGGGCCCTCGAAGGTGAGGTGATGAGGCAGGACCCGGTCGGCCGGGACCTCAACGCCTTCGAGGCGAACCGTGCCGCTGGCGGTGGTGCGCTGGCCGAGGCCGTCCCAGTCGTCGATCACGGTCAGGCCCGGTGCGTCCCGGGGCACGTACGCGACGTGGAGCTTGTCGTCCTCGGCGCGGGCGAGCACGGGGATCCAGTCCGCGAAGAGGGCGCCGGTGGAGTAGTGCTTGACGCCGTCGAGGACGTACGAGCCGTCCGGCCGCGGTGTCAGGCGGGTGCGGATGTCCTGGACGTGCTTGGTGCCCGCCTCCGACTGGGCGTTGCCGAAGCGACGGCCGGAGAGGAGTTCGGCGAAGAAGAACTTCCGTTGCTCCTCGGTGCCCTGACGGCGGATCACATTGACGTAGGCGAAGTGGCTCTGCGGGATCTGCGCGAGGCTGCCGTCGGCGGAGGCGAGCAGCCGGAAGATCTCGGCGAGGGTCCCCGGGCCGACGTCCGCTCCGCCGTGCTCCGCGGGCACGGTGACGGCGAGCAGGCCGGACGCGGAGAGCCGGTCCAACTCGGCGCGCGGCAGCCTGCGTTCGGTGTCCCGCGCGGAGGCTCCCGCGCGGAACTCCTCGGCCAGGGCGGCCGCGACGGCGAGGGCCTGCGCGTCGTCGGCGATCACATGGGCGGTCATCAGGTCAGCTCGCCGCCGCCAGGACCGGGGTGCGGCCCAGGGTCGCCGAGAACTGGTCCACGACCTGGGTCAGCGCCTCGGTGCTGGTCGCGGCGACGCTGAGGGTGCCGTCCTCGTGCACGGTGATGTCCTTGTCGAGGGTGAACCAGCCCTGGACGATGTGGGCGGCGCCCATGGAGTTGAGGACCGGGCGCAGCGCGTAGTCGATGGCGAGGACGTGGGCGGTGGTGCCGCCGGTGGCGAGCGGGAGCACGGTCTTGCCGGTGAGGGCGTACTGCGGGAGCAGGTCGAGGAGCGCCTTGAGGACTCCGGAGTACGACGCCTTGTAGACGGGGGTGGCGACGACGACGCCGTCGGCGCGGGCGAAGAGCTCGGTGGCCTCGACGATCGCGGGGTGCTTGAAGTCGGCGCCGAGGAGGGCCTCGGCGGGGATGGTGCGGACGTCGAGCGGGATCACCTGGTGGCCCTGGGCGGTCAGCCGCTGGTCGAGGTGGCGCAGCAGGCGGTTGGTGCGGGAGGAGGCGGAGGGGCTGCCGGAGACGGACAGGACGGTGGCCATGCGGTCCTCTTTCGGGGAGCGGGGCGCCCGCACACGGCGGGCGCCCCCGGGGAAGCGGTCAGGAGTACCAGGTGGGTTCGGGCAGTTCGCCTTCGAGGACCCAGCGGCCGACCTCGCGGCGCTTGTAGGCGACCGGGTCGTGCAGGGTGTGGGTGCGGACGTTGCGCCAGAACCGGTCGAGGCCCTCGTCGGTGGCCGTGGAGCGGGCGCCGGTGGCCTCGAAGACGCGGTGGGAGATCTCCAGGGCGACGTCGGTGGCGCGCGCCTTCACGGCCGCGACCCGCACCTCGAAGTCGCCGCGGGTCTGCTCGGTGACCGCGTCGGGGTCGTCGTGCAGCTTCTGTCCCTCGGCGGCGACGGTGTCGGCGAGCGCCTCGGCCGCCCACAGCTTCGCGGTGAGGTCGCCGTAGATGTCGATGACGTACGGCTCGTCGACGGCGCGCTCGTGGCCGCCGTGCAGCCAGGAGCGGGACTTCTCCCGGGTGTAGGCGGCGGCCGTCTCCAGGGCGCCGCCCGCGATGCCCAGGTAGAAGTTGACGAAGACCAGCTGGATGGTGGGGACGTTCAGGGTGTTGTAGACACGCGGCTGGAACACCTTGTCGACGTATCCGGCCGCCGACGACCACGGTGTGCGGACGCCGTCGAGGGTGACGCCGCCGCTCTCGGTGAGCCGCTGGCCGATGTTGTCCCAGTCGTCGTGGAAGGTCAGGCCCTCGGAGTCGGAGGGCACGATGGCGAAGACGTGGTCGTCGGTGCCTTCGAGGACGCCTTCCAGGACGGTGACGTCGGAGACCTTGCTGCCGGTGGAGAAGGACTTGCGGCCGGTGAAGACGAGGTCGTCGCCGTCCTCGGTGACGGTCACGTCCTTGTCGCGCGGGTTGACGGCTCCGCCGAAGAACCAGCGGTTGCGGGCGGCCTCGGCCTCGACGTGCTCCCACTGTTCGCGGGTGCCGACCAGCCGGGCGGCGCAGTTCCACAGGTAGTGGTAGCCGAGGAGCTGGCCGATGGAGCCGTCGGCCTTGGCTACCTCGCGGACGACTCGGTACGCCGTCGGCCAGTCCTGGCCCGCGCCGCCGTGCTCCGTGGGGCCGAGCAGGGTGACGAGGCCGGAGTCCTTCAGGAGCCGGACCTCGGCGTAGGGGGTGGCGCCGGCGCGGTCGCGTGCGGCGGCGTCGGTGGCGAGGACGGCGGCGACCTCGGTGGCGCGGGTGATCCAGTCCTGGGCGGTCTCGGGGGCGGGGCGGCTGTGCCAGTCGGTGTGCGTGGCGGTGCTCATGTCGGTGACCTCCTCAGACCTGGGCGGGGACGGACTCGGGGAGCTGGGCCTCCAGCTCACGTACCAGCGGCAGGACGCGCTTGCCGAAGTACTCGACCTCCTCGTGGTAGTGGAGGAAGCCGAGGAGGAGCAGGTCGACGCCGAGCTTCTTGTAGGCGACGATCCGTTCGGCGATCTGCTCGGGGGTGCCGATGAGCCCGGTGCGGAAGCCGTCGTTGTACTGGACGAGGTCCTCGAAGGAGGAGTCCTGCCACATGCCCTTCTTGTCGGCCGTGGACTGGCCCGCCTGCTTCACGGCGGCGCCGAAGCCCTCGACGGCCTCGGTGTCGGCCTTGGCGACGATCTCCCGGAGGGTGTCGCGGGCCTCGGCCTCGGTGTCACGGGCGATGAGGAAGCCGTTGAGGCCGAACTTCGGTGCGGTGCGGCCGGCTTCGGCGGCGGACTTGCGGACGTCCTCGATCTGCTCGACGACCCCGTCGAAGTCCTTGCCGTTGGAGAAGTACCAGTCGGAGACCCGGCCGGCCATCTGCCGTGCGGCGCTGGAGTTGCCGCCCTGGAAGATCTCCGGGTGCGGGCGCTCGGGGGTGTTGAGCGGCTTGGGCTTGAGGGAGAAGTCGCGCAACCGGTAGAAGTCACCGGCGAGTTCGGTGTGGTCCTCGGTCCAGATCTGGCGCAGGGCGCGGATGAACTCCTCGGAGCGGCGGTAGCGCTCGTCGTGCTCCAGCCAGGGCTCGCCGAGGGCGGTGAACTCGCCCTTGAACCAGCCGGACACGACGTTCACGGCGAAGCGGCCGTTCGAGAGGTGGTCGGCGGTGGCGCCGAGCTTGGCGAGGACGCCGGGGTGCCACAGGCCGGGGTGGACGGCGGCGATGACCTTCAGACGCTGGGTGGCGAGGAGGAGGGCGAGGCTGAAGCTGGTCGACTCGTGCTGGTACTCGGCGCCGTAGCTGGCCATGTAGCGGACCTGGCTGAGCGCGTAGTCGAAGCCGTTGTTCTCGGCGAGGACGGCGAGTTCGCGGTTGTAGTCGTAGCCCCAGTCGGTGCGCTGCTCGATCTTGCTGGTGACGAGGCCCCCGCTGACGTTGGGGACCCAGTAGGCGAATTTCACGGGCTCTGCGGGCATGCGGAACTCCAGTTGCGGAATGTTTTCGAGCACGCCGAATTCAAGGGGGTCGGCAAAGGGAACGCGGACGCGTTGAATTCAGGCGGGGAATGCGAAAAGCGCGGCGGATCTCGGGAGAGTGATCAGGCCGCGGGGCAACAGGAGGCGCTGGAGACGCGCGCGAGGTCGACATGGCGTCGCCGCGTGAGGTCCAGTCGCATCATCATGTGCTCGATCGTGACAGCCGTCGGTCCGGGCCGTCAAGGTAAACCCGACCGGTCTCGTATCGCGGACCATTGAATTTCACGAAGGTGTGACAGGGAAACCCTTGAACGCCCGGGAAATGCGCCGCATTCTTCCTGACATGCGGACCGAACAGCTCGAATACATCGCCGCGGTGACCCGGCTCGGTTCCCTGCGCCGGGCCGCGGAGGAACTGCGCCTTTCCCAGCCCGCGTTGAGCGAGACGGTGCGGAATCTGGAACGGGAGCTGGGCGTGGACCTGCTGGAGCGCAAGCGGTCGGGCGCGACGATGAGCGCGGAGGGGCGGGAGCTGCTGCCGCACATCATCAATGTGCTGGACGCGGTGGACCGGCTGCGGTCGGCGGCGGGTGAGCAGCACCGCATCAGCCGGATGGTGCGGGTGGGCACGGTGAACGCGGCGACCGTGCCGCTGCTGATCCCGGCGGTGCGGGAGTTCCGGGCCACCCATCCGGTGACCCAGGTCGAGGTGGTCGGCGCCCAGCAGAGCGACATCCACCGGGCGCTGTCCGAGGGCGGTTTCGATCTCGGCCTGGTGAACCATCTGGAGGGCGACGACGTGCCGGCGGAGCTGGAGAGCACGGAGCTGCTGCGCGGCCGGCCGGTGGTGTGCCTGCGGCCGGACAGTCCGCTGGCCTCCCGCACCGCCCTGTCGGTGACCGACCTCCTGGACACACCGCTGATCGCGATGCGCTCGGGCTATGTCATGCACCGCTATGTGCACCGGCTGCTGGACGGCCGGGCGCCCTCGTTCGCGTACTCCACCGACGGTGCCGAGATGGGCAAGCTGATGGTGGCGGAGGGGCTCGGGGTGACCGTGCTGCCGGACTTCAGCGTCGTGGACGATCCGCTGGTACGCGGCGGCGCGCTCACCCACCGCCCGCTCACCGACGACTCGACCCGCGTCCTGCTGATGCTCCAGCGCCGCCGCGCGGACCCGGTGCCGCGCGCGGTCCAGGATCTGCGCGATGTGTTCGTGGCGCGGGCCCGGGCGCTGGTCTCAGGAGACTGAACGCCGGGCACCCTTCTGGGCCGGGGCCGGGATCACGGACTCCCAGTGGACGGCTCGGTCGCACCACCGGTGCAGGAGCGTGCGGTCGTGGCCGACGGCGAGCAGGCCCGCGCCGGTGCTGTCGCGGTACTCCTCGACGGCCGCGACCAGCGCGGCGCTCGTGGAGGCGTCCAGCATGGCCGTCATCTCGTCGCAGATCAGCCAGCGCGGGCGGAGGACCAGCGCACGGGCGAGGCAGGCGCGTTGGAGCTGGCCGTCGCTGACCTCGTGCGGGCGCCGGTTCAGCAGGTCGGGGGTCAGGCCCACGGTGGTGGCCAACTCGGCGACCCGGTCCGCCGCCTCCTCACGGCGGCCCGTGGCGCGGAGCGGTTCGGCGATCAGGTCGGTGAGGCGCAGGCGGGGGTCCGCGGAGAGCCTGGGCTGCTGGAAGACGACGCCGAAGGCCGTGCGCTGCTCGCGTGGCGCGCGGTGGCGCCAGCGGCGCACCGGTTCGCCGTCCAACAGCACCGTTCCGGAGTCGGGGCGGTGCAGCAGGGCCGCGACCCGGGCGAGGGTGGACTTGCCGCAGCCGCTGGGGCCGAGCAGGCCGACGGCTTCGCCGGGGGCGACGGTCAGGGACGCGTCCCGGACCACGGGGGTGCGTCGGTCGTATCCGGCCGTGACGGCGCGTAGTTCAAGCACGGATGTCCTCCGGCACGTACGGGTGGTGGCAGGCGACCGTGTCCGCCATCGGCGGCCGGTCGGCGCACGCTTCGGTGGCCCGGTCGCAGCGAGCGGCGAAGGCGCAGCCCCCGGGGAGGTCGCCGAGTTCGGGTGGCATGCCGGGGATGGGGGTGAAGGCACGGTCGGGCAGGGCCTGGAGCAGGCCGCGACCGTAGGGGTGGCGGGGGCCCTGTGTGCCGAAGAAGGCGTCGGCGTCGGTCAGTTCGACGATGCGGCCCGCGTACATGACCGCCACGCGGTCCGCGATGCGTTCGGCCGCGGCAAGGTCGTGGGTGATCATCAGCAGGGCCCGGTCGGCCTCGTCCACATGGCGTCGCAGCTCGTCGACCGTGTGGTCCACCAGGTCGCGGTCGAGTCCGGTCGTCGGTTCGTCGGCGAGCAGCAGGGGTGCGTCGCCGACGAGGGCGAGGGCGGTCGCGGCGCGTTGGGCGAGGCCGCCGGAGAGTTGGTGCGGGTGGCGGTCGAGGTGGTCGGCGGGGAACGCGGCGCGTTCGGCGGCTGCCTCGGCGGCGGCGCGCACCGCCGCGCGTCCCCGTGCTCCGGTCAACTCGCCGACGGTCTCCTCCAGTTGGGAGCGGATCGTCCGTACGGGGGTGAGGTGTGCGGCCGGGCTCTGCGGGATGAGTCCGATACGACGGCCCCGGACCGTGCGGGCCAGCGTGCGCTCGTCCGCCGTGAGCAGGTCGAGGTCGCCGAGGCGGGCCTCGCCGGCGGTCTGCGCGTTGGCCGGGAGCAGGTCCAGCAGGGCGGAGGCCAGGACGGACTTGCCGCAGCCGCTCTCTCCGATCAGCGCCAGGCACTCCCCCGCCGCCACGTCGAAGTGCGCGTCGGTGACGGCGGCGACCCGGCGTCCGCCGGGCATGAGGAAGCGGACCGACAGGCCGCGTACCGACAGGACGGTGGCGGTCACAGCATCAGCTCCGATCGTCTGCGGGGGTTGATCCGTTCCCGCCAGGCCCCCGCGAGACCGGCGATGGCGAGCGTGGGGACGATGAGGAACAGGCCGGGGAAGAGCGTCGGCCACCACTGCCCGGCGAGCAGCGAGCCTCGGGCGTCCTGGACGAGGTTGCCGAGGCTCGCCATGTGGGCGGGCAGCCCGAGTCCCAGGAAGGACAGGGCCGACTCGTGCCACATGGCGTGCGGCACCATCAGTACGGCGGCCAGGGCGGCCTGCGGCAGCACGGCGGGCAGCAGGTGGCGTACGGTCACCCGCCACCTCGACGCGCCTCCGGAGACGGCGGCGTCGATGTACGGGCGCGAGCGCAGGGACAGCACCTCGGCACGGACGATCCGGGCGGTCGACAGCCAGTGGGTGAGCCCGACCGAGACCACCACGGGCCAGATGCCCGGCCGGAACATGGCGACGATGAAGATCCCGAGCAGCAGGTGGGGCACGGACGAGAAGGTGTCGACCAGCCGCATCACGCCCCGGTCGACCCAGCCGCCGAGCGCCCCGGCCGCGGCTCCGACGGCCGTCCCGATCACGGTCGCCGTCAGCGCCGCCACCACACCGACGAGCAGGGACACCCGCAGCCCGTAGACACAGCGCAGGAGCAGATCGCGGCCGACGTCGTCGGTCCCGAACGGGTGGGCCCAGGAAGGCGGTTGCAGTTTCGACGCCAGGTCGACGGTCTGCTGGTCGAGTTGGACCAGGGGCGGGACGAGCAGCACCGCGAGGACCGTCAGGGCGACCAGTGCGACGGAGGTACGCACCCGGACGGCCCGAGTGGAGCGGCGGCGGATGCCGTGGGACCGCCACTCCCTCTCGACTGCGGCCTCAGCCACGGAAATCACATGTCACTGAGCTTCACCCTCGGGTCGAAGAGTCCGTACAGAAGGTCCGCGAACAGGTTGCCGAGCAGCACGGCGGCGGTGGCCAGCGTGGTCAGGGCGGCCAGCAGCGGG
The DNA here is from genome assembly GCF_042894505.1 of Streptomyces sp. NPDC001536. Classification (NCBI taxonomy): domain Bacteria; kingdom Bacillati; phylum Actinomycetota; class Actinomycetes; order Kitasatosporales; family Streptomycetaceae; genus Streptomyces; species Streptomyces sp. NPDC001536. The sequence goes on from NZ_JBIAVQ010000007.1 coordinate 118,334, forward strand.
AAGTCGACGGCGGTGGCCGCCTGGACCGTGGCCGCGGCGATGCCGGGCCAGCTGAAGACGCTCTCCACCAGGAGGGCGCCGGTGATGAGTTCGGGGACGCGGGAGCCGATCAGGGTCAGCACCGGCAGCAGTCCGGAGCGCAGGGCGTGGCCGAACAGGACGGTGCGTTCGCTCAGGCCCCGGGCGCGGGCGCCGCGTACCGGGTCCTCCGCGAGCGCGTCGGCGACGCCCTGACGGACGTACAGGGTGAACCACGGGAGCTGGGAGACGGCGAGGACCCCGGCGGGCAGGACGAGGTGGCTCGTGACCTGGCCCGCGGTGACCTGTTCGCTGGCGGTGTCGGTGAGGCCGCCCGCCGGGAGGATGTCCAGCCTCAGCGCGAACAGCCAGATGACGAGCAGGGCCACCCAGAACACCGGGGCCGCCGACAGGGTGTAGGCGAGCGAGGTGACCGTGCGGTCCAGCCACCCGCCCTGCCGGTGGGCCGCCAACGCGCCGAACAGGGTGCCCGCGAGCACGGCCACGACGAACGCGACCGCGCACAGCAGCGCGGACCAGACCAGGCGTTCGCCGATCACCTCGGTCACCGGTTGCCGCATCACGCTGGACTGCCCCAGATCGCCGCCGAGCGCGGAGGTGAGCCAGTGCCACCAGCGTTCGGCGAAGGGCTGGTCCACACCGAGGTTGGTCCGCAGCCGGTCCAGGGTCTCCTGGTCGGCGCCCAGGGCGGCGGTCCCGGCGTAGGCCTTGACCGGGTCGAAGGGGGAGGCGGCGGCGATGGCGAACACGCCGAAGGTGACGACGAGGAGGACGGGGACGGCGAACAGGGCCCGCCGTCCAGCCAGTTGCGCCATCGCTCCCCAGGGGAGTCGGGTCACTTCTTCGGCTGCCAGTCCTCGAGGTTCCACCAGGGGCCGCTGGCGAAGCCGTGCTCGTGCGGTTCCAGCTGGGTGGTCAGCCCGTCCCAGCGGTCGGCGAGCACGTAGACGTGGTCGATGTGGGTGAGGAAGGTGGAGCCGGGGTTCTTCACCAGCTCGCGCTGGAGGGTGTCGTACGCCTTCTTCCGGGTCGCCTCGTCGCGGCTGCGGCGGCCGGTGTCGAGGGCCTCGTCGACGGCCGGGTTGTCGTAGCGGCCCATGTTGTTGAAGCCGTTCCCGGCGAGGGAGGAGTGCAGCAGCGTGTAGAGGCCGAAGTCGGGGTCGCCGGTGCTGCCGCCGCCCGCGAGGACCGCGTCGTCCTTCATCCGCGGCTCGATGACCTCCCAGGTGGCGCTCTCCGCCTTCACCTCGATGCCGGCCTTCTTGGCATCGGAGGCGTAGGCGAGGGCGTGATCCTGGCGGACCTTGTCGCCCGAGGGGTAGAGCAGGGTGAACGACGCCTTGCGGCCGTCCTTGGCGCGGACGCCGTCGCCGCCGGCCTTCCAGCCGGCCTCGTCCAGGAGCCGCCGGGCCTTGTCCAGGTCCTGACCGTGTTCGATGCCCTTGGCGAACCAGGGGTCGTCGACCGGCAGCGGCCCGTACGCGGCGCGGCCCGCGCCGTCGAGGATCTTGTCGACCATGGTCTCGCGGTCGACGGCGGCGTCCAGGGCCTGGCGGATCGCGCGGTCACCGGTGACCTCGCCCGCCGTGGGGAGGGTGACGGTCCGGAAGTCGTAGGACTTCGCCTCGTACGTCTTCTTGTCCGCGTCGTCCTTGAAGGCGGCGGCGAGGTCGGGCGGGAGGACGGCGCCGTCCAGGTCGCCGGAGCGCAGCCGGGTGGCGCGTACGTCGTCGTCCTCGACGATCGCCATGGTGAGGGTCTTCACCTTCGGTACGCCGCCCCAGTAGCGGGGGTTGGCCTTGAAGGTGAGCTTCTCGCCCTTGCGCCAGTCGGCCAGGACGTACGGGCCGGTGCCGACCGGCTCGGTGTTGAAGGCGCCGGTGTTGGGGTCCTGCTCGCCGGCGATGTGCTCGGGGACGATCGGCAGGACGGTGCGGGCGGCGAAGGGCGCGTAGGGGTACTTCAGGGTGAAGACGACCCTGTCGTCGCCGTCCGCCCGTACCTCCTTGACGGCGTTCAGTTCGCTGCGGGCGGTGTTGTTGGTCTTCGCGTCCAGGATCGTCTCGTAGGTGAAGACGACGTCGGCGGCGGTCAGCGGCTCGCCGTCGCTGAACTCGACGCCCTCGCGCAGGGTGTAGGTGTACGTGCGGCCGTCGTCCCCGATCTCCGGCAGCGCCTTCGCCAGGGCCGGCCGCAGTTTCAGGTCGGTGTCCCGGGCGAGCAGTCCGTCGAAGATCTTCGAGTTGCCGTCCTTGCCGTACCCGAGCAGCGGGCTGAGGGTGTCCGGCTCCGAACTCACCCCGATCACCACCGAGTCGGCGGCCGCGCCGTCGCTCGCGCTTTCGCCCGGCGCCGAGCACGCGGCGACCCCGCCCGCCATCGCCGTGGCGACGGCGGCGCCTCGTATCCATCGGGTCGTCATGAGCTCCCCCTATTGAAGATTATTAGTTGTTGCATATTAAGTGCAATAGAGGGTGCGGCTGTCACCTGAGTCGACTCGTACGTGCCGCGGCGTCCGTCAGGGGGAACTCGACCGCGCGACGGGCAGGTCAGCGCAGGGACTGGACCGCGTAGAGGGCTCCGAGGGCGCAGGCCAGGCCGCCCAGGAGCATGCGCAGTGCCGTCTCGGGGAGGCGGGGCTGGAGGTGTGCGCCGAGGTAGCCGCCGATCAGGCCGCCGACGCCGCAGGCCAGGCCCAGGGACCAGTCCGGGGCGATGTCGCCGGAACCGGCGAGGGACAGCAGCGCGAAGGTCGCGGCACCGGCCACCGAGGTGACGAAGGTGGAGGCGAGCGCTGCCGGGGCGACCTGGGCGACGGGCATGCCGCGGCCGACCAGGACCGGCCCGAGGAGGGAGCCGCCGCCGATGCCGTAGATCCCCCCGAGGACCCCGACGACCAGGGCCAGTCCGCTGATGGCGCGCGGCGACGGAGCCGCTGTCGCTGCCGCCCGGGCGGGCCGCAGGGTGCGACCGACGAGCCACAGGCCCAGCGGGATCAGCAGACCGGCGACCAGCAGACGGAAGACCGTGGCCCCGGGGACGGCGAAGACCCGCACCACCGCGCCGATGACCACTCCCGGCAGGGTGCCGGCCACCAGAAGCCGGGCCAGCGGGCTGTTCAGCAGACCGTCCCGGCGGTAGCGCAACAAAGCTCCCGGCCCGGCCACCACGTTGAACAGCAGGTTGGTGGGAGTGACGGCCGGACTGGGCACGCCGAGCACGCTCAGCTGTACGGGCAACAGGAACACGGCGCCCGAGACCCCGACCGGTGCGGTCACCACCGCGATCGTCAGTCCGGCGACCAGACCGTACAGCTCCGTCGGCGCTGCCATTGCTCCCCCGGTCTCGAATGCGAGGAGCAAGTGAAACATGCCGACGGGGCGTGGACCTTCATCGATGACGGGCTCGGGCCCGCTCCGTCAGAGAGCGGCGGACGAGTCGGGCGGTACGCCGGGGTCAGTCGTCCTCCGGTGCCGGGACCACGACCAGGAACGCGTCCGACTTCAGGTCCATGACGACCGTCGCCGGTTCACCCTTCTCGCGTCGCTCCGCCGCGTACTCCTCCGCCGGCCACGATCCGCGCGGAGCTCCCGCAGGGAACCGCTCCAACACCTTCGCGCTCATAGCGGAAGACACCTCCAGCATCGGCCTTCGAGTCGTAACGACGAGCGAGCGTCGTGCCTTTCGCCTGCCCGTATCCGACGCGTTCATGTCCCGGCGACCCGAACTCGTATGACGGAACCGGTCACTTGGAGGCGGGGAACGCGCCGGCCCCGGGCCACCACGCGACGGCCCCGAGATCGCGGGCCAGCGCGGGGACGAGCAGCGAGCGCACGACCAGGGTGTCGAGGAGCACCCCGAAGGCGACGATGAACGCGATCTGCGCCAGGAACGCCAGCGGGATCACCCCGAGCGCGGCGAACGTCGCCGCGAGCACCACGCCGGCCGAGGTGATCACGCCCCCGGTGCCGACGAGACCACGCAACACTCCCTGGCGCACCCCGTGGAGCAGGGACTCCTCCCGCACCCGGGACATGAGGAAGATGTTGTAGTCGACGCCGAGGGCGACGAGGAACACGAAGCCGTACAGCGGCACCGACGGATCGGTACCGCCGAAGCCGAACACATGCCGGAAGACCAGGGCCGAAACGCCCAGCGTGGCGAGGTAGTTGAGCGCCACGGTGGCCACCAGCAGGGCGGGCAGCAGCAGGGAGCGCAGCAGAACGGTCAGGATCACGAAGATGATCACGAGGACGACGGGGACGATGAGTGTGCGGTCCCGTTCGGCCGTCCGCAGGGTGTCGTACTGCTGGGCCGTGTAGCCGCCGACGAGGGCGTCCGCGCCGGGCACCGCGTGCAGAGCCGTGCGCAGCCGGGCCACGGTCTCCTTGGCGGCGTCGCTGTCGGCGGCGGACGCCAGCGTGACGTCGACCCGTACCCGTCCGCCGACGACCAGCGGGTCACCGCCGGGCCGCCCGGACTCCGTGACGCCCGCCGCGGCGGCCACGCCCTGGGTGGACAGGGCCGTGCGGACGACGCGGTCGAGGTGGTCGGCGTCGGCGATGACGACGGCGGGGTTGCCGGAGCCGCCGGGGAAGTGCCGGGCGAGCGTCTGCTGCGCGGTCACGGAGGGCGCCTGGTCCACGAAGGACTCGGCGAGCGGGACACCTCGGGAGCTGAGGGTGGGCGCGAAGGCGGCGCAGGCCAGCAGACCCGCGAGGCTCAGGGCCCACACCTTGCGGGGCGCGCGGTCGACCAGGGCGGCGACGCGCCGCCAGACACCATGACCGGCGGTCGTGGGGCGTGGGGCGGCCGGCCAGTACGCGGAGCGGCCCAGCAGGACGAGCACCGCCGGCAGGAAGGTCAGCGAACTGAGCACGGCGCAGCCGATGCCGATCGCGCCGACCGGCCCGAGCGCGCGGTTGTTGGTGAGGTCGCTGATCAGCAGGGCGAGCAGCCCCAGGGCGACGGTCGCGGCGCTGGCCACGATCGCTCCCCACGACTGCCGCAGCGCGGCCCGCACGGCCGCGAACCGGTCGGTCCGCGCGGCCAGTTCCTCCCGGTAACGCGCCGTCAGCAACAGGGCGTAATCGGTGGCGGCGCCGATGACCAGGATGGACAGGATGCCCTGGACCTGGCCGTCGACCCTGACGACGTCATGGTCGGCGAGGACGTAGACGACGGCGCAGGCGAGGCCGAGCGCGAAGACGGCCCCGAGGATGATCACGAGGGGCAGCAGCACGCTGCGGTAGACGAGCAGCAGGATGACCAGGACGGTGGCCAGGGCGACGGCCAGGAGCAGTCCGTCGATGCCGGCGAAGGCTTCCGACAGGTCCGCCTGGGTCGCCGCCGGGCCCGCCAGCTGGACGGTGCTGCCGGGGACGCGCTCGGCGGCGTCGCGGACGCGGTCGAGGGCGTCGGGGAGCCGGTCGCCGAGGTCGGGCCTGAGCTGGACGACGCCTTCCAGGGCCTCGCGGTCCTTGGAGACGAGCGCGGGCGACACGTTCCCGACCACGCCCGGCAGGTCGCCGAGGGAGGCGAGCGCGGCTCCGGCCGCGGCTTGGCGGTCCTGGACCGGGCCGCCCTTCTCGTCGGTCCAGACGACGATCACCGGTAGCGACTCGTCCTGCCGGAAGGCCCGTTGGGCGGCGATGACCTCGGTGGATTCGGCGCTGCGCGGCAGGAAGGCGGCCTGGTCGTTGGTGGCGACCTCGCCGAGCCGTCCGGCGTAGGGGCCCAGGACGCCTCCGATGCCGAGCCAGACGACGAGCAGGAGGAACGGCACGAGGAAGCGGCCTCGGCGCGGGGTGAGGGACATGGTTCTCCCGGTCGATGAACAGGTACCTCAACGAAGTGTCTCAACAATAAACAATCTCAATCATTGAGCTTTCTCTGGGTAGGGGGTCCCTGGATGCAGCCGAGGCGGAGTTCTTCAGGTCCCCGTGGACCTGAGCGTCGACATCTCCTCGTTCATCGCCGCGAGGAAACGGGCCGCCACCGCGAGTTCCTCCTCCGTGAAGCGCGCGCGAGCCTGCTCGGCGGCCCTGGCGAGAGGACGGAAGTACGTACGGGCCGCCACCTTGGCGTCGGACGCGTAGTACAGGTGCACCACCCGCCGGTCGCTGCTCTCCCTGACGCGGCGGATGTGGCCGGCCCCCTCCAGCCGGTCCAGACAGGCGGTGACGGCTCCGGAGGTCAGCCCGAGGTGTGCGCGCAGCCGCCCCGGCGTCATCGGCCCGTCGGCGTCCAGGATGGCCGCCAGCGCCTGCACATCGGTGGCGTGCAGTCCGTGCTCCCCGGCGAACCCGTGGACCAGACGGTTGATCTCGCCGTTCATCCGCCGCAGCTGGACGGCGAGCGATTGAAGATCGGTCCCCGGGGGAACTGCGGGAGGTCCCGCGGTCGCGGTGTGCTGGTCCGGGTCGTCTGCTGTGGCCACGCGAGCAGCCTATAGAAGCGCCCGCATCCGTTACGGCTCCGGCGGTGGAAGTGATCACAGGGGGTACGTCGAGACGGAGGACCGAGGACTGATGAACGCCGAGGACACCGGACCCGGGCCGCGCTGCCTGGTGACCGGCGCTACGGGATACATCGGAGGCCGGCTCGTCCCCGTGCTGCTGGCCGAGGGGTGTCGGGTGCGCTGTCTGGCCCGGTCCCCCGGCAAGCTGCGCGACCATCCCTGGGCGGGCGAGGCGGAGGTGGTGCGCGGGGACGTGCTGGACGAGGAGGCGGTCGCCGACGCCATGCGCGGGATCGACGTCGCCTACTACCTGGTCCACGCGCTCGGCACCGGCGACACCTTCGAGGAGACCGACCGGCGGGCGGCCCGGATCTTCGGCGAGCGGGCCCGCGCCGCGGGCGTACGGCGGATCGTCTACCTGGGCGGACTCACCCCCGAAGGTGTGCCGGAGCGGGAGCTGTCGCCGCATCTGCGCTCACGGGCCGAGGTGGGCCGCATCCTGCTGGCCTCCGGCGTGCCCGCCACCGTCCTGCGGGCGGCGGTCGTCATCGGCTCGGGCTCGGCGTCCTTCGAGATGCTGCGCTACCTCACCGAACGGCTGCCGGTGATGGTGACCCCGAGCTGGGTCAGCACCCGGATCCAGCCGGTGGCGGTGCGGGACGTGCTGCGCGCCCTCGCCGGGAGCGCCCGTATGCCGGCCGAGGTCAACCGCGCCTTCGACATCGGCGGGCCGGACGTCCTCACCTACCGGGAGATGATGACCCGGTACGCGGCCGTCGCGGAGCTTCCGCGGCGGATCATCCTCCCCGTGCCCGTGCTCACCCCCGGCCTGTCCAGTCACTGGGTCGGACTGGTGACGCCCGTACCGGCCGCCATCGCGCGGCCGCTCGCCGAGTCCCTGCGCCACGAGGTCGTCTGCCGCGAGCACGACATCGCCCGGTACGTGCCCGATCCGCCCGGCCATCCCATCGGCTTCGACGAGGCGGTACGGCTGGCCCTCCAGCGGGTCCGCGACGCACAGGTGACGACACGCTGGTCCTCGGCGTCGTTCCCCGGCGCCCCCAGCGACCCGCTGCCCACCGACCCCGACTGGGCCGGCGGCAGCCTGTACACGGATGTGCGGGAGCTGCCCGTGAACGCCTCACGGCCGGACCTGTGGCGGGTCATCGAGGGAATCGGCGGCGACAACGGCTGGTACTCCTTCCCGCTGGCCTGGGCCGTGCGCGGCAATCTGGACCGGCTGGTCGGCGGTGTCGGTCTGCGCCGGGGGCGCCGTGACGCGGCACGGCTGCGGGCCGGCGACTCGCTGGACTTCTGGCGGGTGGAGGAGATCGAGCCGGGGCGTCTGCTGCGGCTGCGGGCCGAGATGCGGCTGCCCGGCCTCGCCTGGCTGGAGATGTACGCGGAGACCGACGACGACGGCCGCACCCGCTACCGGCAGCGGGCCCTGTTCCATCCGCACGGGCTGCTCGGCCACGCGTACTGGTGGAGCGTCTCCCCCTTCCACGCCGTGGTGTTCGGCGGGATGGCCCGCAACATCGCACGCACCGCAGGCCGCACCGCGACCACCGAGACACGCCATCCCTCCCCCGCCGGCTGACACCCCGCACATCCATCGACCGTCGCCCGTCGGCGGACGCCGCCACCACCGCCCGTCGCCCCCTCCTCCGGAGCCCGCACCATGACCGTCTCGATCGTCCTGTTCACCGCCGACCTGCGCCTCCACGACCACCCGCCCCTGCGGGCTGCGAACGAGGCCGCTGAGGTGATCCCCCTGTTCGTGCGCGACCGGGGAGTGACCGACGCCGGGTTCGCCGCGCCGAACCGGCTGGCCTTCCTCGCCGACTGTCTGCGGGATCTCGACGCGGGGCTGCGCGAGCGGGGCGGCCGCCTGGTGATCCGCTCCGGTGACGTCGTCGAGGAGGTGTGCAAGGTGGCCGCCGAGACGGACGCCGACGAGGTCCACATGGCGGCCGACGTCAGCGCCTACGCGCACCGGCGCGAACAGCGGCTCAGACACGCGCTGGAGGCGGAGGGCCGACGGCTCCACGTCCACGACACCGTGACCTCGGCGGTCCCGCCGGGCGCGGTGGCACCGGCCTCCTCGGACCACTTCGCCGTCTTCACGCCGTACTTCCGGCACTGGAGCGGCGTACGGCTGCGCGAGCCCGTCGCGGCCCCGCGCGCGGTCCGGGTCCCGGACGGCGTCGGCTCGGAGCGGCTGCCCGACCGCGGCCGGCTGCCGGCCCTCTCGGAAGGCCTGGCGGCCGGCGGGGAGGAGGCGGGCCGGGCTCGTACGACCTCCTGGCTGCGCGACGGCATCGCCGCGTACGAGGACCGCCACGACGACCTGGCCGGGGACGCCACCTCGCGCTTCTCGCCGCATCTGCACTTCGGCACCCTGTCCCCGGTCGAACTGGTCCACCGGGCGCGCAAGGCGGGAGGACCGGGCGCCGAGGCCTTCGTACGACAGCTCGCCTGGCGGGACTTCCACCGTCAGGTCCTCGCGGCCCGCCCCGCCGCCGCCACCGCCGACTACCGTACGAAGCACGACCGTTGGCGGTCCGAGGAGTCGGCGCGCGAGGACATCGAGGCCTGGAAGGACGGGCGTACCGGTTTCCCGGTCGTCGACGCGGCGATGCGCCAACTGCGCCACGAGGGCTGGATGCACAACCGCGGCCGGCTGCTCACCGCGAGCTTCCTCACCAAGACGCTGTACGTCGACTGGCGCGTCGGCGCGCGGCACTTCCTGGAGCTCCTGGTCGACGGCGACCTGGCGAACAACCAGCTCAACTGGCAGTGGATGGCGGGCACCGGCACCGACTCCCGTCCCAACCGGGTTCTCAACCCGGTCACCCAGGCGAGGAAATACGACCCGGACGGAGCGTACGTCCGGCGCTGGGTGCCCGAACTGGCGGGCCTCGACGCCCCTTCGGTGCACGAGCCGTGGAAGCTGCGCGGCCTGGACCGCGCGGCGATCGACGACTATCCGGACCCGATCGTCGAACTGTCCGACGGTCTGGCCCGGTTCAAGCGGGCCCGCGGACTCGGCTGAGGCGGGCCCGCACGGTCACTGTCGTCCGCTCATGCCCGCGAACGCGCCGGCCAGGATCCCGACCGCGTCCTTCAGGGTCGCCGGGCGCGGCAGTTCGCGCGTCGCCGGTCCCGACCAGCCGGGTCCGCCGACCACCACCAGGGGCTGTCGCCGGGCGCCCTTGACGCCCCACGAGGTGCCGGCGACATGCCGGGCCAGGGGCAGGCCGGCGGTGGACCGTGCCTGCGCCCACAGGAACACCGCCACGGGACCCAGCCGCTGTACCGCGGCGGTGAGCGCCTCGCCGGGCACCGCCGCACCGAACATCCTGGTGGGCAGGCCGAGTTCACACAGCGCGGCGTTGAGCGCCTCGACCGCCAGGGTGTGCTGTTCACCGGGCGCGCAGGCCAGGACGACGGGCCCGGCGGCCGAGGCACCGCCCTGAAGCGCGGCGGACGGTGTGCGCCGGCGCAGCGTGGTCGACACATGCCAGGACAGCAGATGCTCGACCTCCACGTAACGGTCGCCGGACGACGCCCACTTGCGCCCCACCGCGTGCAGCGTGGGCACCATCACCTCCTGCCAGGCGACGGTGACTCCGTACCGCTCCACGGCGGCTTCCAGCTGACGCTCGACGGCGGGGGCGTCGAGCCGCACGGCGGCTCGCGCGAGCCCCCGGCACTCCTGGCGCACATCGCCGAGCGGCAGTGTGCCCGCCGCCCGCGACCGCGGCCGGGACTCCTCGGGGACGCCGACGACGGCCGGCGGGGAGCCCGGCGCCCGCTTGGCGAGGCGGGCGGCCTCGGCCGGCGGCACCCCGGAGGAGGTCAGCCGGCACATCCTCTCCAGTACCTCGACGTCCCCGGGGCTCCAGCGACGGTGGCGTCCGTCGGCGCGCACCGCGGGCCCGATGCCGTAGCGGCGGTCCCAGGAACGCAGCGTGGTGGGCGAGACCCCCAGCCGCCGGGCCAGCGCACCGGTCGTCAGCGGCACGTCGGCGCTCTCCGGGGACGGTCCCGGTGGGGGCTGGGGCCCCGGTCCGGCCGACGGCTCAGTCATGGGGGGACTGTACGACGCATACGACGCAGAATCGATGCACGTTGATGACCTCGCCCGACCGCTTCCACGATGGCTGACAGGACGCGTCCGGAAGACGTCCCGACGTGAGGAGCGGTCGCCATGAGCCAGCAGCGGAACGCCGCGCTCCCGTCGGCCGCCGCTTCGCTGTGGGCACCGGTGGAGGAGTCGTACGCCGACGAGGAGCTCGCCCGGGGCCTGGTGGCCGGCGACGAGGCGTGCCTGGAGGCGGCCTACCGCCGTTGGTCGACGCTGGTGCACACCCTGGCCTGGCGTTCCCTGGGGGACCGCAGGGAGGCCGAGGACGTGACCCAGCAGGTGTTCCTGGGGGTGTGGCGGGGCCGCGGCGGATTCCGTCCCGAGCGGGGCGCGTTCGGTGGCTGGATCGTCGGCATCACCAGGCGGAAGATCGCCGACGCGCTCGCCGCCCGGACCCGCCGCACCGACCTCCTCGCCGCCGCCGGCTCCTCCCTGCCGCTCACGGATCCCTCCGCGCGGGAGCCCGAGTCGGTCCTGGACCGGGTCCTGGACCGGGTCCTGGTCCGGCAGGAGCTGGCGAAGCTGCCCTCGGCCCAGCAGAAGGTCCTGAGGCTGGCCTTCTACGAGGACCTGACCCAGTCGCAGATCGCGGAGTGCACCGGCTGGCCGCTGGGCACGGTCAAGAGCCACGCGCGGCGCGGACTTCACCTGCTGCACCGCCGTCTGCGGGACGACGCGTTCGGCTAGGCGGCACGCCCCCGCATCCGCCGCCGGGCCCGCTCCGGAAGAAGGAGACACGACAGCCTCCGGGGAGAGTCGGTGCTCCCCGGAGGCTGTCGTGACCTCTACACATAAGGGAAAAATAAGCGCAGAATGTACCTGCGCGGCGCTTACCGCACACCGCACCAGACGCGGTCTGGCCTGCAAGTCAAAGGAGACGAGTCATGGCCAACGTCTCGCCCACCAGAGGTGACATCACCAGCCACCCCGATGTTTCCGAAATGCGGGCACGGTACGCCCGTATGCTCGGCGGTCGCGATGTGGCGCTCGTGGACGGACCGGTGTTCCTGCTCGGTCTGTACTGTGCCGTATCCCCCTGGATACTCCACTACACGACGAGCCAGCCCGACCTCGTGCCGCACAACCTGATCGTGGGCATCGCGATCGGCCTGCTGGCCCTCGGGTTCACCCGGGCTCCGGAGCGTATGTACGGCCTCAGCTGGGCCTTCTGCGCGGTCGGACTGTGGATGATCGTCTCGGCGTGGATCGTGGGCGACAGCCCGGACGCCGGCGTCATCCTGAACAACATCATCATCGGCGCCCTGGCCCTGATCCTGGGGCTGATGTGCGCGGTCACCGCGGCGAAGAGCACCCCCAGGACGTAGGAAGACCCGGAGAGGAAGCGACCCCGGCCGGTCCGCGCCCCGCGGGCCGGCCGCTCCCGGTCACGGCACCAGCCACGGCTCCTGCGGGAGCGGACTGCCGGTCTCCAGCAGCGACTTGAGGTTGGACAGCACCGCCGCCCAGCCGGCGGCCGCGGCGGCGCGCTCACTGTCGTCGGCCAGGTTCTCGTGGGTCACGGTGAGCCGGACGATGTCGCCGTGCTGCCGGATGTCGAAGGTGACCCGGGAGTGCTTGTCGTCCTGGCCCTCGTCCTCGGGCGCGGCCCAGCTGGTGACGAGGCGGGTGGGACGCTCGCTCTCCACGACGGTGCCGACGACGTCGGCGATGCCGGAGCCGTCCGTCCGTACATGCTCCCAGCGGGACCCCTGCTTCCAGTCGGAGACATTGCCGTGCCCCCAGTAGGCCGCGGTCAGGTCGGCGTCGGTGAGGGCGTCCCAGACCTTCTCGGGTGTGCTCTCGATGTAGGTGACGTACACGAACGTGGGCTTGTCGGTCATGGCTTCCTCGGCTCGTCGCTTCACGGCACCGAGCGCGCTCAGGCGCGGGCGCTCGAACTTGTCGATCCACCGCTCCTGGATCTCGTGGAGCGGGACCGGATTGAGGTAGTGCAGCTTCTCCCGCCCCCGCCGCACGGTGCTGACCAGGTTGGCGGCCTCCAGGACGGCCAGGTGCTGGGTCACCGACTGGCGCGTCATGGCGATCCGCCCGCACAGCTCCCCGAGCGTCTGACCGTTGTGCTCGTGCAGCCGGTCCAGCAGCCGTCTGCGCGTGTCGTCGGCCAGCGCCTTGAAGACCTGGTCCATTCCGGAGTCGCTCCCTGATCGCACACTCAACGTTATGCAGGTATTTACCTGCATGTCAACGCGGCACATAAAGAGGTGTCCGGGAGCAGGGGCGGCTGCCACGCTCCTCCCATGGATCACTGCGAGGTGTTGCTCATCGGCGGCCGCGCCGGTGTCGGCAAGACGAGCGTGGGCTGGGAGGTCTCGGCGCGGCTGCGCGGCGCCGAGGTCGCGCACGCCGTGATCGACGGGGACTTCATGGGGCAGGTGCACCCCGCACCCGAGGGGGATCCGCACCGGGCGGCGATCGGCGAGCGCAATCTGACCGCCGTGTGGCGCAACTACGCCGAACTCGGCTACCGGCGGCTCGTGTACGTGAACACGGTGAGCGTCCTGGACGAGGCGACGGGGATGTTCCGCCGGGCGATGGGCGACGCCGTGCGGATCGTCCGGGTCCTGCTCACCGCGACCGACGAGACGACCGAACGGCGGCTGACGGGACGGGAGTTGGGCTCCGAACTGGACACGGAACTGCGCAACAGCGCACGCAAGGCACGGCTGCTGGACGAGCGTGCGCCCGCCGGCACCCTGCGGGTGGGGACCGCCGGGCGCACCGTGATCGACATCGCGGCCGAGGTGGTGGCCGCCACCGGATGGGTTCCGGCGCGGATCAGCTGACGTTCAGCGCCGTGTCGTCGACGACGAACGACGTCTGGAGCGTGGAACCCTCCGTGCCACCTGCACCTTGAGGGTGTCGTAGGCGGTGCTGGTAGTGGTTTCCGCGGAGGGCGAGGAGTCCTGGCCCAGCGGGGCGGTGTGGTGGACGGTGCATGGCAAGCCAGGAACTGAACAGGCATCGCTTCGGAGACCGGGCCAGAGCTTGACGCGCTGTTGACCGGTGGTTGAAACCGAACGGACTGTACGCGCGCCCCGGGGGCATCCGAACTACTGCGGGGGTCTTGAGAAGAGGGGCGGAGATGGAGATCTCGGGCATCATCAGCGCGATCGTGATCGGCATCGTCATCGGTGTGCTGGGCCGGCTCGTGATCCCGGGCCGGCAGCGCATCGGGATCCTGCTGACCATCGTCGTCGGCATCGTGGCCGCACTGCTCGGCTCGGCGATCGCCGCGGGGTTCGACGTGGCCGACACCAAGGGCATCGACTGGGTCGAGTGGCTCATCCAGATCGGCCTCGCCGCGCTCGGCGTCGCCGCGCTGGACCGGTCGCGGCCGAGGGCGCGCCGCTGACGGGGCGCGACGGGTTCGACGGTACGGCGGGTGTGACGAGCACTGCGCATGTGACGCGCACGGCGAGTGTGACGAGCACAGTGGTGTGAGGCGCACGGTGGATGTGACCGGCACGATGGGTGTGACGGGCACGACCGTTGCGGCAAGTACGGCAGACAGGTGCGGCGGGTGCGACCGGTGGCACGAAATCCCGTTGCGGGCACGGTCCGGCGGTGGTTTGCTTCTGCGGCCCACCGCCCGACCAGCCCCCGACGGAGCCCCGTTGAGCCTGCGCGTCATCCCGCTGACCGACCCCGCACCCGGCGCTTCCAGCCGCCGTCTGGCCTGGCTGGCCTCGGCGGCCGACGGAGCACCGGCAGGGTCCGCCTTCCTGCGGCTGTTCACGAAGGCGGGACAGGAGCATCTCGCGGAGCTGGAGATCGCCGTGCACGGCGCCGAACGGCGGCGGGGCATCGGCACCCGGCTGCTGGAGGCCGCCGTGGCCGCGGCGCGGGCCGACGGGCGGCGCTCCGTCGTCGCACAGGCCGAACAGGGCTCCCCCGCTGACGCGTTCCTGTCGGCGCGGGGCTTTCGCCCGGTGCTGTCGCTGACATACGCCAGGCTCGCGCTGGCCGAAGGAGATGCCGCAGCGGTCAAAGAACAGCCTTGCCCAGGCTACGAGTTGACCGAGTGGGACGGCGTCGTGCCGGACGCACTCGCGCGGTCGTACGCCGACTCACGGCGGGCCATGGACGACATGCCGATGGAGGGCACCGACTACGGCACGGTCGTCTGGGACGTGGAGCGGGTGGTCGCCGCGGCCGAGGCGGTCGCCGGGCGCGGTGAACTCCTGCACACCGTCGCCGCGGTGGACACGGCGAGCGGATCGATCGTCGGCTTCTCCGAGCTCGTGGTGCCGGGCGACGGCCGGGGCGACGGACAGCACTACGGTACGGCGGTGCTGCCGGCGCACCGCGGCCGTGGCCTCGCCCGCTGGATGAAGGCGGCGTCCATCCGCCGGGCCCGTGAACGCCACCCGGAACTCGCCGGGTTGCTCACCGACACCGCGGACAGCAACGCGCCCATGCTCGCCGTCAACGATGCCCTCGGCTATCTGCCCACGCACCGGGCCGTGGAGTACCAGCTAGACCTGTGAGGCACGCAGCGCCGCCAGGCCCTCCTGGCTCGACGCGTACACCGGGGTCCACCCCAGCTCCCGTTCCGCCTTGGCGATGGAGACCCGCAGCGACGACGCCACCAGCACATGGGCGTACGACATCGGCCGCATCAGCCACATCGGGACGGTCATCGGCTTCGGCAGACCGAACTCCTCGGCCACGCGGGCGACATGCCCCCGGAACCCCAGAGGGGTGCGGTCCGCGATGTTGTACGCCTGGCCCGGGCGGCCGTGTTCGACGGCGGCGACCATCGCGCGGGCCGCGTCGGTGAGCTCGATCCAGGGCAGGACCCGGCCGTGGTCGGCGGGCAGGGGCAGCTGGCGCTTGCGGAGCATGGGCAGCAGGTTCTCGGTGCCGCCGGGGCCGTAGAAGGCGCCGTAGCGCAGGGCGACGCCCTCCAGGCCCTCGGCCTCGAAGGTCAGCCGCTCCTTGGTGCGCATGCCGGCGAGGTGCCGTTCCAGTTCCGGGTCGGTGCCGCGCGGGCCGAAGGTGTCGTCCTCGGTGACCTCCCGGTCGCCGTGGTCGCCGTAGCCGTAGCCGAAGACCATCGACTCCGACACGAAACGGCGGGCCCCGGCGGCCTGCGCGGCCTCGATCAGATGGGCGGTGCCCTCGGTGCGCAGCGCGTCGGTGGCGTACATGTCGCGGTGGCGCATGGGGGCCTTGCGCAGGGCGGTCGCGGCGTGGATCACCGTGTCGAAGTGGTGTCCGTCGACGGCCTTCAGCAGTCCGTCGCGGTCCATGAGGTCGGCCCGGATGCCGTTGCCCTGGCTCCGGCCGAGCCCGGTGACCTTGTGGCCCGCCTCGGTCAGGGCCTGGGTGATGTGCCGGCCGAGGACTCCGCCGGCGCCGGCTAGGAGGATGCTCTGGTTCGTCGTCATGTCATGGGGACGGATCGAGCGCCCGCGGATGTGACATCCCGGGGGACATGACCTACGTCACGGCGTGTGGAGGTACGGCGTCGTCGTGGTCAGCGGCTCGAAGCCGAGGCGTTCCAGGATGGGGCGGCTGCTGGGCATGGCGTCCACCTGGAGATAGCGGTAGCCGCGCTCCACGGCCTCGCGGGCCCGCACGGCGACCAGGGCGCGGTAGATGCCGCGGCCGCGCCAGGCCTCGACGGTGCCGCCGCCCCACAGACCGGCGAATCTGGTGCCCGGCACGAGCTCCATCCGGGCCGCGCTGACCGGGGTGTCCCCGGCGAGGGCGACGACGGCGACCACGGTGTCCGGGTCGGCGGTGAGCTGGGCGAGCAGCTGGTGACGCAGCCGGGTGCTGTCGGTGCCGAAGGCCGCCTCGTGCACGTCCGCGACGAGGTCGACGCCCGCCCGGTCGGTGACCGGCAGGACACGGATGCCCTCGGGCGGCTCGGCGTCGAGGGTCAGATCGGCGACCTCGCCGATCATCAGGGTCTCCTCGGGCTGCGCGGTGAACCCGGCCGCCCTGAGCCGCTGCCCCAGGTCGACCGGCAGATCGTGCCCGTAGAGCTTCCACTCGAACTCACGTCCGAGCCCGGAGAAGTACGAGATCTGCTCGGCGATCGCCGCGTCCGCGCCGCCCGCATCCAGATCCGACCAGACCACGCCGTTCCAGCCCCGCTCCGAGGAGACCTGGCGGACCACCTTGCCGACCCGCTCGATCCGGGACTCGGGACTGTCCGGCTGCGCGCCTTCACGCATGTCCCGGTCGTACAGGGCGAGTACCGCGACGTGATCCATGGGTTCACTCCAGCACCAGGGAGCCCGTGCGGCAACACGTTTACGGGCCATCACCGGGCCGTACGGGCGCCACGCCTTCGCGCCCGCGCGCGATGGACGTAGGGTGCCTGATCGAAGATCACACCGCCGGAAGGGTCGTACGTCATGGTCGTGAAGGACGCCGAGCTGCCGTATCTGCGCCGCTGTGTGGAGCTGGCCACCGAGGCCCTGGAGGCGGGGGACGAGCCGTTCGGTTCGGTGCTGGTGGGGGCGGACGGCGAGGTGCTCGCCGAGGACCACAACCGGGTGGCGTCCGGGGACCGCACCCGCCACCCCGAGTTCGAGCTGGCCCGCTGGTCCGCGGCCCACATGGCGCCCGAGGCGCGGGCGGCGGCGACCGTCTACACCTCCGGCGAGCACTGTCCGATGTGCGCGGCCGCTCACGCCTGGGTGGGCCTCGGCCGCATCGTCTACGTCGCCTCCTCGGAACAACTGGCCGAATGGCTGGACGAGTGGGAGGTGCCGGCGCCTCCGGTGCGGACCCTGCCCGTGCACGAGGTGGCGCCCGGGGTGACCGTGGAGGGCCCGGTGCCGGCGCTCGCCGAGGAGGTGCACGCGCTGCACCGGCGGTTCCACCGGGGGTGACACCCGCGATCCGGGCCTTCTACCGGCGTATGGCACCGGGCGGGCACGGTACCGCTCGCCGCGGTGACCGACGGGTGGGCTCCGGCGTCCTGACGAGAAGCGGGTCCGCGTGTGATCGGCCGGTGCCGGCGGAGGCCCCACCGGTCGTCGCCCGGTGGGGCCTTCCGTCTCCGCGGGGAGCGGTCAGCGCGCCGACTGCGGGCGGAAGCGGCGGTACAGGGCGGCCCCGCCCAGCACCAGCGCGGCGCTGCCCACGACGGCGGGGAGCGTCTGGTCCGCTCCGGTGTGGGCGAGCGAGGTCACCGGCCGCGCCGGCCCGGGCTCGTCGGCCTTCGGGCCCGGGTGCGCCTTCGGCGGGGCGGCGTCCGGCTTGGGCGTCGGCTTCGCCGGGGGCTGTTCGGGCTGGTCGCCGGGGGTGTTGACGGACTCGTTGCCGGTGGCCGCGTTGCCGATCCCGACCACGCTCACCCCGTTCCCGCTGACGTTCACCGGGAGCTGGACCGGAAGCTGGACGCCGTTGCCGGAGACCACCCCCGGTGAATCCTTTCCGCTGCTCTGTGCGGCGGCGCCCGCGGGTGCCGGGCCGGCCTCGCCGCCCTCGTTCACACAGGTGTTGCCCGTGGCGGGGTTGAGGAGCCCCACCACGTTCACGGTGTTGCCGCAGACGTTCACCGGGACATGCACCGGGAGCTGGATCGTGTTGCCGGACACGACCCCGGGCGAGCCGGCCGCTTCACCGTCCGCCGCGGAGTCGGCGTACGCGGGCATCGCCACAGCCATCGCGCCGGACACGGCGGCGACGGCGATCACACCGTTTCGGGTAACCCGTTTCATAGGTTCCCTGCCTTCCAGAACATGGTTCGCGGGCACTCGCCCGCATGACGTAAAACGCAGGCGAACCATCCGAGTTATGGCTTATCGGCCTTTCACCCCATCGAGCGGCACGGTTGTCGAACTAGTCGTAAAACCGTCGAATGCCCATGGAGTGGCGCAGGATAAGGCACTCCGCGCCGGCCCGCTCGTCCGGAGGCGGCGCTTCCGGGGGCCGCTTATCGTGATCCAGGGCGCTGTTCTCGTGGTCCGCGGCGGGCGCCCCTGGAGGCATCGATGCTGGCCAAGCTGTCCACGCGGCGCTGCGTGGTGACCGGAGCGGTCGCCCTCGCCCTGCTGGGCGCGGGGCTCCCGGCGGCGACCACCCACCGCGACGGGCCCGACCTCTCACGGTTCTACGACCAGAAGGTCAGGTGGTCGAAGTGCGAGGGCATGGAGGCCCCCGAGGATCTCCGGTGCGGCAAGGTCACCGTCCCCCTCAACTACACCGAGCCCGCCTCGGGAACGCTCCAACTGGCCCTGGCCCGCTATCGGGCGACCGGGGAGTCGAGCGGTTCCGTGCTGCTGAACTTCGGCGGTCCCGGTGGCGCCGGGGTGGCTGAACTCGCCGCGAGCGGCGACGAGTTCCTGGGTCTGGCCAAGGGCTACGACGTCGTGTCCTTCGATCCGCGCGGCGTCGGCCGGTCCTCGCCGGTCAGCTGCGGAGACGGCACCGACGCGGCGCTCGCGACGGCGCAGGACGACGACGACCCGCGGGCGCTGCTGCGGCAGTTGAAGCGGGTCGCCGCGGCCTGCGCCGAGCACTCCGGCCCCGTCCTGCCGTACATCGGCACGGTCAACGCCTCCCGCGACATGGACGTGATACGCGCGGTCCTCGGCGACAAGAAGCTCAACTACCTGGGCTTCTCCTACGGAAGCCGGCTCGGCGCGGTCTACGCCGCCCAGTTCCCCGAGAAGGTCGGCCGGCTGGTGCTCGACGGTGTGGACACGCTCACGGAGCCGCTCACCGAGCAGGGCAGGGTGGGTGCGGAGGGTCAGCAGATCGCCCTGGAGGACTTCATCGACTGGTGCACCGAGGACATCGCCTGTCCCTTCGGCCAGGATCCGCGCAAGGCCCGGGAGCAGATCGTCCGGCTCGTCGACTCGCTCGACCAGGATCCGGTGCCGTCCGACTGGGGCTACGACTTCACCGGCCAGGACCTCGTGGGAGCCATCGGACAGGCCCTCTACAGCAGAGAACTGTGGCCCCTGCTGGAGCGGGCCCTCGCCCAGCTCATCGAGGACGGGGACACCCGGGGCATCGAGGCGTTCGCGACGGGCGGGATCACGATCCCCGTCCGTGCGCGCGACGACGGCGATCTCGCCGACGTGGACGAGATCCCGCTGGACAACCTGCCGGCGGCGCTCATGGCGATCAACTGCGCGGACGACCCCGACCGGCCCACCGCCGACGAGATCACCCGCGACCTCGGCCGGCTGCGCGCCGAGTACGAGGACGCCTCCCCCGTCTTCGGCCGCTACCGTCTCACCGAGGTGCTGACGTGCTACGGCCGCCCCAAGGGCACCGACTTCATCCGCGACGAGGTCCGGGACGTCGACACCCCGAAGATGCTCCTCGTGGGCACTCGCGGCGACCCGGCGACGCCGTACCACTGGACCGTGGAGACGGCGAAGCGGCTCGGCGACTCGGCGGTCGTGCTCGACAACAAGGGCGAGGGGCACACCGGATACGCCTCCTCCACGTGCGTGCAGCGCAAGATCGACACCTTCCTCCTGTACGGAACCCTGCCGCCCAGCGGCAGTTCGTGCGGTTCGGAGGAGGACGGCCAGTGACGTCCGTCGCCGTCACCGGGGCAGCCCTCGTCAGCGGCTGCGGACCGGGCGCTGGGCCTCGGGTGAGCCCGTCCGCCGTACGCCGTCGTTGGCCGCGGCAGGCCCAGAGCGCCGACCGGCCGGTCCGGACTTCTTCGCCTGGGCTCACTCTTCCCAGTGCGCGAGGCGGTTCATGGCGTCCGCGGTCCGCCCGAAGCCGTCGTCGCCGAGCAGGGCACGTGCTTCGGCGTTGAAGCGGTCGATCTCGGGCTGGGCCGCCTTCAGGGCCGCCTCGCCGGCTTCCGTCAACTCCAGGACCACGGCCCGGTGTTGACTCGGGTGGGCCTGCCGCAAGAGCAGCCCCGCCGTGGTGAGGCGTCCGACGAGTCCGGTGACGGCGGACTCGCGCAGCCCGAGGGTGTGCGCGAGCCCCTGCTGAGTGATGCCGGGCTCCTCCCGCACGGCGAACAGCGCACCGAGCTGCGCGGTGGTGACACCTGCGGCGGCGAGGCAGCGCCGGTCCAGCGTGGTGCGCAGACGGTGTGCCGCCCGCTGCAACAGGTAGTACAGACGCTGATCCGGCTCGACCATGGGCCGATCTTGACAGACGACATCGAGCCGCGCCACCCTCACTTCACTAGTGAAGTGAGAGGGAGAGGCGGGCCTGACGATGGATCTGGACCTCGCACGGAAGGTCCTCGCGGAACAGCCCTTCAGCACCCTGCTGGGCGCCCGCGTGACGGAGTTCGGGGACGGCGAGGCCACCCTCGAACTGGACATCCGGCAGGACCTGCTCCAGCAGTACGGCTTCGTCCACGGCGGAGTGGTCTCCTACGCGGCCGACAACACACTGACGCTCGCCGCGGCCACCGTGGTGGGGCCGGGCCTGATCACCTCCGGCTTCACCATCGACTACCTGCGCCCGGCGACGGGCGCGATCCTGCGCGCACACGCCCAGGTGGTGCGGGCCGGCCGCACCCGTGTCGTGAGCCGCTGCGACGTGAGCACGGTCGACGCCGACGGACAGCGGACGCTGTGCGCGGTGGCCCAGGGGAACATCGCGGTGATCGACGCGAAGAGCTAGGTCAGAACTCCACCGGGTCCCGCACGATCGGGCACGTCATACAGTGTCCGCCGCCGCGGCCGCGCCCCAACTCGGCGCCCACGATGGTGATGACCTCGATGCCCGCCTTGCGCAGCAGGGTGTTGGTCTGTGTGTTGCGGTCGTAGGTGAACACCACGCCGGGCTCGAGGGCGACCGCGTTGTTGCCGCTGTCCCACTGCTGGCGCTCGGAGGCGTAGACGTCCCCGCCGGTCTTCACGACCCGCAGTCCGGGCAGACCGAGCGCCTTGGCGACGACGTCCACGAAGGGCGTCGAGCCCTCGTCGACGAGTTCGACACCGGGCGCCTTGTCGCTGGGCCGCAGGGAGAAGGTGTGGACGCCGTCCATGATGGTCGGGTAGAGGGTGACCAGGTCGCGGTCGGCGAAGGTGAAGACCGTGTCGAGGTGCATCGCGGAGCGCAGCTTCGGCATGCCGGCGACGATCACGTGCTCGGCCGCGCCGTTCCTGAACAGCGCCTCGGCCACCTGGGTGATGGCCTGGCGCGAGGTGCGCTCGCTCATGCCCATCAGGACGACGCCGTTGCCGACGGGCATGATGTCGCCGCCCTCGAACGTCGCCTGCCCCCAGTCGAGTTCGGGGTCGCCCCACCAGACGGTGGAGCCCGCGAAGTCGGGATGGAAGCTGTAGATCGCCTTCATGAGCAGCGTCTCGTCGTGCCGGGCCGGCCAGTACAGCGGGTTGAGCGTGAGGCCGCCGTAGAGCCAGCACGTGGTGTCGCGGGTGTAGAGGGTGTTGGGCAGCGGGGGCATCAGGTACTCGCGCACACCGGTCGACTCGCGGGCGAGTTCGACGTAGCCGGTGCGGTACTCCTCGGGCAGGTCGGTCGTCGCGAGGCCGCCGATCAGGTACTTGGCCAGGCGCTCCGGTTCGAGGGACTCGAGGAAGGCGCGCGTGGTGTCGACGAGGCCGAGACCGACCTCGTTGGGGACGATCTTCCGGTCCAGGAGCCAGTCCCGGGCGCCGGGGACGTCCATCGTCCGGGCGAGCAGGTCGTGCAACTCGACCACGTCGACGTCGCGTTCGCGCAGCTTGTTGACGAAGTCGGCGTGGTCGCGCTGGGCGTTCTCCACCCACATGACGTCGTCGAAGAGCAGGTCGTCGGAGTTGGTGGGGGTGAGCCTGCGGTGGGCGAGCCCGGGGGCGCAGACCAGCACCTTGCGCAGTCTGCCGACCTCGGAGTGGACACCGTAGGCGGGACGGGAGTCTTGACTGGTCACGGTGGGGCACCTTTCCGGACGACTGGCGGGTCAGAGGCTGATCCAGCCCACGGCCAGCGCGACGATCCCGAGGACCGCGCCGGCGACCGAGACGGCGAGGATGACGTACTCGCGCGGCGAGAACAGCCGTCTGCCCTGATCCCTGCGTGCCATCACGAACAGCACGGTGGCGGGGGCGTAGATGATGAAGGAGACGAGGACGAACTTCAGGCCGGCCGCGTAGATGAGGAACGCGGTGTAGACCGTGGCGAGGGCGGCGATCAGCACCTGCCCCCGTTGCCCGCCCCAGCCGATCTTCACCGCGAAGGCGGCCGCCAGCAGGAACGGGATCAGCGTCAGCGCACTGGTCAGATCGAGGGCGAAGTTGAACGCGTCGTCCGAGAACAGCGTGATGACGAGGAAGATCTGACTGAGCAGCGTGGACATCACCAGGGCGGGCACCGGCACGTCGGCCGGTGTGGCGCGCTTCAGGAACCGCGGCATGTCGTCGTCCTTGGCGGCCACGTACAGCACCTCGGCGGCCATCAGGGTCCAGGCGAGATAGGCGCCGAGGACGGAGACGATCAGGCCGACGCTGACGAAGACCTTGCCCCAGGTGCCGACGGCGTGCTCCAGCACCTCCGCCATGGAGGGCTGGCGCAGTTCGGCGATCTCCGCCATCGGCATCAGTCCGTACGACACGATCGTCACCGACGCGAAGACCGCGAAGACGCTGAGGAAGCCGAGGACCGTGGCCCGGCCGACGTCCGCACGGCGTTTGGCGTGCCGGGAGTAGACGCTGGCGCCCTCCACGCCGAGGAACACGAAGACGGTGGCCAGCATCGTGCCCTTGACCTGGTTGAACAGCGAGCCGGCGTAGTCGGCGCCGGCGAAGTTGTCCGCGAAGACGCTCGGCTCCAGATAGAAGAGCGCGAGGATGACGAAGACGATGATCGGCACGACCTTGGCGACGGTGACGATCCGGTTGATCGCCGCCGCCTCCTTCACGCCTCGGCTGATGAGCGCGAAGAACAGCCACAGCCCCACGGAGGAGAGCACCACGGCGAGCACGGTGTCGCCGTCGCCGAGCGCGGGTGCGACGGCGCCGACCGTCGACATGATCAGCACCCAGTACGTCACGTTGCCGACGCAGGCGCTCGCCCAGTAGCCGAACGCCGAGAAGAAGCCGAGGTATTCGCCGAACCCCGCCTTGGCGTAGGCGTACACGCCCGCGTCGAGGTCGGGTCTGCGCACCGCGAGGTACTGGAAGACGAAGGCCAGCATCAGCATGCCGGTACCGGCCACGGCCCATGCGATCAGGGCACCGGCGACTCCGGTCTCCTGCGCGAACCGGCGGGGCAGGGAGAAGACACCGGCACCCACCATCGAGCCGACCACCATGGTGGTGAGCGTCGGGAGGGAGAGTTTCGCGGCGGGGGGAGCCTGGGTCTGTGTGTCGGCCTGGGTCATGTGCGTCCTACGACGGTGTGGGCACCACCGTCGTGCGCGGCACAGGGCCGTCCCTCGGTGATGCGGAGAACGTCATCCGGCGACTGAAGCGACGCTAGCAGCGAATTGACCTGAATGCCCGACTTGGTTGCCCCTAATGCCCTATCCGGCAATCGGTCCTATCGTGCTGATATGGAGCACGCACTCAGTCCCACGACCCTCACAGAACTGCGGCGACCGCGCCCCTATCCGGCCGTGTCCGTGCTGACACCGACACATCGCCGGGAGCCCGAGAACACCCAGGACCCGGTCCGGCTGCGCAATGTCGTGGCCGAGGCCAAGAAGCAGTTGGAGGCCGATCCCGCGGTCAGCCGGGAGCGGCGCGCCGATGTCGAACGACAACTTGACCAGGCACTCTCCGAGGTCGACCTGGCCCATGCCGAGGACGGTCTGGTGATCTTCGCCGCTCCGGGCGAGCACCAGGTGTGGTCACTGGCCCGGGCCGTACCCGAACGGGTGGTCCTCTCGGACACCTTCCTGACCCGCAATCTCGTCTCCGCGCAGGCCTCCGAGCGGCCGTTCTGGGTGCTCTCGGTCTCCGCCGACCAGGTCACGCTGTGGAACGGCGGCACGGACCGGGTCACCGAGCACCGCGCCGGCGGCTTTCCGCTGACCAGGAGCAGGGAGAACTTCGACGCCGAGCGCCAGGAGCGGATCGGCGATCTGCCGAGCACCTTCCGCGACGAGGGCACCCGTCACTTCCTGCGGGATGCCGACACCGCGATGGGCAGGCTGCTGCGGGAGGATCCGCGGCCGCTCTACATCACGGGTGAGACCGCGGCGCTGTCCGCGCTGGACGAGGTCGGCGCCGCCACCAAGGACGCCGTCCACGTCCCGCACGGCGGTCTCGCGCACGGCACCCCGGACGCGGTGTGGCAGGCCGTACGACCTCTCCAGGAGGCCGAGACCCGCAAGAACACCGCCGCCGTGGCCCGCGAGCTCGAGACGGCACGCGGCCGCCGGGCGTTCGCGGCCGGCGTCGACGAGGTGTGGCAGAGCGCCAGGGAGGGCCGCGTACGTCTGCTGGCCGTCGAGGAGAACTACCGGGTGACCGTCCGTGACGAGGGCGGCGACCATCTGGTCCCCGCCATGAGCGGCGATCTCGACGCCCGCGAGGACATCGTGGACGAGATCGTCGAGCAGTGTCTGGAGACCGGCGCCGACGTCCGCTTCGTACCGGACGGCACGCTGGGCGACGCGAACGGGATCGCGGGGGTTCTGCGGTACTGACGCCAGAGCGCCCTCAGACACTCCCGAAGAGGGCGCTCAGACCGCGGTCCACCTCCGCGCTCACATCCTCCTGCCCGGCCCCGACCACCGCGTACGTCCGCAGCAGGAAACGGCGCAGGACCGAGGTGTCGAACTGGAGCAGGGCCAGCCCGTACGGCGAGTGGAGCTCCACCACCGTACGGTCCCGGCCGCACGGCCACAGGTGCACGTCCCCGCCGCCCGCCGGGCCGCACAGCCCTGCCTCCAGGAGGGACCGGGCGAAGGTCCAGCTGACGACCTCGCCGTCGAGCGCGACCTCGGGCGGGAAGTCGAGGTGCACCGCGAGCGGGTCCTCGGAGGTGTAGCGGAGCGTCGTGGGGACGGGCAGCACCTGCTCGTCGGCGGTGATCAGGCGTCCGTGGGCGGGCTGCTGGAGGCTGGTGTCCATGGTCGGTCTCCACTGCGGTCGGAGGTCGGCCGTATTGCCGATGTCTGTACGACCTCGCAAGTGCCGTTTGCATTACGCCGAAGCCCGCATCAATTGATGTGACCTGCGTCACTCTGTCGGTCCGGCGCCCGAGTCCGCCGAGCCCTCCGCGTGCGAGCCATGGCACGGCCCGAACACGGGGCCGTCGAACACATAGATGAATGCCGACCCGAAGGCCTCGACGGTCCGTCAACTCGCGTACGCTGACTACGACTTGCCCCATCGGGTGACGTACGCCGATCACACGGGGAAACCCCTCCGTGAAGACTGTGGCATATGCCAGAAGCACCACCGTATCGTGTGTTGCCAAATCCCTTACAGGGCGTCGCGGGCTGTGCCACAGTCGTAACGGTCCCTCCGCCAGCCTTGGTCGTATCTCCCCGCATCGGAGCGCGTCATGCCGTCCCATCTCTCTGCGGACCGCCCAGCCGCCCAGCCGCCAGGTGGCGGCTCGGTCGACGCGCTCATATCGCAGACGCGACGGCTCAAGGGCGACGTGGACGCCGTACGACGGGACGCGCAGGACGACGGATCGGACCCGCAGGGACGCTGGCAGCGCGCGCTGTACGACTTGGCACTGCACCAACTCAACGACCTCGACGAGCACTTGGCCCAGCTGCGGGAGGGCCCACCCGCGCCTGCACCGGTCGAGCCGCCGGCCGCCACCCCGACCGCTCCCCGGCGCGACTCCCTGCTCAGCAGGGTCGGCAGCGCGGAGTGGAACCTGCTGACGGACGAGGCCAGTTGGTCCGGCGAGCTCTACCAGATCCTGGGCCGCGACCCGGCCGCTCCCCCGCTCACCCTCGACGAACTGCCGTCCCTGGTGCTCGACGAGGACCGGCCGAAGCTGACGTCGATGGTCACGGACTGCCTCGTCGACGCCAAGCCGATCGACGGGGAGTTCCGTGTCCTGCGCCCGGACGGTGCCGTGCGCACCGTGCACATGATGGGCGAGCCCGTGCTCGACGCCGACGGCAGCACCGCGTCCATGTGGGCCGTGCTGCGGGACGTCAGCGAACTGCGCCGCAGCCAACGGGTGGTGAGCGAGACCCGTGACTCGCTGCAGCACCACCAGCACCGCGCGCAGACCGAGCACCGGCTCGCGGTCGAGCTGCAGGAGGCTGTGCTGCCGCCGTGGCGCGGCTCCCTGCGGCTCCCGCGACGAAGCCCCGAGACCCTGGACCTGGCGGCGCACTATCTGCCGTCCTCGACGAGCGCGTTGATCGGCGGCGACTGGTACGACGCGCTCGAACTCGCCGACGGCGACATGCTGCTCAGCGTCGGCGACCTCACCGGCCACGGCGTCGCCGTGACCTCGGGCATGGCGACCCTGCTGGGTGCCGTGCGCGGCATGGCGATGGCGGGCACCCAGCCGGGACAACTGCTGTCCTGGCTCAACCAGTTACTCGACGCCACCGTGCAACCCGCGCTCGGCAGCGCGATCTGCTGCCGCTACCGGCCCGAGACCCGCACACTCGCCTGGGCGCAGGCCGGACACCCCGCCCCGCTGCTGTTCCGCGACGGGACGGGGCGCAGGCTGAACGCACCGGCCGGCGTCCTGCTCGGCGCGACCTCGGGTGCCTCCTACGAGCAGGCCGAAGAGCCCCTCGAAGCCGGCGACCTGCTCCTGCTGCACACCGACGGGCTGGTGCCCGGGCACGACAGCATGGCGGCCGCGAGTCTGCTCCTCGACCTGGCCCCGCGCTTCGACGAGGCGCGCACCGCACAGGACTGTGTACGGACGGTCGTGGAGGAGTTCGGCGAGACCGAGCGCGAGGACGACGCCTGCGTGCTCATCGCCAAGGTGACGGGCTGAGAATCAACAATCAGGACTGAAGGCGCACAAACCCCCTATGCCCGTGCGCTGTTGCCGCCCTTGACCGTCCTCGGCAGGGCCAGCTTGATCTCCTCCCTCAGCTCGTGGATCCGCGGGTAGCTGGAGTACTCGGCGGTGAGCCGGTACATCTGGCGCAGCCGGTCCCAGGTGCGGTGCGAGGAGTTGGACCCCATCGACACCAGGGCCAGCCGGGCGTAGCGGTCCGCCTGTTCCGGGTCGTCCGCGATGAAGCAGGCCGAGGCCATCGACAGGAAGTCGAAGATCTTCGACCGCTGCCGTCCGTCGACCCGCAGGGCCAGTGCCTTCTCCGCGTAGTGCTGGGCGTGTGCCGCCGCTGTCGGCTCGTGCTCCGCCAGCGTGCGGTAGGCCAGTGCCTGCATGCCGTACAGATCCTCCTCCTTGAAGGTCTGCATCCAGCTGGGCGGTGGCACATCGCCCTTGTCCGAGACGAAGAGGTCCTCCGCCTGTCCGAGGGTGCGGCGCATCGCCTGCCCCTTGCCCATCGACGCCTGTGCCCAGGCCTCGATGGTGTAGAGCATCGCCCTGGTGCGCGGCAGCACCTGTTCCCCGGAGCCGGACTGGGCGAGCTTCATCAGGTCGAGTGCGTCGTCGGGCCGGCCCAGGTGCACCATCTGGCGAGCCGCTCGGGAGAGCGCCTCCCCGGCGCGGGGCCGGTCGCCGCCCTCACGGGCCGCGTGGGCGGCGATGACGAAGTACTTCTGGGCCGTGGGCTCCAGGCCGACGTCATGTGACATCCAGCCCGCGAGGACGGCGAGGTTGGCGGCGACGCCCCACAGGCGCCGCTGGAGATGTTCGGGATGTCGGTAGGCGAGCATGCCGCCCACCTCGTTGAGCTGTCCTACGACCGCCTTGCGCTGCAGCCCGCCGCCGCGAGCCGCGTCCCACGCCCGGAACACCTCGACGGAACGCTCCAGTTCCTCGATCTCCTGCGATCCGATGGGGGCGGCCTCGTAGCGGTCGAACCCAGCGGGGTCGGCGTGCAATGGATCGTCGAACCTGGGAGCGTCGGCCGTCAGGGCCGGATCGGAGTGCAGCCAGTCGTGCATGGCGCTGCTGAGTGCGGATCCTGCGGTGAGCGCGACGCCCGCACCCACCAAGCCGCGTCGGTTGAGCATGAGGTCCATTCCCGTGAATTCGGTGAGGACCGCCGCGGTCCGCTCGGGCGCCCACGGCACACCGTCGGGATGTTCCACACTCCCGGCGTCCTGCCGTTTCCCCGTACGCCCGTGCCGGACCAGACCGAGGTCCTCGATGGTCACGACACGGCCGAGACGCTCGGTGAACAGGGCAGCCAGCACCCGGGGCACGGGATCGCGCGGGATCTCTCCCATGTCGATCCAACGCCGCACCCGTGAGGTGTCGGTCGACAGCTGGGGGTGGCCCATGGCCGCCGCCTGCCGGTTGACCAGCCTCGCGAGTTCACCCTTGGACCAGCCGGCCAGGCCGAACAGGTCCGAGAGTCGGGTGTTGGGTTGTCCGCTCACGTCAAGCCCCCAGGTTCTCGGCTGAGTTGACAGTAGCCCGGTGAGAGTTGCCGGGCGACTATTCGCCAGGGTTCGCCAGGGTGCGCCAGATGGTGTGCCACTGGGCGATGGGTGTCAGGTAGGAACGCGCCACCCCGACCCGGCCGCTGCCATATGACGGACGCATTCCCCAGGGTGCTCCTCGGGCGGTCGGGCCGGGGAGCGCACTTGCGCAGACATGCACAGCAGGCACACGAAGGGATCTGTTTCGCCCATGTACGCAGCATCGTCCTCCGTGTCCGCCCCGCCCCGGTCGCTGCACCCCCGCCCGGCGGGCAGCGGCCCCTACCTCGACCCCGCTCGCCCGGCGGCCCCCGTGCTCGGTGCCGGCAGGACGCGGCGCGCTCCGGGGCTCGGCACCCAACCGCTGAGCGGGAGACTCGACTTGTCCGGCCCTCAGGGCGCGCAGCTGCGTACGGCGATCGCGTCGGTGCACCGGATCTGCCCGGAGTTCGCTCCGGTCCAGGTGCTGCGCCGCAGCGGACGCTCCGTCCTCCTGGTGGGGACGACCGGGCGCAGCACGGCCGTCGCCAAGTGTTTACTGGACCACTCCCCCGCGTGGGCCGAGCGGATCCGCCACGAGATAGCGGCATACCGCTCGTTCGTCCGGCATCGCCCGCCCGTGCGGGTGCCCCGGCTGATCGCGGCGGACCCGGACAACTGCACCCTGGTGATCGAGCGGATGCCGGGACGGGTGGCGGCACTGCACCGGCACCCGGCGGAGGCCCCGCCGCGGACGGACATCCGGGCGGCACTCGGCGCGCTCTGCCGGCTGAACGCCTGGCGGCCGCCGGCGGGCACCTTCGACGCCCCGCTGGACTACGCGGCCCGTATCTCCCGCTACCACGAGCTGGGGCTGCTCACCGACCGCGACATGGGTGACCTTCAGAAGCTGCTGCACGGGATCGCGGCGACCTCGGGTCGGCACGGCATGGGACAGTTCTGCCACGGTGATGCCCTGCTCTCGAACATCCTTCTGTCACCGGCCGGTCCAGTGCTGGTGGACTGGGAGCACGCGGGCTGGTATCTGCCGGGGTACGACCTGGCGACGCTGTGGTCGGTGCTCGGGGACGCACCGGTGGCCCGTCGTCAGATCAGCCAGATCGCGCAGTCGGCGGGCCCGGCCTCGCGCGACGCGTTCCTGGTGAATCTGATGCTCGTACTGACCCGTGAGATCCGTACCTATGAGACGGCCGTGCAGCGTTCGATGCACGACACGACCCCGGCGGCACCGGGAGTGGCCCACCCGGGTGCTGCGCCGTCCGGCGAGGAGCAGCGCCTACTGCTGAGGCGGCTGCACGACGACTGCCAGCTGGCCCGACGGGCCGTACGCGCGGCGGTCGGCACTCGCTGACGGGGACGTCGGTCCGCGGTGCGCCCTGGGACAGTGGCGCACCGCGGACCTTCGTATGTCCGCTCTCTCGCGGTGCCTCGCAAACGGCCCATTGGTGTAAGCCACTGACACCTCGCAGGCCCGGAAGGTGCCGCCGCGAAACTCCCGGGACCCCCGGTTGACAAGGGAATTCTCCTGCCTCTGGGCATGATTGACGGATCGTCGGCAAGCCGGTACCACTGACGCACGCCCGGCCCCGCACGGCTCATCGCGACCGACCGTCCCAGGAGGCTGCAATGCGAGGATCCGACCCGGCCAGTGCCGCCGGGCACAGACATACACGGGCCGCCGTCGGCGCGGTCGCCACCGCGGCCCTGCTGCTGCCCCTGCTCGGCGCGACCCCCTCCGGCGCCCGGACCTCGGCGAACAGCCTCCAGCTGGCGTTCGCCTCGGCGGCCGCCCGGTACGAGGTCCCGCAGAGCGTCCTCCTCGGCGTCTCCTACCTCCAGTCCCGCTGGGACGCGCACGCCGGGGCGCCGAGTGTGACCGGCGGCTACGGCCCGATGCACCTCACCGACGCCCGGACCGCACTCGCCGAGGCCCCGCACCACAGCGAGGGCACGGAGGACGCGCGCGGCGACAGCGCCCGGGCGGCCCTGCTGCCCAAGACCGAGGTGCCGGCGCCGACGAAGTTCCCGGCCCGGCTCACGACGTTGCCGAAGGCGGCGGAACTGACCGGACTGAGCCCCGAGGAACTGCGGATCGACCCCGAGGCGAACATCGCCGGCGGCGCCGCGCTCCTGGCAAACGCGCAGAAGAACCTGGGCGAACCGCTCAGCGAGGACCCGGCGGACTGGTACGCCGCGGTGGCCCGTTTCTCGGGCGCGGACGACACCGCGACGGCGACGGCGTACGCCGACGACGTGTACGACGTGATCCACAGCGGTGCGGAACGCACCACGGACGCCGGCCAACTGGTCGCCCTGGCGGCCCGGCCGGACGTCGCCGCCGACACCTCCGAGCTGAAGCGGGCCGGTCTCAGGACGCTCGACACCGCGAACACGGAGTGCCCGAAGT
Source organism: Streptomyces sp. NPDC001536 (assembly GCF_042894505.1). Classification (NCBI taxonomy): domain Bacteria; kingdom Bacillati; phylum Actinomycetota; class Actinomycetes; order Kitasatosporales; family Streptomycetaceae; genus Streptomyces; species Streptomyces sp. NPDC001536. The sequence goes on from NZ_JBIAVQ010000007.1 coordinate 149,812, forward strand.
CGGTGTCCTGCGAGTGGATCCCGGCACCGTACGAGGAGTTCGGCGACAACGACTACGGCAACCACGACCTGGGCGACCGGCCGAAGGCGCAGAGCATCAAGTACATCGTCATCCATGACACCGAGGGCGCCTGGGAGGGCGTCCTCAACCTGGTCCAGGACCCCACGTACGTCTCGTGGCAGTACACCCTGCGCTCCACCGACGGCCATATCGCCCAGCATGTGAAGGCCAAGGACGTGGCCTGGCACGCGGGCAACTGGTACGTCAACGCCAAGTCGATCGGGCTGGAGCACGAGGGCTTCCTGGCCAACCCGGACGCCTGGTACACGGAGGCGATGTACCGCTCGTCGGCGCGGCTGGTGAAGTACCTCGCCGAGAAGTACGGCATCCCCCTGGACCGGCAGCACATCATCGGCCACGACAATGTGCCGGGCCCGACCACGGCCACCGTCGGCGGCATGCACACCGACCCCGGTCCGTACTGGGACTGGCGGCACTACTTCGAGCTGCTCGGCCACCCCTTCGAGGCCACCGGCGGCAAGGACGCCGGTCTGGTGACGATCCGGCCCGACTACGCCACCAACCGGCCCGAGTACACGGGCTGCGTCACCAAGGGCGAGCCGTGCGCGGCGCACGGCTCCAGCGAGGTGCGGCTGTACTCGGGGCCCGGCGAGAGCTACCCCCTGATCAAGGACATCGGTCTGGGCACGGTGCCGGGCACCGGGGTGAACGACATCTCCTCACGGGTGTCCACCGGTCAGCAGTACGCGGTCGCCGGACGTGACGGCGACTGGACGGCGATCTGGTACCTGGGCCAGAAGGCCTGGTTCGAGAACCCGGAGAAGGACCCGACCGCGGTGGGCGCGAAGGGCATGGTGGTGACGCCCAAGGCCGGCGTGGAGAGCGTCCCGGTGTACGGGCGCGCGTACCCCGAGGCCTCCGCGTACCCGGCGGGCGTGCCCGCGCAGTCGGTGTCGCCGCTGCCGTACAAACTGCTCAAGGGCCAGAAGTACGTGGCCGGTGACAAGGTGCCGGGTGAGTACTACTACGCGGTCACGTTCGCCACGGACGCGCACCGGGTCGTGGTCGGCAAGGATCTCTACTACGAGATCCAGTTCGGTCACCGGGTGGCGTTCGTGCGGGCGGCGGACGTGGACGTGCAGGTCTCCCGGTAGGGGATTTCCGGTAGTTGGCGGTGCCACTCCTCGGGTGAGAGGCCGTCGCGGACCCGTCGGCAGACGGTGTCGGCGGCGGCCTCCGCCGTGATCGCGTACGTCTGCACGGGAGTGTGGTTTCCCGCCGCGTGCAGGAGCGTTCCGTCGGGGCTGAAGGCCAGCGCTCCGACGGTGTCGCCCGGGGTGGGCAGCGGTGCTCCGATACGGCGTCGGGAGGCGACGTCCCAGAGGTGGAGCGTGCCCTCGTCGCCGACGACGGCCAGGGTGCGGCCGTCCGGGGAGAAGGCGAGTGCGGAGACGTACTGGTAGGTGGTGGTGTCGGGGTCGGCGAGGACGCCGAGTCTGCCTTTGAGCCGGCCGTCCCAGAGCTCGACCCGGCCGGAGCCGTCCCCGACCGTGAAGTACTCGCCGTCCGGGCTGAAGGCCATGGCGGTCCCGCCGCCGGGGAGGCCGGTCGAGGGCAGCCGGGTGCCGGTGGGCAGCCGGTAGGCCTCGCCGCCGGTGGTGGCCACGAGATCGCCGTCGGGGTGCAGGAGGGTGCCGCCGGACGTGCCGGGCAGGGTGGCGGTCGTCGTACGGCGTCGGATGTCCCAGACCCGGGTCACGGCCGTGTCGGGGACGGGTTCCTCGGTGAGCAGCAGGGAGCGGTCGTCCGGGCCGAAGGCGATGTGGGCGAGCGGGGCCGGGCCGAGTTCCTCGGGGGTCAGGGTCGTGGTGACCTGGCGGTCCTGGATGTCGTAGAGCCGGACGCGCTCCGGTGTCCGGGCGGTGACGTAGTGCGCCACCCCGTAGGCGAGCGTCCTGCCCGTCGAGTCGAAGGACAGGGTGACGGTGCAGTGGATGACCGGTGTCTCGCCCGCGGGGACCTCGCACGGCATACGGCCGAGGTCAGCGAGGGCGCGGCCCGTGCGGGCGTCGAGGAGGCGGAAGCGCAGGTGCTCGCCGTCGGGGTCCGGTCGGACCGTGGCGAGGGTGGTGCCGTCCGGGCTGAACCGTTCCGCGGAGGTGGGGGCGGTGTTCCAGTCGGGAGTCGTCGATCTGCCCAGGGTGACCGTGTGCACGGTGGGGCCCCACACTCCTTCGGCGCCGCCGAGGTAGCGAAGGGTGCTCTCGTCGAGCCGGATCTCCTTGACGACCTCGCCGGAGAGCCGGTGGCGGAAGACCGGGAAGACGGGGGTGGTCAGGCGCCAGACCAGGAGCTCGTCGCCGTCCGAGGCCGCCACGAAGGTGCCGTCCGTGCTGAACTGGGCCAGTTTCAGGCCGCTGTACTCCACGGCGGCGACCTGTCGGCCGGTGTCGATCCGCCAGGCGCGGAAGCCGCCGGCGTCGATGACGCCCAGCAGCCGGCCGTCGGGGCTGAAGGTGATCTGTTCCTGGAGACAGGTGCCCACGGAGACCTCGGGCAGCCAGGGGGCACTGATCCGGCGCTGTCGCCCGACGTCCCACAGCTGGAGACGGCGGCCGGGCGCGCAGAGGGCGAGGTGGCGGTCGTCGGGGCTCAGGGTCACGTCGGGCATGCCCTCGTCGGACAGCACCGCCGTACGGCGCTCGCGCTCCAGCTGCTTGCGCACCGCCATGAGCCGGGCCCACGGGGTGCCGGCCTCGCTGAGGGACCCGGGGTTCTCGATCTCCAGCAGCTTCCGTCCGAGCCGGGCGTCCCAGAGCTGGATGCGCGTCCCGTCGTAGACGACGAGGGTGCGGCCGCTCGGGCTCATCTCCACGCCGCCGTCGGCGTCGGTCAGGGGCGCCGCTGCGCGACCGGTGGCGAGGTCGTGCACCGCGACCTCGGTGCCCTCGAAGACGGGGAGCCAGTCCGCGTCCGTCCGGGGGAAGCCCGCCCGCGTCATGGTGGCGCCGAGGCCGGGCAGCCGGGCGGTGCGGCGGTCGTCGTCGACGTCCCAGCGGGTCACCCCGTCCGTGCCCAGGCTGAGCAGGGTGCGTCCGTCGGCGCTGAGCCGGCGCATGGTCTGCTTGCCGCGGTCCGGATCGGTGAAGACGTGCTGTTCGTGCTGGGCGGCGGCCGCGAGCAGCGCGGACCTGGTCTCCGGCAGGTCGGCGACCCGCCATGCGGCGAGGCTCAGGCGCATCGACGTGACCGGGTCGGACATCCGCAGGCTCTCCGCCACACCGGCGATCCGGCGGGCCTCGGCCTCGGTGTGGCGCTGCTCGCTCGACCGGTTCTGCTGCCAGGCCACGAGGCCCGCGACGAGGCTGAGCACCACCAGGACGGTCAGGAGGGCGGACCGGGTCCGGGTCCGGCGTCGCTCGCGGTGGCGGGCCCCGGTGCTGCGCTCCAGGAACTCCCGCTCCAGCGAGGTGAGTTCGGACGCGCTGCTCGCGAAGTGCTCCTCGGCGCCGGCCAGCCGGACGCCCCGGTACAGGGAGTCCGGGTCCCGGTGGAGCGAGGCCCAGGTGTGGGCGGCTTCGGTGAGGTGGCGCTGGGCGCGGAGGCGTTCGCGGTCCTCGTCGATCCAGGTGCGCAGCCGGGGCCAGGCGGTGAGGAGTGCCTCGTGGGCCAGGTCGACGGTGCCGTCGTCGAGGGTGATCAGCCGTGCGCGGGCGAGGCGTTCGAGGACGAGGGCGGTGTCGGCGTCCTCCGCGACGGTGTGCTCGACGCGGGCCTCTCCCCCGCCGGCGTCCTCCCTGGCCGCTTCTCCCTCGCCGACTGTGGAGGTCACGGCCTCGTCGCCGACGGCCAGTTCGGCGCGGTCGGCCGGGCGCCGGGTGTCCGGGGTGCCCTGGCCAGGGGTGACGAGCCGGAGCAGGATGCGGCGGGCGGTCACGGCCTGGGCGGGGGTGAGGTCGGCGTATAGCTCCTCCGCGGTGTGGGCGATGGCTCCGTGGATACCGCCGGCCGCTTCGTACGCCGCTTCCGTCAGGGTCCGGCCCCGGCGGCGGCGCCAGGTCTCCAGCAGGGCGTGGGACATCAGCGGCAGGGCGCCCGGTTCGTCGGACACGTCGTCCAACAGGCGTGCGGTCAGGGTGCGTTCCACGACCAGGCCGCCGAGGGCGGCGGGCCGGACGATGGTCTCGCGCAGCTCGTCGGGGCCCATGGGGGCGACGAGCAGGGTGGCGTCCTGGGCGGCTTCGGCGAGGCGTGGGTGGCGGGTCAGGTGGCCGTAGAAGTCGGCGCGTACGGCGATCACGACCCGTTGCCGGGAGCCGTCGAACAGCAGGTCCAGGAAGCGGGCGCGTTCGTCCGGGTCCGTGCAGAGGGTGAAGAGTTCCTCGAACTGGTCGACCAGGACGACGGACGCGCCCGATGCCAGGGCGTCGGCGTGGGTGCGTGCGGGGTGCGGGCCGGGGGCAAGGACCAGGGGCTCCTTCGGGAGCCGGGGGACGAGCCCGGCGCGCAGGAGTGAGGACTTCCCACTGCCGGAGGGACCGACCAGGACGACGACGGGCTCGCGGCCCACCGTCCCCGCCAGCCGCTCGACGAGCCGGTCGCGGCCGAAGAACCGCTGGTGGTCTCCGGCCTCGAAGCGGGCCAGGCCCAGGTACGGAGCCTGGCCCGGGTCGTCCGTGGCCCGCCGGTCGGCCGTCTCCTCCTCGGTCGCCTGGTGCCAGCGCCGCTCCCACTCGTCCCGGTCGCCTCCGCAGGCGGCGACGTAGGCGAGGGTGACCTGGCGGGACGGGAGGCGGTCGCCGGCCGCGGCCTGGGCGAGCGTGGCCGTGGAGTAGTGGGCCCGCGCGGCCATGGCGCGGTAGGTGAGGCCGCCGGCCTCCTGCCGTAACTTCCGCAGCTCGTAGGCGAATCGGGCGACGGCACCCTCGGTCGGGTCAAGCGGTCGCTCCCGTCGCCCCATGACACCCCCTCGGTCCCGCACGTTATGGAGCCGGGCCTGGGCGGGGCAAGCCGGTGAGACAGTCCTGTCCGGTAATTGTCCGGAGTGGCGAAAGGGGGCTGCCGGACAACTCCGCGCGCCGGAAAACTGGGATCACGGCACCCCGGGACGGCCGTCGCGGCGGACGGTACGGGGGAACCCCGGGTGCCGCCGTGGTGGGTGGGACGACCGTGCCGCGGGCGGGCTCCGGAGGGCCGAGCACGGGGGGCTTCGGCCCTCCGGAGTCCACGACGTTCAGGCCGCCGCGTACGGTCAGGGCACGTTCGGCCGCGGTGGGGCCGTCGGTGCGGGTGGACACCGGACGGCCCGTGGGGTCATGACAACGCGAGCTGGATCAGCCCTGCTGGAAGAGCTCCGCCGGCAGCGGCTTCAGGAGGGCGTACAGATCGTCGGTGATCGGGCGGTCCCACGCGGCGATGGTCACCAGGACATTGTCGCTGCGGTCGAACTGCACGCAGGAGATCCGGCCCTCGGAGAGCTTCAGGCGCCGCACGATCAGGAGGTTGTCGCCCTGCATCACCGGGACGTCCTCGGCGCCGACGACGGTCACCTCCTCCTCGTTCTCCAGCGCGATCAGCAGCTGGGCCACCTCGAAGGGGACCTCACCCTCGGCGAGCTCCCGGGCGGGGGAGCCCTCGGGGAGGTTGCCGATGATCATCGCGGGCCCGCGGCCGCCGAACAGGTCGTAGCGCAGGAAGACACCCTGGCAGGTGCCGTCGGGGGCGGGCAGCAGGCCGGCGCCGAGATTTCCGGGCCAGTCGCCCGGGTCCATGGCCAGGACGTCGAAGTCGGGGCCGGCGGGGGTTGCGCTGCGGCGGCGGAGGAACGACATGGGCCTATGGTACGGGGCCCGGAGGCAGTGGGGCGGCTGCGGGTGGGTGGGGGCTGGTCGGGCAGTTCCCCGCGCCCCTGGGTGGGTGGGGGCCTACGTCGGTTTCACCACCGCTGCCAGTCCGGTGTTGTCCGTGCCCAGCTTTCGGTAGACCGCCGAGAGCAGGCGCGTGACCGCCGGCTCGTCGACGGTCAGCTCCTTGGCGATCTCCGCCTTGGTCCGGCCCTCGGCCGCCATCGTGGCTGCCGTGCGTTCGCGGGTCGTCAGCGCGTCCGTGTCCGTGCTGTGCAGGCGGCGCGGTCGCAGTCCCGCGGCCGCCAGTTCGTCGCGGGCCGCCTCCACCAGGCCGTCCGCGCCGCACTGCACCGCCGCGTCCAGGCCCCGGTAGAGGTGCTCCGCCGCCTCCGTGGGGCGCCCCGCGCGCCGTAGTTCCGTGCCCAGGGCGACCAGTGCGCAGGCCAGCTCGTACGCGGCCGGTGAGCACTCCAGGTGGGCGACCGACTCCTCCAGGTACTTCACGCGGACCGAGCCCGAGGACACCTCGGCGGCCGTGCGCAGGGCCTGGCCGATGGCGGAGGGGGTGCCGAACTGGCGGGCGCGGGCCACCGCTTCGAGGGCGGTGGTGACCGCGCGTTCGGGGGCGTCGTGGCTCTCGGCGCGGGCGAGGTGGAGCTGCCAGGGGCACCAGGCGGGGTTGCGGATGCCGCGGGGGTCCAGACGGCGGCCCGCCGCCGCCAGCTCGGCCGCCGCGTCCTTGGTGAGACCGCGGGCGAGCAGCAGTTCGCCGTAGACGGTCTGGACGTCGGGGAAGACCACGGCGGCCGGGAAGGGTTCGTTGAAGGAGTAGTCCTCCGCGGTCCGCGCGGCCTCCGTGACGCGCCCGCGGGCCAGCAGGACCTCGATGAGGATGCCGACGGCGTACCAGTGGGCGGGGGTGCCCGGCCCGACGCGTTCGGCCAGCCTGAGTCCCGCGCGCACGAAGTCCTCGGCCTCGGCGAGCCGGCCGCGGCGGAAGCGGAGGTAGGCGAGGAGCGTGTAGCCGAAGGAGAGGTGGGCGCCGCGCCAGCCCTGGCGTTCGAAGTCGGCGATCCCTGCGGCGAAGAGCTCTTCCGTACGGCCGGGGCGGTCGGCGTACATGAAGGCCATGGCCACCAGCACGGGCACCTCGAAACCGCGGTCGGGTTCGGCCCAGCCGAGGCCGCCGGCGAGGGCGCGTTCGGCGTGGTGGAGGGCGACCTGGGCGGGTTCGCCGCGCAGGGTCGCGTCCCAGGCGCGCAGGCCGATGATGTACCGCTCGGTGAGGTCGCGGCCCTTGAGGCGGTCGGCGAGTTTGGTGAGGCGCCGGGAGCGGGAGGGGTGGTCGGGTTCGTCGGCGCGGAAGGCGTCCCACATGAACTGCTCGGCGACCATGCGCAGCTTGACGCGGGCGTCCTCGGTGACGCGGATCTCCCGGGCGAGGGTGTCGGAGGCCTCGGCGAGCCGGTCGCTGTGGGCGAGGACCTGGGAGAGCCGGTAGACGATGTGGTGCCGCAACTCCCGGTCGGCGATGGGCTCTTCGAGGGCGGCGCGCAGATGGTTCACCGTGGTGGCCGGTTCGGTGAGCAGGGAGGCGCTGCCGAGTTCGTACAGGACGGCGGCCCGGTCCTCGAAGGGCGGGGGTTCGCGCAGGGCGCGGGCGAGGTAGCTGCGGGCGGCGTCGGGGGCGCCGGAGCGGACCGTCTCGCCGGCGGCGGCGCGCAGTTGCTGGACGACCCAGGTGTCGCCGTCGGGGTGGGTCTCCAGGAGGTGGCGGGCGGCGACGGAGGGGCCCTGTCCGTCGTTGATGACGCACCAGGCGGCCTGGCCGTGCAGGGCGACGCGGACCCCTGAGGGGATGGCCCGGTAGACGGCGGTGGCGATGAGCGGGTGGACGAACTCCAGGGTCTCGGCGCCGGTGAGGATACGGGCGCCGCGCAGGGCGTCGGCGGCGTCCGCGGCCTCCTCCTGGCCGAGGCCCGCGACGGCGGCGGCCAGCAGGGGGTGGATCTCGGTGCCGAGGACGGCGCAGGCCCAGGCGAAGCGGACGGTGGAGGTGCCGAGCCGTTCGAGTCGGGCGATCAGTCCGCTGCCCTTGACCGCGGCGGCGAGGTCGCGCAGCAGATGGGCGCCGGCCTCGGTGGGGGTCAGGCCGCGGTCGCGTACTTTGACCGTGAGCTCGACGGTCTCGAAGGGGTTGCCGGCGGTGACGGCCCAGCACTCGCGGCAGAACGCGTCGTCGGCGTAGGTGCCGAGTGCTTCGCGGACGAGACCGGCGACGGCGACCGCGCTGAGCGGCTCCAGGTCGATGGGCCGGCCGCCGGCCCGGCCGGGCAGTCCGCGGAACGACTCGGCGTGGTCGGGGAGTTCCTCGGGCCGGTATCCGACGACGAGCAGCAGCGGGAGTTCCTCGGCTCGCGGGGCGAACGCGGCCAGCCAGCGCAGGGATTCGGGATCCGCCCAGTGGGCGTCGTCGAGGACCAGGACCATCGGGGCGCGCTGCACGGCGAGATGGGTGAGGACCCAGTCCAGTCCGTCCCGCAGCCCCTGCTGGTCGGGCGGGGCGCCGTCGGTGGGCGCGCACAGGCCGAGGGCGGGGCCGACGATGTCGTACCAACTGCCCAGCCGGTCACGGAGATCGGCCTCCGCCGCTCCGGCGAACTGGGGTTGCAGCAGCTGCCGGGCCACATGGAAGGCGACGCGCTGCTCCTGGTCGCCGCCGCGTGCGGAGAGCACGGTGCAGCCCCGTGCGGCGGCGCGCCGGCGGACCTCGGCCAGCAGGGTCGTCTTGCCGATCCCGGCCCGTCCGGCGAAGGCGAGCAGCGCGCCGCGAGGCTGTCCGGTCGGCTCCGCCCCGTCCGCGCGCAGACCGGTGAGCTCGCCCAATGCCTCGTCCACTGCGGCGAGTTCACTCTCACGCTCGAACAGCGTCCTGCTGCTCCTGGTGCTGCGCCGGCCCATGGTGCACCCCCTGCCACGGTGGTTGACCCGCGCGGGGAGCGGGCGCGCACCGTGACCTCCAGGCACCTCAGCGTACGCTTCCGGCAGGCGGTGCGGGCCCTTGTCGGTGGACCCTCGTGCAATTCGCGCGGCGGCGTCACGGGCGCCTTCGCCGGCCGGCGCTCCTAGACGGTCCCCTTGTGCCGCTCGTGATGCCGGGCCACCCGAGCACGGTTCCCGCAGGCCGGCTTGCACCACTCCTGGCGCGGATGTTCCTTGATGAAGTACCGCACACAGCGCGGCGCGTGGCAGGCGCGCAGCCGTTCCCGGTCCGGGCCGGCGAGGAAGCCGATCGCGGCCTGCGCGAGTGCTGCCGTGAGGTCGCTCTCGGCGTGCGGCGTGCGGCGCTCCACGGTGGGTTCGGAAGTCTCGGCCCAGTGCAGGACGGGGATCGTGGGCCTGCGAGCGGCCGTCGCGTTGAGCAGTTCGACGGCTTGCGGTACGGGCATCAGCCGCGCGGCGTCGGCCCGGCTCGGTTCTCCGGGTCGTACGGCACGGGCGAACAGGGCCCGGACGGCGGCGCGCAGCTCCCGTACGGCGGTCAGGTCCGCGTCGCCGGCCGTGTACGCGGCGGCGGTCGGCACGACGTCGGGGTGGGCCCGTACCCATGCGGTGAGCCCGGCAGGCTCGCCCAGGTCGTCGGCCACGCCCCCGTGTCCGTCGTGGCGGACGGTGAGGGCGAGGTCGAGGGCGAGGCGGGTGTCCCTGTTGGTCGAGTCCTGCATGGCCCTGACGATAGAGGGACCCTCATCCATTAGGAGCTTCCGGTGGCACCACGGCGACCGGGCTCGCCGCGTGGAGCAGGACCGCCTGGGTCACCGAGCCCATCATGCGGGCGGGCGCCAGCAGCCGGCGCCGGTGACGGCCGACGACGACCAGGTCGGCGTCCTTGGACGCGGCGACGAGATGCCCGGCAGCGTCCCCCGGGACCACAGAGAGTTCGACCCGCACATCGGCATGCCGCTTGCGGTGCGGCACGAGGAAGCCCTCGGCGAGCGTGCGGGTCTCGCCCTCGACGGCGTCCTGGTCGATCATCACCGGCACGAGTTCGCCTGGCATCGCCCAGCTCTGGAGCGGCCACTGGTAGGCGGCGACGACCTGGAGACGGGCGCCGCGCAGGGCGGCCTCGGCGAAGGCGAAGGCGAGCGCCGCCTCGTCGGGGCTGTCGACCTGGAGGCCGACGACCACGCGCGGCCCCGGCTCGGTCGGCATCCCCTCGTCCACCTCGCGCCCCGGCTTCGGTACGACGACGACCACGCACTCCGCGTCCCGTGCGGCGGCCATGCCGTTGGACCCGAGCAGCAGACTGGCGAAGCCGCCGCGGCCACGGGAACCGAGCACCAACAGCTGGGCGGTGGACCCCAGTTCCGGCAGTGCCGCACTGGGCGTGCCCTCCAGCGCGACGTACTCCGTCACCGGCCGTTCGACGCGTCCCGCCAGATAGCGGCGTACCTGGTCGAGGACCGTGTCGTCCTCCGCCGCGGGCCGGCCGGCCGGCAGGACGTCGGGTCCGGCCCAGGCGGGATACTGGTGTACGTGCACCACCCGCAGGGGCGCCTCGCGTGCCAGCGCGGCCTCGAAGGCCCAGTCCAGTGCGACCAGACTGTCGTCCGAACCGTCGACCGCCGCGATGACCGGCAGGTTGCTCATGGGTTCCTCACCTCCGGAGTACGACCTTCCCCCCGGGAGCCAGCGTCGCTCAGACGCCGGTCCCGGCAGGCTGCTCACGGTCGCGTGTCCGGAAAAACAGGTGAAACACCGCCGGATCGGCCCGTCGGATCACCCCGGACCGAAACCTCACCTGATCACGTGAGGTCGAACTCCCCTTCCCGCGCCCCTGACACGAACGCGCCCCACTCGGCAGGTGTGAAGATCAGGGAAGGGCTCTCCGGGCGGCCGCTGTTGCGCATCGCGATGAAACCCTCGACAAAGGCGATCTGGACATCCCCCAGGCCACGGCTGCTGGAGTGCCAGTCGGCGCTGCTGAGGTCCAGTTCGGGCTTGTCCCAGCCCATGAGCGGCTGTTGCTGGATGGTGGTCTCGGCCACGTCCGTGCTCCTCCCGATTGCGTCGTCCGCGGTCAGCCTAGCGATCGACTCCGAGTGCCGACAGGCCACGTGAGGGGGACCTTTCGGTGACCTTCAAGGAGGCATTTCACGCATCAGGGGGTTCGGACCCCACGAGCCACATCGAGAAGAACTGGGATCCGCCGCCGTAGGCGTGTCCGAGCGCCCTGCGGGCCCCTTCCACCTGGTGTTCCCCGGCCTGGCCGCGCACCTGGAGGGCCGCCTCCGCGAAGCGGATCATGCCGGAGGCGCCGATGGGGTTGGTGGACAGGACACCGCCCGACATGTTGACGGGCAGATCGCCGTCCAGTTCCGTCACTCCCGCCTCGGTGAGCTTCCAGCCCTCGCCCTCGTCGGCGAAGCCAAGGTTCTCCAGCCACATCGGCTCGTACCAGGAGAACGGCACGTACATCTCCACGGCGTCGATGTCCCGGCGCGGATCGGCGATGCCCGCCTGCCGGTACACATCGGCCGCGCAGTCCTTTCCGGCCTGCGGCGAGACGGCGTCCTTGCCCGCGAAGAGGGTCGGCTCGCTGCGCATGGCGCCGCCGAGCAGCCAGGCGGGCGGGCGTGGCGCGCGGGCCGCCCCCGCCCGGTCGGTGAGCACCATCGCGCAGGCTCCGTCGGAGGACGGGCAGGTCTCGGAGTAGCGGATCGGGTCCCAGAGCATGGGCGAGGCCTGGACCTTCTCCAGGGTGATGTCGTGTTCGTGGAGGTGGGCGTAGGGGTTCTTGAGCGCGTTGCGCCGGTCCTTGTACGCCACCAGTGAGCCGACCGTGTCGGGCGCGCCGCTGCGCCGCATGTACGCGCGCACGTGCGGGGCGAAGAAGCCGCCCGCCCCGGCCAGCAGGGGCTGCTGGAAGGGGATCGGCAGGGACAGGCCCCACATGGCGTTGGACTCGGACTGCTTCTCGAAGGCCAGCGTCAGGACGGTGCCGTGCACGCGGGCCGCGACGAGCCCCGCGGCGACCAGTGCCGTCGAACCGCCGACCGAGCCCGCCGTGTGCACCCGCAACATCGGCTTGCCCACCGCGCCGAGCGCGTCGGCGAGATACAGCTCCGGCATCATGACGCCCTCGAAGAAGTCGGGCGCCTTGCCGATGACGACGGCGTCGATGTCGGCCCAGTCCAACTCGGCGTCGTCGAGGGCCCGTCGGGCCGCCTCCCGTACGAGCCCGGCGATCGACACGTCCCGCCGGGCCGCGACATGTTTGGTCTGACCGATGCCGGTGACGGCCACGGGCTCCTTGCTCATCGCGGATCCCCTTCCAGTACGGCGACCAGGTTCTGTTGGAGACAGGGACCGGAGGTGGCGTGCGCGAGGGCCCGGTCGGACTCGCCGCGATGGATACCGGCGGCGGCCTCACCGATGCGGATCAGCCCGGCGGCCATCATCGGGTTGGCGGCGAGGGCCCCGCCGGACGGGTTGACCCGGACGTCGTCGGCCAGCTTCAGCGCCTTGCGCAACACGACCTCCTGGGAGGTGAAGGGCGCGTGCAACTCGGCGGTGTCGACGGGCCGTTCAAAGGCACCTGCCTTCTCGGCGGCCAGGCGGGTGGAGGGCGAGTCGGTCAGGTCGCGGACGCCGAGGGCGTGTGCCTCGATGCGGTGGTCGATGCCGCGGATCCAGGCGGGGCGCTCGCACAGTTCACGGGCCCGCTCCCCGGCCGCGAGCACCACCGCGGCCGCCCCGTCGCCGATCGGCGGGCAGTCACCGGTGCGCAACGGCCGTACGACGTACTCCCCTTGCGGGACACCCCCCGTGAGTTGCGCACGCGGGTTGTCGACCGCGCGGCTGCGGGCGCCGATCGCGGCCAGCGCCGGTTCGTCGGTGTCGCCCGCGTCGATGAGCGCCTGCGCCTGGAGGGCGGCGAGGGCGACCGAGTCGGGCCACAGGGGTGCCACGTAGTACGGGTCGAGCTGGCGCGTCAGCACATCGCGCAGCGAACCGGGCGAGGACTTGCCGTAGGAGTAGACGAGCGCGGTGTCCGCGTCCCCGGTGAGCAGTTTGGTCCAGGCCTCGTACAGCGCCCACGCGCCGTCCATCTCGACGTGCGACTCGGAGATCGGCGGCCAGGCGCCGACACCGTCGAGGGCGAGGGTGAAGGAGAAGGCGCGCCCGGCGAGGTAGTCGCTGGAGCCGGAGCAGGTGAAGCCGATGTCCGCGGTCTTCAGGCCGGTCCGGTCGAGGACGTCGTGCAGGACCGGCATGAGCATCTCCACCTCGGACTGTTCCTCGGTGGTGCGCAGGACGTCGGACTGGGCGAAGGCGACGACGGCGATGTCCCGGGTCACAACAGCTCCTTGTATGTCTCGTAGTCCGCGTCGGGTTCTCCCGTGGGCCGGTAGTGGTCGGGGTAGCGGCCCCCTTCCGTCCACACCGGTTCGACGCGCAGGCCCATGCGCACCTGGTCGTACGGGATGCCGCCGATCCGTCCGTGCAGCGCGAGGTCGGCGCCGTCGAGGGCGATGTGGGCGTAGACGTAGGGGACTTCGATGTCGAGGTTCTTCGCCTTGATGTTGACGATGCAGAACGTGGTGACCGTGCCGCCCGGTCCCACCTCCACCTGTTCCGAGGTGGCGACGCCGCAGGTGGGGCACGCGCCCCTCGGCGGCACGTACACCTTGCGGCAGGACGGGCAGCGTTCGCCGACGTTGCGCCGGTCGGCAAGGGCGTTGATGTAGGCGGTCTGGGCGCGGCCGGGCGAGTAGGTGTAGTCGAGTCGGGCGGCCGCGACGATCCCGGTGATCGGGTCCTCGAACTCGCCGCTGTGGCCGGTCGGTTCGGCCGCGTCACCGTCGTACGGCTCGAAGCAGGCGATGTCGGTGATCGCGCCGACCCGGTCCTCGGCCCAGCGGACGCGGACCCGCATACCGGTGTGCACGGCGTCGGGGCCGGGCGCGTCGAGGGCGTGGAGAAGAGCCGTGTCGGCGCCGTCGAGGCGGACGAGAACCCAGGCGAAGGGCGAGGAGAGGGGCTGGCCGCGGCGGGGTTCGTGGTTCCAAGCCCAGGTGGTGACGTTGCCGGTGGGGGCGACCTCGACGAGGTCGCGGATCTCCTCGGCGGTGACGGGGTCGTACTCGACGGGGGGTACGAGGGTGCGGCCGTCACCGGTCTTCACCCCGAGGACGACGCGGTCGCGCAGGCCGGTGAGGAAGGCGCTCTGGACGGGGCCGAGGGAGCGGGTGAAGGGAAATTCGACGATCAGGGGAGCTTTGAGGACTTCGGGCACGGGGACTCCCTCGTTACATTCGCTTGTAGGTGGGCGGTCGTTTCTCCGCGAAGGCGCGGGCCCCCTCCTTGGCGTCGGCGGTGTCGAAGACGGGCCAGCCGCGCTTGAGTTCGGCGGCGAGGCCGTCGGTCTCGGTCAGCTCGGCGGTCTCGTACACGGACGCCTTGACGGCCTCGACCGCCAACGGGCCGCAGGCGTTGATCTGTTCGGCGATCTCCAGGGCCTTGGTCAGTGCCGTGCCGTCGGGGACCACATGTCCGATCAGGCCGATGTCCAGGGCCTCGCGGGCGCTGTAGGGGCGGCCCGTGAGCAGCATCTCCAGGGCGTGGGTGCGCGGGATCTGGCGCTGGAGGCGGACCGTGGAGCCGCCGATCGGGAAGAGGCCGCGTTTGACCTCGAACAGGCCGAAGGTCGCCGACTCGCCCGCGACCCGGATGTCCGTGCCCTGGAGCATCTCGGTACCACCCGCGACGCAGTAGCCCTCGACGGCGGCGATCACCGGTTTGCGGGGCCGGTGATGGCGCAGCATCGCCTTCCAGTGCAGGTCGGGGTCGGCCTTGAGCCGGTCCCGGTACTGCTCTCCCTCCATGCCCTTTCCCGCCAGGGCCTTGAGGTCCATGCCGGCGCAGAACGAGCCGCCCGCTCCGGTGAACACGATCGAGCGGACCGAGTCGTCGGCGTCGGCCTCGACCCAGCCGTCGTACAGGCCGACGAGCATCGCCAGCGAGAGCGCATTCTTGGCCTCCGGCCTGTTGAGCGTGAGCACCAGTGTGGCGCCTTCGCGCTGCACAGTGAGGTGTTCCGTGCCACCCATCGCCCATCTCCCCTCTGAAAGAACGAGAACAGGTTGCAGGAGAGGCCCGGGCTCTTCAAGAGTTTTCTGACAGACAGTCAGATTTATTCGCGCGGAGCCTTCACAGTTGGGTCGCCCTTTGCTCTGATGACCGGCAACCGGTGCGGAGCGAGGTCAGGAGGAGCGGTGGAGTACAACCTTGCCGACCTGTTCGAGTCGGTCGTCGACGTGGTCCCGGACCGCGAGGCGCTGGTGTACATCGACATCCCCGGCACGGGTGCGGAGCGCCGGCTGACGTACGCGGAGCTGGACGCGGCGGCCAACCGCATCGGTCACCATCTGATCGACAGCGGGATACGGCCGGGCGAGCACGTCGGGCTGCACATGTACAACGGCATCGAGTACCTCCAGGTCGCGCTCGGCTGCCTGAAGGCGCGGGTCGTACCCGTCAACGTCAACTACCGCTACGTCGAGGACGAGTTGGTCTATCTGTACCGGGACGCCGATCTGGTGGGCCTGGTCTTCGACGCGGAGCTCACCGACCGGGTGGCCGCCGCGCTGCCGCTCACGGAGAAGCTGCGGCACCTGGTGCGCGTGGGTGACGCCGTGCCCGGTGTGGACGCCGTGGCGTTCACGGACGCCGAGGCCGCCGGGTCCCCCGAGCGGGGGTTCCCCCGGCGCTCCGGCGACGACCAGTTCATCATCTACACCGGCGGCACCACCGGGATGCCCAAGGGCGTCATGTGGCGCCAGGAGGACCTGTTCTTCTCGGGGATGGGCGGCGGGGCGCCGACCGGCGAGCCGGTGAAGAAGCCCGAGGAGCTCGCCGAGCGGGTCGCGGCCGGCGGTTCGGGGATCACGTTCTTCCCCACTCCCCCGCTGATGCACGGCACCTCCACGCTCACCGCGTTCATCGGCTTCAACTTCGGCCAACGGGTCGTGCTGCACCGCAAGTTCTCGCCCGAGGACGTGCTGCGCACCATCGAGCGGGAGAAGGTCACCAGCATGTCCCTGGTCGGGGACGCGATGCTGCGGCCGCTGATCGACGCCCTCAAGGGCCCCATGAAGGGCACGGACACCTCGTCCATGTTCAACGTGTCCTCGTCGGGGGCGATCATGTCGGACACCGTCCGCCGCCAGTTCCTGGAGCTCGTCCCGAACGTGATGCTGCTCAACAACTTCGGCTCCACGGAGTCCGGCTTCAACGGCACGGCGACCGATGACGCCGGCCCCGAGCGCGGCTTCCGGGTGCGGGTCAACTCCCGGACGCAGGTGGTCGATCCGGCCACACACGAGCCGATCGCCGTGGGCGAGGTCGGCCGCGTCGCGCAGTGCGGCCATGTGCCGCTGGGCTACTACAACGACCCGCGGAAAACCGCCGAGACCTTCTTCGAGAAGGACGGCGAGCGCTGGGTACTGCTCGGCGACATGGCCACCGTGGACGAGGAGGGCGTCGTCATCGTCCTCGGCCGGGGCTCCCAGTGCATCAACACCGGCGGCGAGAAGGTGTACCCGGAGGAGGTCGAGCAGGCGCTCAAGTCCCATCCGGACGTGTACGACGCGCTGGTGGCCGGGGTGCCGGACACCAAGTGGGGCCACCATGTGGCGGCCGTCGTACAGCTGCGGGAGGGCGCGCCCCGGCCGTCCCTCGACGACATCCAGACGCACTGCCGCACCCAGCTCGCGGGCTACAAGATCCCGCGTCAGCTGGTGATCGAGGACGCCATCCAGCGGTCCCCCAGCGGGAAAGCGGACTACCGGTGGGCCCGGGAGGTCGCGGTGCGGGCGGACGAGTGAATTCCGGTCCGTCGTGTTGAACCGAAGGTGACGTGCGGACGTACTGGTGATGGCAGGCTCGCTCACAGGGCGCTGTTCGCCATGCCATCGCAAGACCGTACGGAAGGACCGCCGGGTGTCGCTCTTCACACCTCGCTCTCATCAGCAGCCGGAAGCCACCGAGAGCGAGGCGGACCCCGTCGTCGAGGCTGAAGGGGCCGAGGAGGCCACCGGGAAGCCGGGCTGGTTCGGCTGGCGCACCCGCTTCCCGCGTACCGCACGCGGCGTGACCATCGGCACGACCGTCCTCGCCGCCGCCCTGGTACTGGGCGCGCTGCTCATGCCCAACCGACTCGACCGGATGAACGTCCAGGCGTTCCTGCGCCTGCCCGTGGAGGCGATCCTCCTCGCGGGCCTGCTTCTCGTGCTGCCGCGGCGGGCCCGGCGTATCACGGCTGTCGTCTCGGGCGTGCTCATCGGTCTGTTCACGATCGTCAAGTTCCTCGACATGGGGTTCCGCCAGACCCTTGCCCGGCCCTTCGACCTGGTCTTCGACTGGATCCTGTTGGACGACGCGGCGGATTTCGTCAGGGAGTCGTTCGGCCGCTCGGGGCAGCTGCTCGCGGTGACCGGGGTGATCGTCCTGGCCATCGCCGTCCTCGCGGTCTGCGTGCTCGCAGTGGTGCGGCTGACGAACCTCCTGGTCCGGCACCGTCCCGTGGCCCTGCGCGGCACGCTCGTCCTCGGGATCGTGTGGATCATCTGCTTCACCGTGGGCGTGCAGTTCGGCGGGGTCCCCTTCGCCACCAAGGGCAACACGCAGTTCGTCGCCAACCGGGTGCAGCAGGTGCGCGACGGCATCTTCGACGCCCAGGAGTTCGAGAAGCTGGCCAAGGTCGACGCCTTCGCCAAGACCCCGCCCGACCAGCTGCTGACCGGGCTGCGCGGCAAGGACGTCCTGTTCACCTTCGTCGAGAGCTACGGCCGGGTGGCCATCGACGACCCGGCGATGGCCCCGCAGATCGACGCGGCCCTCCAAGCCGGCGACAGCAGGCTCAAGGCCGCCGGCTTCGCCTCGCGCAGCGGCTGGCTCCGGTCGCCCGTGACGGGCGCCGGCAGCTGGCTCGCCCACTCGACGTTCCTGTCCGGCCTGTGGGTCAAGAACCAGCAGCGCTACCGGAGCCTGACCGGTGGCGACCGCGCGACCCTGACCAGCTACTTCCAGAAGACCGGTGCCTGGCGCACGGTCGGCATCGTGCCGGGGGTGCGCAAGGCCTGGCCCGAGGGCAAGTACTTCGGCCTCGACCACATCTACGACTCGACGCACCTCGGCTACAACGGCCCCTACTTCAGCTGGACGCCGGTGCCGGACCAGTTCAGCCTGGAGGCGTTCGAGCGCCTGGAGCACGGCAAGGAGAACCGCGACCCGATCATGGCGGAGATCATTCTGGCCTCCAGCCACAACCCCTGGTCCCCCATCGCCCGCATGGTCGACTGGGACCAGCTCGGTGACGGCTCGGTGTTCGAGCAGATCAAGAAGGAGGGCACGGACCCCGGGGAGGTCTGGAAGAGCTCCAAGTCGGTGCGCACGGAGTACCGCAAGGCGATCGAGTACTCGTTGCAGAGTCTGACCGAGTGGATGGAGCGCTACGGCGACGACGACACGGTCCTCGTCTTCCTCGGCGACCACCAGCCCGTCCCCACCGTCACCGGCGGCGACACCAACAAGGACGTGCCCATCACCGTCGTGGCCCGCGACCCGAAGGTGCTGGACCGGATCGCCGACTGGGGCTGGACGGACGGCCTCAAGCCCGCCGGGAACGCGCCCGTGTGGGGCATGGACACGTTCCGCGACCGGTTCATGACGGCGTACGCGAAGTGAGGTCCCGTCAGGCGAGGAAGGGCTCCACGACCGCCAGGAACTCCTCGGGCCGGTTCTCGTGCACGAGATGCCCGGCGTCGACGGTCACCAGCCGGGCGCCGGGAATCCGCTCGGCCACCGCGGCGACCTGCTCCTGAGGGATGAGACTGCGGGGCCCGCCGCCCACCACCAGCGTGGGCATGGTGAGCCGCCCCATGTGGTCCCACCACACAGGATCGGGGGCGTTCCGCTGCCCGTCGGTGGCCCGGACCATGGCCCAGTCGAACGGCAGATCGCCGTCGGGGCGTTCGGCGGGCGGCCGGGGCAGGTCGAGCGGGAGCGGTGCGGGTACGTCCTCCAGGACGAGACGTCGTACGAGATCGGGTGCCTGCTGGGCGAGGAGGCAGGCGACGAGGCCGCCGAGCGAGTGCGCGATCACGTCGGTGGGTGCGATGCCCAGAACGGTCAGGAACTCCCGGATGTCGTCGCGCATCTCGTCGAGCGCGTAGGTGCCGGGCCACTCACTGACTCCGTGACCGCGCAGGTCGGGGGCGTACACCCGGCGCGGGCCGGTGGCGAGCCGCTCGGCGATCGGTGCCCAGTCCGCGCCGTCGGCGCCTCGGCAGTGCAGCAGGACGACGGGCGGCGCGTCCTCGGGGCCCCAGGTGCGGTACGCGAGGGTGATGCCGTTGGCCTTGACGGTGTCCATGCCGGGCAAGGTAGCCGGAGGGGCGGGGCTCCACGTGCCTACTCTGCCGAGGGCAGAGGCGCCCCGAGGAACGTGACGATCCGTCGTACGAACCACTCCGGGTCGTCCAGCCACGGATAGTGCCCGGCGCCGGGCTGCACCACGAGCTCGGCGCGCGGGAAGACGTCGGCGGCGCGGCGGGCGAGCTCGGGCCGGGGAGCGTTGTCGACCTCCCCCGCGAGCACGAGCACCGGCCGCTCCAGCCGCCCGAGCGCCTCCCGGGTCGCGGGCGGGTCGTAGGCGCCGGCCGATCCGTACACGTCGCCCGCCTCGTCGTTGAACTCCTCCTCCCCGCGCGCGTCGTGCGCCGCGGCGGCCGCATCCCAGCGGCCGTAGAAGAAGGGCGCGAACACGGGGTCGTAGCCGCCGGTCCCGTCGAGCGAGGCGGCGAACGCGGGGTACGCCTCCTCGAACCACGGCTCGTCCTTGCGCAGCGGAGCCGCCGCCAGCCGGTCCGCGTCCGTCACCGGCATGCCCAGCGCCCACGGAATGGACGTGACCAGGGCCAGCCGCCGCACATGTGCCGGATACCGGGCGGTGTAGAGCATGGCGAGGCTGCCGCCGGCCGAGTGCGCGAGCAGATCCATCCGCTCCAGCCCCAGGTGGACCCGCAGCGCCTCCACGTCGTCCACGAGCCGGTCGCAGCGGTACGTCGCCGGATCGGCCGGTGTCGCGGAGGCTCCCGTGCCCCGCAGATCGAGCAGGACGAGTCGCCGGTGGGCGCTGAGGCCGCCCAGGTCCCCGAGGTAGCCGGAGGCGCGCATGGGTCCGCCGGGCAGGACGACGAGCGGCGGGCCCTCACCCTTCAGGTGGTAGGCGAGCTCGGTCCCGTCGTACGAGGTGAAGGTCGGCATGGCGCTGATCCTCACCGTCCTGTGCCGGTGCCGCAACGGAGTTCCCAGGACCGACGCGTCGACGAAGTCGGGCGGCCCCCTTGCTTGATCACCGGTGGCCTGGATTACTGAACCCCGACAGCTCGACCGAATGATCGGTCGCCCGAATTGCTGCGGTCGGCAAGGGAGACGCCCCGATGACGGATGCGACGGAGTGGTGGGACGCGGGGGAAAGGCTCGACGAGGAGGAGCTCCGGGCGGTGCAACTGGAGCGGCTGCGAGGCACATTGCGGCATGCCTACGACCACGTGCCGTTCTATCGCGAGTCCTTCGACAAGGCGGGTGTCGCTCCCGACGACTGCCGGTCGCTCGACGATCTCGCCCGCTTCCCCTTCACCACCAAGGCGGACCTGCGCGAGAACTACCCGTACGGGATGTTCGCCGTCCCGCGGGACCGCGTCCGCCGTATCCACGCGTCGAGCGGCACCACCGGACGGCCGACGGTCGTCGGTTACACGGACGGCGACCTGTCCCTGTGGTCCGACATGGTGGCCCGCTCCCTGCGGGCGGCGGGCGGCCGGCCGGGCGACATCGTCCATGTCGCCTACGGCTACGGCCTGTTCACCGGCGGCCTCGGCGCCCACTACGGCGCCGAACGGCTCGGCTGTACGGTCGTCCCCGCGTCCGGGGGCATGACGGCCCGTCAAGTACAGCTGATCCAGGACCTGAAGCCCGGCGTCATCATGGTGACCCCGTCGTACATGCTGACGATCCTGGACGAGTTCGAGCGCCAGGGCGTCGACCCGCGCGGCACCTCGCTGCGGGTCGGCGTCTTCGGTGCCGAGCCCTGGACGGAGCGGATGCGCCAGGAGATCGAGGAGCGGTTCGCGATCGACGCGGTCGACATATACGGGCTGTCCGAGGTGATCGGTCCGGGGGTGGCGCAGGAGTGCGTGGAGACCAAGGACGGGCTGCACATCTGGGAGGACCACTTCTTCCCCGAGGTCGTCGACCCGATCACCGGCGAGGTGCTGCCGGACGGCGAGAAGGGCGAGCTGGTCTTCACCTCGCTCACCAAGGAGGCGATGCCCGTCATCCGGTACCGCACCCGGGATCTGACGCGGCTGCTGCCGGGCACGGCCCGTGTGTTCCGCCGTATGGAGAAGGTCACCGGCCGCAGCGACGACATGGTGATCCTGCGCGGTGTGAACCTCTTCCCCACCCAGATCGAGGAGATCGTCCTGCGGACGCCCGGCGTGGCACCGCACTTCCAGCTCCGCCTCACCCGCGAAGGCCGCCTCGACGCCCTCACCGTACGCGCCGAGGCCCGCCCCGACGCCACGCCCGAGACGAGGGCGGCGGCCACACAGGCGATCACCGCCGCCGTCAAGGACGGCATCGGCGTCTCCGTCACCGTCGAGATCGTCGAACCCGAGTCACTGGAACGGTCGGTGGGCAAGATCCGGCGGATCGTGGACCTGCGTCCCCGCTAGGCGAACCGGTCCCTGAGCTCCCGCTTCAGGATCTTCCCGCTCGCGTTCCGCGGCAGCTCGTCCACGAACAGCACCCGTTTCGGTGCCTTGAAGTGGGCGAGCTTCTCGCGGGCGTGAGCGATGAGTTCGGCCTCCGCCACCTCTTCGCGGGCGACGACGACAGCCGTCACGGCCTCGATCCAGCGCTC
Source organism: Streptomyces sp. NPDC001536 (assembly GCF_042894505.1). Classification (NCBI taxonomy): domain Bacteria; kingdom Bacillati; phylum Actinomycetota; class Actinomycetes; order Kitasatosporales; family Streptomycetaceae; genus Streptomyces; species Streptomyces sp. NPDC001536. The sequence continues at coordinate 171,670 of NZ_JBIAVQ010000007.1, forward strand.
GTCCGGCAGGCCGATCACCGCCACCTCGGCGACCGCGTCGTGCGTGTAGAGCGCGTCCTCGACCTGTCGTGAAGCGACCAGTACGCCACCGGAGTTGATGACGTCCTTCACCCGGTCGACGATCGTGAAGTAGCCGTGGGCGTCGCGGACCGCGAGGTCGCCGGAGTGGAACCAGCCGTCGCGGAAGGCGTCGGCGGTCTCCTCGGGCTTGTCCCAGTAGCCCTCGCACAACTGCGGTGACCGGTAGACGATCTCGCCCGGCGTGCCGTCGGGGACGTCCTTGCCGTCCTCGTCGACCACGCGGGCGTCGACGAAGAGGACCGGGCGGCCGCAGGAGTCCATCCGACCCTTGTGCTCCTCGGGGGCCAGGACCGTGGCCAGCGGGCCGATCTCGCTCTGCCCGAAGCAGTTGTAGAAGGCGAGCTTCGGAAGCCGTTCGCGCAGTCGCTCCAGCACGGGCACCGGCATGATCGACGCGCCGTAGTACGCCTTGCGCAGTCCGCCGAGATCGCGGGTGGCGAAGTCCGGGCGGTTGGACAGGCCGATCCACACCGTCGGCGGCGCGAAGAGGCTGTCCGCGCGGCCCGCCTCGATCAGGTCGAGGATCCGGTCGCCGTCGGGCTTGTCGAGGATGATGTTGGTCGCCCCGGCCGCGAGGTACGGCAGCAGGAACACGTGCATCTGCGCCGAGTGGTAGAGCGGGAGGGAGTGCACGGGACGGTCCCCCGCGCTCAGGTCCAGTGCCGTGATCGCGCTCAGGTACTCGTGCACCAGGGCGCGGTGCGTCATCATCGCGCCCTTCGGGAGCGCCGTCGTGCCCGAGGTGTAGAGCAGCTGGACCAGGTCCTCGCTGCGCGCTTCGGGGCCGTCGTACACGGGTGCCGACGCCAGCCGGGCCAGCAGCGCGTCGTCCGTGTCGCGCAGGGGCAAGGTGCGTACGGAATCCGGGAGTCGGCCCGCCAGGTCCGGGTCCGCGAGGACGAGCGCACTGCCGGACTGGTCGACGATGTACGTCAGGTCCTCGCCCGTCAGGTTCTGGTTCACCGGCACGTGCACCAAGCCCGCGCGGGCGCAGGCGAGGAAGGCGATGAGGTAGGCGTCGGAGTTGTGGCCGTAGGCGCCCACCCGGTCGCCCGGCGCGAGGCCCTCGGCCAGCAGGACGCTCGCCGCGCGCGAGACGGCCTCGTCGAGTTCCTCGTACGTCCAGGAGCGGTCGGCGTACTCCACCGCGACCCGCGCCGGGGTGCGCCGGGCGCTGCGCCGCAGCACCCCGTCAACCGTGCTGCCGTGTCCAGGCGTCATGACACATGATCCTCGGTCCGCCGCAGCGGGAGGTCAAGCACCGGGGTGAGGACCGGGTTCGAGGACGGGTCGAGGACACATACCCGTTGGTACGCTCAACCGCTCCTTCCCCCAATGACGTTGGGAGGCACGATGCGCACCCGCCTCAGACGAATCCTCGTCACGGCAGTCGCCCTGCTCACCGCCACGTCCGCGCTGCCGGCAGCCGCGGCCGAAGGCCAGAACCGTCAGCAGCACCCCTCGCACGGTGGCCTGTCCGCCACGATCCGCTACACCGAGTACGGCATCCCGCACATCCTCGCGAAGAACTACACCGACCTCGGCTTCGGCACCGGCTGGGCGCAGGCCGCCGACCAGGTGTGCACGCTCGCCGACGGCTTCGTGACCGTACGCGGGGAGCGCTCCCGGTTCTTCGGGCCGGACGCCGCACCCGACCAATCGCTCTCCTCAGCCGCCAGGAACCTCTCCAGCGACCTCTACTTCCAAGGTGTGCGGGAGGCGGGCACGGTCGAGAAGCTGCTCGTCCAACCGGCGCCCCTGGGGCCGAGCCGCCAGGCGAAGGACCTGATGCGGGGGTTCGCGGCCGGCTACAACGCCTGGCTCAAGCAGAACCGCGTCACCGACCCCGCGTGCAAGGGCGCCGCCTGGGTCCGCCCGGTGACGAGCCTCGACGTGGCCGCGCGCGGCTTCGCCCTCGCCGTACTCGGCGGGCAGGGGCGCGGCGTGGACGGCATCACCGCCGCCCAGCCGCCCACGACGACGTCCACGGCGGCGCCGGACGCCCAGGACACCGCCCGCGCGGCCCGGGAGCTGCTGGCCGCCGACACCGCCGACATGGGCTCCAACGCCGTCGCCTTCAGCGGAACGACCACCGCGAACGGCCGCGGGCTGCTGCTCGGCAACCCCCACTATCCCTGGCAGGGCGGCCGTCGCTTCTGGCAGTCGCAGCAGACGATCCCCGGTGAACTCAACGTCTCCGGCGGCTCATTGCTCGGCTCCGCCACGATCTCCATAGGCCACAACGCGAAGGTGGCCTGGAGTCACACCGTCGCGACCGGCGTCCCCCTCAACCTCCATCAGCTGACGCTGGACCCGGCCGACCCCACGGCCTACCTCGTGGACGGCAGGCCGGAGAAGATGACCAAGCGCACGGTGACCGTCCAGGTGAAGGACGGCGCGCCGGTGACACGGACGCAGTGGTGGACGCGGTACGGACCCGTCGTCACCTCGTTCGGCGCCTCGCTGCCCCTGCCCTGGTCCAGCACCACGGCGTACGCCCTCAACGACCCCAACTCCGCCAACCTGCGCGCCTCCGACACCGCCCTCGGCTTCAGCAAGGCCCGCTCCACGGCCGAGGTCCTCGGATCGCTCCAGCGCACTCAGGGCCTGCCCTGGGTGAACACGATCGCCGCCGACTCGGGCGGCCACACCCTGTTCACCCAGTCGCAGGTACTCCCCCGCATCACCGACGAACTGGCCCAGCGCTGCTCCACGCCGCTCGGCAGGGTCACGTACCCCTCCGCCGGGCTGGCCGTCCTCGACGGCTCGCACGGCGACTGCGCGCTCGGCTCCGACCCGGACGCCGTGCAGCCGGGCGTCTTCGGTCCGGCGCGGATGCCGACCCTCACGGACGCCGCGTACGCGGAGAACTCCAACGACAGCGCCTGGCTGGCCAACGCCGACCGGCCGCTGACAGGGTACGAGCGGGTCTTCGGCACGATCGGCACCCAGCGGTCGCTGCGGACCCGGGGCGCGATCGAGGACGTGTCGGCGATGGCCCGGCGCGGGCGGCTGACCGTGCGGGACCTCCAGGCGCAGCAGTTCGCCAACCGGGTGCCCGCGGGCGACCTGGCCGCGGCCGACGCGGCGAAGGCGTGCGCGGCGCTGCCGGGGGGCACGGCAACGGGCAGTGACGGCAAGGCCGTTGACGTGAGCGAGGCCTGTGGGGTGCTCGCCTCGTGGGACCGTACGGTGAACACCGACAGCCGGGGCGCGCTGCTCTTCGACCGGCTGTGGCGCAAGATCCCCGCCGCCCAGCTGTGGAAGGTGCCGTTCTCGGCCGCCGACCCGGTGCACACGCCGAACACCCTCAACACGGCGGCGCCCGCCTTCGCGACGGCCCTCGCGGACACGGTCACCGAGTTGCGTGCGGCGGGCATCACGCTGAACTCCCCCCTCGGACAGCACCAGTTCGTCGTCCGCAACGGTCAGCGCATCGCCGTCTCGGGCGGCACCGAGTCCCTTGGCATCTGGAACAAGGTCGAGCCGGTGTGGAACCCCGCCCACGGCGGCTACACGGAGGTGACCACCGGCTCCAGCTACATCCAGGCCGTCGGCTGGGACGGCAGCCGCTGCCCGGTGGCCCGCACCCTCCTGTCGTACTCCCAGTCCTCCAACCCGAACTCGCCCCACTTCAGCGACCAGACCCGGCTGTACTCCCAGGAGAAGTGGGTAACGTCCCGCTTCTGCGAGTGGGACATCCTGACGTCGCCTTCGTTGAAGGTGGTGCGGGTGCGGTCATGAATCAGACGAGCCGCGTACGGCCCTCCCAGTACGGGTCCCGCAATCGCCTCTTGTACAGCTTGCCGTTGGGGTCGCGGGGCATCTCGGTGATGAAGTCGACGGTCTTGGGGCACTTGTAGCCTGCGAGTTGTCCCGCGCAGTGGGCGAGGATGTCGGCGGCCAGGTCGGGGCCTGGTTCGTGGCCCGGGGCCGGTTCCACGACGGCCTTGACCTCCTCGCCCCAGTCGTCGTGCGGGATGCCGAAGGCGGCGGCGTCGGCGACGGCGGGGTGCTGGAGCAGGACGGACTCGATCTCGGCGGGATAGATGTTGACCCCACCCGAGATGATCATGTCGATCTTGCGGTCGCGGAGGAAGAGATAGCCGTCCTCGTCGAGGAGGCCGAGATCACCGACAGTGAAGAAGTCGCCGATGCGGTTCTTCTTCGTCTTGCTCTCGTCCTTGTGGTACGAGAAGCCGCCGGTGTTCATCTTGAGGTACACGGTGCCGAGTTCACCGGGCGGCAGTCGGTTGCCGTCGTCGTCGAAGATGGCCAACTCGCTGATGGGCCAGGCCTTTCCGACCGTGCCGGGCTTCTTCAGCCAGTCCTCCGCGGTGGCGAAGGCGCCGCCGCCCTCGCTGGCCGCGTAGTACTCCTCCACACAGGGCCCCCACCAGTCGAGCATCGCCCGCTTCACATGGTCGGGACAGGGCGCGGCGCCGTGGATGGCGTGCCGCATCGCGGAGACGTCGTAGCGCGCCTTGATCCCCTCCGGCAGCGCCAGCAGGCGGTGGAACTGGGTGGGGACCATGTGCGTGTGGGTGCACTTCTCCCGGTCCATCAGCCGGAGCATCTCCTCGGGCGTCCACTTGTCCATCAGCACCAGACGGTGGCCGATGTGCAGGGAAGCGCTCGCGAACTGGAGCACCGCCGTGTGGTACAGCGGTGAGCAGACGAGGTGCACGTTGTCGTCGTACGGCCTGATGCCGAAGATGCCGAGGAAGCCGCCGAGGTAGGCCTCCTCGGGGAGCTTGCCGGTCAGCGGGCGGCGGATGCCGCGGGGGCGGCCCGTGGTGCCCGAGGTGTAGTTCATGACCCAGCCGAGGGTGCGGTCCGCGGGCGCCGACTCCGGCTGCCCGTCGAGGAGTTCGGCGTACGGGCGGAAGCCCTCGACCTCGCCGATCGCGTACCGGTGGGTGCCGGGGAGGCCGGCCTCGTCGGCGGCCTGGCGGGCGGGACCGGCGAACCGCTCGTGGGCGAGGAACACCTTGGCGCCGGAGTCGGCGACGATCCAGGCGATCTCCGGGCCGACGAAGTGGTGGTTGATCGGGACGAGGTAGAACCCGGCCTGGGTGGCGGCGAGATGGGCGGTGAAGAACTCGACGCCGTTGGGCAGGACGACCGCGAAGGCGTCCCCGCGCTCCATGCCGGCGGCGCGCAGACCGTGCACGAGACGGTTGGCGGCCGCGTGCAGCCGGCCGGCGGTCCACTGCTCGCCGTCGGGGGCGACGAGGACGGTGCGGTCGGGGTCGGCGGTGGCCTGGGCCCAGAAGCCCGCGGGGGCTGTGCTTGTCACTGGCCGCTCCTTCCGGCGATGCGGTTGACCCGGTCGACGGCCCGCTCGAAGCCGCGGGTGAGGTCGTCGAAGACGGCCTGGACGCTGCGTTCGCTGTTCATCCGGCCGACGATCTGTCCGACGGGGGTGCCGAGCAGGGGCTCGACCTCGTACTTCTGGATGCGCGAGACGGCCTCGGCGACGAGCAGCCCTTGCAGGGGCATGGGGAGGGTGCCGGGTCCGGTGGGGTCGTCCCAGGCGTCGGTCCATTCGGTACGCAGCTGGCGTGCGGGCTTGCCGGTGAGCGCGCGGGAGCGGACGGTGTCGCCCGATTCGGCGGCGAGCAGCTTCTCGATCAGCTTGGGCGAGGGCAGTTCGGCCTCCGTGGTGGTCAGCCACAGGGAGCCCAGCCACACACCCTGCGCGCCGAGCGCCAGCGCGGCCGCGATCTGCTGTCCGCTGCCGATACCGCCCGCGGCCAGCACGGGCAGCGGGCTCACGGCGTCGACGACCTCGGGGGTCAGCACCATGGAGGCGATCTCGCCGGTGTGGCCGCCGGCCTCGTAGCCCTGGGCGACGACGATGTCGATGCCCCCCTCCTGGTGCTTACGGGCGTGCCGCGCGCTGCCCGCGAGCGCGGCGACGAGGACCCCTTGATCGTGAGCGCGTTTCACCACATCCGCGGGCGGGGAGCCGAGGGCGTTGGCGAGCAGCTTGATCGGATAGTCGAAGGCGACGTCGAGCTGGTTGCGGGCGACCTGCTCCATCCACCCGGTAATACGCCAGCCGGACACCTCGCCCTCGGCCAGCTCGGGCACTCCGTACTTGGCGAGGGTGTCGTGGACGAACTGCCGGTGCGCCTCGGGGATCATCGCCTCGACGTCGGCCTCGGTGACGCCTTCCACCTTCTTGGCGGGCATGACGACGTCCAGCCCGTAGGGCTTCCCGTCGACATGGGCCTCGATCCAGTCGAGGTCGCGTTTGAGGTCGTCGGGGGCGGTGTAGCGGACCGCGCCGAGCACGCCGAAGCCGCCGGCCCGACTGATGGCCGCAGCGACGGCGGGGAACGGCGTGAAGCCGAAGATGGCGTGCTCGACTCCCAGTTTCTTGCTCAGCTCCGTCTGCATGGGCGCAGGATGCCGCAGTCCCCCGGAGGACGGAAGAGGTTTTCTGATGCTCCGTCAGATTCGGTCGCGGGGTTAGAGTTCCACGATGACCGATGAGGTGTCCAACGGACTGACCCGCCGTCAACTCACCCGAAGAGCGCTCGCTCTGGGAGGCGCCCTCGCCATCGCCCCGTTCCCCGCCGGACCCGCCGAAGCGGCACCCCGCACCGGCGCCCCCACCCTGCGCCACGGCTCCCCCGAACGCGCCGGGCTCCTGGGGGACCATCTGCGCCGACTCGTCACCGACGCGGAGGCGTTCCTCGCCCCCTCCCCCAAGCACCCCTGGTACGCGGGCGCCGTGCTGCTCGCCGGACGCGGCGGCACCGTGGCCCTGCACCGGCCGATCGGCATGGCGGTGCGCTACGCGGCGTACGACGAGAAGACCGACACCGGCGTCGAGTTCCCGCCCGAGAGCCAGATCCCCATGGCCGAGGACACCGTCTTCGACCTGGCCTCGGTGTCCAAGCTGTTCACCTCGATCCTGGCCGTGCAGCAGATCGAGCGGGGCGCGCTGGAGCTGGAGGGCACGGTCGCCGCGTACCTCCCGGAGTTCGCCGGCGCGGGCAAGCAGGACATCACGATCCGTCAGCTCCTCACGCACACCTCGGGGTTCCGGGCATGGATCCCGCTGTACAACGCGCCGACGTACGAGGAGAAGCTCCGACTCATCTGGAACGAGGCACCCCTCAACCCCCCACGCACCAGGTACCTCTACTCCGACCTGAACCTGATCTCCCTCCAACTGGTCCTGGAGAAGATCACCGGCCGCACCCTGGACACGCTCCTCCACGACGAGATCACCGCCCCGCTCGGTATGCGGCGCACCCGTTTCAACCCACCCGCCTCCTGGAAACCGAAGATCGCCGCGACGGAGGACGCCCGCAAGCCCTGGTCGGGCCTCGACCGGGGGCTGGTGTGGGGCGAGGTGCACGACGAGAACGCGTTCAGCCTGGGCGGAGTCGCGGGCCACGCGGGCGTCTTCTCCTGCGCCTGGGATCTGGCGGTGCTCGGCCGGACGCTGCTCAACGGAGGCTCGTACGGGCGGGCCCGCATTCTCCGTCGGGAGTCGGTGGAGCTGATGTTCACCGACTTCAACACCGCGTTCCCGGGCGACGAGCACGGGCTCGGCTTCGAGCTCTACCAGCACTGGTACATGGGCGCGATGGCGACTCCGCGCACGGCCGGACACACGGGCTTCACCGGCACCTCGCTGGTCCTGGACCCGACGACGGACTCCTTCCTGATCGTCCTCGGCAACTCGGTGCACCCGGTGCGCAGTTGGCGCTCCGGCTCCGCTCCCCGGGTCGCCGCCGCGAACAACCTGGCACGCGCTGTTCCGGTGCGCCCGCGGTACGGCCGCGACGCCTGGTTCTCCGGCATGGCGAGCGCCACGACGGCCACGCTCACCTTGCCGGCGCTCGACACGTCGTCCGGCGGCGCACGGCTGCGGTGCGCGCTGTGGTGGGACACCGAACCGCAGGCGGACGCCCTCGCGTTGGAGGCGACGACGGACGGCGGGGCGACGTGGCAGCCGGTCCCGTTCACGACCACCCGCCCCGACGCGTCGCATCCGACGGGCACGGTGACCGGCTGGTCGGGCCGTGTATGGCACCGGGCGACGGCGGATCTGCCGGCGCACCGGCAACTGGCCCTGCGCTGGCGGTACACGACGGATCGGCTGTACGTGGGCCGTGGAGCCTACGTCGACGGGCTGCGCGTGGGGACCTCCGACGGCGTCCTCTTCGATGAGGCGCGACCGGGCGACGCCGAACGGATCACCGCCGCGGGATGGGTGCCGGCCGCCGACTGAACGCGTCGCAGCACGTGGTGGGGATCCTGCGGGTCGGTCCGGGGTGGGCATGGCGGACGTCTGACACCACTGTGTTGGCTCGTTGTGGCGCCGACGGCATCGCAGTCCGCCTGCCCGCCCGACCCTCGCCTACCCCCCGCTCCCCTCCAGCACCACCATCGCCGCATTGTGCCCCGGCACCCCACTGACCCCACCCCCACGCACCGCGCCCGCCCCGCACAACAGCACGTTCCCGTGCCGCGTCTCCACGCCCCAACGCCCAGCCCCCTCCTGGGCGTACGGCCAGGACAGATCGCGATGGAAGATGTTCCCGCCGGGCAGCCGCAGATCCCGTTCCAGGTCGAGCGGTGTCTTCGCCTCGATGCAGGGTCGTCCCTCCGCGTCGACGGCCAGGCAGTCGGCCAGGGGCTCGGCGAGCTGGGCGTCGAGTTGGGCGAGGGTCGACTTCAACAGCTCTTCGCGCACACCGTCGTTGTCGCTCGCGAAGAGCCGCGCGGGCGTGTGCAGGCCGAACAGTGTCAGCGTCTGGTAGCCCTGGTCGACCAGCTCGGGGCCGAGGATCGTGGGGTCCGTCAGGGAGTGGCAGTAGATCTCCGACGGCGGGGCGGCGGGCAGCTCACCGGCCGCGGCCTGGGTGTAGGCGGTGGCGAGCTGCTCGTACCCTTCGCCGATGTGGAAGGTGCCGGAGAACGCCTCGCGCGGATCGACGGAGCTGTCCCGCAGCCGGGGCAGCCGCTTGAGCAGCATGTTCACCTTGAGCTGTGCCCCCTCCGCGGGGGCGGGCGACTCGTCGCCGGTCAGGTCCGCCAGGGCCTGCGGGGAGGCGTTCACCAGGACGTGCCGGGCAGCCACCGTCCCCTCCCGCTCGGCCGTCCGAAACGCGACCTCCGCCGTACGACCGTCCGTGGCGATCCGCACCACCTCGTGCCCGGTGGCGATGACGGCACCCGCGTCGCGCGCGGCGGCGGCCAGGGCGTCGGTGAGGGCGCCCATGCCGCCGACGGGGACGTCCCAGTCACCGGTGCCGCCGCCGATCACGTGGTACAGGAAGCAGCGGTTCTGCTTCAGCGAAGGGTCGTGCGCGTCGGCGAACGTGCCGATCAGCGCGTCGGTGAGGACGACACCCCGGACCAGGTCATCGGCAAAGCGCTCCTCGACCGTCACACCGATCGGCTCCTCGAACAGCGCCCGCCAGGCCTCTTCGTCGTCCACCCGGCGCCGCAGCTCGTCCTGGGTGGGCAGCGGTTCGGTGAGGGTCGGGAAGATCCGTTCGGCGGCGCGGCCGGTCATGCCGTAGAAGCGCTGCCAGGCCTCGTACTCCTGCTTCCCGCCCGTCAGGCGTTCGAAGGCCTCGCGGGTTCGTCGTTCGCCGCCGCCGACCAGGAGGCCGGTGGGCCGGCCGTCGCGTTCGACGGGGGTGTACGAGGAGATGGTGCGCTTGCGGACCCGGAAGGTCAGGCCCAGATCCCGGACGATCTTCTTCGGAAGCAGGCTGACCAGGTACGAGTAGCGCGACAGCCGTGCGTCGACGCCGGCGAAGGGCCGGGTGGAGATCGCGGCGCCGCCGGTGTGGTCGAGGCGCTCCAGGACCAGGACGGAGCGTCCGGCGCGGGCCAGGTAGGCGGCGGCGACGAGGCCGTTGTGACCACCGCCGACGATCACGGCGTCGTACATGTGTCCCTCGGGTGCAGGCATGTCTCTTCGTAACACGCGATGATCGCCGGCGGCCAGGGGTGGACGGCGGTACGGCGACGGGGCAGGGACCACCCGCCTCGCCCTGACCACGGCGTCAGGGCGCCCCGGTCGCCCGCTGCTGCCGCAGCACCGCCACCCTCCGGTACAGCTCCACGGCCTCGGCGCCGCGGCCGAGCTGTTCCAGGCAGTGGGCCTCGTCGTTGCGGCTGGCGAGGGTGTCGGGATGGTCGGCGCCGAGGACACGTTCGCGGGCGGTGGCGACTCTGCGGTACTCGGTGAGGGCGTCGGCCCAGCGGCCCAGCCAGCCCAGGCCCACGGCGACCTCGCGGCGGCTGACGAGGGTGTCGGGGTGTTCCGGGCCCAGGACGCGCTCGCGGATGGCGCACACGTCGCGGGACTCGGCGAGGGCCTCCTCCCAGCGGCCGAGGCGGCCGAGGTTGACACCGAGGCCATGGCGGGCGCGGAGCGTCTCGGGGTGGGCCGGGCCGTGGACGCGGGTGCGGTCGTCGATCAGGTCGCGGTAGAGCTGGAGCGCCTCCGTGCTGCGGCCGAGGCGGCCGAGGCTGATACCGACCTCGTAGCGGGCGGCGAGGGTGTCGGGGTGGTCGGGGCCGAGGGCTTGGGCGCGGGCCTCGGCGACCTCGTGATAGGTCTGGAGGGCCTCCGTCCAGCGTCCCAACTGGCCCAGCGCGTAGGCGACCTCGTAGCGGGTGACCAGGGTGTCGGGGTGTGCGGGGCCCAGGACGCGCGTGCGCGCTGCCGCGACGTCGCAGGCCATGCGGTACGAATCCTCCAGGCGGCCGAGCCGGCTGAGGTTGAAGGCGAGGTTGTGGCGGCAGCGCAGGGTGTCGGGGTGGTCGGGGCCCATGGCGCGCTCGCGGGCGGCGAGGACGGATGTGTAGACCTGGTGGGCGTCGAAGTGGCGGCCCAACTGGCCCAGGACGTACGCCATTTCCTGGCGGGCGGCGAGGGTGTCGGGGTGGTCCGGGCCGAGGGAGAGGCTGCGGCTGCGGGCCACGTGCTTGTACTCGCGCAGGGCGTCGGCGGCGCGGCCGGTGCGGGAGAGGGTGAAGGCGACCTCGTAGCGGCTGGCGAGGGTGTCCGGGTGGTCGGGGCCGAGCAGGTGCTCGCGCTCGGCGGCCACCGCGCGGTGCACCTCGCCGGCCTCCGCCCAACGGCCCAGCCGGCCCAGGCTGAGCCCCGCGTTGTGCCGTCCGGTCAGGGCGGTGAGCGCCTCCGGGGTCGGGGCGGCCGACGCGTCGGGGGTGGATTCCTCGACCTGGCGTCCGGTGGTGGGCCGGGGGATCCACTCGCCGGTGAGCCCGGCTCCGGCGTCCGGCCGTGTGGTGCCGAGGCCGGCGCCGGTGGCCTTGTGTCCGGTGGTCATGCCCCGGGTCCAGGACGGCAGGCGGGCGGCGCGGGCGGTGGGTTCGGGCCTGAGCGTCGGCTGGGGTGTCACCACGGTGGGCACATACGTCGGTGTGGTACGTCCCATGGTGATGCGGCGGCCCAACTCGCGGGCGTCGTGCGGGCGTTGCTCGGGCAGCTTGGCCAGCAGGTCGAGGATGATCTTCTCGAAGTACGCGGGCACCTCCGCGCGGTGGCTGCGCGGCGGGCGGGGCGGGGTGTCGCGGTGGCCGACGAGGATCGCCCAGGCGTCGTCGAGGTCGAACGGCGGTACCCCGGTGGCGATCTCGTAGAGCACGCACCCCAGCGAGTACAGGTCGCTGCGCTGGTCGACCTCGGAGCCGCCGATCTGCTCGGGCGACATGTAGTGCGGGGTGCCCATGGCGATGCCGGTGCCGGTCAGGCGGGAGGTGAAGCCGATGTCGTGGCCGAGGCGGGCGATGCCGAAGTCGCAGATCTTCACCGTGCCGTCCGTGAGACGCATGATGTTGGCGGGCTTCAAGTCGCGGTGGACGATGCCCTGTTGGTGGGTGTAGGCGAGGGCGGCCGCCACCTGGTCGGCGATGTCCACGACGTCCGCGACCGGCAGCGGGTGATGCTTGTTGTCCTCCAGAAGCTGGCTGAGGTTGCGGCCCTCCAGCAACTCCATGACGAGGTACAGGATTCCGTCGGACTCGCCGAAGTCATGGACGACGGTGACCCCGCGATGCTGGAGGGCGGCGGCCACCCGGGCCTCTCTGCGGAACCGTTCGCGCAGCACCCGGGTGAAGGACTGGTCGTGGGAGGGGCCCAGCGGCTTGAGGCACTTCACGGCGACACGACGGCCCAGCGACTCGTCGCGTGCCCGCCACACCTCGCCCATGCCGCCGCGCCCGATCAGGTCGAGCAGCCGGTAGCGGCCCTGGATCAGCTTGCTGTCCCCCATCTGCTGCGATCGCCCCCGATGGTCTCGCCCCGCCCCTGGCCCGTCCAGTATGGCGAGCTATCTACCCACTTTGTACGGGGCCGGGCGTGAGCCGGGGCCGAGCCGTGACATGGCCCGGAGGATGTGTTTGGGCGGGAGTTGCCAGCGAAGACGTGCGGGAACACAGCGCAACAGGGTGCCCGTGGCACGCAACTGGCGGGTGACGGTGGTGGGTTTCGGGGCCGGTCTGCCGTACAGCTCGTGGGCGTACGGCGGCAGAGCGGCGTACGCCAGTTGTGCCACGCGCCGCCACAGCAGCGCACGCGCCGGGACGAGGAGGGGGTGCGTCGGAGGGCGGAGCAGGAAGTCGTCCACGGCCCGTGCCTCGGGTCCGACGGCGAGTTCGGGGCGCACCTTCTCGAAGTAGGCGGCCAGCTCGGCCTGGTCGGCGGGTACGGCGTCCGGGTCGAGGCCCACCAGGCGGGCGCTGACCCGCTGTTCGGCTATGTAGCGGTCGGCAAGCTCGTCGGTGAGCCGGAATCCGGAGCGGCGCGCGACGTGCAGATAGGAGTCGATCTCCGCGCAGTGCACCCACAGCAGCAGCTCGGGTTCGTCGACGCCGTACCGCTCCCCCGTGTCCGGGTCGACGGCCGAGAGCAGGGTGTGGATCTTCCGGACGCGGGCGCCCGCCTTCTCCGCCGCCTCGGTGGTGCCGTAGCTGATGGTGCCGACGAAGTTCGCGGTCCGCATCAGCCGGCCCCAGGCGTCCTTGCGGAAGTCGGAGTTCTGCATGACCCCGCGCACCGCGCGCGGGTGCAGTGCCTGGAAGTAGAGCGCGCGGACACCGGCGACCCACATCATCGGGTCGCCGTGCATCTGCCAGGTCACCGAGTTCGGTGTGAACAGTCCGGGATCACCCATGCTCGAAGGCTAACGCCGTACCCTCGGCATCCCCAGACCGATCCACGAGATGATCTCCCGCTGGATCTCGTTGTTGCCGCCGCCGAAAGTGAAGATCACGGCCGAGCGGTAGCCGCGCTCCAGCTCCCCGTGGAGCACCGTGCCCGCCGAGCCCTCCTTGAGGGCACCCGCCGCGCCGACGATCTCCATCAGCCAGGCGTAGGCGTCACGGCGGGCCTCGGAGCCGTACACCTTGACGGCGGAGGCGTCCTGCGGGGTGAGCGTGCCGTCCTGGACGGCGCTGACCATCTGCCAGTTGAGGAGCTTGAGGGCGTCCAGTCGGGCGTGGGTGCGGGCGAGCAGGCGGCGCACCCACGGCAGGTCGGCGACGCGGCGGCCGTCGGCGAGCTTGGTCTCCATGGCCCAGCGCTGGACGTCGTGCAGGGCGCGGATCGCCATGGTGCCGTGGGCGGCGAGGGTGACGCGTTCGTGGTTGAGCTGGTTGGTGATCAGCCGCCAGCCCTGGTTCTCGGCGCCGACGCGGCGGGTGACGGGGACACGGATGTCCTCGTAGTAGCTGGCCGTGGTGTCGTGGCCGGCGAGGGTGTTGATGACGGTGCAGGAGTAGCCGGGGTCGGTGGTCGGCACCAGCAGCATGGTGATGCCCTTGTGCGGCGGGGCGGCCGGGTCGGTGCGGGTCGCGAGCCAGACCCAGTCGGCGGTGTCTCCGTTGGTCGTCCAGATCTTCTGGCCGTTGACGACATATTCGTCGCCGTCGCGCACCGCGCGCGTCTTCAGAGCCGCGAGGTCGGTGCCCGCGTCGGGCTCGCTGTAGCCGATCGCGAAGTCGATCTCGCCGGAGAGGATCTTCGGCAGGAAGTACGCCTTCTGCTCGTCCGTGCCGAACTGCATGATGGTCGGTCCGACGGTGTTCAGTGCCATGAGCGGCAGCGGTACGCCGGCCTGGGCGGCCTCGTCGAAGAAGATGAACTGCTCGATCGCGCTCAGCCCGCGTCCGCCGTACTCCTGGGGCCAGCCCACGCCGAGCCAGCGGTCGGCACCGAGCCGCCGGATGATGTCGCGGTAGTAGCGCTTCTGCTCACGCCGGTCGCCGTGCCGGGCGAGCGAGTCCTCGGGCACCAGCTCGGCGAAGTATGCGCGCAGTTCGGTGCGCAGCCGCTGCTGCTCGGGCGTGTATTCGAGATGCACGGCGCCTCCAGGCTCCCCGGGACCGGTCCTGTCGGCGCACACGGTAGAACGTGTTCCAGAAATTGGGAATGGCGAGGGCACGCGAAAGGGCCCCCGGAGCACCGGGAGCCCTTTGCGTCGGTGCGGTGACGCGTGAACCGGTCAGCGGGCCACGGGAGTGACGAGCCGGCGCTCCACCGAGGCGCTGCGGGAGGCCAGGTTCGACGACGGCTGCTGGCGGCTGTGGACGCCGGGCGGTGGCGCGGCTCGACGTTGGCCGCGGTGAGCGCCCGGGAACCGGAGGCGCTGGCGCGCCGGCTGTCCGACCCTGACTCCGCTCCGCACGGCGGCGAATCGGTGCGCGCGGCGGTCGTACAGGCGCTCGGCGCACCGGAGTCGGCGTTCTGGCGTACAGACGTGCCGCCGCTGACGGCGGTCGAGCTCAGCGGCAGGGCGGGGCGCTGGAACGTACGCCTGGGGGACACCCTCGGCTGAGGCCGAGACCTGGGGCGGGCCGGTCAGCGCAATGTGGCCATGAAGTCCGTGCAGGCCTGCGCGCATGTCCGGCAGGCCTTCGCGCCGTCCTCGCCGCCCGGCAGGCTGTCGAAGGCGTGCGCGGTCTCCAGGCACACGGTCCGGCACCACTCCAGCTGGACGCGGATGGCGCTCTCGTCCAGGCCGTTCTGCTCGGACAGCAGCCGGCAGGTCGCGTCGCAGACCTCCGCGCACATGATGCCCTTGCGTCGTACGAGTTCCTGTTGCTCGGTCCCGTCCGGATCCACGAGGCTCGCCCGCAGCGCGCACGCCCTGGCGCACTCGGTGCACGCCTGCGCACACGCGAAGCGGTCCTCCAGGAATTGGAAGAGCTCCTGCTGGGTCGTCGTCGTTGTCACACCGCGCGGGTAGCCGCGGTGGATCGTGTCAAACCCCGTGTTCGCCGGGGGTGCGGCCGGTTTTGCCCTTTTGGTTCACGCGGGACGCCTGGGGTACTCGCGTGCCATGACTAGCGCATGGATGGACATGGCCGCGGGTCGCGGCGCCCTCGGCTTCGGGATGCTCGCCGCGGGAATCGTGATCGTGGCGTTGCTGATCGGCGGCTTCTTGCTGGGCTCCCGGCTACGGCGCCGCGAGCTGCCCCCGCCGACCCCCGAGGAGCAGCCGCGACTGCCGGAGGGCGGCCCGGTCCGTGAGGTCGTGGAGAACCGGGAGCCCGACGAGGTGCCCCGGAGCGATCACCGGATGTCCCCGCACGAGTCGCCCGCGTTCGGCAATTCCCCCACCCGGACCGGCCCGGACAAGGAACGGCCCCGCTGGAACGAGGGCGGCGGCGGTTCCTTCGGCAGCGGCTGACCCGGCGCCCCCGACCGCCGGGCCGGCCGCATGACGACGCTCGACGGCCGCCCCCGGATCTTCGCCACCCTGCGGGCCGTACGACGCACCCAGGACCATCCGCCCCCGTGACCCGCGCCTTCTGAACACCGATACTGCCAGGAGCAGCCTTTCGGCCACCAGGAGGTCCTCATGAAGATGTTGATCAACGTCCCGGAGACCGTCGTCGCGGACGCACTGCGGGGCCTGGCGGCCGCTCATCCCGAACTCACCGTCGATGTCGAGAACCGGGTGATCGTACGGCGGGACGCCCCCGTGGCCGGCAAGGTCGGGCTGATCTCCGGCGGCGGCTCCGGGCACGAGCCGCTGCACGGTGGTTTCGTGGGCCCCGGCATGCTGTCGGCCGCGTGCCCCGGCGAGGTGTTCACGTCCCCGGTCCCTGACCAGATGGTGCGGGCGGCGGCCGCCGTGGACAGCGGGGCCGGTGTGCTGTTCATCGTGAAGAACTACACGGGTGACGTCCTCAACTTCGACATGGCCGCCGAACTCGCCGAGGACGAGGGCATCCAGGTCGCCAAGGTGCTGGTCAACGACGACGTGGCGGTCACCGACAGCCTGTACACGGCCGGCCGGCGCGGCACGGGCGCCACGCTGTTCGTGGAGAAGATCGCGGGCGCGGCGGCGGAGGAGGGCCAACCCCTGGAGCGGGTGGAGTCGATCGCCCGTCAGGTCAACGAGAACTCCCGCAGCTTCGGCGTCGCGCTGAGCGCGTGCACCACGTACGCCAAGGGCAGCCCCACCTTCGATCTGCCCGACGGGGAGCTGGAGCTGGGCATCGGCATCCACGGCGAACCGGGCCGGGAGCGCCGGTCGATGATGACCGCGGGCGAGATCGCCGACTTCGCGGTGAACGCGATCCTGGACGACTTCAGCCCGCGCAACCCGGTCCTGCTGCTGGTCAACGGCCTGGGCGCGACCCCGCTCCTCGAGCTGTACGGGTTCAACGCCGAGGTGCAGCGGGTGCTCGCGGCCCGCGGGGTGGCCGTGGCCCGCACGCTGGTCGGCAACTACGTCACCTCCCTCGACATGGCGGGCGCCTCGGTCACCCTGTGCCAGATCGACGAGGAGCTGCTGCGGCTGTGGGACGCGCCGGTGCGGACCGCGGGGCTCCGCTGGGGCGTCTGAGCCGACGGCAACGGGCAGTCAACGTACCTACCACGCAAGGAGATCCCGTGCTCGACGCCGACTTCTTCCGCCGTTGGATGACGGCGACCGCCGCGTCCGTCGAACGAGAGGCGGAACGGCTGACGGACCTCGACTCACCCATCGGGGACGCCGATCACGGCAGCAATCTCCAGCGGGGGTTCCGCGCCGTGACGGCGGTGCTGGACAAGGAGGCGCCGGACACTCCGGGTGCGGTGCTGACGCTCGCCGGACGCCAGCTCATCTCCACCGTCGGCGGGGCGTCCGGGCCGCTGTACGGCACGCTGCTGCGGCGGACCGGCAAAGCGCTCGGCGAGGACGCGGAGGTGAGCGAGGAGCGGTTCGCCGAGGCGCTGCGGGCCGGGGTGGACGCGGTGATGGCGCTGGGTGGTGCGGCACCCGGTGACAAGACCATGATCGACGCGCTGGTGCCGGCCGTGGACGCGCTCGGCGACGGCTTCGCCGCGGCACGGGCCGCCGCCGAGGAGGGCGCGCTGGCGACGACGCCGTTGCAGGCCCGCAAGGGGCGGGCGAGCTATCTCGGTGAGCGCAGCATCGGGCACCAGGATCCCGGGGCCACCTCGGCCTCGCTGCTGATCGCCGGACTCTGCGAAAGCGCCGGGGCCGACGGTGAGTGACGGCGGGCTCGTCGGCATCGTGCTGGTCTCGCACAGCGCGGACGTGGCCGCGTCGGTGGCGGAGCTCGCCCAGGGGCTGGCGGGCGGCGGTGTCGCGGTACCCGTCGCTCCGGCGGGCGGCACCGAGGGCGGCGAGCTGGGCACGAGCTCGGAGCTCATCGCCGCGGCCGCCGCCTCGGTGGACCGCGGTGCCGGGGTCGCGGTGCTGACCGATCTCGGCAGCGCGGTCCTCACCGTGAAGGCGCTGCTCGCCGAGGGCGACGAACTCCCGGACAACACCCGCCTGGTGGACGCCCCGTTCGTGGAAGGCGCGGTGGCGGCGGTGGTCACCGCGGCGACGGGCGCCGACCTGGCGACGGTGGAGGCGGCGGCCGCGGAGGCGTACACCTATCGGAAGGTCTGAACGCGGAGGGCCCCTCAGGCCAGTCCCTCCGCCACGACCGCGAGGGCCGAGCGCATCGTCGCCGTCAGCTCCGCCTCCGCCCTCGCCCGGTCGGCCTCCTCCTCCGCCGTGCGCCAGGCGTAGTGCTCGACCGCCGAGCGCAGGGCCGCGTTGAACATCGCCGCCTGGACGGTGGGCCGCAGAGCGTCCGCCGGCAGCCCGGCCCGCTCGGCGAGGGCGCGGGCGAACGCCGGTTCGGCCTCGTCGTACGTCTGGAGCCATACGGCCCGCAGGCCCGGCTCGGTGCGGGTGAGGCGGACCAGCGAGCCCAGCGTGGCCCGTTCCGGTCCGGCGACGAAGGCGGGGTCGGCCGCGAGGCGCCGGTCGAAGAGCTCCTCCAGGGGCTCTCCGGGGAGCCAGTCGCGCAGACACGCGGCGATGACGTCGATGCCGGCCGTGAACAGCGGCCGGACGCAGCTCTCCTTGCTCGGGAAGTAGCGCCAGACGGTGCGCGCCGAGACACCGACCGCCTGGCCGATCTGCTCGCCGGTGGTCGCCGCGACGCCCTGACCGACGAACAGGTCCACCGCGGCCCGGGCGATCTCCAGCCGGATCTCGGCCCTGCGCTCCTCGGTCAGGGGCGGTCGTCCGGTGCGTCCGCGGGCTGCGGTCATGTGGTCCTCCGGCTCCGGTGATCGGTCTCCCGGAATTCTCCACCACGACTTTATGTCACTCACAGACATTAAGTCGTAGAGTGGAGAACGCACCGGGCACACCGCCCGCGCACCGCACAGACAGGAACAGCCATGACCACTGGACTCGAGGGACGCAGCGTCATCGTCACCGGGGCGAGCTCGGGCATCGGGCGCGCCGCCGCCCTGGCCTTCGCCGCCGAGGGCTCAAAGGTCCTGGTGGCGGATCTCAACGCCGAGGGCGCCCAGACGGTCGTCAAGGAGATCGAGGAGGCGGGCGGCACCGCCGTCGCCGTCACCGGGGACCTCAGCGAGCAGGCCGTCGTCGACCAGGTGGCCGCGACCGCCGTGGAGCGCTTCGGCGGGGTGGACGTGCTGGTGAACAACGCCGGGATCATGGACCGGATGTCGGCGCTGGCGGACGTGGAGGACGCCGAGTGGGAGCGGGTCATCCGGGTCAACCTGACCGCCCCGTTCCTGCTGACGCGCGCGGTCCTGCCGCACATGCTGGCGGCGGGCAGGGGCGCGGTCGTCAGCACCGCCTCCGAGGCCGGGCTGCGCGGCAGCGCGGCGGGCGCGGCCTACACCGCCTCGAAGCACGGCATCGTCGGACTGACGAAGTCCCTGGCTGTCATGTACCGCAAGCAGGGCATCCGGGCGAACGCCATCGCGCCGGGCGGCACCGCGACCGGCATCGTGGTGGACGCCGACCGCGAGGCACACGGCCCCGCGGCGCTCGGCCCGCACTTCGTCAACGTCGGCAGGCTCGCCCAGCCCGAGGAGCAGGCCGCCGCGATCGTCTTCCTCGCCTCGGACGCGGCGAGCAACATCAACGGCGTGGTCCTGCCGGTCGACGACGGCTGGTCGGCGGTCTGACGCTCCCGGAGCTCAGCCGCCGCGCACGAAGAGGCGCGCCAGCCGCTCCCCCGTCGCGATGGCGGCGGCATGGTCCTCGATGGGTTTGACCTGCGAGTCCTTGAAGACGATGTAGGTGACCCCGGAGTCCGTGCCGCCGCCGCGCGGGTCGGGCCGGATGCCGAGCGCCTCGGCGCTGGCGTAGGAGGCCTCGCCGATGATCTCGCGGGGGCCCACGTCGCCGACCACCGCGTACTGCACGCGGTCCTGGTAGATGACGGCCGCGACCGAGCCGCCGCGGACACCGCTCGCGCGGTAGTCCCAGATGGGGCTCGGGGTGGGCACCACGATGTACGGGAGGCGTTCGGCGTTCAGCTGGCGGCCGTCGGACTGCTGGTAGGCGGTGGCGTCGGTGAAGACCGGGTCGGTGCCGCGGTTGCAGCGCAGGCCCGGCTGTCCGTCGCAGTCGATGTCCATGTCCGCCTTCCAGAAGACGGCCTCCCGGGTGCCGCAGACGGGGATGGTCGCGGGCCGGCCGTCGTCGCTGCGGTAGCGGCCGTGGGAGACCTGGGTGCAGTCACGCACCTTGGCCAGCAGATCGGCGGCGCGGACGTCGCCCTCGTGGCGGGCGGCCACCGGCTCCTGCCGGGAGGACTCGACAGCGGGCGACATCGTCGGAGCGGCAAGCAGGGCGGCGCCTGCCACGGCCAGCGTCAGTGACTGGACACGCACGATGAGGGACCCTCTCCTGGGGGACATTGACGGGCACTCAGCCAAATCTGCTGCCGTTGCGATCAAGCGGCCACCGTTAGGGGGCCGGACGGTGCACATCCCGTGGGCGGTGGCCCGTGTGCCCGAACTGCCGACAGGGGCCGGGCGCCTGAGCCCGCGTCGGCTCCGGCCGCCCGGCCGCCCGCGTCCGGCGCGGGAACAGCGACGACAGCGGCCCGCGCCAACGGCACGAACTCCCGATCCCTCAAGGGGAGTTCGACCTGAGGAGCTTCAGCATACGTAACCGTTCCGTCCGGTCGTCCAGGACGGCCCTCTTGATGTTCTCCCGCCGACGGAGTCATATTGGTCCGGACCAATGCCGTCCCGGGGAGGCCGTCCCGTGCGCCGTGTCCTCGCGCTCCGCGGAGCGCTCTGCGCGATGGTCTGCGCAGCGCTCACGCTCCTCGCCTCCTGCGGCTGGAGCGACGGGGGCGAGGCCCGCCGGCTCCCCGCGGCGCCGGTGGGCATCACGGCCGCGGCAGGCAGCGCGACCAGCGTGCATGTCATGTGGAACGCGGCCGACGGGGACGTCAAGGCCTACGAGGTGTATCGAGGCACCACGAAGGTGAAGGAGGTACCGGGTTCCGAGCACATGGTGGACGTCACCAGGCTCAGGCCGTCCACCACGTACGTCTTCACCGTGCGGGCTCGGGACACGGACGGGCAGGTGGGCCCGAGCAGCCGGGAGGTCCGTGCCACCACACCGGCGGCCGTGACGGCGGACGGTTCGCCGCCGACGGCACCCGGGAGCCCGCGGGGGCGGGTGATCGGCGGCCGGGCCGTCCAGCTGTCCTGGTCCGCGTCCTCGGACGACCGGGGCGTGCTGTCGTACGACATCCACCAGGGCGCCACGAAGATCCACAGCGTGGGCGGGAACCAGACGGCGACGGTGGTGACGGGACTGCGTCCTGGCACCCGCTACGCCTTCACCGTGCGCGCCCGGGACGCGGCCGACAACGTCTCCCCGGCGAGCGGCACCGTGCGTCTCACCACCGCGCCGGGCACCGACGACGGCCGCGGCACCGCGCCCACCGACTTCCGCGCGAGGACGCGGCTCGCCGACGACGGGGCGTACTACCTCGACCTGTCCTGGGTCCCGCCGCGCGCGGACGGCGTGGTCACGGAGTACCAGGTCCACCTGGACGGGCGTCCGGCCACCTCGCTGGTGTTCGGCGGGAACCCGCCGAGCGGCCGGGCGACGTACGACTTCTATCTGGGCCGGGAGGCCGGGGTCACCCACCGGGTGCGGATCCGGGCCAAGCTGCCGGACGGGACCTGGGGCGGGTTCTCGGCGGAGCGGACGGTGACGACCGGCGCCGGGGAGCCGTGACAGCGCGTCACGCCTGGGCCGTACGAAGGAATCCGTCACCTGCCCGGGGGCGGTCCGGGTGCGCTCCGGGCCGCGGGCACATTGGCTGCCCCTGAGGCGCACGGGCGATTCCCGACCTCGGCGGCGCAAGGGACGTACCGCCACTCGTGCCGCCGGAGGGCAGTCCATGCGTACTACTCAGCTTCTCCTCCGCTCCGGCCTGACCGCTGCCGCCGCCGTCGCGCTGGCCGCCGTACCGGCGGTCGCGGTTTCGGGGATCTCCGTCAGCACGACCGGATCCACGGTCTCCGTCACCACGAGCGCCTGTACCCAGGTCAACGGCAGCTGGGGCACCGCCTCGCTCCTGAACAGCAGCCAGGCGAACTTCGCCCAGGGCCGTCAGGTGACGCTGTCGGGGACGACCTCCCTGCAGTCGGCCGCCTGGTCGAACGTGAGCCCCGGCACCTACACCGTCATCGTCATGTGCTCGAACAACACCACGGCGGGCACCCAGTCGGTCATCGTCTCGACGGCGACCACCCCCACGATCTCCGCCACGGCCTCCCCGTCGCGCGGTGTCATGGGTGGCCTCGGCGGTGCCGCCAAGGACTACGGCCCGCTCACCCTGGGGGCCGGCGCCGCTCTCGTCGGGATCGGCAGCATCGCGGCGGCCTGGTTCCTGCGCCGTCGCGCCAAGCCCTACCGGCTCTGATCGGGCAGCTCGGCGAACTCCTCCAGCGCGTGGGTGAGCCACCGCGTCCAGAAGGTCTCCAGATCGATCCCCGCCCGCAGGATCAGGTGCTGCAACCGGTCCTGCGGGCTGTCCTTCCCGGGCGGGAAGTCGCGCTTCTCGATCTCCTCGTACTCGGCCAGCTGCCTGCCGTGCACCTCCAGATGGCGGCGCAGATCGGCCTCGATGCCCTCGGTGCCGACCACGGCCGCCGCGCGCAGCCGCAGGAACAGGCTGTCGCGGTACGGCTTGGGGTCCTGGGACGCGGCCGCCCAGCGGGCCAGTTCGTCCCGGCCCGCCGGCAGCACCTCGTACCGTTTCTTCTGCCCACGGGCCGGCTGCTCCGGCGTCAGGGCCCGGATGTGGCCCTCCGTCTCGAGTTTTCCCAGCTCGCGGTAGATCTGCTGATGCGTCGCCGACCAGAAGTAGCCGATCGACCTGTCGAAACGCCTGGTCAGCTCCAGCCCCGAGGACGGCCTTTCCAGCAGGGCGGTGAGGATCGCGTGCGGGAGTGACATGGAGTCATCCTAGGGAGGGCCGCGCGGCCCCTAGAGGGCGGCCGCGACCTCGGTGCCCTGCTTGATGGCCCGCTTGGCGTCCAGCTCGGCGGCCACGTCGGCGCCGCCGATGAGGTGGGCGCGCACGCCGGCGGCGACCAGTGCGTCGTACAGGTCGCGGCGCGGTTCCTGCCCGGTGCACAGGACGATGGTGTCGACCTCCAGGACCGTGCTCTCCTCACCGACGGTGACATGGAGCCCGGCGTCGTCGATCCGGTCGTAGCGCACGCCCGGGACCATGGTGACGCCGCGGTGCTTGAGCTCGGTGCGGTGGATCCAGCCGGTGGTCTTGCCGAGCCCGGCGCCGACCTTGGTGGTCTTGCGCTGGAGCAGATGCACGGTGCGCGGCGGGGCGGGCCGCTCGGGGGCGGCGAGGCCGCCGGGGCCGGTGTGGTCCATGTCGACGCCCCAGAGGCGGAAGTAGGTCGCCGGGTCCTCGTGCGCCTTGTCGCCGCCGTCGGTGAGGAACTCGGCGACGTCGAAGCCGATGCCGCCTGCGCCGAGGACGGCGACGCGCTCGCCGACGGGGACGCGGTCGCGCAGGACGTCGAGGTAGCCGACCACGCTCGGGTGGTCGACACCGGGGATGTCCGGGGTGCGCGGGGTGACGCCGGTGGCGACGACGACCTCGTCGAAGGCGGCGAGGTCCTCGGCGGCGACCCAGGTGTTCAGCCGTACGTCGATGTCGTACCAGTCGAGCTGGTGGCGGAAGTAGCGCAGGGTCTCGTCGAACTCCTGCTTGCCGGGGACCTGCCGGGCGACGTTGAGCTGGCCGCCGATCTCGCCCGCGGCGTCGAAGAGCGTCACGTCATGACCGCGCTCGGCGGCGCTCACGGCACAGGCGAGTCCTGCCGGGCCCGCGCCCACGACCGCGACGCGCTTGCGCAGCCGCGTCGGGGAGAGCACCAGCTCGGTCTCGTGGCAGGCGCGCGGGTTGACCAGGCAGGAGGTGATCTGGCCGCTGAAGGTGTGGTCGAGGCAGGCCTGGTTGCAGCCGATGCAGGTGTTGATGGCCTCGGGTCTGCCCGCCGCGGCCTTGGTGACGAAGTCGGGGTCGGCGAGCATCGGACGCGCCATCGAGACCATGTCCGCGTACCCGTCGGCGAGCAACTCCTCGGCGACTTCGGGGGTGTTGATGCGGTTGGTGGTGACGAGCGGGATCGACACCTCGCCCATGAGCTTCTTGGTCACCCAGGTGTAGGCGCCGCGCGGCACCGAGGTGGCGATGGTGGGGATGCGGGCCTCGTGCCAGCCGATGCCGGTGTTGATGATGGTCGCGCCGGCCGCCTCGACGGCCTTGGCGAGGGTGACCACCTCGTCGTGGGTGGAGCCGCCGGGGACCAGGTCCAGCATGGACAGGCGGTAGATGATGATGAAGTCCGCACCGACGGCCTCGCGGACCCGCCGCACGATCTCGACAGGGAACCGCATGCGGTTCTCGTACGACCCGCCCCAGCGGTCGGTGCGGTGGTTGGTCTGCTGGGCGATGAACTCGTTGATGAGGTAACCCTCGGAGCCCATGATCTCCACACCGTCGTAGCCGGCCTCCTTGGCGAGGCGGGCGGCGCGGGCGTAGTCGTCGATGGTCTGCTCGACCTCGGCGTCGGTGAGCTCGCGGGGCGGGACCCAGCTGATCGGCGCCTGGATCGGGCTCGGCCCGACGAGGCCCTCGTGGTAGGCGTACCGGCCGAAGTGCAGGATCTGCATCGCGATCCGGCCGCCCTCGCGGTGCACGGCGTCGGTGATGGTCCGGTGCTGCTCGGCCTCCGCCTCGGTGGTGAGCTTCGCGCCGCCGTCGTAGGGCCGACCCGCCTCGTTGGGCGCGATTCCGCCGGTGACGATCAGGCCCACTCCCCCACGCGCGCGTGCCGCGTAGAACGCCGCCATCCGCTCGAAGCCACGCTCGGCCTCCTCCAGGCCGACGTGCATGGAGCCCATGAGGACCCGGTTGGGCAGCGTGGTGAAGCCCAGGTCCAGCGGGCTCAGCAGGTGCGGGTAACGGCTCATCGGGGCCCTCCGTGCGCGGGTGTCGTGGCTTCTGTTGTAGAGGACGGCCGACGCTTTGTGCAACTAGTTGCATAACCGAGGGTGCGTGACACGGGACACCCTCGGGCACAGTGACCCCATGACCGCGGAGATCGTCGAACTCGCCCAGCAGCTGATCCGCCGCCCGAGCCGCGGCGGAATCGACGACTACGCCCCTGTCCTGGGCGTTCTGGAGGACTGGCTGACCGCGCGGGAGCTGCCGCGGCGGCGCCTGTACGACGACCAGGGCGCCCTCGTCGGTCTGCTGGTGGAGGTCTACGGCGGCCGGCCCGGACCCTGGTGGGCGCTGGACGCCTGTGTGGACACGGCGCCCTTCGGGGACGAGGGGGCGTGGTCGTTCCCACCGGACTGCGGGGACGTCGTGGACGGCTGGCTGCGGGGGCGGGGCGCGGCGGACTCCAAGCTGGCGGCGGCGATGTTCTGTGTCATCGCGGCGGAACTGCGCGGTCGCGCGTTCGCCGGCGGGCTGGCGGTGCTGCTGGACGTCGACGAGCACACCGGGGGCTTCGGCGGGGCCCGCGCCTACCTGGCCGATGCGGAGGCGGTACGCCCGGCGGGCGTGATGATCGGCTACCCCGGGCTGGACGAGGTGGTGGTCGGCGGGCGGGGGTTCTGGCGGGCGACGATCACGGTGCGCGCGGAGTCGGGGCACTCGGGAGCGAGGCGTACGACGCCGGGTGCGGTGTCCCGTGCGGCGCGGCTCGTGCGGCTGCTGGAGTCGAGCGAACTACCCGGTGCCGACGGGGAGTTCCCGTTGCCGCCGAAGCTGACGGTGACCTCGATCCGGGGCGGCGAGGGCTTCTCCGTGGTGCCCGACCGGTGCAAGGTGGGCGTGGACATCCGCACGACGCCGACGTTCGACGCCGGGGCGGCGGAGGCGCTGGTCGGCGCGGCGGTGGCGGAGCTGGGCACACCGGCCACGGTCATTCCGGTGGCGTCCTGGCCACCCTTCCGCCTCACCGAGCACCAGCAGCCCGCCGCCGCCCTCCTGGCCGCGGCCACCCGTGCGGGGCTGACGGTCCGGGCGAAGACGGCGGGACCCTCCAACATCGGCAACCTGCTGGCGTCGGAGGGGATCCCGGCCACGGCGGGCTTCGGCGTGCGGTACGAGGGCCTGCACGGCACGGACGAGCGGGCATGCCTGGCGGACCTGCCGACGGTGCTCGCCGTCTACCGCGAAACGGTGTCCGGCCTCTTGGCCGGCGGCCCGACAACGCGCCCCAAAGGGGCGCGGGGAACTGCGCGACAAGCCCCCACGGACCCGCAGCGAAACGACGACCCCTCCGCGGCGGTCTGATTCAGCGGCTCTCCAGACGTACGTGCAGCTCCCGCTCCTGATCCCCGGACGCCGACGACAGTTCACGCACCGTGAACATGGAGTCCAGCGTGGTGCGCAACCGCTCGATCGCCCAGTAGCCGCCCTGCGCGTCGGCCTCCACGGAGGACGACAGCCTCGCGGGCGGCGGACACTCGTGCGTGTCGGTGACCTCGAACGTCCCGAGCCACACCATGGGCCGTGTCTCGTGAAGCTGCTGGGGCACCTCGTCGGCACCCCGGTCCGACTCGAAGCACGTGGACAGCGTGTCGAACACGATCCGGGCGTCCTCCTTGCTGCATCCGCTGATCTCGATGGATACGGACTCCTCATGCGATCGGTCCATCACGGTGGCTCCTCTCGTCGGTGGCGCGGTACCCACGGGTTCCCAGCGAACCGCGCCACATCCCCAGAAAAGCACCACTGTGCCGACGGGACCAGTGAAGACCTCAGCTCTTGGTGAACCGGTACGTCTTGCTGTCGGTCAGCACACAGAACCCGGGAGACACGACGATCACCCGCAGCGTCCCGCTCCGGCGGTCGTAGTCGATGCCCTCCGCCTCGAACGTCCCCGAGCAGCCGCTGCGCAACGGGAGCTGCCGCAACGCCGTCACATGCCCGGTGACGTCCGAGGTGCCGTTCGGCGCGGCGGAGAGGTCGATCTGGAGCAGCGGCTTGGTGATGCCGAAGAGGGTGCCCGCCGGGTCGTCGGAGGAGCACAGCAGCTGGGTCGCGGTGACGAAGTCGCAGCCCTGTACGTCCCGTACGGCGTGGTCGAGATTGACGGTGGACACCCGCGGGAGATTCGCGGAGGGCGAGGTGCTGGTGTTGACGCCGGGGGTCGGGAAGACCAGCAGCCGGCTCATGGTGCCGTACTCACCCGCGAGCATCCACTGGCCGGCGGGGGCGACGGCGACCCAGGAGTTGTTCAGCGCCTCTCCACCGCCGAGCGTGTGGACGTACTCCGACCACGCGCCGCCCGGCGCCTGCACCCGGAACATCTTCGCGGTGCCCGAGTCGGCCTGGTACGGCTCGATGTAGTGGCCGTCGTAGGACGCGTCCGGGTCGCCGACGTGGTTCCAGCCGCGGCTGGACACGGAGGCGGGGATGGTGCCGATGCCGGTGTAGCGGTTGGCGCCGCCCGCCGGGACCTCGACGGAGGTCAGTCCCTGGCTCTCGGTGAGGGGGTCGGCGCGGTCGGAGCCGACCTCGGTCCAGGTGTCGGCGGCCGCCGCGGGCGGGGCGGCGGCCAGGACGGCGGTGGTGGCGAGGGCGACGAGTCCGGTGAGGACGGCGTGACAACGTTGCCGGGCGCGCAGGGCCATGGCAGGCGACTCCTCTGTGGGGGTGAGCGTGCTCGGCGGACAGTCTGGCGGGGCTTCTTGGTCATGTACAGACCAAGGGGAGAGGTGCCGCCCTGCTAACGTCGCCGGACGCTCTCCGGTGTGTTGAGGGATGGTGGAAGAGGGCGCCACAGACGCTCCGGAGGCGACTGGGCGCGGTACAACAGGGGAGTCGGCACGGGGGACGACGTGCCGTGTGAACGGTCGAAGGCGGTGCGTGCGATGAGTGCAACCGGGTCTCCGGTCGCCGAGGGCGACGGGCCGGTGCGCGGGGCGGTGCGGCCCACCGGGCTGCTCGACGTCCTGGGTGTGGCCTCGGTGGTGCTGGACGCCGAGGGGAAGATCGTGCTGTGGAGCCCGCAGGCCGAGGAGCTGTTCGGCTACTCGGCACGCGAGGCGCTGGGGCAGTTCGCCGCCCGGATCATGGTGCACGAGCAGTACCTCGACCTGGTCGTGAAGCTGTTCGCCGACGTCATGGTCACGGGCGAGGGCTGGGCCGGTGCCTTTCCGATCCTGCGCAAGGACGGCAGCACGCGGCTGGTGGAGTTCCGCAACATGCGGCTGCTCGACGACCGCGGGGACGTGTTCGCGCTGGGGCTCGCGGCCGACCAGGACACCGTGCGCCGCCTGGAACGCGACGTGGCGCTGTCGACGCGGATGGTCTCCCAGTCCCCCATCGGACTCGCCGTCCTGGACACCGACCTGCGGTACGTCTCGGTCAACCCGGCACTCGAACGGCTCAACGGCGTCCCGGCCGAGGAGCACATCGGCCGGACGATGGGCGAGGTCCTGCCGCAGATCGACGTCGAAGGCGTCGAGGCCGCGGCACGCCGGGTCCTGGAGACCGGTCGCCCGCTCGTCGACCAGCACACCCTGGGCCGCACCCCGGCGTACCCGGACGAGGACCACGCCTGGTCGCTCTCGCTCTACCGGCTGGAGGACGCGGTCGGCACCGTGCTGGGTGTCGCCGCCTCGGTGGTGGACATCACCGACCAGCACCGGGCCGCCGTCGCCGCGGAGGAGGCCCGGCGGCGCCTGGCCGTCATCGCGGACGCCTCCGCCCGTATCGGCACCACCCTGGAGCTGGACCGCACGGCCCATGAGCTGGCCGACGTCGCGGTGCCGGAGCTCGCCGACATCGCCGCCGTGGATCTGCTGGACGCGGTGGTGGAAGGCAGACGCAGCATCCTCGGCCCCACCGAGCCGGCCGTGATCCGTGCCCTCGCCGTCCAGGCGGACCACGACTCGGAGGCGCTCAGCGCCGCGGACCCGCCCGGGCAGGTCGCCCGGTACGGTGCCGACCGGCTCGTCACCGAGTGCGTGCGCACGGGCCGGCCGGTCATGGTGGCCGAGGTCGAGCCGGCCGATCTGCCCCGCATCGCCCGCTCCCCCGAGGCGGCGGGACAGCTGGCCCGGGCGGGCGTCCACTCGTATCTGGCCGTGCCGCTGATCGCGCGCGGCGAGGTGCTCGGCGCCCTCGACCTCAAACGCACCCGCAATCCGCTGCCGTTCAGCGAGGACGACCTGCTGCTGGCCCGGGAGCTGGCGGCCCGCGCGGCCGTGCAGATCGACAACGCCCGCTGGTACCAGAACGCCCGCGACACCGCCCTGACCCTCCAGCGCAGCCTGCTGCCCAGCCATCCGCCGGTGACGGGCGGTCTGGCGGTCGCCTCCCGGTACCAGCCCGCCGGGGCGACCGCCGAGGTCGGGGGCGACTGGTTCGACGTGATCCCCCTCGACGGCTGCAAGACCGCGCTGGTCGTGGGCGACGTGATGGGCAGCGGCATCAACGCCGCCGCGACCATGGGCCGGCTGCGCACCGCGACGAACACCCTGGCCTCCCTGGACCTGGAACCGGCCCGGCTCCTGGAACACCTCGACCGGATCACCCAGGACCTCAAGGAGTCCATCGCCACCTGCGTCTACGCCGTCCACGACCCGCATCTGCGCCAGTGCCGGATCGCCAACGCCGGGCACCTGCCACCGGTCCGCCTCCGCGCCGGACGCAAGCCGGAACTCCTCGACCTGCCGACCGGGGCGCCGCTGGGCGTGGGCGGGGTCGCCTTCTCCACCACGACCGTCGACCTGGAACCGGGCGACCGGCTGGTGTTCTACACCGACGGTCTCGTCGAGACCCGCCAACACCCCCTCGACGAACGCCTGGACGCGCTCCTGGACCTCCTCGACGGCCCCGACCGCCCGCTGGAGGAGGTCTGCGACCTGCTGCTGCGCACGCTGCACCAGCCGGACAACTCCGACGACGTGGCGCTGCTCATCGCCCGCGCCCAGATGCCGGGTTGACCTTCCCGATTCACAGGAAGCCGTTACCCGCTTCTTATCGGCCG
This sequence comes from Streptomyces sp. NPDC001536, assembly GCF_042894505.1. Classification (NCBI taxonomy): domain Bacteria; kingdom Bacillati; phylum Actinomycetota; class Actinomycetes; order Kitasatosporales; family Streptomycetaceae; genus Streptomyces; species Streptomyces sp. NPDC001536. The sequence continues at coordinate 201,614 of NZ_JBIAVQ010000007.1, forward strand.
CCCATCAGAATCTCAGCAAGGCGTGGCACACGGATGCCCGGTGGGAGCGAGCCATGACGCACGATCCGGATCAGGAAGCGACACCGCCCGAGGTACTCGTCGGGCCTGGCGAACACACTCCGCTACGAGACCGCTGGCGACATCGGTCCGTGCGCGCACGGGCGGTGACCGCGGCGGTCGCGGTCGCGGCGCTCACCCTCGGCGGCACGGTGGTCGCCTACGCGGCCGGCTCGTCGGGCTCGGACGGCGGGGCGACGCCCGCCGCCTCCGGCTCCCCCTCCGCCTCCCCGCCCGCACCGGGCGAACGGCACGGGCCCGGCTGGCGGTTCGGCGTCGGCGGTGAGGCCGTGCACGGCGAGACGACGGTGAAGGACCGGGACACCGGCGAGTGGGTCGTGCGGGTGTGGCAGCGCGGCACCGTCGAGACGGTGGACGGCGACCAGGTGACCGTCAAGAGCGAGGACGGGGCCGCGTGGACCTGGACCGTGAACGCGGACACCACCGTGGTGCGTGAGGGCGGCAAGAGTTCCGGGGCCGACGACCTCAAGCAGGACGAGACGGTCCTCGTGGCCGGTACCCGCTCCGACGGCGGCACCCGGACCGCTTCCCATGTCGTCGCCGGCACCTGGGAGCGCAAGGGCCCCGAGAACTGGCGCGACCGCCTCCCGGGCCACGACCACCGCGAGTGGCCCAAGCCGCGCCCCTCCGAGAGCGGTGCTACGACCTGACGCCGATCACGACGTTGGCGTACCACTCCTCGGAGACGGCCACCCGCGATGCCAGCCCCCCGCGGGTGAAGGCGTCGACGGCCGTGGGCGCCTGCCGTTCGCTCGTCTCGACGAGCAGACAGCCGCCGGGCGCAAGCCACTCGGATGCCTCGGCGGCGACCCTGCGCAGCACGTCCAGGCCGTCGCCGCCCCCGTCCAGGGCGACCAGCGGTTCGTGCTCGCGCGCCTCCGCGGGCAGGAAGGCGACCTCGTCGGAGGGGACGTACGGCACGTTCGCCGCGAGGATGTCGACGCGGCCGCGCAGTCGCCCGGGCAGCGCCTCGTAGAGGTCGCCCGCGTAGGCGTGGCCGCCGAAGGGGGCGATGTTGCGGGCCGCGCAGCGCACCGCGGCCGGGTCGATGTCGGCGGCGTGCAGTTCGGCGCCGCCGAGCGCGTCGGCGAGGGCCGCTCCCACGGCCCCCGAGCCGCAGCACAGATCCACGACGACGGAGGCGTCCGGGACGTGGGCCAGGGCCTGTTCGACGAGGAACTCGGTACGGCGGCGGGGAACGAAGACCCCGGGCTCCACGGCGATACGCAGTCCGCGGAACTCGGCCCAGCCGACGACGAGTTCGAGAGGGGCGCCCGAGGCGCGGCGGTCCACCATCGCGGTGAGCTCGTCCGGGGTGCGGGCGGCGGCGAGGAGCAACCGGGCCTCGTCCTCGGCGAAGACACAGCCCGCGGCGCGCAGTGCCGCCACGACGGAGTCGGGCGAGCGGGGGGAAGTGGAAGTCATGGGAGCGGCAACCCTATCCGCTCACGTCCTCCCATGGTTGGCATGCGCAACTCCGGTCGAGTTGTACTATGCAACCAGAACCGTGGAGGAGGTCCCGTGGACGCGACCGAGGCTGTCGAGAGCATCCAGCGCGAGATGACGATCTTCGCCCGGCGGGCCCGGGCCTCGGCGGGCCGGATGCACCCGGAGCTGTCGCTGGTCTCGTACACGCTGCTCGGGCATCTGGAGGAGCAGGACGGCTGCCGCGCCACCGACCTCGCCGCGCACTACGCCCTCGACAAGTCCACCGTCAGCCGCCAGGTGGCGGCGCTGGAGCGCGCCGAGCTCGTCGAGCGGCGCCTGGACCCGCAGGACCACCGGGTCCAGGTGCTGCATCTGACGGAGCGCGGCCGGCGGATCCTCGCCCAGGTCACCGTGAGCCGCCGGGCCGCCTTCCAGGAGCGGCTCGCGAACTGGCCGGAGGAGGATCTCGCGCGGTTCGCCGACTACCTCGTGCGGTACAACGCCTGGTCGGGCCCGCGGGAGGAGTGAACGTCTAGGACACGGCCACCAGCCGTTCCGGCGCCCGTGCCGCGGCGAACGCGGTCGTACGACGGAGCCGGAAGCCCAGGGACTCGTACAGCCGGATCGCGCCGGTGTTCCCCGCGCCCGTGTGCAGGAACGGCGTCTCACCGCGCTCCCTGATGCCGTACGCGACGGCGTGGATCAGCCGGGTCGCCAGGCCCTCGCCGCGGAAGGCGGGGTCGGTGCAGACCGCGCTGATCTCGGTCCACCCGGGCGGGTGGAGCCGCTCCCCCGCCATCGCGACGAGGGCGCCGTCCCGTCGTATGCCCAGGTAGGTGCCCATCTCTATGGTGCGCGGCAGGAAGGGCCCGGGCCGGGTGCGTGCGACCAGGTCGAGGATCTCGGGCACGTCGGCGGGGCCGAGGACGACGGCTTCCGGTTCCGGTGCGGCGGCCACCCCGTCGTCGACGAGCTGGACGCCGTCGATACGGGCCGTGATCTCCCAGCCGTCGGGCACCTCGCCCCGGTAGCCGGGCAGCGGGACCTCCGCACCGGGACCCGCGAGGGCCGCGAGGTCGGCCCAGTCGTCGGCGTCCGGTTCGTCGGGCAGGGCCAGCCAGGGCGAGACGTCCAGCGGATAGCGCACGACACGGCCGCGGCGCTCGGCGAAGTGGGCGTGCGGGCCGGTCAGGGAGGCGAGGGCGGGGTTGTCGAGGATGTGGGGCGCGCCGGAGTGGGGCACGCCCGCCGGCGTCGTGCTGTGGCTCATCCGGCGACCTCGATCACGACCTTGCCGCGCGCGTGACCGTCCTCGACGGTGCGCAGCGCCTCGCCGGCCTCGGCGAGCGGGAACCGCTGGACGACGTGCGGGTCCAGATCGCCCTGCACCACCAGCCGCGCCACGGCGTCCAGGACGGCGGAGGTACGCGCGCGGGTCACCCGGGCGCCGCCCAGGCTCTTCACGTCGTCCTCCGGGGCGCCCGCGGTGATCAGCTTCGTCCGGTCGGTCAGGAGCTTCGCCGCCTCGGTCAGCACCTCGCCGCCGACGAGGTCGTAGACCGCGTCGACGCCGTCCGGTGCCGCCGCCTGCGCCCGGTCGGACCAGCCCGGTCCGGACGGGACGTGGAGGGCGCCCAGCGACTCGACGAAGTCCTTCTTGCCCGCGCTCGCGACGCCCACCACGCGGAGTCCGAGCGCCCGCGCGATCTGCACGGTCGCGGCACCGACCCCGCCGCCCGCGCCGGTGACCAGCAGGGTGGCTCCCACGGGCAGGTCCAGCTGGTGCACCCCGTCGTACGCCGTCGCGGCGGCCACGGGCAGGGTCGCGGCGTCGGCGAAGGACAGCCCGGCTGGCTTGTGCGCGGCCAGGGCGACGGGCAGCAGGGTGTACTCGGCGTAGCCGCCGGTCAGGGTGTTGCCGAAGACCTCGTCCCCGACCGCGAACCCGTCGACGCCCTCGCCGACCGCTTCGACGACACCGGAGACCTCGCTGCCGAGGACGGCGGGGAACACGCGCTCGCCGGTGTCGGTGGGCCGGCGGTATCCGGTCCGCAGCTTCCAGTCGACCGGGTTCACGCCGGCGACACGCACCGCGACCAGCAGCTGTCCGGGTCCGGGCACGGGCCGCTCGACCTCGACGAGCGCCTCGGTCTCCGGACCGCCGTACCGCGTGAACACATACGCCTTGGGCATCGCTCCCACTCTCCTTCGCTCGCGCCGGGCACCAGTCGGAAGGAAGATCGGCGAGCGGCTATTCCCCAGTCGGCGCAGTGTTCATACGGCCGCAATGATCGCCGTCCTGACCAGGGACGGAGCACCGCCGACGACCCAGTACGGTTGAACCATGAACGTCACCCGAGGCTTCACCGGACGCCCCCGCGTCCTCAACACCGGGCTGCCACCCGGCCAGTACGACGCGGGCGACGACTGGCCCGTGCTGTCCGCGGAGGTCACCCCGGAGCTGTCGGCGGCCGAGTGGACCTTCCGCGTCGACGGGCTGGTCGAGGAACCGCGCACCTGGGACTGGGACGAGGCGCACACGCTGCCGGGTTCGGTGTACGAGGGTGACATCCACTGTGTGACGAGCTGGTCGAAGTTCGGGGTGCGGTTCGGGGGTGTCTCGCTGGACGCCTTCCTCGATGTGGTCCGGCCCCATGGGTCCGCCACCCATGTCGTCGCGTACTCCCACACCGGCTACACCACCAACCTGCCCCTGGCCGACGTGACGGGCGGCAAGGCGTGGATCGCGTGGGAGTTCGACGGGAAGCCGCTGCCCCCCGAGCACGGGGGGCCCGCCCGGCTGCTCGTGCCGCACCTGTACTTCTGGAAGAGCGCCAAGTGGATCGCGGGCCTGCGGCTCCTCGACCACGACGAGCCGGGGTTCTGGGAGCAGAACGGCTATCACGCGCGGGGCAACCCGTGGGAGGAGCAGAGGTACTCCGGTGACTGAGACCCTGGCCTCCTTCACGCCCCCGACGCGGTTCGCCGTGCCCGGGCGCATCGCGGTGAGCAACCGGGCCGCCGCGCTGTGGCAGACCGCCACGCTCACCGAGATCCGCCGGGAGACCCCGCACGCGGCCACCTTCCGGTTCGCGGTGCCCGCGTGGGCGGGGCATCTGCCCGGTCAGCATCTGATGCTGCGGCTGACCGCCGACGACGGCTATGTGGCCCAGCGCCACTACTCGATCGCGTCCGCGCCCGACGACGCGGGGCACATCGAGCTGACCCTGGACCATGTCGCGGGCGGCGAGGTGTCGGGATGGTTCCACACGGTCGCCGCGGTCGGTGACCAGGTCGAGGTGCGCGGCCCGCTCAGCGGCTTCTTCGCCTGGCCCGGTGACCGGCCCGCGCTGCTGATCGGTGCCGGCTCCGGGGTCGTCCCGCTGATGTCGATGGTGCGGCACCACCGGGCCCAGGGCCTGTCCGTGCCACTGCGGCTGCTGGTGTCGGCGCGCGGTCCCGAGGAGCTGATCTACGCGGGCGAGTTCGGCGCCGAGACGACACCCGTCTTCACCCGGAGCGCGCCGGAGGGTGTGCCGGTGGGACGTATGGCGGCCGCACATGTGGCGCCGCTCCTGGCCGAGCAGCCTCCCGGTGGGTGGGAGGCCTATGTGTGCGGCTCCAACGCCTTCGCGGAGCATGCGTCGCGGTTGCTGGTCGCGGCGGGACAGCCGGTGGAGCGGATCCGGATCGAACGGTTCGGCTGACCCCGCGCGCCGTCCCGTCGTTTCACGGCGCCGCCGCCGGGCACTCCGGTGCAGCGAGGCTGTGAGCGGGTACTGGATCTGTGTGGGCACTCGCAGGCGTACGCGGTGCGGAGGTCGACATGCGAGCTCGGGTGCGTGGCTGGCGCTGGCGGGCGAATCCGCTGCGGCGACGGTCCGACGTCGTCGAGGCGTGGACCGCGTTGGCCGTCGCCGTGCTGCTGCTCGTGGCGGCGCCGCTCGCCGGGGTGGCCGTGGGCGGGTGGGCCCGCGCGGAGGCGCAGGAGACCGCGGTGTCCCAGCGTGCCGAGCGGCACAGCGTGCGGGCCGAGGTGGTCGGCAGGGACTCCGATTCGGCGCCCACGATGCAGAGCGCCCGACAGCACTCGTACCGCACGACGGTCCGCTGGACGGAGCCGGACGGGAGCGAGCGGACCGCCTCGGCGCGGGTCCCGGGCGGCACGCGCGACGGTGACGTGGTGGAGGTGTGGTTCGACTCCCGAGGCCGTAGCGTCGCCGCGCCCCCGGACAGTTTCTCCATCTGGCAGTACACCCTCACCATGGGCGCCTGCGCCACGGGCGGCGCGGTCGCGCTGATCCTCCTGGGCCGTGCCGTCGTACGCCATGTGGCCACGCGGCGCCGGCTGGCGGAGTGGGAGGAGGACTGGGCCCGCACCGAGCCGGAGTGGTCGCGGCGGCGGTGGGCGTGAGGGGCGCAGGACGGCCGCCGGTGGGCATGAGCGGGGCCGTACGGGCGCAGGACGGCCGCCGGTGGGAGCTCAGCTCATGCCCTGCATCCGCCGCGCGATCCGCCCATGGTCCCGCAACGCCTCCGCCAGACCGGGCAGTACGGGCTCCCCGCGGTCGACGAGGACCCGCCCGGCCACCACCGTCGTCCACGCCCGGGCCGGTCCGCAGCGCAGCCAGGCCTCGACGGGGTCGCTGAGCGCGCCCGCGAGGGCGACCTCGTGCAGGTCCCAGACGACGAGGTCGGCGCAGGCACCGGGCCGCAGGTGCCCGATCTCGTCGTCGCGGCCGAGACAGCGGGCCGAGCCGCGGGTGGCCATGTCGAGGGCGTCCCGCGCGGTCATCGCACCGGGGCCGCCGCGGTAGCGGCCGAGCAGCAGGGCGTTGCGGGTCTCCATCCAGAGGGAGGCGTGGTCCGTGGAGGCCGAGCCATCGCAGCCGATGCCGACGGGCAGGCCCAGTTCGCGCATCTCGCGCACCCGCGCCGTGCCGCCGCCGATCAGCATGTTGGAGCTGGGACAGTGCGCCACGCCGACGCCCGCGGCCGCCAGGCGCCGCAGCTCGTCGTCGTTCGGGTAGATGCAGTGGGCGACCCAGGTGCGGCCGGTCATCCAGCCGCATTCCTCGAAGTACTCCACGGGCCGGCAGCCGTAGGTCTCCAGGCAGTACGTGTCCTCGTCGTGGTCCTCGGCCAGGTGGGTGTGGAGGCGTACGTCGTGGCGCTCGGCGAGTTCGGCCGTGGCCGTCATGACCTCCTTGGTGACCGAGAACGGCGAGCAGGGGGCGAGCGCGACGCGGATCAGCGCGCCGGGGGCCGGGTCGTGGTGGGCCTTGATCAGACGCTCGCTGTCGGCGAGCACCTCGTCCGTGCTCTGGGTGACGCTCCTCGGCGGCAGTCCCCCGTCCTCCACGGACCGGGTCATCGAGCCGCGCGTCGCGTGAAAGCGGAAGCCGATGTCGCGGGCGGCGCGGATCTCGGCGTCGACCAGGCGGGGACGCGGGTGGACGTAGAGGTGGTCCGAGGAGGTCGTGCAGCCGCCCATGAGCAGCTCGGCCATGCCCACGTAGGCGGAGACGTAGGCGGCCTCCTCGTCGAGAGCGGCCCACAGCGGGTAGAGCGTGGTCAGCCAGTCGAAGAGGGTGCCGTTGACGGCGGGAGCGTAGGAGCGGGTGAGGTTCTGGTAGATGTGATGGTGGGTGTTGACCAGTCCCGGGGTGACGAGGCGTCCCTTCGCGGAGACGGTCGTCGCGGCCTCGGGTTCGCTTCCCGGGGTGCCCACGGCGGTGACCCGGCCATCGGTGACGGCGACCCAGCCGCCGGGGATCTCCCGACCCCCGTCCACGACCAGTAGTCCGGCGTCCTCGACCAGCAGATCCACGGCTGACGTCATGGCGTCATCGTAGACAGGTGACCGGGCGAGGGCCTGGCGGGTCGTCCGACGTCACACGTACGGTGTGATCATCACCGGTCCTCTTCAAAGGCGGTCCTGCATGGCCCTGTTCGACCTCCCCCTCGACGAGCTCCACGAGTACCGCAGCAAGTCCACCGAGCCCGAGGACTTCGACGCGTTCTGGTCCAAGACCCTCCAGGAGGCCCGCGGGCACGACCTGGACGCCCGTTTCGAGCTCGTCGACACCGGTCTGACGACGGTCGAGGTGTACGACGTGACGTTCGCGGGGTTCGGCGGGCACCCGGTGAAGGGCTGGCTGACGCTGCCCGCCGGGGCCGCCGAACCGGTACCGCTGGTCGTGGAGTTCATCGGGTACGGGGGCGGGCGCGGGCTGCCGCACCAGCATCTGCTGTGGGCGTCCACGGGCCGGGCGCACTTCGTGATGGACACCCGCGGCCAGGGCAGTGCGTGGGGCGGGGGCGGCGGCACGGCGGACCCGGTGGGCGGGGCGCCCGCCTACCCCGGGTTCATGACGCGTGGCATCGACGCACCCGAGAACTACTACTACCGCCGGGTGTTCACGGACGCGGTGCGCGCGATCGAGGCGGCCCGCTCGCACCCCTCGACCGACGCCTCCCGCACGGTCGCGATCGGCACGAGCCAGGGCGGCGGCATCACGATCGCCGTGGGCGGCCTGGTCCCGGACCTGGTCGCCGTCGCGCCGGACGTGCCGTTCCTGTGCGACTACCCGCGGGCGGCGGTTCTGACGGACCGTCACCCGTACCGTGAGATCGGCCTGTTCCTCAAGACCCACCGCGGCCGCACCGAGGACGCCCTGCGCACCCTGTCGTACTTCGACGGCGTCCACTTCGCCGCCCGCGGCCGCGCCCCGGCCCTCTTCTCGGCGGCCCTGGAGGACCAGACCTGCCCGCCCTCCACGGTCTTCGCGGCGTTCAACGCCTGGGCGCACGAGGACAAGGAGATCGAGGTCTACGACTTCAACGACCACGAGGGCGGCGGCCCCTACCAGGAGGCGCTGAAGCTGCGCTGGCTGCGCTCGTACGCCTGAGGTACCGGGTCTTCCCTCCAGTCCGACCAGTCGGTACGTTCATCGAGCCCGGACCGCAGTGCCGCGGTCCGGGTTGTCGGCGGACGACGGAGGCCAGCCATGTCCGAGCACGAAGCCCGCGTTCAAGGGCACTGCGACGAGCGTTTCGCGGCGGTGCGTGTCGCGTTCGAGGAGAACTTCCGGGGGCGGGGCGAGCTGGGCGCGGCGGTCGCCGTCACGGTCGGCGGGCGGACCGTGGTGGATCTGTGGGGCGGATGGGCGGACGCCGCTCGCACCCGGGCGTGGGAGCGGGACACGCTGGTCAATGTGTGGTCGACCTCGAAGGGGCCGGTGGCCCTGTGCGCGCACATCCTCGCCGACCGGGGGTTGCTGGACCTCGACGCGCCGGTGGCCGTGTACTGGCCCGAGTTCGCCGCGGCGGGCAAGGAGAAGGTCCTCGTACGGCATCTGCTGTCGCACCGGGCGGGCCTGTCCGGGCCGCGCGAGCCGCACTCGCTGGAGCAGCTCTACGACTGGGAGTTGACGACGCGTCGGCTCGCGCGGACGGAGCCCTGGTGGGAGCCGGGCTCGCAGTCCGGGTACCACGCGCTGACGTACGGCTTCCTGGTCGGCGAGGTGGTGCGGCGGGTGTCGGGGCTGCTTCCTGGGGCCTTCCTGGAGCGGGAGGTGACCGGGCCGCTCGGCATCGACTTCACCATCGGGCTGCCGGAGAAGGAGTACGGGCGAGCGGCGAAGCTGGTCCATCCTCCGGCCGCGTCGAGCAGTGAACAGGCCGCGATCTTCAGCCAGTTGACGCCTCTCGCGCTGGCCGCGCTGGCCAACCCCCTGGCGGGTGCGACCGAGGCGAACACGCCCGAGTGGCGGGCCGCCGAGATCCCGGCCGCCAACGGCCACGGCACCGCCCGCGCCGTGGCTCAGCTGTACGGCGTCTTCGCGGGACGAGGGACGTACGACGGCCGGCGCGTCCTGTCGCCCGAGGCGGCCGAGCGGGTGCGCGAGGGACAGGGCAGCTGCCGGGACCTGGTGCTGGGCGCCGGTTTCGAGAGCGAGACCGAGATCGGGCTGGGGTTGTGGCTCAGCGGGCCGAACGCGTCGTACGGGCCCAACCCGCGGGCTTTCGGACACGACGGGTTCGGCGGTTCCTGCGGGCTGGCCGACCCCGAGGCGGAGGTGTCGCTCGGGTACGTCATGAACCGGATGGGGCCTCATATCGCCGACGACCCGCGGAAGATGGCGCTGATCGACGCTCTCTACGGATCGCTGTGACAGGAGGTCCGGTTTCGGTCGATCCCCCGGGCCGCCCTTCCCTTGTGGTTTAGACCAATGCTAGATCTGGTGGCGCAACGAGCCCGCACGGCTACGGACCGTCACCGACAGGAGGCGCGGCATGGCCCGCACCACCACCCCGCACGAGGACCCACCCCTGTACTGGAGGATCGCCACGGAACTGCTCGGCGAACTGCGCGACGGCACCGTCCCGCCCGGTGAACGGCTGCCGGGCGAGCGGAAGTTGGCCGAGCACTTCGGGGTCAGCAGGGAGACCGTCCGGCAGGCGCTCCAGGTGCTGCGCCGCGACGGTGTGGTCGCCACCGACCGGCGGGGCAGCCATGCCGCCCTGCCCGCGACGCCGGTCGAGGCCCCGTCCACGCTCGCCTTTCCGGTGGGCGCCGCCGCCGCGGGCCCGGACGCGGCCGACCGGGCGAGGGTCACCTGGGAGACTCCCCCGCCGGAACACGCCGAGGCCCTGGGGCTGGCCCCGCACCGGCCGACCCTGATGCACCGCTACGAGTCGGGCCGGCGCACGGCCGTGACCTCCTTCTCCGCGGTGGCACTCGCCGAGGTCGAGGAGCTGGCCCGGTATCGCGGACGGGCCGACGGCAGCGCGTCGGCACAGCTGCGGCGGGCCTACGACTGGATGCGCAAGGCGGGCCTGACCCTGCACCACCGCGACTCCATCACCCCGCTCGCGAACACCCCCTCGGTCCGGGTCACCCGCCGGGTGCACGACCAGTACGCCCGGCCCCTGGAGATCACCGACCTCGTGCTGGACGCCCGGCAGGAAGCGCTGGTCTACGAGTTCACGCTGCCGGCCGACGGAAGTACAGCTGCACGACGGAACCCCCCGGGTCCAGCTCCTCGGTGACCAGGTCCGTCAACTGCCGCACCAGCCACATCCCGTGGCCTACCGGGGCGCGGAGCGCGGGCGGCAGATGGCCGGGGAAGGGCGGGCGGGGCGCCGGGGTGTGCGCTCCCTCGTCCAGGATCTCGCAGACGACGTACTCGGGGTCGCTGCGCAGTCGGACGACCCCCCGTCCGCCGCCGTAGCGCAGGGCGTTGACAACGGTCTCGTGCACCGCCGCCACCAGGTCGTACGTCCGCTGCTCCGGCAGGCCGACGCGGCGCGCGTACGCGGCGAGGCCCTGGCGCACGGCCGCCGAGCCGCCACGGGTGAAGGGGATGTCGTCCGGGCCGGCGGGCAGGCGGCCGGGGCGCAGCACGTCGCACTCCGCGCAGAAGTCCTCGGGGTCGGTGAAGTCGGCGGTGCCGTCGGTGAGTTCGGGGTGGGTGCGGGCCACGGTGCGGAGGATGTCGGCGGGCAGGGCGCGGGTGTCGTAGGGGCAGCGGATCCAGTGGTCCGTGCCGGCGAAGGCGACGTTCAGGAGGGATTCGTAGCGCAGCCACTCCCAGGTCTCGAAGGTGCCGCGGCCCGCCCAGACGGGTTCGCCGACGACGCGCACACGTCGGTCGGCGCCGAGCCGGTCGCAGTAGGCGTGATAGCGGCCCAGGGTGCGGGACGGGTAGTCGTACCAGTCGCGGGCGTCGACGAACTCGACCTCGCGGGAGCGGTCGCCGAGCGCCTCGCCGAGCAGGGTGATGTTGTGCGGGCTCACCACCGCGAGGACGGTGTCGCCGGCGTCGAGGCCCTCGGTGACGAAGTCGGCCGTACCGGCGAGGAATTCGTCGTCGGAGCCGTAGCGCAGTGCCTGATGGACGAAGCCCGGGCGGGTCACGGCGTCTCTCCCTCCGGCTCGAAGCGCAGACCGGGGACACGGTCCCAGCCGGTCACCCGCATCACCCGCTGGATGTGCGGGGCGACTCCCGACAGGACGAGGATGCCGTCCGCGGCGGAGAGGGCGAGGGCGCAGAAGACCAGCAGGCGCAGGGCGCCGACGTCGATGAAGTGCAGTTCGCGCAGGTCGAGTCGGATGCGGGCGCCGCTCGCGGGGCGGGCCCGTTCGGCGTGCAGGGCGCGGGCCACGGCGGTGACGTTGGTGTCGTCCACCTCCCCGGCGAGGGCGAGGCCGGGAGGTGCGAAGGTGCGGGTGATGGACAGCAGGTCGTCGCGCCACACATGGTCGGCGCCCACCCGGCCGTGGTGGAGTCCGGCGAGCGGGGCCAGTTCGGACTCGTCGAAGACCCGGCTGTCGTACTGGCAGATGCCGAGTACGGGCAGTGCGGCGAACACCGGGTCGAGCAGGAGCTCGCTGTCGTGCAGGGTCTTGAGCCCCTTCCCGCCCAGCGCCCGCAGGATCTCCGTGCACACCCGCAGCCCCAGGAAGCCGTCGCCGACCGCGCGCCGCGTCTCGCGGCGGATCACCTCGTCCAGGTCCCACAGCCCCTCGGGGGCGGCGAGATGGGCGTCGACGCACAGCCGGCCGGCCGCGAGCTCCTCCTCGACCCGGCAGCCGTGCGCCTCCAGGAAGGACAGGGCGACACCCGCGGGCATGTCGGCCGGCGGCAGGAGCAGTCCGCGGTGGCCGCTGGCCAGGCCGTCCAGCAGGAACGCGGCGAGGACGGTCTCCCGCTCCTCGTCCGTGTCGTAGCCGAGGAGCAAATGGTCGCCGTGGCGCATCTGGCCCACGGTCGTCACAGCGGATACGACGGCCATCGCACGCCTCCCTCGACGGGGCGTCACCGCTTCCACGCTACGCCGGATTCCGGTACCCCGTGAGGGGTTAGGGTGACCTACCGTCGGGTTGCGGTGAGGGGGGACGATGGCGGCCTCTGGGCAGGGCGGCAGGACCGGCAACCTTCCCGCCGAGGCGAACGAGTTCATCGGTCGCAGGCTCGAACTCGCCGACATAGCCGGGCTGTTGGGGACCACGCGGCTGGTGACACTGACGGGACCCGGAGGTGTCGGCAAGTCCCGGCTCGCCCTGCGCGCCGCACATGTCGCGAAGCCGGCCTTCCCTGGCGGGGCCTGGCTGGTGGAGCTGTCGGAGCTCAGGAATCCGGACCTCCTGACGAACACGGTGGCCCAGGCGACCCGGCTGACCGAGCAGACCCTGCGGCCGCTCCTGGGGGCGGTGTGCGAACACCTCGCCGGGCCGCCGCCGCTGCTCGTCCTCGACACCTGTGAGCACGTCCTGGACGAATGCGCGCGTGTCGTACAGGAACTCCTCTCGCAGGTACCGGAGTTGCGGGTGCTGGCGACCAGCCGTCAGGCGCTGGGCGTGCCGGGCGAGCAGCTGCTGGCGGTGGCCCCGCTGCCGCTGGGCGAAGGGGACGACGCGGTGGCGCTGTTCACGGCCCGGGCGGCGGCCGCGGTGCCGTCGTTCGCGCTCACCGAGGCCAACCGGGCTGATGTGGCGGCGGTCTGCGCCCGCCTCGACGGGATACCGCTGGCCCTGGAACTGGCCGCCGTGCGGCTGCGGGGGCTCCCCCTCGACCGGCTGCTGGAGGGGCTGGGCTCACGTTTCGACCTGCTCGTCTCGTCCGCCCGGCCACGGCCGGCCCGGCACCAGACGCTGCGCACGGCCATCGGCTGGAGCCACGAGCTGTGCACGCCCCGGGAACGGCTGCTGTGGGCCCGGCTGTCGGTGTTCGTCGGCGGCTGGGACGTGGAGGCGGCCGAGTTCGTGTGCCACGGCGGCCCGTTGAGCGCCGAGGACGTCCTCGCGCTGCTCGCCTCGCTCAGCGAGAAGTCGATCGTGACACGGGACGGCGAGGGGGTGGCGGGACGCTACCGGATGCTCGACACCGTGCGCTCGTTCGGCGCCGAGTGGCTGGCCGGGCTCGGCGAGGAGGAGTCGGTCCGGCGCCGCCACCGGGACTACTTCCGGTGGATCGCCCGTCAGGGCGAGGCGGAGTGGCTGGGGCCGGGCCAGCGGATGTGGGCGGAGCGGCTGACCGCGGAGCACGCCAATCTGCGACTGGCGATCGAGGAGTGCCTGGCGGCGCCCGAGCCGGAGACCGCACTCGAACTCACCGGCAGCCTCTGGTACTTCTGGTTCGCCTGCGGGTTCGCGGAGGAGGGGCGGGGCTACCTGGAGCGGGCGCTGCGCCGGGCCCCCGAGGGCGGCGGGCCCGAACACGCCCTCGCCGTGTGGGCGCACCGGCTGGTCACCGTCGTACCGGACGACCTGGAGGCCGCCGAGTCGGTGAGCAGCGCCTATGTGTGGCTCGCCGAGGAGCGTGATCTCCCGGTCCCCGCGCTGCCGTTGACCGGGGCGAGTCTGGCCGTGCGGGGTGAGTCGGCGCGCTCGGCGGTGCTGTACGGAAGGGGCCGGCAGGCTCCGGCGGGCGACGGCGGCGCGGAGTTCTTCCAGTTGATGACCCTCGCCCTCCAGGCGTATCTGCTGGCCGGGCAGGCCTCGTTCGAGCGCTGTGCCTCGGTCGCCGAACGGCTGCGCCAGGAGTGCGCCGAGCGGGGCGAGTTGTGGATGCGGGCCTGGGGTGACTTCTTCGTCTCGCTCGCCGGGATCGGTCTCGGCCGGCCGGACGAGGCGCTGCGCCCGGCCCGCGAGGCGCTGACCGCGAAATGGCGGGTGCACGACCGGCTCGGCGCCGCCGCGGTCGCCGACCTGCTGGTCGCCGCGCAGGCCGCCCGGGGCGAGGACGAGCTGGCCGCACGTCTGCTGGGCATCAGCAGACGCCTGTGGCGTACGGCGGGGCTGCCGCAGTTGGGCAGACCCGACACCACCGTCTTCCACCGGGAGTACGAGCGCCGGCTGCGCGCCTCCTTGGGCGACGCCCGGTTCGCCGAAGCGGTGCGTGAGGGCGGGGAGCTGGGGGCGGAGGCGGCGATCGGGCTGGCGCTGGGGGGAGCCGGGACGGGGGAGGACGTCTAGCCAACGGGAGCGGGGGGCGGTTCCGGCGGAGGGCACCTCCGCCCTTCAGTACGGCAGCCGTGCCACGACCATGCGGACGCGCGGGCTTCCGTCGCCCCGGCGCCCGAACTCGGGCAGCGCCACCAGCTCCACGCGGAAACCGGCACGCTCCAGCTCCTCACGCACCTCCCCCAGCCGGAAGGCCCGGTAGTACATGACGAACGGCGGCCGCCACACCGCGTTGCGCACCCGCATCACCATGTCGAAGCCCAGCAGCATCCAGTAGCCGAGCGATCCGGGCCGGGGCGGCGCGACGACCGGGAAGGCGAAGCGGCCGCCGGGCCGCAGCACGGAACGGACCTGGCCGAACAGCCCCGGCAGCTCGCCCGGCAGGAAGTGCCCGAACGCCCCGAAGCTGACGACCAGATCGAAGGCGGGCCCGAAGGGCAGCGCCCGGGCGTCGGCACGGACCCAGTCGACCCGCGGCCCGGCGGGCCGCACCCGCTCGCGGGCGACGTCGAGCATGCCGGCGCTGAAGTCCACGCCGGTGACGCTCTCCCGGCAGACCCGCGCGAGCACATCCACCCCCGCCCCGGTGCCGCAGCACAGGTCGAGCCCGGCGTCGAAGGGCCCGGTCCGCCTCAGCGCCCGCGCGACGGAGTCGAGCACCGGGTCCGGGGTCCGGAAGGGCGTGTGGTCGAACTTGGGGGCGAGGAGGTCGTAGCCGCGCTCCACGGAGGACAGGGCCTGGACGGCGAGTTCGCGGAGGCTCGGGCCTTCTGGGCTGAACATCGCGTCAGCTTAGGGGAGCGCCCCCATGGACACGCCGCAGGCCGGGGCATACCGTAGGCCGCGAATACTCAACTAATTGACTATGAGGTGAGGTCGTATGCGCGCTTTCCGTGAGGCCGTCGAGGCGTGGGACTTCGACGCGGTCGAGGCGCTGCTGGCGGAGGACGTCGTCTTCACGAGCCCGGTCGTCTTCAAGCCGTACCCCGGCAAGGCGATCACCGCGGCGATCCTGCGGGGCGTCTCCCGGGTCTTCGAGGACTTCCGCTACGAGCGCGAGCTCACCGGGGCCGACGGCCGCGACCACGCCCTGGTGTTCGCCGCCCGGGTGGGCGACCGCGCGCTGACGGGCTGCGACTTCATCCACGTCAACGAGGACGGCCTGATCGACGAACTCACCGTCATGGTGCGGCCGTTGTCGGGCGCTCAGGCTCTCGCGGAGGCCATGGGCGCCCAGTTCGAGCGGATCGCGAAGGAGGCGGAGGCGGGCTCGGCCTCCTGACGTCAGGCGCGGCACCGGTCCTCGGCGGGCATGGTCGCGAACGGTCCGTTCCGGCCTGTTCCGGCTCCCCGTGGCCGGTGTGCGGCCCAGAACGCGGGCTCTTCCGGTTGGATGGCCTCATGACCACCGACGAGCACGCGCGGTTCATGCGGGCCAACCAGGCGAACTGGGACGCCCGTACCCCCGTCCACCTCGCCAGCGACTTCTACGGTCTCGACCAGGACCTCGATCCCGCCCGCTGGTTCGCCGGTTTCGAGTGGGACGACCTCGGCGAGCTCGGCGGCCGCGATGTGCTCCACCTCCAGTGCCACCTCGGCACCGAGACGCTCGCCTTCGCCCGGCGCGGGGCGCGGGCCACCGGTCTGGACTTCTCCGCGGCGTCGGTGGCGGCCGCGCGGGACATCGCACAGAAGGCGGGGCTGGACGTCGCGTACGTCCAGGCCAATGTGTACGACGCCGTCGAGGCGCTCGGCGGGCGGCAGTTCGACGTCGTCTACACCGGGAAGGGCGCCCTGTGCTATCTGCCGGACCTGGAGCGGTGGGCGGGGGTCATCGCTCAACTGCTGCGGCCGGGCGGGCGGTTGTACGTCGTCGAGTTCCATCCGCTGCTCAACTCACTGGGACCGAAGCCCGCGCCGGGCGAGGGACCCGAGTTGCTGCTCCGGCATGACTACCTGGGCGGGGGCGAAGCCGTGCACCGTGACGCGACGCACACGTACACGGACGGGCCGGCCGTCGAGGACGCCACCGACAGTTACGAGTGGATGCACGGAATAGACGAGGTCATCAACGCGTTGACGGGAGCAGGACTGGCCATCGGGCGGCTCCGGGAGAGCGACGAGCTCCCCTGGCCGCGGTGGCCGCAGATGGTCCGCACACCGTCCGGCTGGTGGCGTCTGCCCGAGCCGCGGATCCCGCTTCTCTACGGGCTCCTCGCCACACGCTGAACCACCGTGGTACCGTCCTGTTAGCACCTGTGTACGCCCGGTCCTGGGCGCCGGTGCCGATTCACCTTCAGTCAGCCGGTCGTCGTACCGGCTCTCTCACCACCTCGCAGTCGACGTTCCCCGTCGTGTCCGAGGCGTTGTTTCCCGCCGCGTGAAGGCCATCTGTGCGCCTTCCCGATCTTCGCGGCCCTCCCCTTGCTTGCGCATGTCCCATGCCTTCCGTCCTCGAAAGGACCGACCACCATGACCACCACACTCGAACACCCCCCGATCCAGCAGCAGCTCCCGGTCCGCGCCGCCACCGGCGTCCTCGACATCGACGCGCACGGGAAGGGCCACCTGCGCACCGAGGGCATGCTGCCCCTGCCGTCCGACCTCCAGGTCTCCCCCGCGCTGATCCGCACCTACGGACTGCGCAAGGGCGACACCGTCGACGGCGTGCGCGGCACCCAGCGCGCCCTCACCGAGGTCGCCCGGGTCAACGGCCGCGCCCCCGACGAGATGCGCGGCCGCCGCCACTTCCGCGACCTCACCCCGCTGCACCCCAGCGAGCGCATCCGCCTCGAACACCCGGCGTCCGGTCTGACCGGCCGGGTCGCCGACCTCATCGCCCCCGTGGGCAAGGGGCAGCGCGGACTGATCGTCGCCCCGCCCAAGACCGGCAAGACGGTCCTCCTCCAGCAGATCGCGGCGGCCGTCGCCGGCAACCACCCCGAGTGCCGGCTGATGGTCGTGCTGCTCGACGAGCGCCCCGAGGAGGTCACCGACATGCGGCGCTCCGTGCGCGGCGAGGTGTACGCCTCCACGTTCGACCGCACGCCCAAGCAGCACATCGCGCTCGCGGACCTCGTGATCGAGCGGGCCAAGCGGCTCGTCGAGGCCGGCGAGGACGTCGTGATCCTGCTGGACTCCCTGACCCGGCTGTGCCGGGCCCACAACAACGCGGCCGCCGCGGGTGGCCGCACCCTCAGCGGCGGTGTGGACGCGGCCGCGCTGATCGGCCCCAAGCGGTTCTTCGGTGCCGCCCGGACGGCCGAGGAGGGCGGCTCGCTCACCATCCTCGCCACCGCGCTGGTGGAGACCGGCTCCCGTGCCGACGACTTCTTCTTCGAGGAGCTCAAAGGCACCGGCAACATGGAACTCCGCCTCGACCGCGAACTCGCCAACCGCCGTGTCTTCCCGGCCGTCGCCATCAACCCCTCCGGCACCCGCCGCGAGGAACTCCTCCTGCCCGCGGCCGAGTTGAGCGCCGTACGCGGCCTGCGCCGGGCCCTCCAGACCCGTGACGGCCAGCCCAGCCTGGAAACCCTCCTGGAGCGCATGCGCGAGACCCCGGACAACGCCACGTTCCTGCGCCGCGTCCTGCCGACGCTGCCCACCGGCTGACGCACTCCCCCGTCCGGGTGCTCGGGCGCCCCGCACGGCCCGGGCAGCGGGGCACGGGACGGGTCCATTCCTAGGTTTGCGGTATGACTATCGGATTTACCTCCCGCGTTGCCGTGTCGGCCTGCGCGCTGTGCACGGCGGGCCTGCTGACGTTGGCCCCCGTCTCGGCGGCCGCTCGCACGGGCTCCGACCCCGAAGCGCCCGGCGGGCCGCGGGCCTCGGCTCCGCGGCCCGCGCTGCTGTACCGCTCCGGCACACAGGTCCGCCCGCACCGGAACGCGCCCCGGGTGCCGCACGTCTCCGCGCTGTCGTGGGTCGTGGCCGACGCGGAGAGCGGGGAGGTGCTCGCGGCGCACGACGCGCATCGCAGGCTCCCGCCCGCCAGCACGCTGAAGACCCTGTTCGCGCTGACCGTGCTGCCCGTCCTGCCCGGGGGCCTGCGGCACCGGGTCGGGGACGAGGAGCTGGCGGACGTCGGGCCCGGCAGCAGCCTCGTCGGGGTGCGGGAGGGGCAGACGTACCGGGTCGCCGATCTGTGGCGCGGGGTGTTCCTCAACTCCGGGAACGACGCCGTGCACGTGCTGGCCCGGCTCAGCGGCGGCTGGCGCTTCACCGCCGCGCGGATGCAGGACAAGGCCCGAGCGCTCGGCGCCCTCGACACCCACGTCCGCTCACCCGACGGCTACGACACACCCGGCCAGGTCTCGTCCGCGTACGACCTGGCCGTCTTCGGCCGGGCGGGCCTGCGCAACCCGGACTTCGCCCGCTACTGCGGCACGGTCGACGCGAAGTTCCCCGGTGGCGGCGGCTGGTCGTACGACATCCAGAACACCAACCGGCTGCTCACCGGCGCCGACGGGGTGGATCCCTACGACGGGCTGATCGGGGTCAAGAACGGCTACACCAGCAACGCGGGCAACACCCTCGTCGCCGCCGCCGAGCGAGGGGGCCGCAAGCTCGTCGTCACCGTGATGAACCCTCAGGCGGGCGGTGGCTTCGCCGTGTACGAGGAGGCGCGCGAGCTGCTCGACTGGGGGTTCGACGCGGCGGGGCGAGTGGATCCGGTGGGTTCGCTGGACGCGCTGCGCGCCAAGCCGCGGCCGGGGCCCGAACCGGAGCCCGCGGCCGCCGCGCCCGTCCCGGACGAGGGGGCCGACTGGCCGCGGACGGGGGCGATCGCGGGCGCCGCGGGGCTCGGCGCAGGCGCCGTCGCCTTCGCGCTGCGGGCCAAGGCCGGGCGGCCGCCCCGGGGTTGACCGGCCGGCAGCCACAGCAGCAGCCCGAGCGTGATCCAGGTGTACGCGCTGCCGCCGAGGAATCCGTCGACGCCGGACGCGTCGTCGAACCACAGCCACACCACGCTGGTGCACAGCACCGCGTACAGGGCACCCGCCACACGCGGGTGCCCTGCGCGCACCAGTACGGCGAACGCCGGCAGCAGCCACACCAGGTGGTGCACCCAGGTGATGGGGCTGACGAGGCAGGCGGTCAGCCCGGTGAGGGCGATCGCGGCCGGCCAGTCCCCCGCGGCCGTGGCCCGGCGGGCCCGCACGGCCCAGACGGCCAGCACCAGCAGCACCACGGCCGCCCACCACGCGCGGTCCGGTTCGCCGAGTCGGGCCAGGATCCCTTGCAGCGACTGGTTCGAGACGTAGTCCAGGCGGCCCACCCTCGTCGTGTCCCACATCGCCTGCGTCCAGTAGAAACGCGAGGCCCCGGGGGCCACGACGGCGGCCAGCGCGGTCACGCCCACGGCCACCGACGTCGCCACGGCCGCGGCCCGCCGCCGCCCGGCGAGCAGCAGCAGCGCGATGAAGAGCGCGGGCGTGAGCTTGACCGCCGCCGCCAGACCGATCCCCACCCCCGCCCGGCGCCCCCGCCCCGTGGCGAGCAGCCATCCGTCCGTCAGCACCAGGGCCATCAGCAGCAGGTTGACCTGGCCGAAGCTGAACGTGTCCCGCAGCGGCTCGAACAGGGCGAGCAGACAGGCCCCCAGCGCGCAGCCGAACCAGCCGTGGCGTCGCCAGGACCGTCCGGCCAGGAGCCGCACGATCACCGCGAGGGCCGCCAGGTTGAGCAGCAGCGCGAGGACGATCACGACGCGCAGGGGGAACAGGGCCATCGGCCACATGGCGACGGCCGCGAAGGGCGGATAGGTGAAGCCGTACGTCGTGCCGGGCACCCGGTAGTCGTAGATCCGGCCGCCGTGGTGGGCCCAGCTGTCGACGGTGCCGTAGTAGACGCGCAGGTCGAACCAGTCGCGCAGCAGCGGCACGGTCGCCGTGAAGGCGGTGACGGCGGCGGCGAGGGCGAGGACCAGCAGGAGCCGGCCGCGGTCGGTGCGGGGCGGGTTCACGCGGTGCGGCCCAACGCCGGTGCCTGGGCCGTCTGGTGGGCCTGCCACAGGACGACCACGGCGAGCGCGCCGCCGCACACGGCCAGGACCAGTTGCCCGGTGTCCGCAGGACCACCGCTGGGCAGGGTGGCCAGCGCGAGCACACCGGTCACGGCGGCCGTCCGGTGCCGTACCGAGGTGCTGGGGGCCGCCGCGGCGATGAGGAAGAGCCCCCACAAGGCGTACCAGGGGCGGATGGCCGGGCCGAGGGCGGCGACCGTGACCAGGCTCAGACCGAGCGCGTACACGGGGCGCAGCCGCAGCCGCAGCCATATGGCCAGGATCGTCAGCCCCGCGGCCGCGATACCGAGGGCGTGCCAGGCCGGTATCGCCAGCGGCGCGAGGTCGCTGCCGAGGTGTTCCAGGAGGGAGCGGGTGGCGCGGCCGAGGAGGCTGGTGAGGGCCCAGTTCTGTGGGGACACGGGTGTGTTCAGGGCGCCGATCCAGCCGTATCCGGTGCCTGCGACGGCGGTCGCCGCGACGGTCGTGGCGGCGACCGCGGCCGTTGTCGTCGCGACCGCCGGCACGGGGCGGCGGCCCGCGCGGACCTGGAGGACGACGACGGCGGCGAGGCCGAGGGCGGCGGGCGCCTTGACCAGGGCGGCGAGGGTGACCAGGACGGCGCCGAGCACGGGCCACCGGCCGAGCGCCGCGACCAGACCGGCGCCGAGCAGCCCCAGCATGACGGCGTCGTTGTGGGCACCCGCCACCAGGTGCAGCAGCACGAGCGGGTTGAGGGCGCCGAGCCAGAGCGCGGCGGCCGGGTCGGCGCCGCTCTGCCGGGCAAGGCGGGGCAGCGCGGCCGCCATCAGGGCCACCCCGCACAGCGCCACGAGCCGCATCCCGAACAGACCGGCGGGGAGTTCGCCCCGGGTCAGTCCGGCGAGCGCCGAGGCGAGGGCGAGGAACACCGGGCCGTAGGGGGCGGCGGTGTGCTGCCAGATCGGGGCGACCTCGTCGGCGAGCGGGCCGCCGAGCTGGGCGGGGCCGTGGGTGTACACGTCCATGTGGGCGTCGACCATGGCGCCCTGGGCGAGGTAGCTGTAGACGTCGCGGCTGAAGAGGGGCGGGGCCAGCAGCAGCGGGGCCGCCCAGATCGCGAGGACGAGCAGCAGGGCACGCGGGCTGGGTGGTGCGGCGCCGCGGACGAGCCGCCCCAGCAGCAGCCAGGCGGCTATCAGCAGGACGACGCCGAAGTAGACGCCGACCAGGCCGAGGGCGACCCGCACGTTGGCGGGGGCCAGGAGCTCCCGTACGGGCAGGGCTCCGGCCGTGTCACCGCCCAGGGCGAGGAACGCGGTTCCGGCCAGGCCCAGAACCTGGCAGCGGCGGAGATCGACGGGGAAAGCCATGGCCAACACTCGGGAAGCGTGTCAACGCAGGGTGGCCGGAAACTGACGAGCCGCCCTCCGCGCGGGGGCGTCCATGTGACCGCCGTGTGTTCAGAACACCGACAGCCCCGTCAGCGTCGTGAACCTGTCCAGCGCCGCCACTCCGGCCACCGAGTTGCCCCGCTCGTCCAGCCCGGGACTCCACACGCACAGCGTGCAGCGGCCCGGCACCACCGCGATGATCCCGCCGCCGACCCCGCTCTTGCCCGGCAGACCCACCCGGTAGGCGAACTCCCCCGCCGCGTCGTACGTCCCGCAGGTCAGCATCACCGCGTTGACCTGCTTGGCCTGGCTCTGGCTGAGCAGGCGGGTGCCGTCGGCGCGCAGGCCGTGGCGGGCCAGGAAGGAGGTCGCGAGGGCGAGGTCGGCGCAGGACGCCAGGAGGGAGCACTGGCGGAAGTACTGGTCGAGCAGGACCGGGACGGGGTTGTCGATGTTGCCGTACGCCGCCATGAAGTGGGCGAGGGCGGCGTTGCGGTCGCCGTGGGCGGACTCGGAGGCGGCGACCTCCTCGTCGAAGGCCAGGTCCGGGTTGCCGCTCTCGGCGCGCAGGAACGCCAGGAGTTCTCCGGCGGCGTCTCCGGTACGGGTCTGGAGGCGGTCGGTGACGACGAGCGCGCCCGCGTTGATGAACGGGTTGCGCGGGATGCCGTTCTCGTACTCCAGCTGGACCAGGGAGTTGAACGGGTTGCCGGACGGTTCGCGGCCCACGTGCTCCCAGAGCGCGTCGCCCTCGCGGGCCAGGTCGAGGGCGAGGGTGAAGACCTTCGTGATGGACTGCGTGGAGAACGGCTGCCGCCAGTCCCCCACGCCGTACACGGTGCCGTCCAGCTCCGCGACGGCCATGCCGAAGCGGCGCGGGTCGCAGGCGGCGAGCGCCGGGATGTAGTCGGCGGCCCGGCCGCGCCCCGGGGTGCGTTCGATCTCCTCGGCGATGCGTGCCAGGACCGGCTCGAAGGTCATGGACGAAGTCATGATCACCATTGTGCCTCCGGGCCGGTCAGGGCGCGCATCAGCGGGTCGGGGCGGGTCAGGCCAGGGCCTGTCCGGTGCCCGCGACGACCTCGGGCCGCAGCAGGTCGGCGAGGGTCTCGGCGGGCAACAGCCCCTTCTCCAGGACGAGTTCGGCCACCCCGCGGCCGGTGACGAGGGCCTCCTTGGCGATGTCGGTGGCGGCCGTGTACCCGATGTGCGGGTTGAGCGCGGTCACCAGGCCGATGGAGTTCTCCACCGTCGCGCGCAGCACCTCGGTGTTGGCGGTGATGCCGTCCACGCAGCGCTCGGCGAGCGTGAGGCAGGCGGCGCTCAGGTGGGTGATGGACTCCGACAGGGAGTGCAGGATGATCGGCTCGAACGCGTTGAGCTGGAGCTGTCCGGCCTCCGCGGCCATCGTGATGGTCACGTCGTTGCCGATCACCTCGAAGGCGACCTGGTTGACGACCTCGGGGATCACCGGGTTCACCTTGCCCGGCATGATCGACGAACCGGCCTGTACCGGCGGCAGGTTGATCTCACCGAGCCCGGCACGCGGACCGGACGAGAGCAGCCGCAGATCGTTGCAGCTCTTGGACAGCTTGACCGCGACCCGCTTGAGCACACCGGACATCTGGACGAACGCCCCGCAGTCCTGGGTCGCCTCGACCAGGTTGACGGCCGTGACCAGCGGCAGCCCGGTGATCTCGGCCAGATGACGGCGGGCCGATTCGGCGTACCCGGCGGGGGCATTGAGTCCCGTCCCGATGGCCGTGGCGCCCAGGTTGATCTCATGGATCAACTGCACAGCCTCGTCAAGACGGTTGCGATCCTCGTCGATCATGACGGCGAACGCCGAGAACTCTTGACCGAGCGTCATCGGCACCGCGTCCTGCAACTGTGTACGGCCCATCTTGAGCACATCACGGAACTCGACCGCCTTACGGGCGAACGAGTCCTGCAGTACAGCCATCGCCTTGAGCAGTCCACGCACCGCGAACACCGTCGCCACCTTGACGGCGGTCGGGTAGACGTCGTTGGTGGACTGACCGAGGTTGACGTCCTCGTTGGGGTGCAGGTGCCGGTACTCGCCCTTCGCATGCCCCAACAGCTCCAACGCCCGGTTGGCGATGACCTCGTTGGCATTCATGTTGGTCGAGGTGCCGGCGCCACCCTGGATGACATCGACGACGAACTGGTCATGCAACTTGCCGTCGCGGATCTCCCGGCACGCTTCGACGATCGCGGCAGCCTTACGCGGCTCCAGCAGCCCGAGTTCCTCATTGGCGAGAGCGGCGGCTTCCTTCACGGCGGCAAGGGCGTCGATGAGGTGGGGGTAAGCGGAGATAGGCGTCCCGGTGATGGGGAAGTTCTCGGTGGCACGCAGGGTGTGCACACCCCAGTAGGCGTCGGCGGGAACATCACGGTCACCGAGCAGATCGTGCTCGCGGCGAGTGACGACGGCGGTCATGAGAGTTCGGGTCCCTTTCTGAGGGGGGTGAGGTGAACTACCTAGGGGCGCGGGGAACTGCGCGACCAGCCACAACGGGCCCGCAGCCGCAGATCAAGAAGTCCGGCACATCCTTAGGCGCAAGCCGAAACAACAACGGGCTCCAGCGAACGAACCGGCCGCACACGCCCAACCTCCCGGCCACCCCCGAGAAGCGCTTCGCCCTGAAACTCCTCGAGCAGCTCCGGCGAGACCCCGGCCCACGCCAACGCCGCCGCAGCGACAGGAACCCGCGCCCGATTCGCCCCGTCAGCGATCTTCACGGCAACAGAACGCCCGTCCGGCAGGGCAGCGACCTGCACGCCCTCGAACCCGTCCTTGGCGAGCAGCCCCGGTACCGCAGCCATCAGCGCGGCCACATCCCGCCCCGCCCCGGACGCCATCTCCGCGTGAGAACGCATCGCATCGGCGACCCGAGCCTCAGGCGTCCCCGGCGCAGCGGAAGTGATCCGCGCAGCGGCCCGGGCGAGCCCGTGCAGCGACACGGAGAACAGCGGCGCCCCGCACCCGTCCACGGTCACCTGAGCGATCCGCTGCCCGGTGAGGTCCTCGGCGATCTCGGCGATCGCCTGCTGCAACGGATGCGCGGGGTCGAGATACCCCTCAAGAGGCCAGTCGTTGAGCACGCACGTGTAGAGCATCGCCGCATGCTTCCCGGAACAGTTCTGGGCGAGCCGCGACGGCAGTCGGGACTCCCGCACCCACTCATCCCGTACGACCGGGTCGTACGGCATGTCCGGCACGTTGCGCAGCGCGTCCTCACCGACGCCCGCGAGCTCCAGGATCCGCCGGGTACCGGCGAGATGACGTTCCTCGCCGGAGTGGCTGGCCGCGGTCAAGGACAGCAACTCACCGTCGAGCGGAAGCCCCGCCCGGACCATGGCGACCGCCTGCACCGGCTTGAGCGCCGAGCGCGGATAGAACGCCGCCTCGATGTCGCCGAGCTGGAACTCGACGTGCCCGTCCGCGCCGAGGACGACGACGGAACCGTAGTGGATGCCCTCCACGACCCCGCCGCGTATGAGGTGGGCGACGGGGGCGTGGAGGGGCTCGCGGATCACGGGTGCGGCCGCGACGGAACTGCTGTACATCACTTCCTGCTTCTAGAGGTGCGCCACGCGGGTCACGCGTCGGCGGCTGTGGATTCGGTCTCGGTGGAGGCGCGGGCGACCCGGCCGCGGATGACGTACCACCCGGCGACCAGTGCCCCGGCGATGAGCGGCAGGCACAGCACGGTGGTGCGTCCGACGCCGCCGTCGGCGTACATCAGGACCAGGACGGAGGCGAGGAACACCAGCGTCACGAGTTCGGTCCAGGGGGATCCCGGCAGTCGGTAGCCGGGGCGGGTCAGTTCGCCCTTCTCGGTCTTCTGCCAGAAGAGCAGGTGACAGATCATGATCATGCCCCAGGTGGACAGGATCCCGATCGCGGCGAAGTTGAGCACGATCTCGAACGCGTCGGCGGGGACCACGAAGTTGAGGCCGACACCGAGGACGCAGATGCCGCTGGTGAGCAGGATGCCGCCGTAGGGGACCTGGCTGCGGCTCATGACGCCGGTGAACCTGGGCGCGGAGCCGGACATGGCCATGGAGCGCAGGATGCGGCCGGTGGAGTAGAGGCCGGAGTTGAGCGAGGACATGGCCGCGGTGAGGACGACGAGGTTCATCACGCCGCCGGCCGCCGGGATGCCGATGTTGGAGAGCACGGTGACGAAGGGGCTCTGTCCGCCGGTGTACTTGTTCCACGGCAGCAGCATCGAGAGCAGGACGACCGAGCCGACGTAGAAGAGGCCGACGCGCCACATGATCGAGTTGATCGCCTTCGGCATGATCTTCTCGGGGTTCTCGGTCTCACCGGCCGCGACGCCGACCAGCTCGACCGAGGCGTAGGCGAAGACGACGCCCTGGAGGATCAGCAGCATGGGCAGCAGGCCGTTGGGGAAGACGCCACCGTTGTCGGTGATCAGGGCCGGTCCCGGGGTGGTGTCGCCGACCTCGTGCTGGGTGACCAGCAGGAAGATGCCGATCAGCATGAACGCCACGAGCGCGCCCACCTTGATGATGGCGAACCAGAACTCCAGCTCGCCGAACATCTTCACCGAGATGAGGTTCACGGTGAGGACGACGGCGAGCGCGATGAGCGCGATCACCCACTGCGGGATGTCGGAGAACATGCCCCAGTAGTGGGTGTAGACGGCCACGGCGGTGATGTCGGCGATACCGGTGGTGGCCCAGTTCAGGAAGTACATCCAGCCCGCCACGTACGCGCCCTTCTCGCCCAGGAACTCCCGGGCATAGGACACGAAGGCGCCGGAGGACGGGCGGTACAGGACGAGTTCGCCAAGAGCGCGGACCACGAGGAACGCGAAGATTCCGCAGACCGCGTAGGCGATGAACAGGGAGGGGCCGGCGTCGGCGAGGCGGCCGCCGGCTCCGAGGAAGAGGCCGGTGCCGATGGCGCCGCCGATGGCGATCATGTTGACGTGCCGGGACTTCAGCGACTTGCTGTAGCCCTCGTCTCCGGCGTCGACATGGCCGGAACGTTTCTGCACGCCGTCGTGCAGGCTCTGCTCGCTCACGCCTGGGGGTTGCCTTCCGTGGGGGTGTCCGTGCCCTTGCCAGGGGGACGCACGATGTCGGTGAGGGTGGTCTCGACGCGGTCGAGGTGGTGGGACATGGCCTCCACCGCGTCGAGCTCGGAACCGTCGATCAGCGCCTCGACGATCGCCCGGTGCTCGCGGTTGGACTGCTCACGGCGTCCTCCGAGCTCGTTGAGGAAGGCCGACTGACGCGCCAGTGCGTCACGGATCTCCTCGATGACCCGGCGGAAGACCGGGTTCTGGGCGGCCTCGGCCACGGCGAGATGGAAGAGGGTGTCCATCGCGACCCACGCGGTGGTGTCCGTCTCCCGCTCCATGCGGTCCAGGAGATGGGCGAGGTGGTCGAGGTTCTCCGGGGTGCGGCGCACGGCCGCGTAACCGGCGACGGGGATCTCGACGTGGCGGCGGACTTCCAGCAGGTCGCTGGCCGCGTAGTCGCCGAAGGTGGGGTCCTCCACCGCGTTGGCGACGACGAAGGTGCCCTTGCCGGTCTTGGAGACGGTCAGGCCCATGGTCTGCAGGGCCCTGAGGGCCTCGCGCAGGACGGGCCGGCTGACCTCCAGGGTGCGGCAGAGCTCGGCCTCGGAGGGGAGCTTGTCGCCGATGGCGTACTCCCCGCGCTCGATGGCGCCACGCAGATACGCCAGCACCGCTTCCATGGCGCTGACGCGTCGCGGGGGCTGTCCGGCTGTCCGGCTGTCTGACAGGTTCACGGGAGTGATACTCCGGGCCGCGGGAGGGTGCTGTCAAGGCGTGCGAATGGAGATTTTCACGGGGTGCGAGACATGAAAGCCGTCTCACACCCCCGGGCGCCCGGTCAGCTGCTCAGGGCACCCGTCGCCAGCAGGCCGAACAGCAGCACGCCCACGACGATCCGGTAGATGACGAAGGCGTTGAAGGAGTGCTTGGCCACGAACTTCAGCAGCCAGGCGATGGAGGCGTAGGCGACGACGAAGGAGACGGCCGTGCCGACGGCGAGGGGGGCCGCCCCCGCGCCGGTGCCGAGCGCGTCCTTGAGTTCATAGATGCCGGCGCCGGTCAGGGCGGGGATGCCCAGGAAGAACGACAGCCGGGTGGCGGCCACGCGGTCGAGGTCGAGGATCAGCGCGGTCGACATGGTGGCGCCGGAGCGGGAGAAGCCGGGGAAGAGCAGGGCGAGGATCTGGGAGCTGCCGACGAGCATCGCGTCCTTGAACGAGGTGTCGTCCTCCCCTCGCTTGTGCCGGCCCATCTGGTCCGCCGCCCACATCACGCCGCTGCCGACGATCAGGGAGCCCGCGACCACCCACAGCGAGGCGAGCGGGCCCTGGATGAGCGGCTTGGCGGCGAGTCCCACGACGACGATCGGGATGGTGGCGTAGATGACCCACCAGGCGAACTTGTAGTCGTGGTGGTAGCGCTCCTCCTTGTTCCGCAGCCCACGGCCCCACGCGGAGACGATCCGCACGATGTCCTTGAAGAAGTACACGAGCACGGCGGCGATCGCGCCGACCTGGATGACGGCCGAGAACCCGACCACGGCGTCGTCGTCGACGGGGATGTTCATGAGCCCCTCGGCGATCTTCAGATGGCCGGTGGAGGAGACGGGCAGGAACTCGGTCACCCCCTCGACGGCTCCGAGGACGACGGCCTGACCGACGCTGATGGCGCTCATGTGTTCCAGTTCTTCCGGCGGGGCGGGCGGCACGGCGGGGACAGTCTTACTACACGCGGATATGTCCCGAACCCTTACGCCCAGACGGCGCCGGCGAGCGCCACGCCCGCGAACGCCGCCCCCAGACCGGCGACCAGGCTCCCGCCGACGTTGGCCAGCGCGTACAGTCCGGCGCCCGTCTCGGTCAGCCGCAGGGTCTCGTACGAGAAGGTCGAGTAGGTGGTCAGGGCGCCGCACAGACCGGTGCCCAGCAGGAGCTGGAGGTGGTGGGACCCGGCGGCGCCGGTCAGCAGGCCGAGGACGAAACAGCCCGTGACGTTGACGACGAAGGTGCCCCACGGGAAGACCGAGTCGTGGCGGGACTGGATCGCCCGGTCGGTGAGATAGCGGAGCGGAGCGCCGACCACGGCACCCGCGACGACCAGCAGCCAGTTCACAACGACCTCTTACCGTTCGCGTCCGATTCGCCGGATTCCTCACCCCGTCCGGCGTACCGGATGACCTCGCAGTGGTCGAGGACGACCAGGCCCTCGGTGACCAGCTCGTCGAGCTGCGGCAGGAAGGCCCGTACGCGCTCCTCGGTGTCGACGATCACGATCGCGACCGGCAGGTCCTCGCTCAGGGACAGCAGCCGTGAGGTGTGGATCCGGGAGGAGGCGCCGAAGCCCTCGATGCCGCGGAAGACGCTGGCGCCCGCGAGGCCCGCCGCGTGGGCGCGGTGCACGATCTCGCTGTAGAGGGGCTTGTGGTGCCAGGTGTCGTGCTCGCCGACGAACACGGTCACCCGCAGGGCGCTCCCGGTCAGCCTGGTCATGGCCGCCTCCGCTTCAAGACGCGGCGGGTCGCCGTCGCGGCGAGCCACACCGCCGTGAGGGCCGCGAGCAGGGTCGCGGCGAGGTAGGCCAGGCCGGTGCCGGGGTGGCCGGAGTCGAGGAGTTTCTGCACGTCGACGGCGTACGTGGAGAAGGTGGTGAAGCCGCCGAGGACGCCGGTGCCGAAGAAGGGGCGGACCAGGCGGTGCGCGGCCCACGCCTCGGTGATGACCACCATGAACACACCGATCACGGCACAGCCGACGACGTTGGTCCAGAAGGTCGCCCAGGGGAATCCGCCGGGGTGGAGGGGCCACCAGAGGGAGAGCGCGTAGCGGGCCGTCGCCCCGAGGGCGCCGCCGAGTGCGACCACGGCGACGACGGGTCCCTGGCCGCCCAGGACCGGCTGCCGGGGGGTGGGGACGCGGAGAGTCTCGGTCTCCGGGGCTGTCATGGTCGTACGTCTCCTGCCTGGACGGCCTGGTCACGGCCGTCAACAGGGTAACGCCGGGCTCACTTGGGCGCGGGCGGCTCGCACAGGGCCACGCCCCGCTCCCAGAGGCTGCCCAGGACCAGGTGGCCGGCCGCCTCGCAGACGCTGGTGACCATGCGGAAGCCGGAGTGGCGGCGGGTGAGGTGGTGGACGGTCTCGCCGTGGTCGTCGACCGCGAGGACGCCGATCGTGCCGGTGGGCATGAAGGGGGCGCGCACCGCCGCGCGAGCGGCGGCCCGGCGGACGGCGGGGGCGCTGCGGTGCAGAAGGTCGAGCGGGGGGACGCGGGGTCCGGCCAGGGACACCCAGATCGGTCCGTCGGGTCCGGCGCGCCAGATGTTGTCGGGCATGCCGGGGAGGTTCTCGGCGAAGGGTTCGGAGGTGCCCGCCTTCGGGCCGGTGAGCCAGTGGCGGGTCAGGCGGTACGCGCCGGTCTCGGCGACGATCAGGAACGACTCGTCGCCGCTCGGGGCGAGGCCGTTGGCGAACTGGAGGCCGTCCAGGAGGACTTCGGGTGTCTCGCTGCCGGGCGCCAGGCGCAGGAGACGGCCGGTGCCGGTGTGTTCGACGAGGTCGCCGATCCACTGGTCGAGGGGGTAACTGCGGCTGGAGACGGTGAAGTACACGGTGCCGTCGGAGAGGGCGACGGTGTTGCTGCAGAACCGCAGCCGCTCCCCCGCGACCGAGTCGGCGAGGATGCGCACGACGCCCGTACTCAAGTCGACGCGCAGCAGCCCGAGTTCGGCGTCGCACACCAACAGGGTGTCGTCCGCGAGGAGTTCGAGGCCCAGGGGCCTGCCGCCGGTCTCCGCGAGCACCTCGACGCGGGCCGTGGCCGGGTCGGTGAGACCGTCGAGGCGGAGGATACGGCCGTCCTCCACGCCGGTGAGCACACGGCCCCGGCTGTCGGCGACGACGTCCTCGGGGCCGCGGCCGCCGATCGCGACGTACCTGCGCGGGACCAGCACCTGTGCACGCTCCACGGACATCCGCCCTTCGTCGCCTCGGAGCCTTTCGCGGCCCGAGAGCTCTTCCTACCAGCCCTTCTCGAACATGCGCGCCACCTCGGCTATCCGCACCTCGTCCCGTCGGTAGTAGGTGCGCCGCCGGATCCGTGTGGCGCGCAACAGGCCGATGTCCGCGAGGAGTTCGAGGTGGGTGTCGGCGACCTGGCGGCGCACGCCGAGTCTGGCGGCCACGGCGTCCGCGGTGACACCGTCCTCGGTCAGATCGCCGCGACGCCGCGACGGGAAGTGCGCGACCGGGTCCTTCAGCCATTCCAGGATGTCCAGCCGTCGCTCACTGACGGGAGTCCTCAGCATCTCGTCCCCCTCCGGACCAGCCTCCTCGTACCGCGTGTTCCCACTGTCCCGCAGTCAAGGCAGTCGTGTACGGACTTCACACGGCTTGTCCGATACCGAACGGACATGCGAGGAACGTCTGTGTACTTTTCGGCGATCCGGTCAGCGAGCGGCGAGTGCACCCCCGGCCGTCAGCCGGTGGGACCGAGCGCCCTGACCATCGCCGCTTCGAGCTGCTCGGCGACCCGGTCCAGGGGTTCCACGCTGCGCTTGGCACGGCACATGGCGGTCGCGCCCTCCACGGCGGCGACGACAAGGGCGGCGAGGCCGAGGGCCTGATCCGGAGCGACACCGCGAGCCCGCAGCGCGTCGGCGAGCAGCCGTTCCCAGTCCTCGAACGCCTCGGCGGCGGCGAGGAGGGCCGGCGGGGTCTCGTCGACCGGCGGCTCCTCGACGGCGACCGCGAGCACCGGGCAGCCGGCCCGGAAATCGCTGTCGACGACGATGCCGCACCACAGGCCCAGGAAGGCGCGCAGTCCGGCGACCGGGCCCGCCTCCAACTCCTTGCGCAGCAGGCGCGAGACCGCGCCACCCGCGTACCGCACCGCTTCGGTCGCGACCTGCTGCTTGCCCTCGGGGAAGTAGTGGTAGGTCGAGCCGAGCGGTGCCTTGGCGTGTTTCGCCAGCTCGCGGATGCTCGCGGCGTTGAGTCCGCGCCTGCTGATCAGGTCGGCCGCGCCGGCCACGATGCGCTCGCGCGACGGCGCACTGGGTTTGGCCAAGGCCGTACTCCCCTCTGGATATAACGCTCGTCATAGTCTAGCGTGACCTCCGATTATAACGAGTGTAATAACCGGCGCCCGCCACCAAGGCCGCCTCGACCGAAGGAGGAGTTCCGCATGCCGATGATCCGGCTCACCGCCCCGTCCGGTTCGCTGACCGAGGAGGGCCGCAAGACCGTCCAGCGCGATCTGGCCGCCGTCCTGCTGCGCTGGGAGGGGGCGCCCGACACCGCGTTCTTCCGCGCCCAGGCGTGGAGCTACCTCGTCGAGCTGCCCGAGGGAACGCAGACCACCGCCGAGGACGAAGCGCCCCGGTTCCTCGTCGAGGTGACCGTTCCGCAGGGCGCGCTCTCCGAGCGGCGCAAGGCCGGTCTGGTCGAGGACGCCACCAGGACGGTGCTCGATGCCGCCGGGCTGTCCGAGGCCGACGCCCTGCGGGTGTGGGTGCTGGTGCACGAACAGCCCGACGGCACCTGGGGCGCGGGCGGCTCGGCCATCCGCTACGCCGACCTGGTGGCCCTGGCGAAGGGACAGCGGGCCGATGCGTGAACTGACCTACACAGGCCGACGCACCGTCGCATGGCGCGAGGCGCCCGACCCCGAGCTCCGCTCCGATCAGGAGGCGATCGTCGCCCCGGTCGCCGCCACCTCCTGCGACGTCGACTCCGCGATCCTCGCCGGACATGCCACGCGGCGGAAGCCGCATATCAAACACAGCGTCGACCCGCCGTTCGCTCTCGGTCACGAGTGCGTGGCCCGGGTCGTCGAGACCGGCGACGCGGTGACCTCCGTGTCCCCCGGCGACCTCGTGGTCGTCCCCTGGTCCATCAACTGCGGCAGCTGCGACCACTGCCGCGCCGGACTCACCGCGCACTGCACGGCCGTACCGCACATGGCCATGTACGGCGCACCGATCGGCGGCGACTGGGGCGGGCTCTTCTCCGACCTGGTCCGCGTCCCCTGGGCGGACGCCATGCTGGTGCCCCTGCCCGCAGACCTGGACCCGGTCGCGATGGCGTCGGCGAGCGACAACTGGTCCCTGTCGTGGCGCCTGGTCGCACCCCACCTCAAGAACAGGCCCGGCGCCCGGGTGCTGGTCGTCGCACGCGGCAGCATCGGCCTGTACGTCTGCGACATCACCCGCGCGCTCGGCGCCTCCGACGTCCTCTACGTCGACCCCGACGCCGGCCATCGCAGGCTGGCCGAAGGCTTCGGTGCCCGTACGGCGGAGGCGATCGAGCCCGTACGGCACGGCTTCGACCTCGCCGTCGAGGCCACCGGCCGCGTCGACCAGCTCGCCCTCGCCGTCAAGTGCCTGGTCCCGGAAGGCGTCTGCGAGTCCGCCGGCAACCACTTCCGGCCCGGCGAGCTCCCGTTGCTCGACATGTACCTCACGGGGATCACCCTGCGCGTCGCCCGCGACAACGTCCGGAACCACATCCCGGACGCCCTGGAACTCGCCCGCTCCGGCGACGTGGATCCGGCACGGGTCGTCTCGGATGTCTTCGACTGGGAGCAACTCCCCGAGGTACTGCCGGAGAAGCACCTCAAGCCCGTGTTCGTCCGCAGGGACGGCTGAGGGGGACACCTGATGAACGCACCGCTCACCCATCGCCCTTGACGGCCGCCGAGGATCTGGATCACCGGCGTGCGGCGATCGCCGCGCTCGGCCACGCGCTGCGGGCCCTGGTCGACGCCACCGTGAGCACCGCGAGTCCGGTCGGGGCCCTGCACCGCGTCACCGGGGAGGTCCGTCGGCTCTCCGGCCGGCTGACCGGTCGGCGGCGGGTGCCGGCGGAGATCCCCGCGTTGGACGAATTCCCCGGCGGGATACGGATGTACAGACGGGGTCGTCGGCCACGGCACCCTCGGCATCGCCCACGAAGGTCCGCCCGGCTATGTCCACGGGATAAGCACCGTGCTCCTGGACGAACTGATGGGCCGGGCCTGCTACGCGGCCGGAACACCCGCCATGACGCCCGCGTCACGGCCACGGAGGACCGCAAGAGCACGCCGCACGGGAGCCCGGCCGTGTGGCCGGGCCCCCGTTTCATGGAGCTGCGCGCAATCCGGAACTACCGGTGGCTGAACCACGCCATCGCCGGGAGCGCCCTGTCGTCGTAGCCGAACAGGGCCTGGTTCTCCCAGCCGTTGCCGGAGGTGGCGTCGGTCGGGTCCCAGCCGTTGCCGGTGACCGCGGTCCAGGTCGACTCCCAGTAGAAGACGCCGAGGCCGCGGCCGTTCGGGACGGCCTCCACGATGCTGGCGACGTCGTTCATCCACCGGGTCTGGCCCGCCGTCGTGGCCGGGTAGCCGGAGACCAGTTCGCTGGAGAGGTCGATGATGTTCTCGAAGGAGTCGTCGCTGTCCAGACGGAAGGGGTACGCCGTCTCGGCGACGAACACCGGCTTGCCGTAGCGGGCGGCCGCGTCGTCCAGAGTCGTCTGGAAGTCGGCGAGCGAACCGTGCCAGTAGCCGTAGTAGGACAGGCCGATGACATCGAAGTTCACGCCGTTGGCGACGGCGTTGTCGAACCACCAGCGAGTGCCGGTGAGGTCACCGCCCTTGGCGAGGTGCAGCGCCACCTGGGTCGAGGAGCTGACCGCCTTGACCGCGCTGTAGCCGGAGTTGAGCAGCCCCGCGAGCTGCGACCAGTTGGAGGTGGAGCCCGCCGACCACAGCATGCCGCCGTTGATCTCGTTGCCCACCTGGACCATGTCGGCCGTGGTGCCCTGTGCCTTCAGCGCGTTGAGGACGTCGTACGTGTGGTTGTAGACGTCCGTCCTGAGCTGGCTGTAGCTGTGCCCCGACCACGCGGACGGCACGGTCTGCGCCCCCGGGTCGGCCCAGGTGTCCGAGTAGTGGAAGTCGACCAGCAGCTTCATGCCCTGCGCCTTGATGCGCTTGGCCAGCGCGAGGACCTGCGTCTTGGTGTTGTAGCCGTCCTTCGGGCCCACCCAGACCTTGACGCGCGCGTAGTTCTGCCCGGCGGACTTCAGGATGGCGAGCGCGTCGCCGCTCGTGCCGGAGCTGGTCCTGTAGGTACCGCCGAGGGCCTCGCTCTTGGCGAGCGAGGAGACGTCCGAGCCCTTGACGGAGGTGCCGGTCGAGCCCGCCGCGAAGGTCAGGTCGTCGACGTTGATCCAGTTGCCCGCGTTGGCATCGGAGTTGATGCTGATCGTGCACTGGTTGTTGATCACCGCGACGGAGGTGACGACGCGTATCCAGCCGCCGGCGGAGACCGGCAGGTCGGTGCGCTGCTCGGAACTGCCGCAGTTCTTCAGCGAGATGTACGCGGAGTTCTGTCCGCCGCCAGAGCGGACCCAGGCGGTGAGGGTGTAGTTCCCGTTCGTCAGCCCGGACAGGTACTGGTACGTCTCCACCTTGTACGCGGCGGACGAGTAGTGGCTGAGGCGGTAACTGCCGCCGTGGCCACCGGACTCGGAGTACGAGGCGGCGGTCGTGCCGTACTCGGACCAGCCGGCGGGGGCCGCCGAGCCCGCGCCGTCCGATTCGAAACCGCCGTTGGTGAGCGTGCTGGCCGCCTGGGCGGTCTGCGCGGGCAGGGCGGTGAGGGCGAGCCCCGCGGTGAGCGGGAGGAGCAGGGCTCTGAGGGTGCGTCTGGGATGGAACATCTTCGTCCGTCGTCCCTTCGACAAATGGGGTTGGGGATGTCCCTCGCCGGGGACGGCGAAGGGCCCCTCCGCCCGCGGCACGAGCGGCTCGCACGGGCGGAGGGGAGTCGGTCGGGCCCCGTAGGGCCCTCGGCTCAGCCGTCGAGTCGTACGACCCGGACGGCACCCGCGGGGACCTCCAGGCGGCCCGCGGCGCGTTCCCCGGTCAGCAGCTCGGTGCCCGCGAGCTCCAGCGGCACCTTCGCGTCCGACGCGGTGTGGTTGACGGCGAAGAGGTACGTGCCCGACTCGCCGGCGCGGCGCACGACCTCCACGTCACGCGGCAGGTCGACACGCGCCGCGACCTGCGCGTCCTCGATCGCCCAGCCCAGCAGCGCGTCGAGGCCCTCGGCACCGAGCCGCGTGGAGACGTACCAGGCGGTGCCCTCGCCGAGGCGATGCCGGGTGACCGCGGGCCGTCCCGCGGTCAGACCGTCGGCGTAGGTCCACACGGTCTCGGCGCCTCGGGGCACCACGAACTCGGTCCACACGTCACCGCTGAGCTCGGAGCCGTCGGGGCCGGTGATGCGCACGTTCTCCCCCTGGAGCAGTGGCGAGAACTCCTCGACCGTCAGGCCGAGTACGTCCCGCAGCGCGCCCGGGTAGGCGCCTTCGTGCACGGCGTCGTGCTCGTCGACGATCCCGGAGAAGAAGGAGACGACGAGGGTGCCGCCGTTCTCCACGTACTCCTTGAGGTTGTTCCCGGCCGCCTCCGTCATCAGGTACAGGGCGGGCACGACGACAAGGGGATAGCTCGACAAGTCGCTTTCGGGGTGGGCGAAGTCGACCGTGAGGTGCCGGTCGTAGAGCGCCTCGTAGAAGGCGTCGGCGCGCTCGCGCGGGTCGTGGTCCTCGCTGGGGCGCCAGTCGAGGTTCTGCGCCCACCAGGAGTGCCAGTCCCACAGGACGGCCACGTCGGCCTGGGTGCGGGTGCCGCGGATCGTATGCAACGAGTCGAGGGAGGCGCCGAGTTCGACCACCTCGCGCCACACGCGCGTGTCGGTGCCGCCGTGCGGGACCATCGCCGAGTGGAACTTCTCGGCGCCGCGCCGGGACTGCCGCCACTGGAAGAACATGGCGCCCTCGGAGCCGCGTGCCACATGGGCGAGGGAGTTGCGGGCCATCTGGCCGGGGGCCTTGGCGGGGTTGCGGGGCTGCCAGTTGACGCCCGAGGTGGAGTGCTCCAGGAGGATCCAGGGCGCTCCCCCGGCCACCGAGCGGGTGAGGTCGGCGGCCATCGCGAGGTTGACGTGGGTGCGGCGGCCGTCGGTGATCAGGTAGTGGTCGTTGGTGACGATGTCGACCTCACGGCCCCAGGCCCAGTAGTCGACGGAGTCGCACTGGCTGAGGGCGGTCATGAAGTTGGTCGTCACCGGGACGCCGGGCGCGAGGCGGTGCAGGATGTCCCGCTCCATGACGAAGTTCTCGCGCATGGTGGCGTCGGCGAAGCGCCTGTAGTCCAGCGCCTGGGCCGGGTTGCCGACGGTCGGCGCGAGGCGCGGCGGGTTGATGTCTCCGAAGTCCGCGTACCGCTGGCCCCAGAACGCGGTGCCCCAGGCCTCGTTGACGGCCTCGACCGTCTCGTAGGTCGCCGCCAGCCAGCGGCGGAAGTGGGCCGCGCAGGAGTCGCAGTAGCAGGCGGAGACGGGGACGCCGTACTCGTTGTGCACGTGCCACATCGCCAGCGCCGGGTGGTCGCCGTAGCGCTCGGCGAGCTGCGTGGTGATGTTCGCGGCGGCCGCGCGGTAGTCGGCGTTGCTGTGGCAGATGGCGCCGCGTGAGCCGAACTCGTAGCGCACGCCCTCCTGCGACACGGGCAGTGCGTCGGGGTGGGCCCGGTAGAACCAGACCGGCGGGACGACGGTGGGGGTGCCGAGGTCGACGCGGATGCCGTTCTCGTGGAGCAGATCGATGATCCGGTCGAGCCAGCCGAAGTCGTACACCCCTGGTGAGGGCTCCAGGAGGGCCCAGGAGAAGATGCCGACACTCACCATGGTGACGCCGGCCTCGCGCATCAGCCGGACGTCTTCCTGCCAGACCCTTTCCGGCCACTGCTCGGGGTTGTAGTCCCCACCGAAGGCGAGCCTGGTGAGGCCCCTGGGGGTGGCTTCCGGCATGGGTTTCTCCCGTTGTGGTCGATCTTTTGGGAACGTGCACACAGCCGATCAGCGGTGCGAGGCCAAGATAACCGCATGGCAACAACCATTGACAAGTGTCCGGGATGTTTCTCTACTGTGAACGCTCACAGACGCATGGCAGGCCTTCCGCAGCAGGCGGGGGCCCTGGTCAGGGGAGAGATCCATGCCCATCACGAAGCGCAGCAGGCTCAGTCGAGTGGCAGCTTCCACCGTCGCCGTCGCCCTCGGCGCATCCGCACTCGCCGCCTGCGGCTCGTCCGACGAGGACAGCGAGGCCGAGTCCGGTCCCGTCTCGCTCACGTACTGGACCTGGACGCCGGGCATGGACAAGGTCGTCGACCTCTGGAACCAGGGCCAGGGCAAGAAGGACCAGATCACCGTCACGGTGAAGAAGCAGGCGTCCGGCGACACGCTGATCACCAAGATCCTCACCGCGCACAAGGCCGGCAAGGCGCCCGACCTGGTCCAGGCCGAGTACCAGGCGCTGCCGACCCTGGTCAGCAATGACGCGCTCGCGGACATCTCGAAGAACGTGGGCGACGCGAAGAGCAAGTTCGCCGACGGTGTGTGGCAGCAGACCACGCTGGGCACGGACGCCGTCTACGCGGTCCCGCAGGACATCGGCCCGATGATGTTCTACTACCGCCAGGACCTCTTCAAGAAGTACGGCCTGACCGTCCCCACCACCTGGGACGAGTTCGCCGAGACCGCCCGCGCGCTGAAGAAGAAGTCCCCCGGCACGGACCTCACCACCTTCTCCGCCAACGACTCCGGCCTCTTCGCGGGCCTGGCCCAGCAGGCCGGCGCGCAGTGGTGGACCACCGAGGGCGACAAGTGGAAGGTCGGCATCAACGACACGGCCACCAAGAAGGTCGCCGACTTCTGGGGCGGCCTCGTCAAGGAGGGCGCCATCGACAACCAGCCGATGTACACCCCGGCCTGGAACAAGGCGCTCAACACCGGCAAGCAGATCGCCTGGGTCTCCGCCGTGTGGGCGCCGGGCACGCTGACCACCGCCGCGCCCGACACCAAGGGCAAGTGGGCCATGGCCCCGCTCCCCCAGTGGACCGCGGGCGAGAACAAGACCGGCAGCTGGGGCGGCTCCTCCACCGCCGTCACCACGGACTCCAAGCACCAGGAGGCCGCCGCGAAGTTCGCCGCCTGGCTGAACACCGACGACGCCGCCCTCCAGGCCCTGGCGAAGGAGAGCGGCATCTACCCGGCCGCCACCAACGCCCAGACCAGCGGCGCCTTCACCACCCCGCCGGACTACTTCTCCAACCAGGCCGACTTCTACACCAAGGCCGCCGAGATCGCGAAGACCACGGCACCCTCGGCCTGGGGCCCGAACGTCAACGTCGCCTACACGACCTTCAAGGACGCGTTCGGCGCCGCCGCCAAGGACAAGTCGGACTTCACCGCCGCCCTGGACAAGATGCAGGACGACACCGTCGCCGACCTCAAGAAGCAGGGCTTCGGGGTCTCCGAGTGACGAGCGCACGCCGGAAGTCGTACGGGGTCAAGGGGGCCCCGTACGCCTTCCTCATCCCCGCCACGATCCTCTTCGCGCTGTTCTTCGCGCTGCCCATCGGGTACGCGGTCTGGCTCAGCTTCCGCAAGGTGCATGTCTCCGGGCTCGGCCTGGGCAAGGGCGCCCGCTCGGAGGTCTGGGCCGGCCTGGAGAACTACACGGACGCCCTCACCGACAGCGAGCTGCTGAACGGCGCGCTGCGCGTCCTCGGCTACGGCTGCATCGTCGTCCCGGTGATGCTCGGCCTCGCCCTGCTGTTCGCGCTGATGCTCGACTCCGACAAGGTGCGGTTCACCCCCTTCACCCGGCTCGCGATCTTCCTGCCGTACGCCATCCCCGGCGTCGTGGCGGCGCTGCTGTGGGGCTTCCTGTACCTGCCGGACGTCAGCCCCTTCTACTACGTGCTGGAGAAGCTGGGCCTGCCGCAGCCGGACCTGCTGGACGGCGGTCCGCTGTATCTCGCCCTGTCGAACATCGCGGTCTGGGGCGGCACCGGCTTCAACATGATCGTCATCTACACCTCGCTCCAGTCCATCCCGGCCGAGGTGTACGAGGCGGCGCGGCTGGACGGTGCCACCCCGACGCAGATCGCGCTGCGGATCAAGATCCCGATGGTGGCGCCCTCGCTGGTGCTGACCTTCTTCTTCTCGATCATCGCGACGCTCCAGGTGTTCAACGAGCCGACCACGCTGAAGCCGCTCACCAACTCCGTGTCCACGACCTGGAGCCCGCTGATGAAGGTGTACCGGGACGCGTTCGGCACCGGTGACATCTACGCGGCGGCCGCCCAGGCCGTGATCATCGCGCTCGCCACGCTGCTGCTGTCCTTCGGGTTCCTGCGGGCCGCGAACCGTCGTCAGAAGCAGGAGGCAGCACGATGAGTTCTCTTGCCGTCCGCAAGACCGAGCCGGCCGCGGGCACCACGCCGGGCGCGGCCCAGGGGCCGCCGCTGCGCCGCCGGATCTCGCTCGTCCCGACGGTGACGCTGCTGATCGGCGCCTTCTACACACTGTTGCCGGTGGCGTGGGTGGTGATCGCGTCCACCAAGTCCGGCACGGAGCTGTTCTCCACGTTCACATTCCTGCCGGGATCGGGATTCGTCGACAACATCAAGGACCTCAACGCCTACCGTGACGGCGTCTACTGGGGGTGGATGGCCAACTCCGCCTTGTACGCCGGCCTTGGCGCCCTGCTGTCGACGGTCGTGTCCGCGTTCAGCGGCTACGCGCTCGCCACCTACCGCTTCCGCGGCCGCGAGACGATGTTCAACATCCTGCTCGCCGGTGTGCTGATGCCGCCGATCATCCTCGCCGTCCCGCAGTACCTGCTGATGGCCCAGGCCGACCTCACCGACTCGTATCTGTCGGTGCTGCTCCCGCAGATCCTGTCGCCGTACGGCGTCTACCTCGCACGCATCTACGCCGCCGCCGCGGTCCCCGCCGACGTGGTCGAGGCCGGGCGGATGGACGGCGCGAGCGAGTGGCGG
The DNA here is from genome assembly GCF_042894505.1 of Streptomyces sp. NPDC001536. Taxonomy (NCBI): domain Bacteria; kingdom Bacillati; phylum Actinomycetota; class Actinomycetes; order Kitasatosporales; family Streptomycetaceae; genus Streptomyces; species Streptomyces sp. NPDC001536. Next base: position 242,443 of record NZ_JBIAVQ010000007.1, read on the forward strand.
ATCTTCACCCGGGTCGCGCTGCCGATGATGGTGCCCGGCATGGTGACGGTGTTCCTCTTCCAGTTCGTGGCGATCTGGAACAACTTCCTGCTGCCGTACATCATGCTGAGCGACGACGAGAAGTTCCCGATCACGCTCGGTCTGTACACGCTCCTCGAGCAGGGCGCCAACACCCCGGCCCTGTACACGCTGGTGATCACCGGCGCGTTCCTCGCGATCATCCCGCTCGTCGCGCTCTTCCTGGTCATCCAGCGGTTCTGGAGCCTCGATCTGCTCTCCGGAGCCGTAAAGTCATGACCATGAGCAACACGGGGGGCCGGCGCAGACCGCCGACGATCCACGACGTGGCCCGCGAGGCCGGGGTCTCACGGGGCACCGTCTCGCGTGTCCTCAACGGCGGGCACTACGTCAGCCCGACAGCCCAGGAGGCCGTCAACGCCGCGATCCGCAAGACGGGTTACGTCGTCAACCGGCACGCCCGTTCGCTGATCACCGGGCGTTCGGACTCCATCGGCTTCCTGCTGACGGAGCCGCAGGAGAGGTTCTTCGAGGACCCCAACTTCAACGTCCTGCTGCGGGGCTGCACCCAGGCGCTGGCCGCGCACGACATCCCGCTGCTGCTGATGCTGGCCGGTACCGATGACGAACGGCGGCGCATAACGCGCTACATCACGGCCGGCCATGTCGACGGGGTGCTGCTGGTCTCCAGCCACTCCGCCGATCCGGTCGCCAAGGAGCTGCACGAGGCGGGGGTGCCCCTCGTCCAGTGCGGCAAGCCGATGGGGCCCGGCACCAAGGTGAGTTACGTGGCCGCGGACGACCGGGACGGCGCCCGTGACATGGTGCGGCATCTGCTGACCCTGGGCCGTCGTCGTATCGGCGTCGTGACTGGTCCGCTGGACTCCCCGGGCGGCGTCGACCGTCTCGCCGGCTACAAGGAGGTGCTCGCGGAGTCGGGCATCGAGATCGACGAGCGGCTCATCGCCTCCGGCGACTACAGCCGGGCCAGCGGTGAGGCGGGCGCCGAGAAACTGCTCGCCCAAGCCCCGGACATGGACGCGGTGTTCGTCGCGTCCGACCTGATGGCGCAGGGCGTGCTCGCGGCGCTGGAGCGGGCGGGGCGACGCGTGCCGCACGACATCGCGGTCGGGGGCTTCGACGACTCAGCGGCCGCCCTCGCCGCCCGCCCCCAGCTCACCACTGTCCGCCAGCCCTACGACCGCATCAGCGCCGAGATGGTCCGAGTACTCCTGGCCCAGATCGGCGGCGAGGACCCGGCCGCGGTGATCCTCCCGACGGAGCTGGTCAAGCGCGAGTCGACGTGACGGGAGTGGTCGGGCACGGGGTCGATCGGACGCCCGTCGGCCGGACGGGAACCTTCGACCGCGCACCCGATCACACGCCCGCCGGCTGACGGGAGCGGTCGAGTACGGGGGCGATCAGGCTCCTATCGGCTTACGGGAGCGGTCGAGTACGGGGGCGATCAGGCTCCTATCGGCTTACGGGAGCGGTGGGCCACGCACTCGATCACTCGTCCATCGGCCTGACGGGGACGGTCGCCGCCGCCACGAACATCGGTACGGCGACGAAGAGGCGGTCCTTCTCCACGCGGGCGCGCTGCTCGGCCATCCAGTCGGCGGCGCGCCCTTCCTCGTCCGCGGGGGCGGCAAAGTCCGTGAGTACCAGGAGCGCCTCAAGCCCGGTGAGGACCGAGGTGCGGACCTCCTCGAAGCCCGCGCCGAGCAGCACGTTGCGGTGGGCGCGCGCGGCGCGCGGGGCGGTGACGCGGTCGGCGCGCGCGTGCACGAGGGCGCGGGTCAGGACGGGATCGTCGGAGTCGATGACCTGGTGCGGGTCGCGTTCGTGCTGTGCGGCAAGGAGGCGGGGCTGTCGCTGGAGGCGATCCGTCTGATGGTCACGGGCGACGCCGAGCGTCGGCGTGCGGTGCTGCGCCGCGAGGCGGCGGATCTCCGGGCCCGGATCGCCGCGGCACAGGCCGCCCTGGAGATGATCGAGGTCGGGGCGAACTGTCCGCACGAGGATCTGCTCCAGTGCCCGCACTTCCGGCGCGGCCTCGCGCGGCAGGCGGTCAGGATCGGAGAAGCCGCCGCGCACTCCCCCGTCCTACGGTGAAACCACCGAAGAAGGAACCCACGGAGGAGCGTCCCGATGACCGCAGGACTGAACACCATCATCTACCCCGTCAAGGACATCGCCCGGGCGAAGGCCCTGTTCAGCGCGCTGCTGGAGACCGAGCCCTACGCCGACGAGCCCTACTACGTCGGCTTCAAGGACGCCGGCCAGGACGTGGGCCTCGACCCGAACGGGCACTCCCGGGGCATGACCGGGCCGGTTCCGTACTGGCACGTCACCGACATCCGGGCCCGTCTCGCCGCGCTGCTCGACGCGGGCGCCGAACTGCTCCAGGACGTCACGGACGTCGGCGGCGGCAAGCTGATCGCCTCCGTGAAGGACGCGGACGGCAACCTGGTCGGGATCACCCAGGACAGCTGAGCGGTCACGCCCGCCGGCCGGATGTCGATGCACGCGCATTAACATTCGGTGTATGGCAGTGAACGCGGCCGGCTCCCGGCTCGAAGACCAGTGGCGGGACATCCTGGCGGTGCACGCGCGCACGATGTGCGAGATCGACCGGGTGCTGCATCCGCACGGACTGGGTGCGAGCGACTTCGAGGTGCTCGACATCCTCGCGGCCGAGGCACCCGCCGAAGGCGACCTGTGCCGGGTGCAGAACCTGGTCGGCCGGGTCCATCTCAGCCAGAGCGCGCTGTCCCGGCTCATCGGCCGGCTGGAGAAGGACGGCCTGGTGGAGCGTTCCGTGTGCAGGGAGGACCGGCGCGGCGTGTGGGTCGCGCTGACCCGCAAGGGCCGCGATCTGCACGCCGAGGTGCTGCCGATCCAGCGGGACGCGCTGGGACGGATGCTGGGCGGCTGACGGCCCGGGCGAGGCCCCGACGACGACCACCGGCCTGTGCGGAACCTCTCCAGTCATTGCTTGCGGCCGAGCGCGGACCCCAGCGGGCCCACCCCCGGCGTCACTGGCGCAGCAGTTCCCGTACCGCGCTGAAGGCGGCCTCCGCCGTAGCCGGGTCCGCGCCCGGGCGGGCCAGGGCGCTCATGGGGATCGGCGGGACGGGCGGCAGCCCGTTGTACGGGGTCAGGCCGTCCGGGGCGGGGCCGACCGCGGCGAGGAGGGCGACGCCCTGGCCGGTGCGGGCGATGTCGAGGACGCCCGCGAGATAGCCGGCGTCGCCGACGACCGAGGCGGGCACGCCGTGCGCGGCGAGGGTCGCGATGGCCCGGCGGCGGATCGCGCACGGGTCCTCGATCGCGACCAGCGGCACCGGTGCGGGCGCGGTCGGCTGCTCCCAGCCGGGGACCGCGTGCCAGGTGAGCGGAAGTCCGCCGACGGAGACGCCCTCGGTGGCGGCCGCCTCGGTGACGTACACCGCCACGTCGACGCTGCCCCGCTCCACGGCCTCGACGAGCCGGGCGGAGCGGTCGATGCGGAAGCGGACCCGGCAGCCGGGGCGCACCGCCTGGACCGCGGCGGTCAGCCGGGGCAGGAACTGATCGGCGGCGTGCTCGGTGGAGCCCACGGTGACGGTGTCGCCGTCCGAGCCGAGCAGGGTGCGTACGGCCTCGTCGTGGACGGCGAGGACACGGCGCGCCTGTTCCAGCAGCAGCCGGCCCTCGGTGGTGAACCGGGTGCCGCGTCCTTCCCGCTCGACGACCGGGCGGCCCAGCGTCTTCTCCAGCTTGCGCACATGCTGGCTGACCGCGGACTGGCTGAGGGAGAGGGCCTGCGCGGCACGGTGGAACCCGCCGCAGTCGGCGACTGCGGTCAGGCTGCGCAGGGCCACGATGTCGAGGACGGGTCGGGACATGCCGTGACAGTATCCGCTCACGCCGATCGATCGCGATCCCTGATCGGTTTCGATGCGGAATCATCGTTGGACGTGTTCGGTCAGCGGCGGTCATGATGGGCGCATGTTGCACGCGACCGCTACCGCTGCCCTTCTGACGCAGCGCCGAGTCATCGACTTCGGCGTGGCGTGCAGCGCGCGTTGTCGCTGACCTCTGCCGCGTACCGCTCCGGGTCATCCGCGCTTCTCTCCGACTGACACGTGACAGCCGTTCCGGCCTGCCCTTTCCCCTGGCTTTCCCCTGCCCTGAAACGGGAGTTACCCCCTCATGCCCTCTTCCTTCTCCTGGGACGAACCCGAAGGTCTCGCCGCGCGCGGCACGCTGATCGTGCTGTCCGGGCGGGGCGAACACGGTGGTGTGTACGAGCGGTTCGGCCGCCGGCTCGCCTTCGACGCCTACCGGGTGCGTGCGCTCGGTGACCCGGCCGCCGATCCGTCCGTGCTCGACGAGGCGGCCAAGCTGCTGGCCGACGAGTCGCTGCCGGGCCCGAAGGTGCTGGTCGGTTCGGACACCGGCGCCCACTACGCGATCCGGCTGGCCGCGGACGCCGACGCGCTGATCCTCGTGGGACTGCCCACCTCCCGCTGGACGTCCGGGAGTTGGGAGGAGGAGGTCGAGGCCCGCACCGCCTGCCCCACCCACCAGGGCCGCCTCACCGCCGACCCGGACTTCCGGCGCGGGGCACTCGCCGAGAACCCGGAGCTGCCCGCCCCGCGCCTCGACCAGGTGACCGTCCCGGTACTGGCCCTGCACGGGACCGACGACACGGTGAGCCCTCTGGAGGCGGCGCGCGGGGCCTACGCCGGCTCGGACGTACGGCTGGTGACCTTCAACGGCGGCCGCCACGACGTCCTCAACGACGCGCTGCACCGCACGGCCGCCGCCACGGTCGTGCTCTTCCTGGAACGGCTGCGGCTCTCCCCGGAGCTGCCCGCGATCGCGGAGGGACCGGCATGAGCGTCACGACCACGGTGAGTGAACTGCGTGACCTGCTGGACTCCGAGAACCCGCCGGTCGTCCTCGACGTCCGCTGGGCACTGGGCGATCCGCACGGCCGCGACCACTACGCCGAGGGGCACATCTCCGGTGCGGTCTACGTCGACCTGGACCGCGAGTTGGCCGCGCCGCCGAGCCCCGAGGGCGGACGGCATCCGCTGCCGTCGACCGAGGATCTCCAGGCCGCCGCACGTGGGTGGGGCATCCGCTCGGGCCAACCGGTCGTCGTGTACGACGACTTGGGCAACACCGCCGCGGCACGGGCCTGGTGGCTGCTGCGGCACGCCGGGGTCTCCCGGGTCACGCTGCTCGACGGCGCGCTCGGCGCGTGGCGGGCGGCCGGGCTGCCGCTGGAGTCCGGGATCCCCGCCGCACCGGAGCCCGGGGACGTTGTCCTGAAGTCGGGCGGACTGCCGGTCATCGACGCGGACGGGGCCGCCGAACTGGCCGCCACCGGACTGCTGTTGGACGCCCGCGCCGCCGAGCGCTACCGGGGCGAGGTGGAGCCCGTCGACCCCCGGGCGGGCCACATCCCCGGTGCGGTGTCCGCGCCGACCGGAGAGAACCTCGCGGCGGACGGGACGTTCCTTCCCGCCGACGAGCTGCGCAAGCGGTTCGAGGAGAAGGGCGCGGACCCGGCCACGCGGATCGGCGTGTACTGCGGCTCCGGCGTCACCGCCGCCCATCAGATCGCCGCGCTGGAGATCGCCGGTTTCGACGCCGCCCTCTTCCCCGGCTCCTGGTCCGCCTGGTCCACGGATCCGTCCCGCCCGGCCGCGAAGGGGGATCAGCCGTGACGGCTTCACTGGACGTGGTGGTCCCGACCGAACACGCGCCCACCCGGGTCACCATCCGCGGCACCGCCAAGAAGGGCCGCGGCCTCTCCGTCCCGAGGTCCGTACGCCGGGCCGCCGGCCCCGTGGGACTCGTGCTCCTGTGGTTCCTGACCTCGGCCACCGGTCTGCTCCCGGAGTCCGTGCTGGCCTCCCCCGTGGACGTGCTCCAGCAGGCGGTCGAGCTCACCAGGAACGGTGAACTCCCCAGCGCCATCGCCGCGTCGGGCCGCCGCGCGGCCATCGGCTTCCTGATCGGTGCGAGTGTGGCGCTCACCCTGTCCCTGCTGGCCGGGCTCTTCCGGCTCGGCGAGGACGTCATCGACTCCTCGATGGGCATGTTCCGGGCGATCCCCTGGGTGGGTCTGATCCCGCTGTTCATCGTCTGGTTCGGGATCGAGGAGACCCCGAAGATCGCACTGGTCGCCCTCGGTGTGACGTACCCGCTGTACTTCAACATCTACGGCGGCATTCGCTCCACCGACGCCCAACTCGTCGAGGCCGCACGGATGATGGGCCTCGGCCGGCTCGGGCTGATCAAGTACGTGATCCTGCCCAGCGCGCTGCCCGGAGCACTCGTGGGGCTCCGGTACGCCCTGTCCACGGCCTGGCTCGCGCTCGTCTTCGCCGAGCAGATCAACGCGGACGCGGGGCTCGGCTATCTGATGAGCAATGCCCAGCAGTACTTCCGCACGGACGTCATCGTGCTCTGCCTCGTCGTGTACGCGCTGCTCGGCCTGGCCTGCGACTTCGCGGTGCGGATCCTGTCACGCCGGCTGCTGACCTGGCGGGCCAACTTCGAGGGCGAGGCCTAGAGATGCCCAACAGCGTGGAGATACGCGGCCTTTCACGGGCCTTCGACGGCAACACCGTCCTGCACGAGCTCGATCTCGACATCCGGGAGGGCGAGTTCGTGGCCCTCCTCGGACACAGCGGCTGCGGCAAGTCGACGCTGCTGCGGATCCTCGCCGGGCTCGACGACGAGATCGGCGGCGAGGTCACCGTGCCCGCCCGGCGCAGTGCCGCGTTCCAGTCGCCGCGGCTGCTGCCGTGGCTGAAGGTGTGGCGCAACGTCGTCCTCGGGCTCCCCGGCCGCCCGGACAAGGCGCTGGCGCTCAAGGCGCTCGACGAGGTCGGCATCGCGGACCGGGCCGATGTCTGGCCCAAGACGCTCTCCGGCGGCCAGGCCCAGCGCGTCTCGCTCGCCCGCGCCCTGGTGCGCGAACCAGAACTCCTGCTCCTGGACGAGCCGTTCGGCGCCCTCGACGCCCTGACGCGGGGCAAGGTGCAGCAACTCGTCGCCGAACTCTGGCGGCGGCACGGCTGCGCGATCCTCCTGGTCACCCATGACGTGGAAGAGGCGCTGTTGCTCGCCGACCGGGTCCTGGTGATGGACGAGGGCCGTATCGCCCACGAGCTGACCGTCGACCTCGCCCGTCCCCGTGATCTGACCGCCCCCGAGTTCGTGACCCTGCGCGCCCGCCTCCTGAACTGGCTCGGCGTGACCCACACCCCCACCCACACCCACACCTTGGAAGGAATCCCCTCGTGATCCGCAGAATCGCAGCCGCCGCACTCAGCGTCACCTCCCTGCTGGCGCTGACCGCCTGCGGCGCGGACTCCTCGGCGGAGGCCTCCTCCTCGGGACAGGTCACGCTCACCATCGGCGACCAGGCCAAGACCCTCCAGACGATCGTCGCCGCGTCGGACGCCCTCAAGGGCGCCGAGTACAAGGTGAAGTGGGCCGAGTTCGAGGGCGCCGCCCCGCTCTACCAGGCCGTCCAGGCGGGCGCCGCCGACACCGGCTACTCCGCCGACCTGCCCGCGCTCCAGGCGCTCAGCGGCGGGGTGAAGGTCAAGAACGTCGCCGCACTCAAGAACGACGGCACCCATGTCGGCATCGTCGTCCGCGAGGACTCCGGCATCGACAGCGTGAAGGACCTCAAGGGCCAGAAGGTCGTGGTGTCCTCGGCCAAGGGCAGTGTCTCGGAGTATCTGCTGGCCAATGTGCTGAAGGAGAACGGGCTCAGCTACCAGGACGTCGAGGTCCAGTACCTGCTGCCGACGGACGCGCAGGCCGCGTTCGCCTCCGGGAAGATCAAGGCCTGGGCGATCTTCGGGGTCTATCAGGCCGTCGCGCTGGAGCAGGGCGGCAAGCTCCTCGTGGACGGCGGGGACGGCCGGGTGAGCGGTATCGGCTTCGTCAACGCCTCCGAGGAGACCCTCGCCGACACGAAGAAGAAGGCGGCGCTCGCCGACTTCCTCAAGCGTCTCGGCACGGGCCTGAAGTGGACCAGCACCCACCAGGACGCCTACGCCAAGGCCATCGAGGAGCGCAACGGCGCCGACGCCTCGGTGGCGAAGACGCTCGCCTCGGCCGCGTACAGCCAGGTGCTGCCGATCACCCCGGACATCAACACGACCGTCCAGGGCGTGGCCGACCTCATGAACGGCATCGGGGTCCTGGACCCGAACGTCGACGTGGCGAAGTCGGCCGACACGTCCCTTCTCAAGTAGTCACGGGAGTCATTCATGCCTGTCGAGTTCATCAGCGCCGTCCACACCGACGCCGGGGCCTCGGGTCCCGCCGCTTCGAGCCGGACCGGCCTCGACACCGACCATCTGCGCAGGTATGCCCGCGCGTTGGACGACGGCGGCTTCGACCACACCCTGGTCGCCTACCACTCGGCCTCGCCGGACGCCTTCCAGATCGCCCAGTTCGTCGCCACGCACACCGAGCGCATCCGCCCGATCCTGGCGCACCGGCCGGGCGTCCTCTTCCCCACCCATGCCTCCCGCGCGCTGGCGACCCTCGACCAGATCAGCGACGGCCGGCTCACACTGCACATCATCTCGGGCGGCAGCGACGAGGAGCAGCGCCGTGAGGGCGACTACCTCGACAAGGCGCAGCGGTACGAGCGTTCGGACGAGTACATCCAGATCCTGCGCAAGGTGTGGCAGGCCGACGGGCCGGTCTCGCACGAGGGCAAGTACTTCCGGTTCGAGGGCTACTACTCGGACGTGAAGCCGGTGAACGGGCTCGTGCCGATCTCGGTGGGCGGTTCCTCGCAGGACGCGTACCGGGTCGGCGGTCAGCAGGGCGACATCTTCGGTCTGTGGGGCGAGCCCCTGAAGGAGACCGCCGAGCAGATCGCCGCCGTGAACGCGGTCGCCGATGCCGCGGGGCGCCCCCGCCCCCGTATCTGGGTGTCGTTCCGCCCGATCATCGCGCCGACCGAGGAACTGGCCTGGGAGAAGGCGCACCGCACGCTGGGCGTGCTCAAGGAGCAGGCGCGGAACACCGAGTTGCTCCGCCACTACCGCACCACCGGCCGCCCGGCCAACGTCGGCTCCCAGCGGCTGCTCGACATCGCCGAGCGCGGCGAGGTCCACGACCGCTGCCTGTGGACCGCGCCCGCCGTCGCCACCAACGCCGCCGGTGCCTCGACCGCGCTGGTGGGCACGCCCGAGACGGTCGCGAAGGCGCTGCTCGACTACGTCGACATCGGCTGCGACCTGCTGTCGATCCGCGGCTACGACCCGCTGAACGACGCCATCGACTACGCCCGCCATGTCCTGCCGCTGGTCCGCCAGGAGCTCGCCCACCGCGCCACGACCACCACCCACGCCGCCTGATGGAGCCCCCGTGTCGTTCCGCCGTACCCTGCGCTCGTCCGCCGCCCTGCTCGCCCTGCTGCTCCCGTTCGCCACGGCCTGCGGAGGCGACGCCGAGGCCGACTCCCCCGCCGACGTCACCCTCAGAGTCGGTTCCACCGGCTGGAAGACCGAGGAGGCCGTGCTCAAGTACGCCGGCCTCGACGACACCCCTTACAAGGTGAAGTGGAGCCTCTTCCAGGGCGGTGACCAGCAGCTCCAGGCCGTCCGCGCCGGAGCCCTCGACCTCGCATCCTCCAGTGAGATCCCGCCTGTCTTCGCCGCCGCAGACGGCAGCCCCGACTTCAAGGTGGTCGCCGTGCAGAAGGGCGCGACCCTGAACCAGGAGGTCGTCGTCCCCAAGGGTTCGAAGGTGACCGACATCGCCGGGCTCAAGGGCAAGAAGGTCGGCTACGTCCAGAACACCACCGCCCACTACTTCCTGTACGAGCTGCTCAAGCAGGCGGGCCTGAAGTGGTCCGACATCGACGCCAAGCCCCTGCTGCCCAACGACGGCCTGGCCGCCCTCAACGGCGGCGGTATCGACGCCTTCGCCTCCTACGGCACCTCGATCATCACCGCCCACCAGCAGGGCGCGACGACCGTCGGCTCGGGCAAGGACATCCTGTCGGGCAATTTCCTCTGGTCGGCCCGCGACAGCGTGCTGAAGAGCCCCGAGGAGAAGGCGGCGGCCGCCGATCTGATCGCCCGGATCACCAAGGCGTACGCCTACGTCCGTGACGGCCACCTGGACGGCTTCGCCAAGGTCACCGCCGACGCCACCCATCAGCCCCTCGACCAGGCGAAGAAGGACCTCGCCGCCGCCCAGGCCCAGCGCCCGACAAAGGCCCGGACCGTCGGCGACGACACCATCGCCTCGCAGCAGAAGGTGGCCGACGTGTTCACCGAGCTCGGGGCGCTGAAGTCGCCGTTGGACGTGAGGTCGTTCTGGAGCACCGCCCTCAACGCCGAGCTGAGGAAGGCACTGTGACCGACCGCATCGCCGAACTCGCCGCCGGGTACGACCGGTCCGGGGCCTTCCCCGCCGAGTCGCTGCGCCTCGCGCACGAGGCCGGGCTGCTCACCGCCACCATCGGGGAGGGGTACGGCGGCCCGGGCGCGGGCGTGGAGGAGACCGCGCGGATCCTGCACCGGCTCGGGCAGGGAGATCCCTCCGTCGCCCTGATCGCGGCGATGACGCTCACCAACCACGCCCGGCAGGCCGCGCAGCCGCACTGGCCCGAGGAGCTGTACGCGCGCGTGGTCAAGGAGTCCTTCGCACGTCCTGTTCTCGTCAACCACGCGCGCGTGGAGCCCGAGTTGGGCTCCCCCGCGCGGGGCGGACTGCCCGCCACCCGGGCCCGGCGCACCGCCGACGGCTGGGCGGTCAGCGGCACCAAGCGGTTCGTGACCGGGGCGGAGGGGCTGGACTGGTTCCTGGTGTGGGCGACGACCGACGAACCCGAGCCGCGGGTGGGCACGTTCCTGGTGCCCGGCGGCTCGCCCGGCATCGGGATCGCGGGGAACTGGGACCAGTTGGGGTTGCGGGCGAGCGGCAGTCACGACGTGACGTTCGACGAGGTGGAGATCCCGTACGCGCACGTCATCGGGCTCGGTCCGCACGGCCGGGCCGCCGAGCAGGACAACCGTGCGGGTGCGGCGCTCCATCTCCCGCTGGCCGCGCTCTACTTGGGGGTCGCCCGGGCCGCGCAGGCGTTCTTCCACACGTTCGCCCACACGCGCGTGCCCGCCAACCTCGGTCATCCGGTGGCCCGTACGGAACGCTTCCGGCGGACGGCCGGGGAGATCGAGGTGCTGCTGGCCGGTGCCGAGCAGCTGGTGTTCGACGGTGCCGCCAAGCTCGACGGCGGCGACTCGTCGTACACCCCCGAACAGGCCCTCGGCGCGCGGGTGCTGGCCGACCGGCACGGGGTGCGGGCCGTCGAGCTGGCCGTGCGGCTGCTGGGGAACCCGGGGCTGGCCCGGGGCAATCCCCTGGAGCGGCATTTCCGCGACATCCAGTGCGCCCCGGTCCACGCACCCCAGGCGGACATCTCCCTGCTCGCCATCGGCACGACAGCCCTCGACGGTTCCACCCCGCTCGACGCACCGAAAGCACTCGACCTGTGACCGCAGCCCCGGAGACCACCGTCTCCGCCCAGCTCCTCGGCCTGCTCGCCCGCGATCTGCCGCCCGACCGGCTCACCACCGAACCGGCCGTGCTCGGCGCGCACGCCACCGACCGCTCCGGTGCGAGGCCCGACGGTGAGCCGCTCGCCGTCGTGCACGCCCGGCGGACGGAGGACGTGACCGTCACCCTCCGGCACGCGCACGCCCTGCGGGTGCCGGTGGTGCCGCGCGGTGCGGGCACCGGTCTGTCGGGCGGGGCGACGGCGGGCGAGGGCTCCCTGGTGCTGGACCTGTCCGGGATGAACCGCGTCCTGGAGCTCTCGGCGGACGACCAGCTCGCCGTCGTCGAACCCGGTGTGATCACCGCCGAGCTGGACCGCGCGGCCGGTGCGCACGGACTGCGGTACGCCCCCGATCCGGCGAGCGCGGCCCTCTCCACCATCGGCGGCAACATCGCGACCAACGCCGGCGGACTGCGCTGCGCCAAGTACGGGGTGACCCGGGACAGCGTGCTCGGTCTGGAGGCGGTGCTGGCCGACGGGACCGTGGTGCGCACCGGCCGCCGTACGGTCAAGGGCGTCACCGGCTACGACCTCACCGCGCTGCTCACCGGCTCGGAGGGCACCCTCGCGGTCATCACCTCGGCCACCCTGCGGCTGCGGCCCGTGCCGGTGGCCACCGCCACGCTCGCCGCCTACTTCGCCACCTTCGAGGCGGCCGCCGAGGCCTCGTACGCCATCGGCCGGGCCGGCGTCGAGCCCGCGCTCGCCGAACTGGTCGACGGGCCCGTGCTGGAAGCCGTCGATCCGGCGCTGCGGGAGCGCGGGGCGGCGCTGCTGGTGGTGCAGTGCGACGGCGCGGGCGCGGCGGTCGAGGCGGCGGCGGTCGCGCGGCTGCTCGGACCTCTGACCGTCACGGTCGAGACGACCGAGGACCCCGTCGAGGCCGAGGCGCTGCTCGCGGCCCGGCGTGGGGCTCTTCCCGCGCTGGAGCGGCTGGGCAGGCCGCTGATCGAGGACATCGCCGTCCCGCGCTCCCGGCTGGCCGAGGCCGTGCGGGAGATCCGGGAGATCTCCGCGCGCCATGACGTGCCGGTGTTCACCATCGCGCACGCGGCGGACGGCAACCTGCACCCGATCATCGTCGTGGACCCGTCTCTGGACCGGCTGCCGGAGGCGGCCTGGGAGGCGGCGGGTGAGATCTTCGCGCTGGCACTGCGGCTCGGCGGGACGCTGACCGGCGAGCACGGGGTGGGGACACTGAAGCGGCAGTGGGTGGCCGACGAGCTGGGGCCCGCCTCGCACGCGCTCCAGCGGCGGCTGAAAGAGGTGTTCGATCCTCGCGGAATTCTCAATCCTGGGAAGAGCCTGTGAGAAACCGGAAGAGACCGGGGCATGACCCCTGCCGCGCATGGCCATGGTGAAGGCGAACACTCCGCGCAGGAGGGAGAGACCTCGCCGTGGCCGTTCGACAGCAGGACCCGGCCGCAGAATTCACCAGCTACGCGACGCGTTCCCTGGAGGCGACGCACGACGCGCTCGCGGCTCACTACTACGACATGCGTCTGAGCCTCGTGGGACCTGCCGAGGACCTGTCGACCAGCCTGAGCGTGCTCGATCTCGGCTCGCTCACCGTCGGCGAGGTCGGTTTCGGCACCGAGATCCGCACCGGCTTCGCCGCGCCGGGCGCCTACCACGTGGCCGTGCCGGTGAGCGGCTGTTTCAGCGTCCAGCAGGGCCGTGGGGACGTCGTGTTCGCGACGACGGGCAACGCCGTCTTCTTCGATCCCGCCCAGTACATCCGTATCGACACCTGGTCACCCCACTGCCGGGCTCTCACGGTGAAGATCGACAAGCGGGCCCTGCACCAGACTCTGGAGGCCCTGCTCGACCGGCCGCTGTCCCGCCCGCCGGACTTCGGACCGTCCATCGACGTGACGAGCGGGCCCGGCCGCAGCTGGGCACAGCTCGCCACGTGGAGTCTGTTCGAGCCCGCCACCTCGCTCGGACTGCTGCGCCGCCCGCTCATCCGCGGGCGCGTCGAGCAGATCCTGCTCGAAGGACTGCTGCTGGCGGCCGATCACCCCTATCGGCAGGACCTGGAGGTCCCGGCGCCGCCCATGCGGCCCGCCGCGGTCAAGCGGGTCATGGACGTCATACAGGAGCGGCCCGCCGAGACGTACGACGCCGCCCGGCTGGCCCGGATCGCCCAGGTCAGCCTGCGGACCCTGCAAGAGGGGTTCCGCAGGCACGTCGGGATGTCGCCGATGGCGTACCTGTACGACGTCCGCCTGCAACGGGCGCACGACCAGCTGCGGGTCTCGGCGCCGGAGGCGACGACCGTGTCCGACGTGGCGCACCGGTGGGGCTTCGTCCATCTGGGCCGGTTCGCCGGGCGCTACCGCGAGCGGTTCGGCGAGCCTCCCTCGCACACACTGCGCGGCGCGTGAGCCCATCCGCCCCGATCCGCCGCGTTTTGCGGACAGTTGCCGCGCATCGCGGAGCGACGGGACCGTCACCGCGGTCCTATCGTCGGGGGACGTCGATCGTGGACGTCCGGGGAGGAACGGGGTCGGCGCCGTTCCTCCCTTCCCGGGTCAGCCGTGCGACCGGCCCAGCAGCGTCCGTACCCCCTCCGAGGTGAGGGTGAGCGGGTGCTCGGAGGCGGCGTCGATGGTGAGCGCCAGTTCGTCCGTCGGCCATTCCGAGGCGAGCGCGCCCAGCGGCACCAGCCGGTAGCGCGAGACGTAGGGCAGCAGCCCGGCCAGCTCGGACTCCGACGTGAACACGGGCACCACCGGCGCTCCGCCGGGCTGCTCGATCACGGGAAGGGCCACCGCGGTGGGATCGGCGGCGTCCTCGTCGCTGGCGTCGTCGGGCACGGGGACGAGGACATCGCTGCTCGCGAGCCTGTCCAGCGCCACCGTGTCCTCGGTGTTCTCGGCGAGCGCGTCCAGCGCCCGTCGGGCCGGTGTGGTGGAGTTGTCGTTCGCGGGTGTCTGCATGGCGAATCCCCTGGTAGCGGCGGTCTTGCGGTCTCTCCGGGGCGTACTCGGCCCCGGAGCGGCCCTGCTCGCGTACCCGATCCGGACGCGGGCATTCCCTCGGGGATCCAGAGGATCCGGGGGCTCAGGAGGGCTCAAGGGATGAGCGCGATGTGCTCCTGACCACGCGGTGGAAGACGGGCAGGCCGACCTCGTCGCCGTACCGGCGCGGCTGGAGCATCCGGTAGAAGCCGGCCCGCAGGAAGTCGTACGGGCCGTGCAGCCGAGCCGACTACTTCAGATACGGACCGTCCGTTCCGATCTTGCCGGGACCGTTGAGCACGTACACCCGGAGGTTGCCCTTGCCCGGTGCCGACACGGAGAGCGTGCCGTTCGAGACGGTCTTCACATCGCCGGTGACGGCGTCCCTGTAGGTGCCGTTCGGGATGCCGGAGTACGTGGCCGCGCCGGTGACCGTGACGAGCGCGAAGCTGTCCGTGCCGCCACTGGTGTAGCGGCGCTTGAAGGCCATCGAGCCGCTGATGCCGTCGGTCGAGTACTGGCCCGTCTGGAGGGCCGGGACCGCCCGGCGGATCTGGTTCAGCCGCTGGAGGTGCTTGACGAGAGGCTGTGCGAGCGTGGTGGCGACCTGGCCCGTCGCCGAGTCCGCGGTGCCGAACTCGGAAGCGCTGACCGCGCCTTGGAGGTTCTCCCCGAAGTACGCCCGTCCCGTGCCGGCCAGCGGACAGGACGGTCCGCAGTCGATCTGCTTGCCCTTCTGGAACTCGATCTCCGAGCCGTAGTACAGGGTCGGGATACCGCGGAAGGTCCACATCAGCGCCATGTTCTCGGCCCAGGCGTCGGTGCCGCCGGTGTAGCGGGTGCTCGACTTGTTGGGTCCGTAGTCGTGGCTGTCGACGTAGACGACGTTGTACGTGGCGTCGTTGACGCTGTCGTCGGAGTCCTTGCCGTTGCTGTAGGCGTTCTGCGCGTCGCTGAAGTTCATGTGCATGCGCATGTCGATGATGTTCATGCCGCTGAACTGGCTGCGGTCCGGGGTGTGGTAGCTGTTGCCGTTCAGGAAGGCGTTGGTCGACGTGGGCTGGTTGCCGGTGCCGAGGTTGTTCTCGTAGGTGAACTGCTCCAGGGCCGCCGTCTCGTCGTCGGCGCTGTACTGCTTGCGTTCCTTCCAGGTGAAGAACTGCGCGGAGTGGTTCACGGAGCCGCGGTTCCACTTGTCGTTGACGAAGGCGCCGACCTCACCGAAGACGAAGAAGTTCTGTGCCGCGGTCGCGCCGAACCTCTGGGTCACCCGGTCGTATATCGCGGGCAGGAAACGGCGGTTCCACGTGACGCGCGGGATGTGTACGGCAGTGTCGACGCGGAAGCCGTCGACGCCCATGTCGATGTACTTGTTGTACGCGCCGATGAGGTAGTTCTGCACGGGTGTCGACTCGGTGTCGAAGTCGGCCAGGTCCTCGTGCAGCCAGCAGGAACGGGAGTCCTCGCCCTCCCAGTTGCCGATCCAGCACTGGTGGTAGTACGCCTTCGGGAACATGCCCGAAGTGGGGCTCGGCCACTGGCAGTTGTAGAGGGTGTAGCCCTCGGCGCTCTTCCCGCCGGTCGGCTTGCCCCAGTTGACGCAGGTGTTGCCGGTGGGTTCGGCGGTGGACCACAGATCGCCGTTGTAGTAGGACTTCCCGGACTTGGTCTCGACGGTCAGTCCGTCGTACTCGAAGCCCTCGTTCCTCTCGTCGTAGTACCAGCTCCACTGGGAGTCCCGGACGCCGTACACGGTGGGCGTGTACAGGCCCTTGGCGCCCCAGCGGGAGCTGTGGTTGTAGACGACGTCCTGGTAGATCTTCATGCCCTTGGCGTGGGCCGCGTCGATGAGGTCCTGGTAGCCGGCGCCGGCCGACTCCAGGCGTGGGTCGACCCTGTAGAAGTCGTAGCCGTGATAGCCGTGGTAGTCGTAGTCGGAGCGGTTGAGGACGACCGGGGTGACCCAGACCGCCGAGAAGCCGAGCGCCTTGATGTAGTCGAGCTTCTCGACCAGTCCCTTGAAGTCCCCTCGGAACATGGGGTCGTTGTTGGCGGCGTTGCCGGACTTGGTGTGCTGGCTGCCGCCGCGGTTGTTGGAGCTGTCGCCGTCGTAGAAGCGGGCGGTGAGGACGAAGTAGATCGGGTCCTTGCGGGGGTCCGTGCCCAGTGGGGTGCCGTTGGCGGGCGCGGGGGCCGCCTCGCCGGTCGTCGCGGTCGCCGAGGCGGAGGCGGGCGAGGTGTTGCCGGCGGCGTCGACGGCCTTCACCGTGTAGGTGTAGGCGGTCTTCTCCTCAAGTCCCGTGTCGGAGTGGACGGTTGAGCCGACGTCGACGACGACCGTGCCCTTGGTGCCGCCGGTGCGCGTGACCTGGTACTTCGTCACGCCCTTGTTGTCGGTGGCGGCGTCCCAGCTCACCACGACCGAGGTGTCGGTGGCCGTCGCGGTGACCTTGGTCGGTGCGGTCGGGGCCTCGGTGTCGGGTGCCTGGGTGGCGCACGGGTCGGCGGCGCCCGTCGTGACCGCCTTGTCCTTCACGGTCGTGGTGCCGGTCGGGAGGGTGTAGTCGGCGCCGTTGTTGTTGTCCCAGACGCCGTTGCCGTTGTTGAAGGCCGCCTTCAGGGAGGTGGCGGTGCCGATGTCGAGGGTCTTCTTCCACCAGCCGGTGCAGGCGGACTCCATGCCGACGCCGGGAGCGGTCGTCCAGGAACCGCCCGTCGGCGCGTAGTGGATGTTGGCGGTGGTCCAGCCGGAGGTGGCGGTCGAGTAGTAGACGGTGGCCTGGTTGCCGGTGCCCGTGCCGGTGTCGGCGCACGGGTCGCTGTGGGCGATGACGCCGTCCTTGACCGTGAGGGTGCCGGTGCCCAGCGCGTAGTTGGTGCCGCCGTTGTTGTCCCAGGTGCCGCTGCCGTTGTTGAAGGTGGCCTGGAGTCCGGCGGCCGAGCCGAGATCGACGGTCTTCTTCACCCAGTCCGCGCAGGCGCTCTCCATCCGGGTGCCGGGGACGGTCGTCCAGGAGCCGCCGTCCGGCGCGTAGTGCAGGTAGGTGGACGACCAGTTCTTGGTCTTCGTCCAGTAGAAGACGGTCGCCGTGCCGGCCGTGTCGGCCACCGGTTCCATGGGGGTCTGCGGCACTGTCTCCGGCACTGCGGACAACAGTCCGAGCAGCCCGGTCGCCGCCACGAACGCCACGAGGGGGCGTCTTGGCAGCCGTGGGGGTGCGGATCTCATGGCGACTCCAATACGGGCCGGAAGCTCGACTCCTGCAAGAAGAACCGGCAACTTCCTGAAAGTTCTTGCGGCTTCGCGGAAGCTACAGGGACATGACAGCCACGTAAAGGGGGTCGGACAGCCTTCAACGAACCGGTCGGCCGTCAGTGGCCCAGCAGCTCCGCGACGGTGGTCACGTGGATCAGTGGCCGGTAAAGGTCCATCACATCCAGCGCCTTGGCGTGCGAGTCGTCGTCCGCGCCCGCGCAGGCGTCGGCGACGACCACCACCTCGGCTCCGGCGTCGGCGGCGGCGAGCGCCGTGGACAGCACGCAGCAGTCGGTGCTCACGCCGGCGAGGACGAGACGGCCCTCCGGGCCTACCAGGGAGGCGAGTTCGGGGGTCCATTTGCCGAAGGTCGGGGCGTCCAGGACGTGGTGCGCCCGGGCCGCGAACTCGTCCGTCAGCTGCCACAGGGGCGCGTCCGGGGGTCGCAGGGCGAAGGGCCACTGCTCGTAGTACGCCTTCCAGGCGCCGGTGGGGTCGTCGGGGGCCAGGAAGCGGGTGAAGGTGACCCGTTCGCCGAAGGCCGGCAGCAGACGTCGTACGCCTTCCGCGGCCCGCTCGAATCGCGGCGCGGCCCAGGGGCTGTCGGGGTCGGCGAAGACATGCTGCATGTCGATGACGGTCAGACGGCCCGTCGTCATACGGCGGGCACCTCCGCCGGGCTCGGCTCCCGCGCCTCCTGCTCCCGGACACGGCCGCGGCGCAGGGCGAGGGTGCCCAGGAAGCCGAGGGCTAGGGCCACGAGGACGCCGAGGTTGGCGTAGGCCCAGGAGCCGGACTTGCCGCCGAGGCCGAGCGGGTCGAGGAGGTAGCCCTGCCACTCCAGCCAGCTCGCGGCCGAGTTCGTGACCAGGCCCCAGCCGAGCGCGGTGGCGGCGAGGGTGAGGAGCAGCGGGGTGAGGGCGAGGTCGCCGTAGCGGCCGTGCGGGCGGTAGAGGTCGCCCTCGTCGTAGTCGCGGCGGCGCAGCAGCAGGTCGGCGAGCATGATGCCGCACCAGGCGGCGATGGGGACGCCGAGGGTGGTGAGGAAGCCCATGAACTGGCCGAGGAAGTCGTCGGCGAAGAAGACGATGTAGACGGCGCCGGCGATCATCAGGACGCCGTCGACGAGTGCGGCCAGATAGCGGGGGATCCTGATGCCGGCCGAGAGGAGGGCGAGTCCGGACGAGTAGATGTCGAGGACCGCGCCGCCGACCAGGCCGAGTACGGCGACGACGGCGAAGGGGACCAGGAACCATGTCGGCAGGATCGTGGTCAGCGCGCCGATGGGGTCGGCGGCGACGGCCTCGTTGAGGGTGCTGGAGGACCCGGCGAGCAGCAGGCCGAAGACCAGCAGCAGGAGCGGGGCCACGGAGGCGCCGAAGGTGGTCCAGCCGATGACACCGCGGCTCGACGAGGTGCGGGGCAGATAGCGGGAGTAGTCCGCGGCGGCGTTGACCCAACCGAGGCCGAAGCCGGTCATCATGAAGACCAGCGCGCCGATGAACTCCTGCGCGGAGCCCGCCGGGACGGCGCTGACGGTGCTCCAGTGGATGTGGTCCGCGACGAGGGCGATGTAGACGACGGTGAGCACGCCCGTGACCACGGTGATCACGGTCTGGAGCCGCATGATCAGGTCGAAGCCCATGACACCGCCGACGACGGTGAGCCCGGCGACCACGATCAGGGCGATGACCTGTGTCCCGGTGCCACCGCCCCAGCCGAGCCGGCCGAAGACGGTCGCCGTGGCCATGGTGGCGAGGGCGCACAGCACGGTCTCCCAGCCGACGGTGAGCATCCAGGAGATCACCGAGGGGAGACGGTTGCCGCGCACCCCGTAGGCGGCCCGGCTCAGCACCATCGTCGGGGCCGAGCCGCGTTTGCCGGCGACGGCGACGAAGCCGCACAGCAGGAAGGAGAAGACGATGCCGACGACCCCGGCGACCAGCGCCTGCCAGAAGGAGATGCCGAAGCCGAGCACGAAGGCCCCGTAACTCAGCCCCAGCACGGAGACGTTGGCGCCGAACCAGGGCCAGAACAGGGTCCGGGGCGTGCCCTTGCGCTCGTCGTCGCCGATCACGTCGAGGCCGTGCGTCTCCACCTGGAGCTGCCTGGCTCTGCTGTCGAGAGGACCAAGGGGGTCCGAGGGACCGAGAGGGTCGAGGGAGTCCTGGGCGTCCGTCATCGTCGTCCTCCCTGGTCCATACGTGTCGAGGTGACGCTAAGTGGGCGGCACCGGGGCGTCAAGCACCCCGGTGCCCCGCGTCACCTCGCCCAGAAGGGCAGCGGCGGGCAGGTGTTGGCGCAGGTGTAGCCGCCGGGCATGAGCAGGCCCGCGTCGTCCTCGTTGTTCTCGCCGCCCGCGAACCAGACCTCGGGCACCCAGCCCCAGCGGCCGTTGTCCGCCATGGTGCTGCCCCACCAGTGGTTCTCGGCGGAACCGGCCCGGAAGGTCTCGCCCCGCATCTCGGTGACGAACCAGTTGGCGGCGCCGCCCTGTTCCAGGTGTCCGACGACGGCGGCGCCGGGCGACCTGCTCGCGTACACCGGCACATGGCCCTGGGTGAGGTTGCAGAACCTGACCTCCGTGCGCGGCCAGGCGCGGCCGCTCAGGCGGTCGGTGAGGTCCCGGGTGGTGGGGCTGTGACAGGGGACGTGGTCGGTGGCGTGGGCGGCGGGGGCGGTGAGGCCCGCGAGTCCGGCGAACACCAGGGCGGCCGTGGCGAGTCCGCGTTTCCTGTGGATCATGCAACCGGAACGACCGCCTCCTGGGGTTGGTCACGAGGTCAGGCGTCCGCCGCCTTCTTGATCGCCTCGCGGATGCGGGAGTACGTGCCGCAGCGGCAGACGTTCTCGATGCGGTCGATGTCGGCGTCCGTGGGCCGGGGCGTCTTCTTCAGCAGCGCGGCGGCGGCCATGATCTGGCCGGGCTGGCAGAAGCCGCACTGGGAGACGTCGCACTCCAGCCAGGCCCGCTGGACGGGGTGCAGGGTGTCGCCGTCGGCGAGGCCCTCGATGGTGGTGACCTGGCGCTCGGCGCAGTCCTCGACGGGGACGACACAGGGCTGGATCTCCTCGCCGTCGAGATGGCTGGTGCAGGCGCGGCAGACGCCGACACCGCAGCCGTACTTGGGGCCGGTGACGTGCAGCAGGTCGCGCAGCACCCACAGCAGGGGCATGTCGGCGGGGGCCTCGACGGTGACGGGCCTGCCGTTGAGGACGAAGGAGTAGGACGGCATCTGGACCTTCTCAGAAGTCGATCGGGAAGCGGCGGGGCTTGGTGCCGGTCGCGCGGGCGTACGCGTTCGCGACGGCGCCTGCCGCCGCCGGGACGCCGAGTTCGCCCGCCCCGCCCGGCTCGCCGCCCGTGGGCAGGATGTGCGCCTCGAAGCGGAGCGGGGCGTGCCGCTGCCGGGCGTAGCGGAAGTCGGCGTAGCTGCCCTCGCGGACGGCGCCCTTGTCGATGTGCAGGCCGGCCCGCAGGACCGTGGAGATGCCGTCGATCGCCGTGCCCATGAGCTGGGCCTCCAGGCCGCGCGGGTTGACGGCCGTGCCGACGTCGGCGGCCATCACCACCTTGGTCACCCGGGGGTTCTTCGGATCGGCGGCGTCGATCTCGACCAGACAGGCCACGCAGGAGCCGTACTCCTCGTGGAGGGCCACTCCTTGGGCCTGCCCCGCGGGCATGGTCCGGCCCCAGTGTCCGGCGGTCGCGACCTTGTCGAGCACGGCCTTGACGGCCTTGCTCCTGAGTGTCGTACGACGGAAGGCGACCGGGTCCTTGCCCAGGCCGCGGGCGATCTCGTCGACGACGATCTCCTCGGCGGTCCGCACCGTCCCGGAGTCGACGGAACGCCAGGCGCCGAGGGGTATCGCGGCCAGTTCGACCGAGCCCGAATCCCCGGACAGCTTCCCGAAGTTGTAGAGGCCGCTGTCGCTGGGCAGCGGGCTGGCCGCGCGGAAGGAGGCGGTGGTGATCCCGCTGTACGACTCGCTCACCGAGGCCGTCGCGTGGGCGAAGGCCACGACGCGTCCCCGGTCGTGGCTGGCCCGGATCCGGTGCTGGGAGGCCGGGCGCATCCGGCCGTGGCGGAGATCGTCGGCGCGGCTCCACATCAGTTTCACCGGGCGGCCCGCCGCCTTGGAGACGAGGGCCGCCTCGATCGCCGCGTCGGAGTTGAGGCGGCGTCCGAACGAGCCGCCGCCCCGCATCACATGGACCGTGACCGCGGACCCGGGCAGCCCGACCGCCTCGGCGATGCTCTCGCGTGCCTCCATGGGGGTCTGGGAGGAGAACCAGATCTCGGCGCGCCGGGCCCGTACGTCGGCGACGGCGGTCAGCACCTCCATCGGGGCGTGGCTGACGAACGCGAACTCGAACCGGGCCTCGATCTGCGTCGATCCGCGCGGCGGAGCGCCGAGCGCGGGGACGGCGGCCTTGAGACGGGAGCGGATCTGGGCGTCGGACACCCCCGCGAGCGGCCCCGCCTTCCAGGTGATCTTCAGGGCGTCCCGGGCCTTGAAGGCGTAGTGGAAGGAGTCGGCGACGACGGCGACTCCCCCGGGCACTCTGACGACGTCGAGGACCCCGGGCAGCGCACGGGCCGCGCGGTCGTCGACCGAGACGGCCTTCCCGCCGAGGGTGGGCGGCCGGGCCACCACGGTCGGCTTCGCGTCGGCGGCCGTCAGATCTCCGGTGTACTGCGCCCGGCCGGTGACGATGTCCCGGGCGTCGATCCGTGTGGTCGGCTTGCCGATGACACGGTGCCGGGAGGCCGGTTTGGGCTTGCTCGACACCCGCGGCCGACGTATCCGTGCGGCGGCCTCGGTCAGCGATCCGAAGGTGGCCTTGCGGCCGTCCGGGGCGACGACCATGGTGTCCCGGGTACGCAGCACCCGAGGGGGCAGGTGCCAGCGCCGGGCGGCCGCGGTGATCAGTCGGGCGCGTGCCGTGGCGGCGAGGTTGCGGGCGGGGTCGTAGAGCGAACTCACCGAGCTGGAACCGCCGGTGAACTGGTTCCCCTTGCGCCGGGCGTCGGCAAGCGGGATGTCGACGTCGGCGAGTCGGGCGTCCAGCTCCTCGGCGATCATCATGGCGACCGCGGTGGTGACCCCCTGGCCGACCTCGACGCGCGGCAGCCGTACGACGACCTTGTTCTCCCGGGTGACCTCCAGGACGAGCATCTCGTCGTCGGTGCCGGTCACGACGGTGTCGGAGCGCGGCCGGGCGGCCCGGGTGGCCCCCTCCGCCTCCGAGGCGTCGCAGCCGAGCGGGGCGGCGACGGTGAGGGTGGACGCGGCGAGTGTGTAGACCATGAATCTGCGGCGGGACAGCTCTGCCAACGCGCACTCCTCTGTGAACGGCCTGTGTGCCTGATAGGAGGGCGTGGAGCGGTATGAGGTTGCGTGCGCCGGGAGTTCGGTCCTGGGCACGTGGGCGGGCGGGCCCGGGGCCCGGGGCTCGGGCGCTCAGCGGCGACGCCAGGGCAGCACCGTCGGGTCCGTCTCCGCGGCCTCCGCCCGGTGCAGCGCGTCGCTCACCGCTTCCCCGATCTCCGCGAGTTGACGGACCTGCTCCGGGGTGAGCGCGTCGAAGACGGCCCGGCGGACCGCTTCCACATGGCCGGGCGCGATCTCGTCCAGCAGGGCCTGCCCCCGGTCCGTGAGCACCGCGAGCTGCCCGCGTCCGTCGGCCGGATCCTCGCGCCGGTCCACGAGTCCGGACTCGCGCAGCCGGTTCACGGCGTGGGTGAGCCGGCTGCGGGTGATCTTGAGACGCTGGGCGAGCTCGGACATGCCGAGGGCCTGGCCGGGCGCCGAGGACAGGTGGGCCAGCAGGCTGTAGTCGGCGTGCGTCATGCCGGCGTCACGCCTCAGCTGGCGGTTCAGATGGTCGTTGAGCAGCGTGGAGAAGTCGATGTAGGCCAGCCAGGCCCGTCGTTCCTCGGCGTTGAGCCAGCGTGGCGTCGTGGACATGGGCACACCCTACCCGGCTTTCGTTTGAACTTTCAAACAAGACAGGGATGGCGCGCCCGGCCACGCTCGCCGCGTGATCGGGCGCTCCCGGCACACCGTCACTCCGACGACGTCTCCGGCCTCCCCGCCGCCGCCCAGTGGGTGTGGAAGGTGCCGGGACGGTCCGTCCGGCGGTAGGTGTGGGCGCCGAAGTAGTCGCGCTGGCCCTGGAGCAGGGCGGCGGGGAGGCGTTCGGCGCGCAGGGTGTCGTAGTGGGCGAGGGCGGCGGAGATCGCGGGTACGGGAATGCCGCGGCGGGCGGCGGAGGCCACCGTCTCGCGCCACGGCACCTGCGCGTCGGTGATCTCCATGGCGAATTCCATCTCGCCGAGCAGGCTCACCAGGTCCCGGTCGGTGGCGTAGGCGGCGCGGATGCGGTCGAGGAAGGAGGCGCGGATGATGCAGCCGCCACGCCAGATCCGGGCGACCGAGCCGAGGTCGATCTTCCAGCCGTACTCGGCGGCCGCGTCCTGGATCATCGTCCAGCCCTGGTCGTAGGCGACGACCTTCGAGGCGTACAGCGCGTGCTCGACCTGCGAGGTGAAGCGCTCGGCCTCGGTGCGGCTGAGCGGGGGCGTGGTGCCGCCGGGCAGGCCTCGGTAGGCGGCGCGCAGTTCGCTCTGGCCGGAGGCGGCGCGGGCGAAGGTGGCCTGGGCGACGGCGGTGACCGGGGAGGCCAGGTCGAGGGCGGTCTGTACGGTCCAGCGGCCGGTGCCCTTCTGCCCGGCGGCGTCGGCGACGATGTCGACGAAGGGCGCTCCGGTGGCCGGGTCGGTGTGGGCGAGGACCTCGGCGGTGATCTCGATCAGGTAGGAGCCGAGCCGGCCCTCGTTCCACCGGCGGAAGACACCCGCGATCTCGGCCGGGGTGTATCCGGCGACCTGGCGCAGCAGGTCGTAGGCCTCGGCGATGAGCTGCATGTCGGCGTACTCGATGCCGTTGTGGACCATCTTCACGAAGTGCCCGGCGCCGTCGGTGCCGATGTGGGCGGCGCACGGCTCGCCGTCGACCTTGGCGCTGACGGTCTCGAACAGCGGGCCGAGCAGTCCGTACGACTCCTCCGACCCGCCCGCCATGATCGACGGGCCGTGCAGGGCGCCCTCCTCGCCGCCGGAGATGCCGGTGCCGACGAAGTGGATGCCGCGTGCGCGCAGGGCGGCCTCGCGGCGCCGGGTGTCGGCGAAGTGGGCGTTGCCGCCGTCGACGATCATGTCGCCGGGCTCCAGGAGCGGGGCGAACTCCTCGACGACCGCGTCGGTCGCGGCGCCCGCCTGGACCATGATGATCAGCCGGCGCGGGCGTTCGAGCGCGGCGACGAACTCCTCGGGCGACTCGGCCGGGACGAACGCGCCCTCGTGGCCGAACTCCTCGACGAGCGCGCGGGTGCGGCCGGCGGACCGGTTGTGGACGGCGACGGCGACCCCGTGGCGGGCGAAGTTCCGCGCCAGGTTGCGGCCCATCACGCCCAGTCCGGTGACGCCGATGGCTGCGCTTGCGTTCATGAGGTCCGTCCCTTGGATCGATGGCGTGGTCCCGGAGCGCGCGGCCCCTTGCCCGCAGATACGTGCGGGAGGCCGGGTCTTCTCGATGGCGGCCCGCCGGTCTCACGCCACCCCGTCCGAAGGGCCGAATGAACATAGGGTTAGCATATGAGCGCCGCCTAGCTCGACTGAGAGATAGATCTGTGACTGTCAACGAGGACTCGTTCACCAATTGGAAGACTCGCGAGGAGATCGCGGAGTCGATGATCCCGATCATCGGGAAGCTGCACCGCGAGCGGGACGTGACCGTTCTGCTGCACAGCCGCTCCCTGGTGAACAAGTCGGTGGTCAGCATCCTCAAGACCCACCGCTTCGCACGGCAGATCGCCGGCGAGGAGCTGTCGGTCGTCGAGACGCTGCCCTTCCTCCAGGCGCTCACCACCCTCGACCTGGGCCCGTCCCAGATCGACCTCGGCATGCTCGCCGCGACCTACCGCGCCGACGACCGCGGCCTGTCGGTCGAGGCGTTCACCGCCGAGGCCGTCGCCGGTGCCACCGGCGCCAACAAGATCGAGCGCGGCGAGGGCCGTGACGTCGTCCTGTACGGCTTCGGCCGCATCGGCCGGCTCGTCGCCCGGCTGCTGATCGAGAAGTCCGGCTCCGGCAACGGACTGCGGCTGCGCGCCATCGTCGTCCGCGGAGGCGGCGACCAGGACCTCGTCAAGCGCGCCTCGCTGCTGCGCCGCGACTCGATCCACGGCCAGTTCCAGGGCACGATCACCGTCGACGAGGCGAACGACACGATCGTCGCCAACGGCAACGCGATCAAGGTGATCTACGCCAACGACCCGTCGGAGATCGACTACACGGCGTACGGCATCAAGAACGCCATCCTCATCGACAACACCGGCAAGTGGCGCGACCGCGAGGGCCTGTCCCAGCACCTGCGCCCCGGCGTCGACAAGGTCGTACTGACCGCGCCCGGCAAGGGCGACGTCCCGAACATCGTGCACGGCGTCAACCACGACACCGTCAAGCCGGACGAGCAGATCCTGTCCTGCGCCTCCTGCACCACCAACGCGATCGTGCCGCCGCTGAAGGCGATGGCCGACGAGTACGGGGTGCTGCGCGGTCACGTGGAGACGGTCCACTCCTTCACCAACGACCAGAACCTGCTGGACAACTACCACAAGGCCGACCGTCGCGGCCGCTCGGCGCCGCTCAACATGGTGATCACCGAGACGGGTGCCGCCTCCGCCGTCGCCAAGGCGCTGCCCGACCTCAAGGCGCCGATCACCGGCAGCTCGATCCGGGTGCCCGTGCCGGACGTGTCCATCGCGATCCTCAGCCTGCGCCTGGGCCGTGAGACCAGCCGCGAGGAGGTCCTCGACTACCTCCGTGAGGTGTCGCTGACCTCGCCGCTCAAGCGCCAGATCGACTTCACGACCGCCCCCGACGCCGTCTCCATGGACTTCGTCGGCTCCCGCCACGCCTCGATCATCGACGCCGGCGCCACCAAGGTCGACGGCGACAACGCGATCCTCTACCTCTGGTACGACAACGAGTTCGGCTACTCCTGCCAGGTCATCCGGGTCGTCCAGCACGTCTCCGGGGTGGAGTACCCGACCTTCCCGGCGACGGCGGTCTGACCCCGGCACACCCGCCGGCGGCGCCCTCGCGGCGCTCCCGGCGGGTGCGGGCGGCCCCGTCCGGCCACACCACGTCGACGGGGACGCCCGCCTCCCGGGCCTCCAGCACCGTGTCGGCGGTGCCGCCTCCCCTGCCGGTGGGCGGAGTGCCGTCCCATACGGCCACGAGCCGGTCGGCACGTTCGACGAGAACGCTGTTCGCCGCTTCGTAGGCCTGCCGACCGGAGGTATCGATCGGCAGCACCACGACGTCGTCGGCGGCCTCGACCAGACGGTCGAACACGGGCGCGTGGTCGGACCGCACCCGGGTGCGGCGGTAGTCCCGCGAGGGGATGACGACGGCCAGCCGTCCGCCGACGGCGACCACCGCCTCCGCGAACAGACAGTCGGCTCCCCTGGCGAGGCAGGAGACCCCGACCAGTTCGCCGTCGTCGGTGTAAGGCCGCAGGAGTTCCTCCAGGGCCGCGCGCACCAGAACGGCGGTCTCGGCCGTGAGATCGATGTGCCCGGTCACCGCGATGGTCGTCATGGAGCGCCCCTTTCAGCGGTCGGCGGGCTCCTGGAGCGTATAGCCGTGGTGAAGGATCGCCTTCACCGTACCCATGGCGACCACGCGGTCCGCCTCCTGCTGTTCACAGGTGAGTTCGGCGTACGGCACCAGCAACGGGTGCGTCTTCCTGCGACGGCTCAGACGGCGGCCGTACCGCCAGCCCTCGGTCAGGCGTTGGCGGGCCCAGTTGTCGTGGGCCTCCTCCGCGAGGATCTCGATCAGGGCGTGCAGGCTGTCGGGAAGCCTCACGTCCGCGGTACCGGCGGGTGGGGGCATCCAGGCCTGCCGCCTGGCCCGTCGCGTCATCCCGCTCTCCTGGGCGGGCTGGGCCAGGCCAGCCGGATCGCTTCCACGATCAGGGTGGCGGCGACGTCGGCGGCGTACTGCTTCCAGGGCTTCTCCTGTTCCGGGCGGGCCGAGTTGACGGAGATGCCGTCGGTCGCGGTTCCGGCCACCGCGCACACCATCGAGAACGACACCTGGGTCCGGCCCGCTCTGCGCGCCTGCGTGACGGCGCGTGCCGCGTTCCCGCCGCCGAGCTCGACGGCCACGAGCCCGGGCCAGGCCACCAGCACCGGGCGCAGGGCCGGGTCCCCGCTGCCGTCGACGGAGGCGTCGCCCGAGGCGACGGGACCGACCACGACACGCGGGCTGTCGCTCCGGGGGCCGCCCGGCGGCCGCTCGAAGATCCTCTCGGTCCAGTACGTGTAGTTGAGACGCATGCTCTCGCCGAGCGCGGCCACCCCCTCGTGCGCCAGATGAGTGCGGTCGGTTCGCGGCAGACAGGTCTGCTCCAGTTCGTCGTACGCGTAGCCGTGCAGACGGTTGGAGATCACCACGTCGCCGGGCACCAGGTCGGGCGCGATGCCACAGCAGGCTCCGACGAAGACCACCGTCTCGGGCTGATGCTCATCGATCGTGGCGGCGACGGCGTTGCCGACCCCGTCCGGATCGCCGCAGGGCTGTGCCACGACCACCTCGTAGGCGCTGCTGCGGCCCACCGCTTCGATGCTGGTACGGATCCACTCGCATCCGGTGCCGTGCCGCTCGGTCTCGGTGCGCGCGCCGGAGCTCTCCAGATGGCGGCGCAGGGCGTCGTGGGCCTCGGGCAGGAGCGTGACGATCGCGATGTCGCACCGGCGTCCGGGCGCGGCAGCCGACTCCCCCGGCGTGCCGCCGCGTTCCTCCAGTCTGCGGCGCTCGACGAACTCGTTGTCCACGTCATGGCTGATGACCGCGACCTGTTCGTCCTGGGAGAGATGACCGATGGCGCGCCCCTGGAAGGTGACCTGCCGTGCCACGCCCGGCCCCAGGAAGTACGGCAGGATGACCAACCGGCCGTCGGCGCGCAGCCGTTCGGCGATGGCGTACTCCTCCCGGCAGTACTCGCTCGCCCAGTAGTGCTGGCTGATGAGCGGCAGGAACAGCCGGCACGCGGCGACGTTCGCGTACAGCTGGCTGCGCCAGTCCGCGCCGAGTTCGATGGTGTTGCGGCGCAGGTAGTGGAAGTACGAGAGGTTGTGCAATTCGAGGCTGCGGCCGACCCGTTGGGCGAGCGCGTCGTCGCCGCGGGCGTTGCTCAGGAACACGCTGCCCTGCGCCCGGCCGAGGCTGTGGAAGTAGCCGACGCCCTCGTCGTAGGTCTCGAACTCCAGCCGTGGTTGGTAGAACCGGGCCACCAAGTCCTGGAGTCGGTCGCCGAGTTCCTCCGGATCGCTCCAGTGGACGGCGATACGGTCCGCCGGTTCGGCGGCCCGCAGAGCCTCTCCGCTGAGGAGTTTGGACTCCTGCGGGGTGTAACGGCCGTCCGGGGGTTCGTGGAACAGTTTGAGCGTGGGCCTGAAGCGTCCACTGAGCTGGGGGAAGACCCAGGGCTCCGCGAACGGGGAGGCGACGTCGACGACGATGAAGTCGCACTCGTCGACGGCGAGCAGGAACTCGAAGGAGTCCCGGAACTCCAGGCTGATCGTACGGGCCCGGTATCCGACGTCCTCGACCGCCCGCCGTATGTACGGCTCTGCGGCGCGGTAGGCGGAGTCGTCGGGCAGGATCAACCCGACCGCGCCGAGCAAGCCTTGGGTGGCATCACCGGTCGGCCCGCTGCGCCCGGCGAGGCGATCGACGGCCGACCTCACCGTGTTCGCGTCCGGCAGCTGGCGGCGGTTGAACACGAGGCGCTCGCCGTCGGCGACCGGGAAGAAGCCCGCCGACACGCCTGCCTCCATGAACACCAGCCTGGACTTCTTCGCCTGGAGGGCCAGATCGTGCTCGTGCACCATGAAGGGCGAGGCGCGATAGCGGCGCTCTTCCTGACGGTGGGTCACCACGCCGACGAAGCAGGCGCTCTGATCCATCATCAGTTCCAGATGGGTGGGCGACAGGGGATTCGTCTTCGGGTCGACCGCGAAGGTGAAGCCCGCGTCCCAGAAGAGCTTCCAGAAGTGCTCGTTCAGCTCGCGGTCCTCGGCCCAGTAGCTGTGACTGAAGTAGGCCGGTATTCGGCTGACGCCCGCCATCACTTCTCCCCACCGTCGGCTCACCTATCCCCCCGCACGCCCCCGGCTACACCCCGAACGCCAAGAAATCCGGTGAAAACGAGCGGAACCAGTCGAGGAGAATTACGGCCAACTGCCTAGACTGGTACATGACTTCGCCGCACTCCGCGCGTCCCCTCATAGCCGTCATCGGCAGCACCGACCCCCACCGCACCTTCACCCATCCCCTCAAGGCGGCCGATCTCGCGCCCGAGGCCTGCCGCCAGCTGGGCAGGGAGCTCGCACGGGCCGGCTGCGATCTGGCCGTCTTCTCCAGCAGCGCCGAGTACATCGAGACGGACGTCGTGACCGGCTACGCGGACGCCTGCACCGAGGCGGAACCCGGCCGGGTGGCGGCATTCCCGCCGCGCCACAGCGATGTCGACTTCGCTCTGGCGCCGGATGCCCATGTCCATATGGAGATCCTCCGCGACAGCAGCGGCGAGTGGGAGGTGGCCTTCTACCACACCCTCCTGGCCTGCGACGGCGTGCTGCTCATGGGCGGGGGCCAGTCCACCCGGGTGGCCGGGATCATCGCCCTGGCACAGCGTCTGCCGCTGGTGTCGGTGGCCGCGTTCGGCGGCGGCGCCGGCCAGGTGTGGATCAACTTCGACAAGGTCCGCAACGACGCGGACGACTCGGACATCCGCCTGATGGGCGACAACTGGTCCTCGGTGTCCGCCGCGCGTCTGATCGCCTGTCTGCTGCGCCAGCGCGAGCGCAGGCTGCGCAACATCGCGGAGCACGCGCGGGGAGAACGTACGGCGGCCCGGCGTTCGGCCCGGGGCCTCACCGTGGCGGCCGTGTGCATGCTGGCCAGCCTCGCGGCGCTGGTGACGGCCGAGGAGTCGCGGCAGGCGGGCGCCCTGGATCTGCTGGTCCTGGTGGGCGCACCCCTGGTGGCCTCCGCCGCGGGCGCCATCCTCCGCAACTCCTTCGAGAGCGACGTGCGTTGGGGGCGGGCCGCGGTGCGGGGCCTGGGAGCCGGGCTGGTCTCCGTCCTTCTCTACTTCGCCTCCCAGCTGCTGACCGTCCCCGCCCTCCTGGACGATCTGGACGTACGCCGTCTGCTGTTCTTCACCATCCCGCTCGGCTTCACCGCGGGCTTCACCTTCGACCTCGTCTTCGAGCGGCTGCGCTCGGGGGCGGCGGGCCCGCAGGCCGGTCCACCGCCCGACCCCCTGGCACCCGGAGCCTCCCGTCCACCGAACGGCGACGGCCCTCGGACCTGACGTCCCAACTGCTCCGCCTCTCCCAGCCGTTGACCGGGACCTGAGGCGACAGCAGAATGAGCGCGCACTCCTGAGAGCGCTCTCAATTGCGCCCGCCCTTCGATCCGAGGAGACCCATGACCGGCAGCCAAGGCCGCCCCGTGTTCGATCGCCGCGCACTCATCGGAACCGGACTCGGTGCCGCGGTCGCCCTGGCCGCCGGTTCGGGCACCGCCCGCGCGGCGGACCGGGCCGCGGGCGCCGTCTCCTCCGCTCCGAACCGGGCGCGGGCGTTCCTCGCCGCCGCCATGGACGCGTACCCGGAGCACGGCACGATCCGGCTCGCCCAGAGCTACACCGACCAGGCAGGCCTGTTCAGCACGGCGTTCACCTACGACAACGCCCTCGCCGTCCTGGCCAACCTGGCCTGCGACACCAAAGACAGCAGATCGCGCGCGACGGCACTCGGCGACGCACTGCTCTACGCACAGGCCAACGACCCCGACCACGACGACGGCCGACTCCGCCAGGCCTACAACGTGGGGCCGTACACCTTCTACGACGGCACCCGCCAGCCGGACGGGTTCGTGCGCGCGGACGGAAAGGCCAACGTCGGTTGGCAGTTCGGCTTCACGGGTACGGCCGTGGGTGACATGGCATGGGCCGGCATCGCCCTCGCCGCGCTGGCCCGGCGGACCGGGGAGCGCCGCTTCCTCGCCGGTGCGGTGCGGATCGGCGAGTGGATCGACCGCACCGGGCGCACGGACGAGCCGCTCGGCGGTTTCAAGTTCGGGGTCAACGGGGCGAACGAGAAGCTGCCGTTCACCTCGACCGAGCACAACACCGACCTGATCGGCCTGTTCGGTCAGCTCGCCCGGCTCACCGGGGACCGGGTGTGGCGGGAACGGCGTGCGGTCGCCGGGGCGTTCGTCCAGAGGATGTGGGAGCCGGCCGGGGGCTTCTTCTACACCGGTACCAACGACGGCGTGACGATCAACAAGTCACCGATCCCCGAGGACACCCAGACCTGGACGCACCTCGCCCTCAACTCCCCCGTGTACGAACGCTCGTTGGACTGGGCCGCCACCGAACTGGCCGTCCTGGACACGCCCGATCGCCCCAACAGCACGGTCCCCGCGGGCCAGTCCTACGAGGGTGTCACCTTCAGCTCCGCGAGCCTGCTGGCGAACGAGGGCGCCCCGATCGCCGACGGCCAGCCCAAGCCGGACCGCAACGGGGTGTGGTTCGAGGGGACGGCCCATCTCGCGCTCGCCCTGCGCCACCGCCGGGACGCCGGGGACGAGAAGCGCGCCCGGCTTCTGATCGCCTCCATCGAGCGGGCCCAGGATCTGCTCGGCGCCGGCCAGACCTTCGGCGGCGGGGCGGTGGCCGCCAGGTCCGGAGTCGTGTCCGCGAGCAGCCCGCTCGACACCGGTTTCGGGTTCGGCTACTACCCGTACCTGCACACCGGCGCCACCGCCTGGTACCTGCTGGCCGCGGCGCGGTCCAATCCGCTCAAGGCCTAGTCTTCCGCCGTCACCAGCCCCGCGACATGGGCGGTGACGGTGTCGAGGATGTCGGTCCAGGCCTCCTCGTCGCCGAGTACCAGGTAGTTGAGGGTGAGCCCGTCGGTCATGGCGGCCAGGTAGCGGGCCAACGCGGAGACGGGCACCCGGAGCCGGAAGTCGATGTTCTGGCGCAGCTGCTCGATGAGCTCGGTGTAGAGCTCGCCGTACAGCTCGTACTGGCGCCGTGCCAGATGCTCGAATCCCGGCTCGCGCAGGGCGTACTGGGTGAGTTCGTAGGTGAGCATGTGCTCGTCGGGGTGGGCGCGCACATGGTCCCAGTACGCCTGGAAGCCGGCCCGGACGGTCTCCTCAAGAGTGTCCCGGGGCTTGAGCGCCTCCTTCACGATGGTCACGTAGTGGTCGGTGATGGTGGTGATGACGGACTCGATCAGTTCCTGCTTGGAGTCGAAGCAGTAGTGGAAGACGCTCAGGGAGACGCCCGCCTCGGCGGCGATGGACCGGGTCGTGGTCCTGGCCACGCCGTCCCGGGCCATCGCCCTGATCGCCGCTTCCGTCAGCTGCCGACGCCGTTCGGCCGACGGCATCCGTGCCATGTGCGACTCCCCCGTGCTCGTCAGGCGCTGTTCACGCCGACCTCGTGGAGCGAGTATCCCCAGTCGGTGCCGCGGTCGAGGCCGTGGACACGGACGTAACGGGCCGGTGTGCCGGTGAACTTGGCCGTGTCCAGGCCGCCGTCCCCGGCGGTGGTGGACCAGGCGGTCTGCCAGGTGCTCCCGTCCGTGGAGAGTTCGACGCGGTACGACTTCCCGTACGCGCGCTCCCAGTCCAGCGTCACGCGGGAGACCAGGTTGGTGGAGCCGAGGTCGACCTGCCACCACTGGTCGTCGCTCCAGTCGCTGGCCCAGCGGCTGTCGCCGTCGCCGTCCACGGCCCGTCCCGGCTGGTAGCTGGTGAACGGGTTGGACTCGGACGAACTCGCCGTCGCGGTACGCCCCTTGGCCAGGTTGACACCGGCCTGGTGCTGCTCGGAGGCACCCCAGGTGTCGAGGTAGGACTCGGCGCCGCGGAAGAGGTCGTCGACGACGTCCCGGCCGCCGACGAGCCGGATGTCCTCGATCCAGTCGGGGACCATGCCGACGTGCGCGGCACCGTCGGTGTTGAAGTCGAAGGTGCGCTGACCGGATGTCTGCTTGTCGATGACCGAGCCGCCGTCGGCGCTCTTGAAGGGGTACGTGATCCCGTTGGCCGCGTCCGAGCCGCGCGGGGCGGGGTGGTCGCCGATGCCGTTGAAGTCCGTGCCGTAGCCGTAGCCCACGCCGTACTTGTCGCGCAGCGCCTCGGTGCGTTCGGCCTCCGCGGTGAACTCCTGGGAGCCGTGCATGTACTGGGCGACGAATCCGCCGAGGGAGTAGACCCGCTCGGTCCAGTTGAGGTCCATCCAGCTGTGCGAGGAGAGCACGCCGGGGTAGGAGGCGGCCTCGAAGATGTCGAGGACCTGGCCGGTGGCCTTGACGCTCATGTGGTCGATCTCGAGCATCATCTTGCGCTTCATCATGCCCTGGACGGCGTACTCGCCGAGGTCGGTGAGGCCGCGGACGTTGCACTGGGCGTCCTCGTCGTACTCCGGGACCTCGGTGCCCGCCGGCAGATCCGCCTCCGCGTCGGACGCGGCCGTCCCGATGGGGTTGTCGTGCTGGGGGCCCGTGCACTTCTCGGTCTTCCAGAAGGTGCCGGTCGACAGGAACTGCCCGACGTTGATGGCCGTTCCGAGGCCGCCCTCGTCGAAGCGGACGCCGCACAGGGCGTTGTCGAACTTGTGGCACAGGAACATGCTGCGCACACCGAGGTCGTGGAGCTCGTCGAGCCCCTTGTCGATGTCCGCCTTGCTGCACTGCGCGATGTCGAGGATCTGCTTGCAGCCGAACGGCTCGGAGGTCTCGACGCCCAGGATCACCGCGAGCTTGCCCTGCTGGATGACCTGGCGGGCCTGCGCGCTGTCGGTGACGATCCGGAACCAGCCCTTGCCGGGGCCGCCGTACATGGCGTCGACGTAGTCCTGGAGCTGGTAGGTCAGTTTGGCCTGCAAGCGGATCGAGGTCATCTCGTCACAACTGCGGTCCTTGAACGGGTAGACGGAGCAGATCACGCCGTTGGTGACGAGGTCGTTGACGAGCACCCGCTGCCCGCCGCGCCAGGCGCGCTCGATCCAGGCGTAGTAGTTGGCCTGATGGGTCATCGAGTCGTACGCCGGCCAGTCCTTGAACGTCGGCCAGCCGACCGGGTCGTGCTTGCCGTCGCCGCCGTGGGTGATGTAGTCGAAGATCGCGAGGGTGCCGTCCGGGTAGTGCTCGGGGCAGTCCTTGAGCGCGTCGGCGACGCCCGCGGTGGAGAACACCTTGCCGCAGATCAGCCGGCCGCCGAAGGCCTCGTTGGAGAACAGGTGGTTGTGCGCGTCGACGAACCCGCGCACCTCGCCCGCCGAGTTGGTGCCGGTGAACGGCTCACCGGTGACGTTGATCTGTGCGTCCGGCGTGGGGCGCGCGCTCGGGTTCCACCAGTCGCTCGCGGCCGCCGAACTCGGCGTCGGGCCGAGGGCGATGGCCAGGACGAGGAGGAGCAGCGATACGACGGTCACGTCTTTGCGTCTGCGATAGGAACATCGAGTCATGGTCGGTACCACGCCCCTCGGTCGGCGGCCATGCGTTTGTCATGACCGGCGCAATCTGTTCGACGAGGATCGCTACTGGCGAGTTACGAGTCAATAGTCCGGGACGCTTGACCTGATGGCCGCGCGGCGTGCGCGCTGTCTTGACGTGTTCATTTCCGTCGTCGAGCATGCCTTGAATGTGATCGCTTGTGATTGATTCTGTGACTCTTCGCGCCCCGGAAGGGAGCTCCGTGTCCACTCGCCGACGCCGCACCGTCCGCGCGCTGACGCCACTCGTCCCTCTCTCGCTCGCCGCAGGACTCGTCACCGCCACCCCCGCCCCAGCCGCGGACGCGGCACCCCTCAGCTCGGTGACGGTACGGGTCGATCCGTCGTACCAGCAGCAGGAGTTCGAGGGCTGGGGGACCAGTCTCGTCTGGTTCGCCAACGCCACCGGCGGCTATCCGGAGCCGATCCGAAGACAGCTCGTCGACATGCTGTTCGGCGAGGACGGACTGGCCCTCAACATCGCGCGCTACAACATCGGCGGCGGCAACGCCCCTGACGTCCGCAAGGACTACATGAAGACGGGCGCGACCATGGAGGGCTTCTGGAAGGCGCCCGACGGAACCACCCAGAAGGACATGGACTGGTGGGACCCGAACAATCCCGACCACTGGGACTGGGACGCCGACGCGAACCAGCGATGGTGGGTGGACCAGATCAAGGACAAGGTCACCAAGTGGGAGGCGTTCAGCAACTCGCCGCCCTGGTTCCAGACGGTCAGCGGCTATGTCTCCGGCGGCTTCGACTCCAGTGCCGACCAGATCCGCGCCGACCGCGTCGACGAGTTCGCCACCTATCTGGTGCGTGTGTCCGAGGAGATGGAGAAGAAGCACGGCATCACCTTCGACACCATCGATCCGCTCAATGAGCCCAACACCCCCTACTGGGGCACCCAGTTGGGCGCGAACGGCCAGCCCACCGGCGGTCGGCAGGAGGGAGCGCACGCCGGGCCCGCGCTCCAGCAGAAGGTGATCCTCGCCCTGGACAAGGCCCTTGAGGGCGCGACGACCAAGGCAGAGGTCTCCGCGATGGACGAGACCAACCCCGGTATCTTCACCACGAACTGGAACGCCTACACCGCCGACGCCAGGGCCGCCGTCGACCAGCTCAACGTGCACACCTACGGCACCGGCCAGCGCACCAGCGCCCGCGACATCGCCAAGGGCGCGGACAAGAAGCTGTGGATGAGCGAGGTCGAGGGCACCTGGGGCACCGGCACCGACTTCACGAGCATGGAGCCGGGGCTCGGCATCGCCACCCGCATGGTCGACGACATGCGGGAACTGGAGCCGTCCGCCTGGGTGTTCTGGCAGCCGATCGAGGACGCCGTCCCGCAGGCCGCCGCCGGCAAGAACTGGGGCAGCATCCACGTCCCGTTCGACTGCACGGCCGAGGACACCCTGGAGAGCTGCCCGATCCGGGCCAACTCGAAGTTCCACACCATCCGGAACTTCACCCACTACATCCGCCCCGGCGACCGCTTCGTCAAGGTCGACGACACCTCCAGCGTCGCCGCCGTCGCCCCCTCCGGGCGCTCCGCGACCGTGGTGCATGTCAACGGCGGTACGACCGCCCGTTCCGTGACCCTCGACCTGTCCCGCTTCGGCAAGGTCGCCCGAGGCGCCACCGTCACCCCTGTGGTGACCAGCACGGACGGCGCCCTCGTCCGGGGCACCCCGGTCCGTGTCACCGACCGCTCGGCCACCTTCACCGTCCCCGCGAAGTCGGTCACCAGCTTCCTCGTCGAGGGCGTCAGCGGTGTCGCCGAGGACGCCGCGCTCGTCCAGCCCGGGCATGTCTACCGGCTCGCTGGCACACAGAGCGGCAAGTCGCTCGCCCCGTCGGACGACGGCACCGGCGTCGTCATCCGCACGAATGACGCATCCAACGCCCAACAGCTCTGGTCCGTACGCCAGTTGACGCCCGGCACCGGCCACCGCGAGCGCTACGCCCTCACCAGCGCCGCCGGCGGCAAGCAGCTCGCCGTACGTGAGAACCAGGCCGTCCTGGAGGATCCGTCGGACGACGAGGCCGCGCAGTGGATCATGTCGACAACCGGTGACGACACCTGGACCTTCGTCAATGTGGCAACGGGCCGTCTGCTCGACGTCTCCGGGAATTCCTCGGCCGACGGCGCCAAGGTGTCGACGTACACCCCGACTTCAGCGGCGAACCAGCGCTGGACCGTGAGCGACGAGACCGTGCAACGCACCGAGAGGGCCGAGGTGTTCACCGTGCCCGGCCGGACGCCGACGCTCCCGGAGACGGTGACGCCGGTGTACCGCGACGGAGCCCGTGGCGCACTGCCGGTCGTGTGGGACCCGCCGTCGGACGACGCGTGGGCCGATCCGGGCACGGTACGGGTCAAGGGCACGGCGACCGATCCGCTCGGCCGGGAGATCCGCGCCAAGGCGGTCGTCACCGTCGACACGATCGCCTCGACGGTGCCCGGCCGCGCCAAGACCTACGTCGGCGGCAGTCCGGGCCTGCCGGACACGGTCGTCGGCGTCGGAGCGCACGGCGGCCGGACCGACCTGCCCGTGACCTGGGACGCGGCCCCCGAGGGGGCGTTCGCCGAGGCCGGCGTGGTGACACTGCGCGGCACCGCACGGGTCGTGGACGGCGGCACGGTCGACGCGTCGGTCCGCGTGCAGGTCACCGAGCCGACGCGGGCCGACATCGCGTCGGACGCCGGCGTCTCGGTCGCGGCCACCTACACCGAGAGCGGCTACTCCGCCGAGCGCCTACGCAACGGCGACACCGCCGACAAGGGCTGGTCCAACTGGCGGGCCGGCACCAAGAACCCGTCCGACACGATCACCTTCACCCTCCCGGCGGCACGGGACCTCGACCGGGTGGTGGCGCACTTCTACCCGGACGGGAGCAACGTCTCCTTCCCGGCGAGCCTCAAGGCACAGGTGCGCCGCGCGGCGGACGGCACCTGGGCCGACGCGAGCGAGGTGATCGCGGTCGGGACCGAGGGCACACCGGTGGTCGACGTGCCGATCGAGGCGGGCCCGGCGACCGGGGTACGGCTGGTCATGACCGCCCGGTCCGGCGGCTACATCACGATGAGCGAGGTCGAGGTGTACGCCAAGGCTCCCGGTGTCTCCTCGGACGCGGCCGCCGCGTCGATCGAGGTGGCCGGCGTGCCGGTCGCGGGCTTCGACCCCGGCACCACCGACTACCGGGTCCGGACCGCCGATCCGGCCCACGCCGTGGTCACGGCGACGGCCCGCGACCCCTACGCGACGGTCGGCGTCGAGCGGGGCCGTGGGCGCGCCGTGGTCACCGTGACCAGCGAGGACGGGTCGCGGACGACGACGTACCGCCTCACACTCCTACGGCGCTGAATCCGCGGTCGGCAACTCACGCTCCTACGGCGCTGAGTCCACGGTCGACAACCACACCCGTGCTCTCGCCGACCGCCGGGGCGTCGTACGGCGGGTACGGCCACGGCCGGTCCCCCGGGGTGCCGATCTCGCCCGCGACCACGCTCTCGCAGCACGGCCCCGACCCCTGGCTGACGTACTACGACGGGTACTACTACCTCGCCACGACCACCTGGAACTCGACGATCACCATGCGCAAGGCCGACACCCTCGCCGGTCTCGACCCGATGGGGCCGTACAGCTTCAAGGCCGACCTGCTCGACCCGACCCAGGACAACACCTGGGAGCTTGACCCGGGCATCCTGCAACTCAACGGGCAGCTCTACCTGTTGGGCACCTTCTACAACGGCTCGCAGCCGATGTTCATCCGCCCGCAACCCGCTGAACTCGTCCTCCTGGGTCAAGTCCCTCAACCCGGTCTTCCAGCGGTCCAACGCCAACGGTGTGTACGGCCCCGGCCACGACGGCTTCTTCAAGTCGCCCGACGGCACCGAGGACTGGATCGTCTACCACGCCAACAACTCCACGAGCGGCGGCTGCGACATGAACCGGACGACCCGCGCCCAGAAGTTCACCTGGAACGCGGACGGCACCCCTAATTTCGGCACCCCGGTGGCCCTGGGAGTCCCGCTGACCGCACCTTCCGGGGAGTAGATTGTCGGATTCTGACCATCGGGAGTCGTGAACCGGCTCCGCCGCGTGTGCTTCCTCCTCCTACGTTGGAGTCCGGCCGTTGGGATGCGGCCAAGAACACCGACGCCGGGGGAGGAAGTCGTGGAGGCGGCAGCAACACTGCGCACCTGGCTCGACGAGGCCGATCGCGTCCTCGTGGCGGCCGGCGCCGGGCTCAGCGCGGCCGCCGGATACGACTACGGCGACACCGACCGCTTCAAGGAGCTGTTCCCGGCGCTGCACCGGCTCGGGCTGCGCTCCCGCTATCTGCTGGGCGTGCCGTTGCCGGCCGACATGATGTGGGGCTACTGGGCCGTCCACATCGACGACATCCGCTTCGGCTCCGACCCCAACCCCCTCTACCGGGAGCTGCGTTCGCTGGTCGGGGACCGCGACCACTGGGTGATGACGTCCAACGTCGACGCGCTCTTCGCCCGCAACGGCTTCGAGGCGGACCGGGTCTTCACGCCCCAGGGCGACTACGGCCGGCTCCAGTGCACCGTGCCGTGCACCCAGGAGGCATGGGACTCCCGCCCGTTTCTCGACCGGATCCTCGCCGCCTACGACCGCGACACGGGACGGGTGACCGACCCGGCCGCCCTCCCCGTCTGCCCGAACTGCGGCGCCGAGGTCTTCCCCCATGTGCGGGTGGGCCCCGAGTTCGTCGGCGGCGCCTATATGCCGGCCGGGGACCGGCTGGCGCGATGGCTCGGCGACGCGCCCGGCGAGGCCCGCCTGCTCGTCCTGGAGTTCGGTGCCGGATTCAATACCCCGGGCGTGATCCGGTGGCCGATGGAGAAGCTCGTACGCCACACCCCCGGAGCGCGCCTGGTGCGGGTCAACCCCGTCCACCCGGACGTCCCCGCCGACCTCGGAGCCCGTGCGCTGTCCGTGCCGTTCGGGGCGGACCGGCTCCTGAACGCGCTGACCGTGTAAGGAAGTGATCTGGATCATGTCCGAATCGACAGTGGTGGTCACCGGAGCCACGGGCCGCCTCGGCGGACGCGTCGCCCGCCGTCTGGCCGAGCGGGACGTGCCGCAGCGGCTGCTGGTGCGCAGCCCCGAGCGGGCGCCCCAGCTCCCCGGGGCGACACCCGTCCGCGGCAGCTACGACGACCACGACGCCGTCGTACAGGGCCTGAGCGGCGCGGAGACGGTGCTCATGGTGTCCGCCTCCGAGAGCGCCGACCGGCTCGCCCAGCACCGTGCCTTCGTGGACGCCGCCGTCGAGGCCGGCGTACGGCACGTGGTGTACGTCTCCTTCTTCGGTGCGGCACCCGACGCCGTGTTCACCCTGGCCCGGGACCACTTCCACACCGAGGAGCACATCCGCGCCACCGGGCTGGCGTACACGTTCCTGCGCGACAACATCTACGCCGACTTCGTGCCCGACCTGACCGGTGCGGACGGTGTCATCCGCGGCCCGGCCGGGGAGGGGCGGGCCGCGTTCGTCGCCCAGGACGACATCGCCGACGCGGCCACCGCGATCCTGAACCGGCCGGCCGAGCACGCCGGTGAGGTCTACGACCTGACCGGACCGGAGTCCCTGTCGCTGGCCGAGGCCGCGGCCGTGCTGTCCGAGGTCCAGGGCCGTACCGTCACCTACCACCCGGAGACGATCGAGGAGGCGTACGCCTCCCGGGCCTCCTACGGTGCCCCGCCGTGGCAGCTCGACGCCTGGGTGTCCACGTACACGGCCATCGCGGCGGGTCAGCTCGACGGCGTCAGCGACGCCGTGCTCCGCCTCACCGGCCGCCCCGCCACGAGCGTCGCCGACGTCGTGCGCGGTATGCCGCTCCGCTGACAAGGAATCCCATGTTGTCTCTGGCCGCCTACCGTGCCGCGATCGCGCTGGACGAACCCTTCCGTCCGTCGGTGCCCGCGGCGCCCGCCGATCGGGCGGCCGAGCAGGTGCGCTCAGCGCTCCGGCTGCTGGCCGACGATCCGGCCGCGGCACGGCTCGGTCCACGGGACCTCTCGGACATGGACGCGACGACGGCCCGCAGCGTGCTGCGCGCCCTGTTGACCGTCCGCGCTCCCGGCCCGCTGCCCGAGGGTGCGGCGGAGGCGCTGGACGCGGTCCTCGGCGCGGAGCGCGCCCTGGGCCCGACCGTGTCGGCAGACCAACTACCCGTAGTCTCGGCGGAGTTCCCGGTCGCGCTGTGGCGGGGCGACATCACCAGCCTCGCGGCGGACGCGATCGTCAACGCCGCCAACAGCGCCCTGCTCGGCTGCTTCCAGCCTCTCCACGCCTGTATCGACAACGCCATTCACAACGCGGCCGGACCCCGCCTCCGGGACGACTGCGCCACCGTCATGACGTTGCAGGGAGCCCCCGAGCCGACCGGCACCGCGAAGATCACCCGTGGCTACCATCTGCCGGCCAGATACGTCCTGCACACCGTCGGCCCGGTGATCGACGGTCGCCCGGGCGCGAGTGACGCGGAGGCGCTGGCCTCCTCCTACCGTTCCTGTCTGGACCTCGCCGCCGAGGTGGAGACCGTCCGGACGCTCGCCTTCTGCGCGGTGAGCACCGGCGTCTTCGGCTACCCCAAGCAGGAGGCCGCCCCCGTCGCCCTGCGTACCGTCGCCGAGTGGCTGGACGACCGCCCCGGACGGTTCGACCGGATCGTGTTCACCGTCTTCGGCGCCGACGACGAGACGGCCTACCGGCGTGCCCTGGACGCCCGCTGACGGGCGCGCCCCCGCACCGCGTCGCGGAAGTCGATCGGTGACTCGCCGACCCGGTGCGTGAAGTACTTGGTGAACTGCGAGGCGCTGGCGAAGCCGAGCCCGTCCGAGATCTGGGCCGCGGTGCGGTCGCTGTGCGCCAGCAGCCGCTTGGCCTCCAGCACGACCCGGCGGTCGACGAACTCCTTGGCGCTGACCCCGGCGGTGTTGAGGGTGGCCCGGGCGAGGGTGCGGGCGGAGTACCCGAGCAGGTCGGCGTAGTCCTCCACTCGCCGGGTGCGGGCGAAGTGCCGTTCGACCGCGTCACGGAAGCGGAGGTATGTCTCGTCGGGAACCGGCGCGGGGGCGCCTTGCGGGACCGTGAGATGGGTCAGTCGCAGCACGAGGACGGCCAGGAGGTGCCGCAGGGCCGCCAGGTGCACCTCCAGGGGCAGGTGGCCGAGCGCGTGGAACTCGCGGCTCAGGTGTGCCAGGGCCAGGTCGAGGGCCTCGGCGTCCTCCGCGACGGGAGTGCTGAGGACCGGCCCGTGCGGGTCGTCGAGGCGGGCGGCCGTCGCCGTGGCGGCGTCCAGGGCGTCCTGCCGGAACAGGACCATCGTGCCCTCGGCCGCGGCGAGATCACCCCACTGCTGCACCTGACCCGGGCGCACCCACAGCCAGGAACCCGGCCGGAGGGTGTGCCCGGTGAAGTCCACCGTGTGCTGGAGCTCGCCCGAGGTGAGGGTCAGCAGGTGATGGAAGTCGGGGCGCTGCGGCCGCGAGAGGACGTCCTGCGGTGCCCGCCTGCGCAGCTCGGCCAGCGACATGACCTCGACCCCGGCGGGAGTGCCGGCCGGGGC
The DNA here is from genome assembly GCF_042894505.1 of Streptomyces sp. NPDC001536. Taxonomy (NCBI): domain Bacteria; kingdom Bacillati; phylum Actinomycetota; class Actinomycetes; order Kitasatosporales; family Streptomycetaceae; genus Streptomyces; species Streptomyces sp. NPDC001536. Next base: position 285,558 of record NZ_JBIAVQ010000007.1, read on the forward strand.
GGCGAAGGGGATCTCGGGGATCCGCTGTCGGCTTTTGACCATCATCGACGCCGAGTGTACGAGGACGGGCGCCCCCGAACCCGGTCAGCAGAACTCGGCCGAGACCACGTTCTTGCCGCCGCCCACCCAGTCACCGTTGAAGTTCAGCGTGATCATGTGCCGGCCGTCCTTGGTGCCGAAGGCCTGGGTCGAGGAGCCGTGGATACCGCCGGAGTGGCCCCAGACCTTGATCCCGCAGGTGGTCTCGTACTCGATGAGCCCCAGACCGTAGCGCTGGCGTGCCAGGTTGCCCTCGGTGGAGACCGTGGTCGTCATCTGTGCGAGCTGGGCGGGGCGCAGCAGTCTGCCGCCGAGGAGGGCGGCGTAGAGACGGTTGAGGTCGGAGGCGTTGGTGATCATCTCGCCGGCCGCCCAGGCCCAGGACGGGTTGAGCTCGGTCACGTCGTAGATCTTCCCCGGGTCCTCCGTGAAGGTGGAGTAGTGCCGGGTGGGCCCGGGGACGTGCGGGTCGGTGCCGGGGAAGTACGTGGCACGCATCCCGAGGGGTCCGGTGATGCGGCGCTCGATCTCGTCGGCGTAGGACCGGCCGGTCAGCTTCTCGATGATCAGGCCCAGCAGGAGGTAGTTGGTGTTGGAGTACTTCCAGGACGTGCCGGGCTCGAACTGGGGCGGGTTCCGCAGGGCGAGGGCGATGACCTGCTGCGGTGTCCAGCCGTCGTAGCGGGTGTCCAGGAAGTCGATGCCGAGGACTCTCTTCGCGAACGTGGCGTCCTCGGTGAAGTTGAAGATGCCGCTGGTGTGGTTCATGAGCTGGCGGATCGTGATCCTCGTACCGTCGTGGCCGTTGCCCCGCACCAGGCCGGGGAGGTAGGGGTCGACCGTGGCATCGAGGTCGATCCTTCTCTCCGCCTGGAGTTGGAGCAGGACGGTCGCCACCAGCGTCTTGGTGACACTTCCGGCGCGGAATCGGTCGCCGTTGCCGCGGGACTGCCCGGTGGTGAGGTCGGCGACTCCCGAGGTGCCCTTCCACCCCCCGTGGCTGTCGCGCACCTCGGCCACGACGCCCGGCACGCCGGCCTCGACGGCCGCGTCCATCGCCGCCTGGGTGGCGGTGTGCCCGGGCGGGCGTGTCTCTGCGGCGGTCGCCGGTGTCGCCAGCAGGGCCGAACCTGCCGCCGCCATCGCTGTCACGCCCACCAGCGTCGTCCGTATCAGGCGTGTCGACATGTGCACCAACCCTCTCTCGGCATGCGGGGCACGCATCGTGCCGACCACCCCTAACAAGCCGACAACACACGCCCAACAGCGATGATGGGACGGACGATTGCTTGGTTACGGGGGTGGCGGTGAGGTTCGCGGTACTGGGATCGGTGACGGCGGTCGACGACGACGGCACGGCCCTCGCTCTCGGCGGACCGAAGCCCCGCTCGCTGCTCGCCGCGCTGCTCCTCGAACCGAACCGCACGGTGCCGCTGGACACGGTGAAAGCGGTCCTATGGGGCGAGGAACCGCCGCCGACGGCCACCGCCTCGCTGCACAACCACGTGGCCCGGCTGAGGCGGCGTCTCCATGACGCCGGTGGTACGCGACTGCGCACCATGGCCCACGGACTCCACCTACGGGTCGGCCACGACGAGTTGGACCGTGACGTGTTCGAAGGGCTGATACGCCGGGCGCGGGAGGCCCACGGCCGGGAGGACTGGGAGGCCGCGGAACGGGACGCCGATGCCGCTCTGGCGTTGTGGCGCGGCACGCCGTTCGCCGATGTACCCGCCCTCGCCGAACACCCCGCCGTGATGTTCCTCCAGGAGCAGCGGTTGGAGGCGCTCGAATACCGCTTCGAGGCTCTCCTGCACCTCGACCGCCTGGACGGACTCGCCACCGAACTGAGCGTCCTGGTCAAGGAGCATCCGTTCCGGGAGGCCCTGCACCGCCAGCTGATGCTCGCCCTCGGCCGCACCGGCCGCCGGGCCGAAGCGCTGGCGCTCTTCCGGTCGTCGCGCCGGACTTTGGTCGACGAACTCGGAGTGGAGCCCGGACCCGCCGTCCAGGAAGCCCACCGTGAGGTGCTCCGCAGTGCGGACGCCCCCATGCCGCTCGCCCAACTCCCCTCCGCACCCGGCAACTTTGTCGGCCGCGCCGAGCACATCGCCGAGATCCGCGAGGAGCTGGAGTCCCCGCGTGGCCGCACCGCGCTCGTCGTGATCAGCGGAATGCCGGGCGTGGGCAAGACGGGCCTCGCCCTGCACATCGCGGGACAGCTCCGGGACGCGTTCCCCGACGGCCAGCTCTATCTCGACCTCCACGGAGCGACCCCCGGCGTCGCCCCGCTCGAACCCGCCGACGCCCTCGCTGTCCTCCTGCGCGGCCTCGGAATGGACGCCCGGCGCGTCCCGTACGACGTGGCGGCCGCCTCCGCCCTGCTGCGCTCCGCGCTCGCGCCCACCCGGACACTGCTGGTCCTCGACGACGCCGCCTCGGCCAGCCAGATCCGTCCACTGCTGCCCGCCGGCGCCGGCTGCGCCGTACTCCTGACCAGCCGCCGCCCCCTGGCCACCCTGGACAACGCCACGCACATACGGCTCGACCCCCTCTCCCCACGGGAGGGCGCTCTCCTGGTGGAGCGGGCCTCGGGCCGGACCTGGGCCGCTTCCGAAGCCGAACCGGTCGCCCGACTCGTCGCCCTGTGCGGCCGGCTGCCCCTGGCGCTGCGGATCTCCGCGGCCCGTCTCAGGAGCCGGCGCACCCTGCCGGTGGAGAAGCTGGTGGCACGTCTCGCCCGCCAGGCGGACCGCCTCGACCACCTCGAACTGGAGGACCTCAGCGTCCGCCGGTCCCTGCTGGCGGCCCACGAGGCACTCCTGGGCTCGGCCGACCCGCGCGACGGCGAGGCGGCCGCGACCCTGGTCCTCATCGGAGCGCTGGACCTGCCCGAGTACGGGGTCCCGCTGCTGGCCGCCGCCATGGACCGCACAGAACACAGCGCCGAGCAGGCACTGGACCGTCTGGTCGAGGTGGCTCTGCTCCAGGAGGTGAGCTGGGGCCGCTACGTCCCGCACGACCTGGTCCGCGACTTCGCCAGGGAAACGGCCGACCGCCCGGATGAGCGGGCCCGCACCGCCGAAGCCGCCGAGCGGTCGCTGCGCTGGTACCAGGAACGGCTCGCACACTGCGCGGCCGCGCTACGGCCGGATCCCCGGCGCCTCGGGGAGCGCGCGGGAACGGATTTCGCCGACGCCGCGGAAGCGCTCGCCTGGGGTGACTCGGAGGTGGCGAACCTGCTGCACCTGGCCGGATCCGGCGCGCACGGACGCCTGGGCCCGGCCCGGACCCTGGCCCTGATCACCGGCCTGTTCCCCTACCTGCACGACCGCGGGCGCGTCCGGGATCTGGAACGGCTGACACGCCGCGCCATCGCCCTCGCCCGGTCGAGCGCCGACACCGCGGCCGAGGCACAGGCGCTGGGCCACCTCGCCTCCGCGCACTACTCGGCCGGACGTCTCCACCAGGCGCTGCTGCTCCTGGACGAAGCGGTGGCACTGAGCGAGCACCTCTGCGACGACCTGGCCCGCATGCGCCACCTCGGCAACCGTGCCGCCCTGCTGCGCGAACTGGGCCGGGGCGCCGACGCCCGGGCGACGTTGGCCCGTTGCCTCGCCCTGCGCCCCGACCGCCTCACCCCGGGCGAGGAAGCGAAGCTCCTGGGCCACCAGGGATACGTGGCCGAACTCGCCGACCCGCGCTCCGCCCTCACCTACCACCGCCGCAGCCGCGAACTCGCCCGGGAGACCGGCAGCGCCGTGATCGAGCAGGTGGCCCTCTGCAACACGGGCCGTACCCATCTGCACCTCGGCGAGCCCGCCCGGGCGCTGCGGAGCTTCGAAGAGGCCCTCCGGGTCATGGCGGCCGGCGGGGCGCACTGGAACGCGGAGCGCGAAACCCGCCTGGGCCGGGCCCAGGCCCTGCGGACGCTGGGCCGCCTCGAACAGGCCGAGGAAACATGTGAGGCCCTGCTCCGGGAGACCACCGCACGCGGCGACTCCTACGGCCGTGGTCTCACCGAGCACGAACTCGGCCACGTCCTCAGCGCTCTCGGCGACGAACGCACGGCCCGGCTCCGATGGCACAGCGCGCTGTCCGCCCTGGAAGGAACGGACACACCGATACTCGCCGAACTGCGGACTCTGACATCCGACGGGACGGTCGCCGCCGACCGATGACTTCCCTCGTAGGCTGAATCCCGCGCGCAACGGACAGGGAGGCCGCTGAGATGACCGAGACGACGGTGGACGAGGTGATGGCCGAGCTGGCCGAGCTCGAAGATCCGAAGGCACGCGCGGTCAACGAGCGACACGGTGACGATCACGGCGTGAACCTCGGTCGGCTGCGCGCCCTCGCGAAGCGGCTGAAGACACAGCAGGACCTCGCCCGCCGGCTCTGGGAGACGGACGACACCGCGGCGAAGCTGCTGACGACCCTGATCTGCCGCCCGAAGGCGTTCGAGCGTGACGAGCTGGACACCATGCTGCGTACGGCACGCACCCCGAAGGTGCACGACTGGCTCGTGAACTACGTGGTGAAGAAGAGCCCGCACTCCGAGGAGCTGCGCCTGTCCTGGTTCGCCGACCCGGATCCCGTGGTCGCGAGCGCCGGCTGGGCCCTGACCACCGAACGCGTCACGAAAAAGCCGGAGGACCTGGATCTCCCGGGCCTGCTCGACGTCATCGAGGCGGACATGAAAAGCGCCCCGGACCGCCTGCAATGGGCCATGAACCACTGCCTCGCCCAGATCGGCATCGACCACCCCGAACACCGCACCCGCGCCATCGACATCGGCGAACGCCTCCAGGTCCTCAAGGACTACCCGACGTCCCCCGGCTGCACGTCGCCGTTCGCACCCGTCTGGATCTCGGAGATGGTGCGCCGACAGGATGCCAAGCCGGGGGCTTGATCGGCGGCGGCCAGGAGGCGTTCGGCACACCCCCGCAGGCCAAATGTCCCGCAACCAACGGAAACGACGCCCGGATGTGTCGTTATGCGGTCACGTCCTGGGCACATCTGCGCAGGGACGTCACACAGGCTGCACACACCCCTTCGAAAGCATCGCTACCTTTGCTCGCGACTCGCTCCCCCGTGCGAAAAGTGAACACAGGAAGACCGCAGATGGACTACTGCTCCACATGCCGTCGGCATCTCAACGGCGCCCTCGTGTGCCCGGGGTGCGGCGCCTACGCCCCGGACATCGCTCCCCTCGCCGTCGGAACGCCCTCCCCGGCCCCCGAGACGGTCGCGGCACCGTGGCAATCACCGAGCCAGCTGTGGCACGACACGGGTTCCGGTGCCGAGGAAGGCGGCGAGGCGCCGCAGGAGCACCCGTACGACGGCCCGGAGGCCCCCTCGCCGACCGGCCGGGCGGCACGGCGGCGCCAGCGGGAGCGTTGGAAGAAGACGCAGCGCAGGGCCCTGGTGGCCACGGCGGTCGCCCTGGTCGGCGGCGGTCTGACCGTCACCTCGATGAACCGCCAGTCCACGGACCGCACGCAGGCGACCGCCGCACCGGACAGGGAAGCCATGGGCATCGCGGAGGAGCAGGCCGTGGAGCCGGTTCCGGCCTCGGCGACGCCGGCCGACACGAACCGGTCCCAGGGCACCTCGTCCGCGAACCGCTCGTCCACGGCGAACGCACCCCACGAGCAGACGGCCACCACACCCCAGGCCACGCCCACGACCGAGGCGGTCCAGCCGGACAGCGTCACGAAATCGCTGACCACGGCCGTGTCCTCCGCCGAGTCACAGGCCACCTCCACGGTGTCCGACACCACGGAAGCGGCCACGCAGACGTCGGCCTCGCCCACCCCCTCCGCCACCGACGGCACCGACACCTCGAGCACGGACACCTCGTCGGCGACTCCCGCACCCTCCCAGTCCTCGCCGACCTCGCCCTCGGGACTCTGCCTGCTCGGCCTGGTCTGCATCAGCTGAAGCCGTACGGCGATTCCCACGACACCTGGCACTACAGCTGCGGGAGCACCTCACCTGCGATGAGTTCCAGGTGGTCGAGGTCGTTGAAGTCGATCAGTCGCAGATGGATACGGCCTGCGCCGATCGCGGCGAACTCACCGAGTCGCTCGACGAGTTGGGCGGGGGATCCGATCACCGGATCCTCCGGCGGCAGCGCGCTCTTGGCGTGCAGCGGGGCGGCCCGCCGTCGCACCTCCGCGTCCGTACGGCCGATGGCCGCCACGACACCGGCCGAGAGCACCAGCGGTGGCCGACCGGCGTCGGCCCGCCCCGTCCGGTCGCACGCCTCGGCGACGCGTCGGTAGGCCCGGGCGGTCTCCGCCACCGACTTGAAGGGCATGTTGAACTCGTCGGCGTACCGGGCAGCCAGCTCCGGGGTGCGCTTGGGGCCGCGGCCACCGACGATGATCGGCGGCCCCGGCATCTGCACGGGCTTCGGCAGGGCGGGCGCGTCGACGAGCTGGTAGTGGTCGCCGCGGTGGCTGAAGCTCTCGCCGAGCGGTGTCCGCCACAGGCCCGTGATCACCGCCAGCTGCTCCTCCAGCCGGTCGAAGCGCTCCGGGGCCGGCGGGAACGGGATGCCGTACGAGGTGTGTTCCCATTCGTACCACCCCGCGCCGAGGCCCAGTTCGACCCGCCCTCCGCTCATCCGGTCGACCTGCGCCACCGTCACGGCGAGCGGTCCCGGCAGCCGGAAGGTGGCCGAGGTGACCAGGGTGCCCAGCCGGATCCTGGAGGTCTCCCGGGCGAGCGCGCCGAGCGTCAGCCAGGCGTCGGTGGGGCCGGGCAGGCCCGGATCGGCGCCCATCGCCTGATAGTGATCGGCCCGGAAGAAGCCCTCGAATCCGCAGGCCTCGACGAGTCGCGCGAAGCGCAGCTGATCCTCGTAGTCGGCGCCGCGGTGCGGCTCGGTGAAGACACAGATCCGCAGGCTCATCGCCCCTCCGTCTCGACCGGCACGGCCATGTCCCGTTCCATCAGCAGCTCATGCAGATCGGCGCTGCACCGGGCCACTTCGTCCAGATGCGCGGTGCGGCCCAGCGTCCTCGGCCGGGGTACGGCGATGTCGACGATCTTGCGGATCCGGCCCGGGCGCGGGGTGAGCACCACCACCCGGTCGGCGAGCAGCACGGCCTCGTCGATCGAGTGCGTGACGAAGACGACGGTGGACGAGTTCTCGAGGTGGATGCGCTGCAACTCCACCGCGAGGTCCGCGCGGGTCAGCGCGTCCAGTGCGGAGAACGGCTCGTCCATGAGCAGCACTTGGGGCTCACCCATCAGCGACCGGCACAGCGCGACACGCTGCTGCATACCGCCGGACAGCTCGTGCGGCCGGTGCTTCTCGAAGCCGCCGAGTCCGGCCGTCTCCAGCAGCCGGTACGCCCGCTCGCGGTGCTGCGCCTTGTTCCAGCCGAAGATCTCCACGGGCAGCAGGACGTTGTCGAGGACGGACCGCCAGGGCAGCAGTGCCGGCCGCTGGAACAGCATGGCGACATCCCGCCGGGCTCCGGAGACTCGCTCGCCGCCGATGGTGATCTCGCCCTCGGTGACCGGCAACAGCCCGGCGATCAGCCGGAGCAGCGTGGACTTGCCGCATCCGGACCGGCCCACCACCGCCACGAACTCGCCCTCGGCGATGTGAAGTCCGATGTCCTGGAGCGCCGTCGTCGAACCGGAACGGCTGGTGAAGTTCCGGGACACACCGGTGAGTCTGATCATCCGGCGGTCTCCCCATCCCCTGGCGATCGTCATGCCGGCCGGGTCCTCACGCCCAGTCAGGCTACCCGCGGCAGGCGATCGGCGGTACCTGCCGTCGTATCGCATGATGCCCCCATGCCACACAGCTGGCCCACAACTGCTCATCCCTCGTAGGCTGTTGCCCGCACCACGTGTCATGCCCTCGGCAGTTCCGCCACGCCGTTCCGTCTCGTCCGTCTCGACGCCCCTCCGCCGGCGCGCGTTCGGCGGTCGGAAAGGACACCACTGTGCGCATGATCAGGTTCGCCCGTACGGTCACCGCGTTAGCCCTGACCACAGCGCTGGCGCTGGTGGCGGGGTGCGGCGGCTCGGACTCCGACAACGATGCCGACGACGACGGCAAGGCGCTGAAGAAGGTGACCTACCTGACCTCCTTCGGCAACTTCGGCCGGGACGCGTACGCCTGGGTCGCGAAGGACAAGGACTTCTTCAAGGACGCCGGCTTCGACGTGACGATCAGGCCCGGCCAGGGCACCGGCGGTGTGATTCCGGCCGTCGCGAGCGGCCAGGCGCAGTTCGGCCCCATCGACCTGACGGGAGGTCTGCTGCACATGGGCAACGGTCAGGCGAAGGACTTCGTCGCGGTGGCCGCCATCCAGCAGCACACCATGGCCGCGATCGCCACCACCGAGGGCAACGGCATCGCCGAACCGAAGGACCTGGAGGGCAAACGGCTCGCCGACACACCCGGCTCCGTCGTGCGCAACCTCTTCCCGACGTACGCCCGACTGGCCGGCGTCGACGCCGCCAAGGTGACCTGGGTCAACGGCGAGGCGCAGACCCTGATGGGCACGCTCGCCGGCGGCTCGGTGGACGGCATCGGCCAGTTCGTGGTGGGCAAGCCGACCATCGAGGCGGTGACGAAGAAGAAGGCCGTGCTGCTGCCGTACAGCGATGTGATCCCCGACCTGTACGGAAACGTGCTGATCACGTCGAAGAAGATCGCCGAGCAGGACCCGGAGATGGTGCGGCGGTTCACCGCCGCGCTGCTCAAGGGCCTGGAGTACAGCCTCGCGCACTCGAAGGAAGCCGCCGAGATCCTGAAGCGGAACGTGGACACGACGAATCCGGCCGCCGCGGCGGCCGAGTTGGAGTTGATGGCCGCGTACGTCTCTCCGAAGGACGGTTCCGGTACGGCGATCGGAACGCTGGACTCCGGGCGGGTGGCGAAGAGCATCGGGATTCTGGAGGACGCGGGCGCGCTGCCGAAGGGAATGACCCCGGAGCAGATCATCGACTTCGACCTGGTGCCGAAAGCCTGATCGTGCCGCGAGTCGGTCCACCCAGGACAGCGGGCGCCGGCATCGTGCTGCTGCCCATGGCCGGGCTGCTGGTCGCGTTCGGCGTGTGGTGGCTGATCACGTCGGTGCTCGAGGTGATCCACCCGGCGGTACTGCCTCCGCCGGGCGCCGTGCTCTCGGCGTTCACCGCGACCCCGGTCCGGTTCCTGGAGCACACCGGTGACACCACGGTGGAGACGGTCGTCGGGTTCGTTCTCTCCAGCGCCTGCGGAGTACTGATCGGACTGTCGCTGGCCGCCTCGCGGGTACTGGAGCGGATGTTCACGCCGCTGCTGGTCGCCGTCAACGCGGTTCCGAAGATCGCGCTCGGGCCTCTGCTGGTGGGGGCGCTCGGCTGGGGGCAGAAGCCGGTCCTGACCATGGTCTTCCTGCTCTGCTTCTTCCCGATCGTGCTGTCCACCGCGACCGGCCTCACCTCGACCCCGGCGGACCTGGCCGAGCTGGCGCGCTCGCTCAACGCCTCCCGCTGGCAGGCCTTCCGGAAGGTACGGTTGCCCGCCGCGCTGCCGCAGATCTTCGTCGGGCTGAAGGTGGCCATGCCCCTCGCCGCGATCGGTGCGGTCATCGGCGAGTTCCAGGCCGGTGAGTCCGGCCTCGGCTATCTGATCGTGCAGGCCGGCGGGGTGGGCGACACCGCCACCGCCTGGGCCGCGATCATCCTGATCGGATTGATGAGCATCGTTCTCTACTTCGCCCTGGTGTTGCTGGAACGGTTCGCGCTGCCCTGGGTCAGGGACACCACCTCGCAGGGCTGACGTGGGGGATTCCGTCCCCCGACAGACCGGGCGGGTCGTCGCCGACAACCGCTACTTGCCGAAACCGGCGGTGAGTCCGCCGATCAGCTGGCGGCGGCCGACGACGTAGAGGGCGAGGATGGGGAGGGTGGACAGGACGACGGCGGCCAGGATCGCGGGGATGTTGATGGTGAACTCGCCCTGGAAGCTCCACACGAACAGCGGCAGGACGCGCTTGTCGGGGCTCTGGGTGAGGATCAGCGGGAAGAGGAAACCGTTCCAGACGTTGAGCGCGTCGTAGATCGTCACCGTGATCAGCGCCGGACGGGACAGCGGCAGCGCCAGACTCCACAGCATGCGCCAGTGACCGGCGCCGTCCGCCCGCATCGACTCGTACAGCTCGTCGGGAATGTCCCGGAGGTGACGACGACCCAGTACACCGGTACGAGGACGATCAGCAACCAGACCAGGCCGCCGAGGGCGCCCAGCGGATTGGTGCGGCGCAGACGGCCGAGCCGGCCCGGCCGTGGGGTGGACGGTACGGCGGACGGCTGTGTCACTCGGGCCTCGGAGTCGGTCTGCGGGGCATGGGAGAGGACGGACATCACACACCTGCCTGCTGGCTTCTCATGCGGGAGAAACCGGAGAAGCGCACGACGATGAGGGAGAGGAGGAGTCCGGCGGCGACGAGGATGACGGAGATCGCGCTGGCGAGGCCCATCTCGTTGCTCTGGAAGCCGGTGATGTACATGTCGAGCGGGAGCAGGCGAGCCGGTCACGACCGGATCCTCCACACACAGGCACACACCGACTGACACGGATGGAGGTCGCGCTCACACTTCAAGCCCGAAGTATGGTGTCCCACCACATGTGCGCCTGACGTGCGGATTCCTACGGTGTTCCGACACGTACCCGTCCCCACCGCACACGAGGAAGTGGCGCACATGGCCTCCGCAGCACCCGCTCCGCCGACGCCGAACAACCTGAAGCGCATCGTCGCCGCCAGCCTCATCGGCACGACCATCGAGTGGTACGACTTCTTTCTCTACGGATCCGCCGCGGCCCTCGTCTTCAACAAGCTGTTCTTCCCGGGCTCCGACCCGCTCGTCGGCACCCTGCTGTCGTTCCTGACGTACGCCGTGGGATTCGCCGCCCGTCCGATCGGTGCCCTTGTGTTCGGGCACTACGGCGACCGGCTGGGACGCAAGAAGCTGCTGGTGCTGAGCCTGCTGCTGATGGGCGGGGCGACCTTCGCGATCGGGCTGCTGCCCACGCATGCGACGATCGGCTCGGCCGCCCCCGTGCTGCTGACCGTGCTGCGCCTGGTCCAGGGCTTCGCGCTCGGCGGCGAGTGGGGCGGGGCGGTGCTGCTGGTGTCCGAGCACGGGGACGCCCGGCGGCGCGGGTTCTGGGCCTCCTGGCCGCAGACCGGCGCCCCCGCCGGGCAGTTGCTGGCCACCGGTGTGCTCTCCCTGCTCACCGCCGTCCTCTCGGACAGCGCCTTCACCAGCTGGGGCTGGCGCATCCCGTTCCTGCTCTCCGGTGTCCTCGTGATGGTCGGTTTGTGGATTCGTCTGTCTGTCGACGAATCGCCGGTCTTCAAACAGGCCCTGGCCCACGCCGAGGCCCGCAAGGCCGAGCAGGGGTCGGCCACGGAGAAGCTGCCCCTCGTCGCCGTACTGCGCCACCACTGGCGTGATGTGCTCGTCGCGATGGGCGCGCGCATGGCGGAGAACATCAGCTACTACGTGATCACCGCGTTCATCCTCGTCTACGCCACCACCGCGGCCGACGTCTCCAAGCAGACCGCGCTGAACGCCGTACTGATCGCCTCCGCCGTGCACTTCGCGGTGATCCCGATGTGGGGCGCCCTGTCGGACCGGATAGGGCGGCGCCCGGTGTATCTGCTGGGCGCGGCCGGGATCGGCCTGTGGATGTTCCCGTTCTTCTCCCTCATCGACACCGGCAGCTTCGGCAACCTGATCCTCGCCATCACCGTGGGTCTGGTGCTGCACGGGGCGATGTACGCGCCCCAGGCCGCCTTCTTCTCCGAGATGTTCGCGACCCGGATGCGCTACTCCGGCGCCTCCATCGGGGCCCAGTTCGCCTCGGTCGCCGCCGGAGCGCCCGCGCCGCTGATCGCCACCGCGCTCCTGGACGACTACGGCAGCTCGACCCCGATCGCCCTGTACGTCATCGCCGCGGCCGTCCTGACCCTCATCGCGGTGGGCGTGGCCAAGGAGACCCGCAACCGGGACCTCTCCGACGTCGACTCCCCCGCGGACGCGGAGCCGGCGAAGGCCGCGACCGTGGACGCCCGCAGCGTCTGATCTCCCCCGGCCGGCCCCCGTACGTCTCTGCGTACGGGGGTCAGTGCTCTCTCCCTGCGGACAACCGCTGCAGACGCAGGGCGAGTTGGATCTCCAGAGCGCGTGCGGGGCTCTGCCAGTCATCCCCCAGAAGGCGGCCCACGCGCTCCAGACGCTGCGCGACCGTGTTCACGTGGACATGCAGTTCGTCCTTCGTGCGGGCAGGACTCATACCGCAGGCGAAATACGCGTCCAGGGTGCGAAGAAGGTCCGTCCCACGCCGTTCGTCGTAGGTGACGACCTGACCGATGGTGCGGTCGACGAAGCCCGCGATGTCCCGGTCCCCGGCCAGCAGCAGCCCGAGGAACCCGAAGTCCTCGGCGGCCGCTCCGTCGCCGGAACGCCCCAGCAGCCGCAGGGCGTCGAGGCAGCGGCGGCCCTCCTCGTAGGCGGCGACCGCGATGTCCGGGCGGGTGGCCAGGTCCTGGACCGGGGCCGAGGCGCCGACGGTGACGGCCTCGTGGACGGCCGTGCCGAGGTGGCGGGCGGTACGGCGGGCCAGGGCGGTCGCGGTGTCGCCGTCCTTGAGGGGCAGCAGCAGGACAGTGCCGCCGTCGCGGGCCGCGGCCAGTCCGTGGCGCGTCGCCGCGAGATGGGAGGCGGCGGACCACAGGCGTCTGCGGGCGTCCGCCTCCTGCTCGGCGTCGGCCGCGGTGCCGTCGAGCCGGGCGGCGAGGACGACATGGGTGGCGTCGAGGTCGGCGTGCAGCCGGGAGGCGCGTTCGCGCAGCAGGCGCGGGTCGCGGTCGCGGGCGTCGAGGAGGTCGTCCAGGAGTTCGCCGCGGACGCGCTGTTCGGCCTCGGCCGCCGAGCGTCTGGCGAGCAGCAGCAGCGAGGTGACCATCGCGGCGCGCTCCAGGGTGCGCTGGTCGACGGGGTCGAGTCCGGGGTGGCCGTGCAACACGAGCGCGCCGAGCAGTTCGCCGCCGGCGGCGACGGCCGCGATCCAGTCGTCGCCGTGCCGTACGGCGTGTCCTTCGGCGCGGGAGGCCTCCAGTGCCTCGGCCGGCGTGGCGGCCGCCTCGGTGAACTCGACCTTGCCGTGGAGGACTTCGGCGACGGCGGCCGCCACGTCGTGCACCCCGCCGCCGCGCAGCACGAGTTCGGCGAGCCGGTCGTGGATGTCGGAGGCGCGCTCGATGACGCCGCTGCGGTCGCGGATGATCTCGTTGGCCCGCTCCAGGCCGGCGAGGGCCGAGCGGGTCTCGGTGAGCAGGTTCGCGGTGTCGATGGCGGCGGCCGCCAGGGCGGCGAAGGAGCCGAGCAGGGCGATCTGCTCCCGCTCGAAGACCCGGGCGCGCCGGTCGGCGGCGAACAGCACCCCGATGACGTGGTGCCCCAGCATCAGCGGCACGCCGAGGATGGCGACCAGGCCCTCGTCGCGGACGCCGCCGTCGATGGCGCGGGTGTGCTGGAAGCGATCGTCCTGGAAGTAGTCGTCGGTGACGTAGGGCCGGGCCGTCTGGGCGACGAGGCCGCCGAGCCCCTCGCCCATGCCGAGCCGCAGTTGCTGGAAGCGGGCGGCGACCGAGCCCTCGGTCACGCGCATGTAGGTGTCGCCGCGGACCGGGTCGTTGAGGCTGAGGTAGGCGACGTCCGTGCCGAGCAGTGACCGGGCGCGCTGCACGATCGCCTGGAGCACGGCGTCCAGGTCGCGCAGTCCGGCCAGGTCGTGCGCGGTCTCGAAGAGCGCGGAGAGCTCGGCCTCGCGCCGGCGCCGTCCCTCCAGCTCCGAGCGCACGCGCAGCGCGACCAGCTTGGCCTGCTCCAGCGCGGCGATCCGCTCGGCCGGGCGGCCCTCGGCGCGGGCGACGAGCACCGGCTGCTCGTAGGCGTCGGCGGACGCGCCCCTGGCCAGCAGTTCGAGGAACGGTGCCTCGGCGCTGCCGGCGGGGCGCTCGGCGGACTGCACGTGATCGCGGGACATGCTCACAGGATTCCTCATCGCGCCGTCACCTCGTCAGCCCTGTGGACAACCCCGCCGGGGCACGGCTCAGTGCGCCGTCCAGCCCCCGTCCATCACCAGCGACGTGCCGGTCACGAAGGACGCCCGCGGGCCGCACAGGTACGCCACGGCCTCGGCGACGTCCTCGGGCTCGATGAGCCGCTTGACCGCGCTGTCCTGGAGCAGCACCTCGGCCAGGACGCGCTCCTCGGGGATGCCGTGCGCCCGCGCCTGGTCGGCGAGCTGCTTCTCGACCAGGGGGGTGCGCACATAGGCGGGGTTCACACAGTTCGAGGTGACTCCGTGGGGCGCGCCCTCCAGGGCGGCCGTCTTGGAGAGCCCCTCCAGGCCGTGTTTGGCGGCCACGTACGCCGACTTGAACGCCGAGGCCCGCAGTCCGTGGACCGAGGACACGTTGACGATCCGGCCCCACCCCTGCCCGTACATGTGCGGCAGGGCTCCGCGGATGAGCCGGAACGGTGCCTCCAGCATCACGGTGAGGACGGTGTGGAAGACGTCGGGCGGGAACTCCTCGATGGGGCGCACCAGCTGGAGCCCGGCGTTGTTGACCAGCACGTCGGTGCCGGCCGCGGCGAGCTCGGCGGCGTCCAGGTCGGTCAGGTCGAGGACGTGCGGTTCGATGGCGCCCGCCAGGTTCCGGGCCCCGTCGGCGAGCTCCTCCAGGCCGCGCGCGTCCCGGTCGACCGCTCTGACCTTGGCCCCGGCGGCCGCGAGCCGCAGCGCGCAGGCGCGGCCGATGCCACCGGCGGCGCCGGTGACGAGGGCGGTGCGGCCGCCGAGGTCGAGCGAGGAGGCGTGGGGGGCCGAAAGGGCGCTGGGCGGGGTCATGCCTCGACCCTAGGCAGCGCACCTGGCTCACCCCATGTGGTCAGCGCCCATACTTCATTCGGAACTCATGGGCTCGAACCATGTGGGTTCATCGGACAGTGCTTGCTTGATCCGGAACAGCTGGCGTTCGCCCATCGTCGGCAGCGCGTCCACCTCGAACCAGCCGACCTCAAGGGACTCGTCGTCGTTCACCCGTGCCTCGCCGCCGACGGCGCGGCAGCGGAAGGTGACGTCCATGAACTGGCACTTGTCGCCGTTGGGGTAGGTGACCTGCGAGCCCGTCCTGACAAGGACGACACGCTCGACGACACAGTCCACACCCGTCTCCTCCTGCACCTCCCGCACGACCGCCGCCGCGGGCTGCTCACCGGGGTCCGGGATGCCGGTGATCACGGTCCACTGGTGGTTGTCCGCGCGCTGCCCCAGCAGCACCCGCCCCTCGTCGTCGAAGACGACGGCACTGACGCCGGGCAGCCACAACAGCTGGTGCCCGGCGGAGGCCCGGATCTCACGGATGAAGTCAGGAGTAGCCATGCTCCGACCCTAACCGGCGGATCACGCCCGCCTGTTGCGCACGCCGGACCCGATCGCCCAGCCCAGTCCACCCGCCGCGACCAGCACCAGCAGCATCTCCGGCAGGATGCCGA
The DNA here is from genome assembly GCF_042894505.1 of Streptomyces sp. NPDC001536. Classification (NCBI taxonomy): domain Bacteria; kingdom Bacillati; phylum Actinomycetota; class Actinomycetes; order Kitasatosporales; family Streptomycetaceae; genus Streptomyces; species Streptomyces sp. NPDC001536. Next base: position 301,182 of record NZ_JBIAVQ010000007.1, read on the forward strand.
GCTTCGTGGCCGGCGTCTCGGAGGAGCGCAGCGGCACCTTCTGGACGAGGGAGTCGGCGACGAACATGCCGGTCTTCTGCGTGATCGTCCCGTCCGGCATGATGATCGCGCTGACGCCGCTGGTCACCGGCACGGTGACGGTCCGGCTGTGCTCGACGGCGCGTACCCGGGACATGGCGAGCTGCTGGTAGGTCATCTCGCTGCGGTCGAAGGTCGCGTTGTTGCTGGGCACGGAAATCAGCTGGGCGCCGTCGGTGACCTCGGAGCGCACGGCCCAGTCGAAGGCGGCCTCGTAGCAGGTGACGAGCCCGACCTTGGCATTGGCCATGGTGAACACGCCCGGTTCGGTGCCCCGGCTGAAGTCCTGGCGGACCATGGACGTCCAGTCGCTGTTGATCGCCCCGATGAGCGAGCGCAGCGGGAGGTACTCGCCGAACGGCTGGATCTGGCGCTTGTCGTAGGTGTCGGTCGGCCCCTTGACCGGATCCCACAGGATCTGCTCGTTGTAGAGCTTGCCGTCCCGCTCGACGACTCCGCCGACCGAGATCGGCGCGTCGATGGCCTTGGCTGCCGCGTCGATGACGGCACGCGCGTCCTCGTTGGCGAACGGGTCGATGTCGGAGGAGTTCTCGGGCCACAGGACGATGTCGGGCTGGGGCATCTTGCCGGCCTTGACCTGGGCGGCCAGCCGCTCGGTCTCGCGCGCGTGGTAGTCGAGCACGGCCCGTCGCTGGGCGTTGAAGTCGAGGCCCGCGCGGGGCACGTTGCCCTGGATGGCCGCGACGGTGACGGTGCCGTTCTCGGCCTTGTCGCTGACCAGCGGGCGGGCGGCGACGGCCCCCACCACGGGGACGGCGACGCTCAGCAGGGCGACCACGGCGGCCGACCGCCGTACCTCCCGGGAGCGGCGCTTCTCCACGACCAGGCGGACGGCGTCGTACAGCCCGAAGCCGCACAGGACGACCGCGAAGCCGAGCACCGGGGTCCCGCCCACCGCGGCGAGCGGCAGGAAGACGCCGTCGGCCTGACCGAACGCGATCTTGCCCCAGGGGAAACCGTTGAACGGCGCACGTGCGCGTGCCGCCTCGCCCGCGATCCACAGGGCGGCCGCCCACAGCGGAGCGCCGGGCAGCTTCGACACCGTCGCGATACCCGCACCGACCAGCGCGACGAAGACCGCCTCGATCACCACGAGGGCCAGCCAGGGGCCGGGCCCGACCTCCACGCCGGTCCACACGAGCAGCGGCAGCAGGAAGCCGAGGCCGAAGAGGTAGCCGAGGCCCAGACCCGCCTTCCAGCTGCGGCCGCGCAGTACCCAGCCGAAGACGGCGAACGCCGGGAGGGCGAGCCACCACAGCGTGCGCGGCGGGAAGCTGACGTAGAGCAGCACTCCGGAGAGCGCGGCGGCGAGAGCCGGGACGAAGCGCGCGAGGCGGGCCGTGCGCGAGGCGGGCGCGGCCGGCTGCTTCTGGTCCGACTCGTCCACGGATGTTGCGGTGACGGTCACTCCGGGAGTGTACGGCGGTTGACCTTGGCGCCGACAGCGCGGTCCGTACGGCGGTACAGGGCTCCGGCGCACGCTCCTGGCGCATCGTTCCTGCGCAACTCGTCCACAAACCGTCCATCAGCCGTTACCGTGTGCCGGAGCCTTTGTCGTACCGCCGGTCAGGCGGCCGTACGACCGGGGCCCGGCACAGGGTCGCGGGGGCGACCGGTTCGGGGGGTCGGGTGGGGTCCACGGGGATGACGTCTACGGCCGGTCCGGCGGAGGACGGCGACAGACGAAACGTTTCGGACGCGACGGGCGTCGTGGTGCTCGGGGCCTGCGCCACCTGGTCCCTGATCACGGCGGCCGTGCACGGCGGCCGCCCCGAGGGCGTGCTGCTCGCCGTCCTCGCCGTGGCCGCCGGTTATGCGGCGGGACGGATCTGCGGGGCGATCCTGCCGGTCGCGGCGCTCTGCGCGGCGGCGGCCGCCGGGGTGGGCCTCACCGCCGCCGCTCCCCATCTCTCCGCCGGTCCCGAGATCGCCGCACCGCTGGGCCACGCCGGCTCCACCGCCGCCGTGCTGACCCTGTCCACGGGTGCCGTGTGCTGTGCCGCGTGGGCCGTGCGGGCGCCGGCCTGGCGGCTCGTGCTGCGGATGTCGGCTGCCGGGATCGTGGTGACCGCCGGCGTCCTGGGTTCGGCGAGCGGCTGCGTCGCCTGTGCCGCGGTGCTGCTGTGCTCGCTCGCCGCCGGCCGTATGCGGGACCACCGGGGCGCGGGTTTCGCCGGGCTCGTCCTGACGGCGACCCTGGTGACCGGGCTGACCTGGGCGGTCGCCGGCAGGGCGGTACCGGAGGGACTCGCCGTGTCGCTGGAGGGCCAGCTCACCCTGCACCGCGTCGAGCTGTGGCAGGACGCGCTGCGCATGGCGCACCGGGACCCTGCCCTGGGCGTCGGCCCGGGACGCTTCGGCGAGCTGAGCACGACGGCGGCGCAGTCCCTGCTGCCGGACGGCAAACCGCACTCGGCGCCGCTCCAGCAGGCCGCCGAGCAGGGAGTCGTCGGGGTGGTCCTGCTCGCCGCGGCCTTCTGCTGGCTGCTCTACACGCTCTGGCACTCCGCGCGCCCCACGCCGGTCGTGCTCACCGCGGGTGCGGCCCTCACCGCGCTCGCGGCGATCGCCGCGGTCGGCAACGCGCTCAGCTTCACGACGGTGTCGGTGGGTGCCGGTCTCCTGGCGGGTCTGGCCACGGCCCGCCCGCTGGCCGACGAGTCCGCCCGGCGCGGGACGGACGAGATCCGCCCCCGGGACGACCGACCGGCTCCTTGACCTAGTGGGCCCCGCCGTGCGCGCGCGAGCGCAGCCGGTCCCTGATGATCTGCACGGCGGCCTCGGCGTCGTCCACGGTGATCGTGAACGTGTGTCCGTCCCACAGACTCAGCACGATGCCCTCACCACGGCGTACGACGACGGCGGTGCCCTTCTCGGGCCGCCAGCGGTAGCCCCAGCCGCCCCAGTGGCGCGGGGTGACGTCATGGTCGACCTCGGCACCCGCCACGTTCGACAGCAGGATGCGGCGGCGCGGCAGGCCCATGTGGCCGCAGCGCACCTCCAGGGACTCCTCGTCGACCCTGAGCGCGACATGCACGAACGCGAGCGTGCCGAAAAGGACCAGCAGGCCCGCCGCGATACAGCCGACGACGGCCATGGCGAGCGGGGCGATGCCCGAGGTCCACGCCGAGTCGACGGCCAGCTCGATGCCGAGCGCCATGCACGCGGCGCCGACGAGCGCCAGCAGCCACTGGACCCGGTTGGTGGCGCGTCCGGTCCAGACGTCGGGATGCGGCGCGTTCACGCCGTGGGGGTGGTCCCTCATGCCTATGAGGTTACTCAGGTTTCGCTGCGCGGGTACCACGTAGCGGAGGGTGAGTGGGCCGGTGGACTGATCGGGCCCCGTTTCGTCACTCTCGGTCAGCGGGCGGGGCTGACCGTCGAGAGGAAGCGCCCTTCCGCGTAGGTGAGCGCGGTCTCGGGCAGCTCGGCCTCACGTCCGCTGAGCAGCACGGTGAGATCGCCGTCGGCGGGTGCCTCGGGGGCGGGCAGCTCACCGATCCTGCGCAGCGCCTGGGCGACCACGGCGCCGGCGGTGCCGTGCAGGATGAGCGGCGCCCGGCCCGGCTGCTGCACTGCCGCGCGGATCCGCTCGGCGACCAGTTCGTAGTTGGTGCAGCCGAGGACGAGGGTCGTGATGTCGGCGGGGGTACGTGCCGCCGCGGCGGCGATCGCGGCCTCGATCGCCGACTCGTCGGCATGGTGCACGGCGTCCGCGAGCCCGGGGCACGGCACCTCGGCGACGTCCACACCCATGGCGAACCTCTCGATGAGATCGCGCTGGTAGGGGCTGCCGGTGGTGGCGGGGGTCGCCCAGATGGCGAGGGGGCCACCGCCCGCGGCGGCCGGCTTGATCGCCGGAACGGTGCCGATGATCGGCAGGTCCGGCTCGAAACGGGCCCGCAGCGCGGGCAGCGAGTGCACCGACGCGGTGTTGCAGGCGACGATCAGCACATCGGGACGGTGCTCCGCCGCGGCCTCGGCGACGGCCAGCGCCCGCTGTGTGATGTCCTCGGGAGTGCGCGGACCCCAGGGCATCCCGTCCGGGTCCCAGGACAGGACGAGATCCGCGTCGGGCCTGAGCCGGCGTGCCGCGGCAGCGGCGGGAAGCAGGCCGATTCCGGAGTCCATGAGCGCGATCTTCACCCGGCCACGATAGACGATGAGCCCTTGCGGGCCGCCCCGGTGGGGGACACTGCGCACGTGAGCGCCATGACGTGGACCGCCGCCGCTTCCCTCGCCGCCTGGCTGTGGCTGATGCTGTGCCAGGGCTTCTTCTGGCGCACCGACGTCAGACTGCCCGGGCGGCGCGAACCCGACGCGTGGCCGTCCGTGTGCGTCGTCGTCCCCGCGCGCGACGAGGCCGCCGTGCTGCCCGCCAGTCTCCCGTCGCTGCTGGCCCAGGACTACCCCGGGAGAGCCGAGGTCTTCCTCGTCGACGACGGCAGCTCGGACGGCACCGGGGAACTCGCCCGGGAACTGTCCCGGCGGTACGGCGGGCTGCCGCTCACCGTGGGCTCGCCCGGTGAGCCGCCCGCCGGGTGGACCGGCAAGCTGTGGGCGGTGCGCCATGGCATCGGCCTGGCACGCGCACGTGACCCCGAGTACCTGCTGCTCACGGACGCGGACATCGCGCACGAGCCGGAGAGCCTGCGGGAGCTGGTCGCGGCGGCCCGCACCGGCGGGTTCGACGTCGTGTCGCAGATGGCCCGGCTGCGGGTGGAGAGCCTGTGGGAGCGGCTGGTCGTGCCGGCCTTCGTCTACTTCTTCGCCCAGCTGTACCCCTTCCGACGCATCGGGAAGAAGGGGTCCCGGACGGCGGCGGCCGCGGGCGGCTGCGTGCTGCTGCGCACGGAGACCGCCGAGCGGGCGCGGATCCCGGACGCGATCCGGCACGCCGTCATCGACGACGTGGCGCTCGCGCGCGCGGTCAAGGGCGGGGGCGGGCACATCTGGCTGGGGCTGGCGGAGCGGGTGGACAGCGTGCGGCCCTATCCGCGGCTGGACGACCTGTGGCGCATGGTCTCGCGCAGCGCGTACGCGCAATTGCGGCACAGCCCGCTCCTGCTGGCCGGAACGGTGGCCGGGCTCGCGCTGGTCTACCTGGTGCCGCCCGTGGCCCTGGTGGTGGGGCTCGTCGCGGGGAGTACGGCGACCGCGGTGCTCGGCGGGCTCGCGTGGCTGGTGATGACGGGGACGTACGTCCCGATGCTGCGCTACTACCGGCAGCCGCTGTGGCTCGCTCCCCTGCTGCCGTTCACGGCGTTCCTCTATCTCCTGATGACGGTCGACTCGGCCGTCCAGCACTACCGGGGGCGTGGTGCGGCCTGGAAGGGCCGCACCTACGCGCGTCCGGACACGGTGCCCGACAAGGGCTGACCCGCTACTTGCGGCCGGGGGTCCAGTTCATGCCCCAGCCGTAGGCGTAGTCGACGGTCCGCTGCGGGCTCACCCCGCGCTCGGGCACCAGATAGCGGGCCTCGCGCTGGACGACGAGGTCGGAGCCGGTGTTGGTGATCAGGGCGAGCGCGCAGACCGTCGAGGGGACGGTGCACTCGTCGAGGGAGAAGTCGATCGCGGCGCCGAACTGCGGTTGCAGGGTCACGGTGGCGTGCAGGTCGGCGAAGGAGCGCGCGCCCTGGTAGATCGTGACGAAGACGAGGATGCGCCGGAAGGCCTGCTTGTGGTCGAGGTTGACGGTGAGGTTCTCGCCGCTCGCCACGGCACCGGTGCGGTCGTCGCCGTCGAGGTGGATGAACGGCGGCTGGTGCAGCGCGCCGAAGGCGTTGCCGAGGGCCTGGACGACGCCCTTGCTGCCGTCGGTGAGCTCGTACAGGGCGCACAGGTCCAGGTCGAGGTCGTTGTGCATCGCGACCGGGCGGCCCAGCTTGCTCGCCCAGCCCGAGAACTGCTTGCGGACCTCCCAGTTGAGGTTCACGCGCATCGCGCCCGAGGTGCCGCCCTGCTTGGTCAGCGAGACCGACGGGGACGCCTTGGTGAGCGTGACCTTGGTGAGGCGGACCGGTTGTGCCGGAGGGGCGGCCGGCGGGGGCGGCATGGTCACCGGAGGGGCGGTGACCGGCGGGGCCGTCACCGCAGGGGCCACCGGTGCGGGCGGGGCGGCCTGCTGCGGTTCGTCCACGGTGATCCCGAAATCCGTGGCCAGCCCTTCCAGTCCGCTGCTGTAGCCCTGACCGACGGCACGGAACTTCCAGTTGCCCTGGCGGCGGTAGAACTCGCCGAGGACGAAAGCGGTTTCGACGCTGGCGCCTGCGCTGTCGAAGCGGGCGACCACGGTGCCTTGGGCGGCGTCCTTGACCTCGATGTAGAGCCCCGGCACCTGCCCGAACGACCCGCCGTCGCTGGAGGCGGCCAGGACCACCGTCTCGACGGCGGGCTCCACGCGCGCGAGGTCGACGAGAAGTGTGTCGACCACCCGGCCGCCGGCGTTCTGCTTGCCCTCGTGGCGGACCGCCCCGGAGGTGTGCGCCGGCTGGTTGTAGAAGACGAAGTCGCCGTCGGAGCGGACCTTTCCGCCGACGAGGAGCAGCGCCGAGGCGTCCGCGTCGGGTACGCCCGGTCCGGAGCTCCAGCCCAGTTCGACCCGCAGTGCCGTGGTCGGCACCGGAGCATTGGACCCTTTCGACATCGGCATGTCCGCCCCCATCACGTCTCACCGCGCCAGGCATGTCCCGGCACCCCGTCGGTTGTCTACAGGGCCAACCTATTCCCCGCGACGGCGAACTCCCATCAGGTGCACAGAGAGACCGCCCGCCAACCCTCGGTAACCCGCCCGGAATTCGGCCTTTACAGGATCTCAACCCCTGCCGCTGCCCCTTTTCCCCACCTTCGCTCGTATTGGGGATGCGAGGTCACTGCCGACACGGAAAACAACCCTCTTATCGGTCTCCCCAACCAGCACATCGTGGGCTTAACTTATGTGCCATGACCTCCCCCCGCTCCACTTATGGCGGCGGCTACTACTCCGCCTCCTTCCCGGACACTCCGATCTACGACTCGCTCGTGGCCGAGCGGGGTACTCCGCAGATCGCCCCGATCCGGGTCCCTGCCGAGTACGCCATGCCGAGCAGCAGCAACCTGCCCGCGCTGCCATCGGCCCTGCCCGCCCTCCCGGCGGGTCCCTCCCAGCCCTCCTACGGCTACCCGCAGGCGCAGCAACCGTCTCCGCTGCAGCAGGCGCCCGCCGCGTACATCCCGCAGCAGGCCGCCGCCCCGCGGGGCTATCCCGGCCCGCAGATGCAGCAGCCCCGTCCGGCGGCGGCACAGGGCATGGGCTACGAGGCGATGCGCCCCGCGGCTCCCCGCCCCGCTCCGGCTCCGTACCAGGACCCGTACAACAACCAGCAGTACCGCGGCTACTGAGCCGGTCCATGGATCTTCCGTGCCTGCTGGCACGATGGGTTCATGGCTAATGCGCGGCTTCAGTCGATTCATGTCCATCCGGTCAAGGCGTTCCGGGCCCTCGCGCCCGGGGAGGCCGACGTGGAGCCCTGGGGGCTGGCCGGGGACAGGCGCTGGGCGCTGATCGACGACGGGGGAAAGGTCGTCTCGCAACGCCGGGAGCCGCGTGTCGCGCTTGCCGCTGCCGAGCTCCTGCCCGGCGGCGGCGTTCGGCTGTCCGCGCCCGGCATGGAGCCGCTGGAGGTCCCCGTGCCGCGCCCGGTCGGCACCGTGCCGGTGGCGATCTTCCAGGACAAGGTGGAGGCGGTGCCCGCCGAGGACGCGGCCGCGCACGCCTGGTGCAGCGCCTATCTCGGCGCGGACGTCCGTCTGGTGCACATGGACGATCCCGCCACGCGCCGGCCCGTCGACCCGGAGTACGCGCTGGAGGGCGAGACCGTCTCCTTCGCCGACGGCTTTCCCCTGCTGCTCACCACGACGGCCTCGCTCGACGCCCTCAACTCCCTGATCGCGCAGGGTGATCACGCCGACGAGGGCCCGCTGCCCATGGACCGGTTCCGGCCCAACGTGGTCGTGTCGGGCACCGAGCCCTGGGCCGAGGACGGCTGGTCGCGGCTCGCGATCGGCGAGGTCGTGTTCCGGGTCGCCAAGACCTGTGGGCGCTGTGTCGTGACCACCACCGACCAGGCCACCGCCGCCCGCGGCAGGGAACCTCTGCACACCCTGGGGCGCCACCGGCGGCTGGGCGGAAAACTGGTCTTCGGACAGAACCTCGTGGCCCGCTCCCGAGGCACGATCCGCGTCGGCGACCCCGTCACGATCCTCGATCGGTAGAGACCCGCTCGACGCCTGATGTGCGGGAACCCACCGCGGGGGACCGCGCGTTGATAATCGTGAGAAGTTCATGAGAGGTCCGGCTGGTGATTTCGCTCTCTCTTTGACCGGGCCTGCACGTGAACATCTCCGCCAGGGGTTATCACGGAGCGGGAAGGGGGTGCGGACGGTGCGAGCGATCAGCGGACTCTGGCGCTGGCGGCACAATCCGCTGCGCCGTGCGACCGATCTGGCCGAGGCCTGGGTCGCGCTCGCGGCCATGGTGCTCATCCTGCTCGTCGCGCCGGTGGCCGGCGTCGTCGTCGGCGGCCTCGCCCAGGACTCCCTCCAGGAATCGGTCCGCGATCAGCGCGTCACCCGTCATCTGGTGACGGCCACCGTGACCCGCGAGCTGGACCGCTCCCCGCTGGACGCCGACCCCGAGACCTCCACCGGCCGGGAGACACGCACCCGTGTCCTCGCCGGCTGGACCGCACCGGACGGCACCGCGCAGCACGGCACCGTGCTGGCGAACCTCAAGGACCCGCACCGGGGCGACCACTTCGCGATATGGACGGACGCGCACGGACACCTGGTGGCCCGGCCGCTGGACTCCGCGACCGCCACGACCCACGCCGTCCTCGCCGGGTTCGGCGCGGCCCTGCTCGGCATCGGACTCGTCGAGACCGCCCGCCGGTTGATCGTCTGGCGCATGGTCCGTCGCCGGTACGCCCGTTGGGACCAGGCCTGGGACCGGGCGGGCCCGGACTGGGGCAGGACCGGCACCGGCAGCTGACAGCCTTCCGGCTCTGGTCAACCCACCGCCTGCGCGCACGCTACGGTGGACCGGCCGAACTTCTTCGGCAGCACGAACCCGCGAGCGAGCGAGCCGCAGGGACGTGCCGGTGTCGGGCACTTGACGTCGGTACCGGTGTCCCGAGGGCCCGCGAGCCATGAGTACCGCACAGTGGGGGCACGGCAACACCATGGCACAGGGCACGGTCCAGGTGACGCACACCGGTACGTCGCGGTGGCGGCGCCGCACGGGTGAGTACGCATCGCTCGCCGCCGCCCTGGAGGCCGCGGCCGACGGCGACGTCCTCACCGTCGCCCCCGGCACCTACCGGGAGAACCTCGTCGTCCAGCGGGCGGTGACGCTGCGCGGACCCGAGGGCTCCCCCGGCTCGGTGCGCATCGCGCCGGCCGACGGGGTGCCGCTGACCGTGCGCGCCTCGGCGGTGGTCCAGGACCTGCATGTGGAGGGCCAGGACGCGGCCGCGCCGGCGCTGCTCGTGGAGGAGGGCACTCCGGAGCTGACGGACATCCGGATCGTCACCCGGTCCGCGGCCGGCATCGAGGTGCGCGGCGGCGCCCGTCCCACCGTGCGGCGCTGCACCGTCGACAATCCGGCCGGGATCGGCATCGCCGTACTCGACGGCGGGGGCGGTGTGTTCGAGGAGTGCGAGGTCGTGGCGGCCGGTCAGGCCGGCGTCGCGGTCCGCGGCGGTGCCCATCCGCGCCTCGAACGCTGCCGGGTGCATCACGCCTCGGGTGTGGGCCTGTCGGTGACCGGGGAGAACTCCGCGCTGGAAGCGGTGGGTTGCGAGGTCTACGAGACCCGCGGCAGCGGCGTCCAGATCGCCAACAGGGCCACCGCGCACCTCACCGACTGCGATGTGCACCGCACCACCGGCGACGGCGTCACCCTCGACACGGACGCCGTGCTGACCCTGGCCGACTGCCGTATCCACGACATCCCCGAGAACGCGGTGGACCTCAGGTCGCGTTCCGTCCTCACCCTCACCCGCACGACGGTGCGTCAGTTCGGGCGCAACGGCCTGTCGGTGTGGGATCCGGGCACACGCGTGGACGCCAACCAGTGCGAGATCTTCGACAGCACCGGCGACTATCCCGCGGTGTGGGTGAGCGACGGGGCGACCGCGGTACTGGACTCGTGCCGGGTGCACGACGTGCCGGACGCGCTGTTCGTCCTGGACCGCGGCTCCCGCGCGGACGTCGTCGACAGCGACCTCTCCCAGGTGCGCAACACGGCCGTGTCGGTGAGCGACGGCGCCACCGCGCAGCTCGACGACTGCCGTATCCGGGACGCGGCGACCGGCGCCTGGTTCCGGGACCACGGCAGTGGCGGCACCCTCAACAACTGCACGGTGGACGGCACCCAGACCGGCGTGATCGTCACCAAGGGCGCCGACCCGACCATCGAGCGGTGCACGGTGGACTCCCCCGCCGAGGCCGGCTTCTACGTGTCGGCGGGCGGCCGGGGCAGCTTCCTCAACTGCCGGGTCACCGGCAGCGGCGGCTACGGCTTCCATGTGATCGACGGCTCCCGTACGACGCTCAGGAAGTGCCGCACGGAGCGGTGCGCACGGGGCGGGTACGAGTTCGCGGACGCCGGCCCGGACGCGGGATCCGGCGTCGGTCCCGTCGTCGAGGACTGCACGAGCGACGAGAGCGCGGGGCTGCGCCCGTCGGCCGCCCCGGAGCCCGCGGTGCAGACGGTGACCCAGTCCCCCGGCCTGCTCGGCTCGATCCCCGGGCAGCGCGCGACGGAGCAGGAGGCCCCGGTCGCCCCCGCCGAGCCGGAGAAGCCCTCGCGCACCTCCAAGGCCGTCATGGGCGAACTCGACGCGCTGGTGGGCCTGGACAGCGTCAAGCGCGAGGTGAAGGCCCTCACCGACATGATCGAGGTCGGCCGGCGCCGTCAGCAGGCCGGCCTCAAGGCGGCCTCGGTCAAACGCCATCTGGTCTTCACCGGCTCCCCCGGCACCGGCAAGACGACGGTCGCCCGCCTCTACGGCGAGATCCTCGCCTCCCTCGGTGTCCTGGAGAAGGGACATCTCGTCGAGGTCTCCCGCGTCGACCTGGTCGGCGAGCACATCGGTTCCACCGCGATCCGCACCCAGGAGGCCTTCGACAAGGCGCGTGGCGGGGTGCTGTTCATCGACGAGGCGTACGCGCTCTCCCCCGAGGACTCCGGCCGCGACTTCGGCAAGGAGGCCATCGACACCCTGGTGAAGCTCATGGAGGACCACCGGGACGCGGTCGTGGTGATCGTCGCGGGCTACACGGCCGAGATGGAGCGGTTCCTGTCCGTCAACCCCGGGGTGGCGTCCCGGTTCTCACGGACCATCACCTTCGGCGACTACGCCCCCGACGAACTGCTGCGGATCGTGGAGCAGCAGGCCGACGAGCACGAGTACCGGCTGGCGTCGGGCGCGCCGGAAGCCCTCCTCAAGTACTTCACGGCGATCCCCAAGGGCCCCGCCTTCGGCAACGGCCGCACCGCCCGCCAGACCTTCGAGGCCATGGTCGAGCGGCACGCGAGCCGTGTGGCCCAGGTCGAGGAGCCCAGCACGGACGATCTGACGCTGCTGTACGCGGAGGATCTGCCGGACCTGCCCTGACCTGAGCGGCTACCGCTGCGCCGGTACGTCCGGTCGCAGTCGGGCCAGCAGCGTGGCCCGCTCCGCCACGAAGGCCGGGTCGGCCTGGTAGTCGGAGTGGCCCAGGATCGGTGTGGGCAGCGGGTGTTGCTCGGTGCGGCCGTAGGCCAGCGGGTCCTTGAGGGGTTCGTGGTCGACCTCGGGGCCGCATTCGCCGGAGAGCCTGACCGGGCCGCCGATGGGGTCGGTGGGCCGGTACAGGTTGCGCCAGCAGGCGACGTCGTGGTGCAGGGCGCTGAGCGCGGCCGGGCCGAAGTGGGCGGGGAACCAGCGGCCGTAGAGCCGCTCGAGGGGTGAGCCGTACGTCAGCAGCGCGACCCGCCGGCGGTCGGCCGGCGTCAGCTGCCAGGCCGCGGCGGCGGCGAGGACGCTGCCCTGGGAGTGACCGGAGATCACCAGGCGGCCGCCGGTGGCGCGCGTCCAGGTCGCCATCCGCCAGGTCAGGTCGGGCACCGCGCGCTCGGCGTAGCAGGGTGGCGCGAAGGGGTGGGCGGCGCGCGGCCAGAACGTGCCGACGTCCCACAGGATGCCGATGGTGCGGCGTGCGGAGGGGTCCTTGTAGGCGCGCCGGCCCCAGGTGACGAACAGTATGAAGCCGAACCCGATCAGCCAGGAGCCGAGCGCCTGCGCGGTCTCGGCGGCGCCCTGGACGAAGGCGTACGACCCGTCCACCGCCTCGCCCGGTGTCTTCCCGGTGGCGAGGGCGCCCACCAGGGCGCCGGCGCCCAGGAGCAGGGTCGTGGCGGAGGTGACGGCGACGATCAGCGGGGCCCGGTCGGTGAGGGTGGCCAGCGCGCGGGCGGTGGCGATACGGCGGGTGCGGGCCCGGTCCTTGGTCTTGTCCGGGTAGTCGCGGTCCACGGCGGCCAGCTCGGTGCGACGCAGCTGCCAGGTGCGCCGCCCCAGCCAGCCGCACAGCACCAGCAGGACGACGAGCAGCGGCGGGATCACGGACGCCTGCCAGGTCAGCAGGACCGGCGGGCCGGTCATGGCGGTCCCGGTGCCGTCGAGCCAGTCGGCCACGCGCTGGGACACGCCGCCGGACATCACCCCGCCCAGGGCGCAGGCCAGCATCGCGACGGCCGGCCCGCCCAGGCCCCGCATGGCGGCGCGCGGGTCGGGGTGGGTGCGGTGCAGGGTGTGGGCCACGACGGCCATGACGATCACGATCAGTCCCTGGACCAGGGCGATGGCGCCGAAGGTGGCGTCCCCCGGCAGCCGCCCCTGCGACTGCCATCCCGGGCGCTCCCAGCCGGCGTAGAGCATGGTCAGGGCGAGCAGGCCGAGCGCGGCGAGCGGCAATCGTCGTACGAGATGCTCGTCGAGCTCCCGGTCGAGGCGTTTCTCGCTGCGGCCGCGGCGGCAGACCACCCAGACGACCATGACCGCGCCGCCGGCCAGCGACACCATCAGGAGCCGGCCCAGCGCGTCGAGCAGGGCGGGGCCGCCGGGACGGCGGTCGAAGCGGGCGGCCGCGGAGCCGACGGCCGCGGCGACCGTGAGCAGGGCCGCGGCGGTGTGGGCGGCGCGCAGCCGGGCCACCAGCCTGCGGCCGTACCAGAAGCCGGGGCGGCCGAGGGCGGTGCGGGCGGTGTCCTCGTCGGGCTCGGACGGGCGGGACATCGGCGCCTGCGACTCGTAGGCGTTCCAGGTGCGGTGGGACAGGTACCACAGCAAGCAGGTGAGCGCGGCGGGGAGCAGGGCGGCGAGGGCGAGCCTGCGGCCGGGGCGGCTCCACCAGCCGCCGTCGGAGACGGTCGGCGACAGGAAGCCCAGCCAGGAGTGCCGGTCGGCGCACGCGGGTGTGCCCGCGCACTGCCATGCCGTCAGGTCGAGGGCCACCTCGCAGACGGCCGCGACCAGCAGCACCGTCAGGGACAGCGCCGCCAGCCGCACCAGCAGCCCGTACAGCCGGACCGTGCGGGTGCGGCCGCGCGCGGCGGGGCGCATCCAGTGCGCGAGGTTGACCACCATGAACGGGAGGAGCAGCAGCCACAGGGCGCGTGAGGCGTTGCCGGAGGTGAGGTTGCACCAGACGTAGGCCTCGGGCACCGGCTCGCGCCGGGGGCCGGCGGGTCCGGTGTCGGCCTCGGCGTCCTCGGCGCGCCGGAACACGGCCGCCGTGTCGTCGCCGGTGATCCGCACGGTGCGTGGATCGTCGAGCATCTTCTCGGGCGTCGTGCCGCCCACCCCGTGGACCAGCAGCTCCAGTGCGGAGCCCTCCGGTCCGCCCGTCGAGGCACGTTCCTGCGCATGTTCCACTGTTTCGCTCTTCCCCCGTGACGCGCCGTCCGCATATGTCGGTGCGGGCTCAAGGATCTCCGCTGCGGCCGCGCCGTACACCTCTCGTCACGGAATCTCCCCGTTCCGTGTGACGGTCGGGGCGCAGGATACGACCGAAGTGACATGCGCGCGTCGTGACGGTCGGTGGCGCGACCGGTACCGTGCCGTGCGAGGATGGGACGTCCGCGCACCGGGACCGGGGTGAATGGCCTCGTGGGAGCGGGTGTGCGGGGCGTGTCGGACGGGTTGAGGCGAAAGGACCGGAGCGTACGTGAGTGAGAATCAGAACCTCCTCGCGGAGCAGCGGCGCGCCCTCATCCTGGACGAGGTCCGGCGCCGCGGCGGCGTCCGGGTCAACGAGCTGACCCGCAAGCTCGGCGTGTCGGACATGACGGTGCGGCGCGATCTCGACGCGCTGGCCCGCCAGGGCGTTCTGGAGAAGGTGCACGGCGGCGCGGTCCCGGTGGTCGAGGCGAGCACGCACGAGCCGGGCTTCGAGGCCAAGTCGGGCCTGGAGCTGAGCGCCAAGGAGGACATCGCGCGCGCGGCGGCCGAACTGGTCGCGCCGGGTTCCGCGATCGCTCTCTCGGGCGGCACGACGACGTACGCGCTCGCCCATCATCTGCTCGACGTGCCGGACCTCACGGTCGTCACCAACTCGGTGCGGGTGGCCGATGTCTTCCACGCGGCGCAGCGCACCACGGGCCCCCGCCAGGGTGCGGCCACGGTCGTGCTGACCGGCGGTGTGCGCACCCCGTCCGACTCGCTGGTGGGCCCGGTGGCCGACCAGGCCATCGCGGCGCTCCACTTCGACGTGCTGTTCCTCGGGGTGCACGGGATATCGGTCGAGGCCGGTCTGTCCACGCCGAACCTCGCGGAGGCGGAGACCAATCGCCGTCTGGTGCAGTCGGCGCGCCGGGTCGTGGTGGTCGCCGACCACACCAAGTGGGGCACGGTGGGCCTGAGTTCGTTCGCGGCCCTGGAGCAGGTCGACACGCTGGTGACGGACGCGGGGCTGCCGACGGCGGCGCGCGAGGAGGTCGCCGAGCATCTGCGGCGGCTGGTGGTGGCCGGTGAGCCCGGTGGCGGTACAGACAGCTGACTGGGTGTCAGTTAGGGTGTCA
Organism: Streptomyces sp. NPDC001536; assembly: GCF_042894505.1. Lineage (NCBI taxonomy): Bacteria > Bacillati > Actinomycetota > Actinomycetes > Kitasatosporales > Streptomycetaceae > Streptomyces > Streptomyces sp. NPDC001536. The sequence continues at coordinate 316,387 of NZ_JBIAVQ010000007.1, forward strand.
CCCCTGTGTCGTCACCTGGGGGTGTGACCGTGGCTCACCAACTGCGTGCCGTGGGGCTCGACTTCATCGAGGTCGCTCCCGTCCGCATGGTCTTCACCCGGGAGATGTCCGCCGGCCCGGATGCCGTCTACCGGGCCCTCGCCGACGATGTGCCGGGCTGGCCGGAGTGGTTCTCGGCGGTCACCTTCGCCCGGCCGACCGGCGACGGCTCGACGCGCGAGATCCGCCTCAGGGGCGGCGGGCGCTTCCAGGAGACGATCATCGCGGCGAAGGAGCCGGAGGTGTACGCCTACCGCGTCGACGTGGCGAACACACCCGGCATCCACGCCTTCGCCGAGGAGTGGCGGCTCACCCCCTCAGGGACGGGCACCCTGGTGCGCTGGACCTTCGCCCTCGACGGCACGGCCCCGATCCGCTTCGCGGCGAAGCTCGGACGCGCCGGGCTGGGGCGGGCGTTTCGCGGCGCGGTCGCCGCGCTGGACCGGCGTCTCGCGGTCTAGCAGGGCCAGACGCCCGTCTTGAGCAACGACTCGATCGCCTCGGAATACGGCTGGATGTCCAGCCCCTGTTCGGCCAGCCACGCGTCCGAGTAGTACTTGTCGAGGTACCGGTCCCCCGGGTCGCACAGCAGCGTCACCACGCTGCCCCGCCGCCCCTCGGCCACCATCTCGGCGACGATCTTCAGCGCGCTCCACAGTCCGGTGCCGGTCGAGCCGCCCGCCTTGCGGCCGATGGCCTGTTCCAGCGCCCGTACGGCGGCGACGCTGGCGGCGTCGGGGACCTTCATCATCCGGTCGACGGCGCCGGGCACGAAGCTCGGCTCCATGCGGGGCCGGCCGATGCCCTCGATGCGGGAGCCGCAGTCGCAGGTGACGTCCGGATCGCCGGTGGTCCAGCCCTCGAAGAAACAGGAGTTCTCCGGGTCGGCGACACAGATGCGGGTGTCGCGCTGGGTGTAGTGGACGTAGCGGGCGATGGTCGCCGAGGTGCCGCCGGTGCCGGCCGTGGCGACGATCCACGCGGGCTCCGGGAATCTCTCCAACTCCAGTTGCCGGAAGATGGATTCGGCGATGTTGTTGTTGCCGCGCCAGTCCGTGGCCCGTTCCGCGTAGGTGAACTGGTCCATGTAGTGGCCGCCGGTGTCCACCGCGAGCCGTGCCGACTCCTCGTACATCTTGCGTGAGTCGTCCACGAAGTGGCACCGGCCGCCGTGGAACTCGATGAGGCGGATCTTCTCGGCGCTGGTCGTGCGCGGCATGACGGCGATGAAGGGCACACCGATCAGCCCCGCGAAGTACGCCTCGGAGACGGCCGTCGAGCCGCTGGACGCCTCGATCACCGGCCGGCCCGGCCGGATCCAGCCATTGCACAGGCCGTAGAGGAACAGGGAGCGGGCGAGGCGGTGCTTGAGGCTGCCGGTCGGGTGGGTCGACTCGTCCTTGAGGTACAGGTCGATGCCCCACTTCTCCGGGAGCGGGAAGCGCAGGAGGTGCGTGTCTGCCGAGCGGTTGGCATCGGCCTGGACCTTGCGAACGGCCTCTTTCAGCCAGTCGCGGTAGGCGGCGTCGCTGTGGTCGACGTCGAGGGTGGCGCCGGTCCGGATCTGCTGAGGGGTGCTCACGGCGGGGCTCCTTAGGCTTCGCGCCGACGGCGGGTCGCGCTGTCGACACATCGATCATAAACACCTTCCGCACGCTTCTCACCTGCATAAACACACCTTTGAGCACCCCAAAGACCACCCTGGGGACCGAGCTCCGCAGGGCCATGGGGGCGCATTCGCCCGAGTGCTCCGGGCGCCCGTGCCGGGGGTCGCGTGCGTACTGGTGCTCGACGCCGGGTGCGGGCAGACTGCACCGAACGGGACGCGCCGGTCCCGGACGGGGGCGCACACTGGATCACGTAACGAGCCGGATCACGGGCCGGCACACCGAGAACGCACGAGGGGGCGGGGAGCATGGCGGAGCCGGAGTTCACGGCCACGGGCGTGCGGATCGGGAAGCGGCTGCGTTCGCTCACCCGGGCCGGACAGGTCCGGATCAGCGACGGCAGGCTGGAGTTGCTCACCAGCTACGGCAGCGAGATCGACAGCGCGCCGGTGCAGGCGGTGCGGGCGTCCAAGCCCTGGTTCGCCGCCGACGACCGGGCGCTCGCCGACCTCAACGGCAAGCGGTATCTGCTGACCCTCGGCGATCACGACCCGGCACCGGGTGAGCCGGGCCCGCCCGCGGCACGCCGCTTCATCGAGGCCGTACGGAGGGCCGCGGGACGCAACGGGTGAGGAACCGCGAGTTGCGGTACCCCACCCCCTGAGTCACGCTGTTCTCACGTCACTCTGGGTTTACCGGCGATAACGCTGCGAACCAGCCCGCCGGGCATGGCAGCAGGCAGCCGTCTCACCAGGCGCCTTGCTGGATCGATCCGAACTCCGTGTTCTTCCGGACCTCTTCAGTCGGGGAGTCGCAGCCGTGATCAGTCACCCAAGCAGGCACTGCACGGTGGAGCTCCAAGCCCTGCCGTCGCGGATCGGCCAGGTCCGCAGAATCGTCTCTGCGCAGTTGCGCTACTGGCATCTGGACCCCCTCATAGACCGGGCGGCGCTCGGTGTGACGGAGCTGTTGACCAACGTCCACCGGCATGCCCAGCCCGACAAGATGTGCACCGTGGAGATCGAGCTGGTCCTCGACCGGCTCATGGTCTCGGTGCACGACCACGACCCGCGTCTGCCGGTCGTGGAGGACATGCCCGACAACCTCCTGGAAGCCGACATCGCCACCCGCGGGCGAGGGCTCGCCATGGTGGCCGCCGTGAGCGAGAGCTGGGGCGTGCGGCCGGACGGAGAGGCGGGCAAGGTCGTGTGGTTCACGCTTTCCGCGCCCGCCGCCGTGAAGGCCGGGGCGGGACGGCCGCCGCGGCGCGCCGCGGTGGAGACGGCACCTCGGGTGTTCGCCGAGGTCGAAGCCCGCAGGACCGAACACGCTCCCGCCCGGTCGGCCGTTGTCGGCTGACCGGGCGGTGACAGCTTGCGGCGGCCCCCACGTCACTCGGTGGCGATCGCCCGCAGGACGTCCAGGCGCGCCGCGCGCCGGGCCGGGCGCAGGCCCGCCAAGGCACCCGCCGCCAGGCCCACCAGGGCCACGATCGCGAGTTGCAGCGGCGGCATCGCGAAGGCGAAGTCGCTGTCGCTCGCGCCGTCGGAGGCCTTGACCAGGACCCAGCCGAGGAAGCCGCCGAGCAGCAGGCCGCCGACCGTGCCGAACGCGGCCACCAGGACCGACTCCCAGCGGACCATGGCCCGCAGCTGGGAGCGGGTCTGGCCGACGGCCCGCAGCAGGCCCAGTTCCCTGGTGCGTTCGTGGATCGCCAGGGTCAGGGTGTTGGCGATGCCGAGGAGCGCGATGAGGACCGCCAGGGCCAGCAGGGCGTAGACCAGGGTGAGCATCATGTCGATCCCGCCCGCCGAGGACTGCGCGTACTCGTCCCGGGTCTGCACGTCGGGGTTGCCGTAGCGCGCGGCCACCTTCTCCACCGCGGCCTTGCCGGCGTCCGTGCTCACGCCGTCCTTGAACGACACGGCGACCAGCGTGTCGGAGTCCTGGGTGCGGTGCGGTTCCCAGGCCGCGCGGGTGATGACGTACTCCCCCGCGAGTTCGGACCGTCCGTAGACGGCGCGGACCGTGAAGGTCTCCTTCTGGCCGTCGGTGAACGTCAGTTCGGCCTTGTCTCCGGGCTTCAGCCCCTGCTTGTCGGCCTCGCTCCCGGTGACGGCAATGCCGTCCGTGCCGAGGTCGCTCAGGGAGCCCCGGATCGTGCCCAGGTCGAAGGTGCGCTCCAGTGCGAGCGGGTCGGTGACGGTCAGCGCCCGTCCCTTGCCGTCGACCTCGGCGACCCCGCGGCCGAGTCCGACGGCCGTGTCCACCTCGGGCAGCCGGTCGACGGCGCCGGCCAGGCGCGGGCTCAGACCGCTGCCGCCCGCGCCGAACCCCGGGGTGCTGACCGCGATGTCGCCCGCGAAGGAGCGGGAGACGGTCTGGTCCATGGTCGCCTTGAGGGACGCGGCGAACACGGTGAACAGGGAGACGACCGCGACGCCGATCATCAGGGCGCTCGCGGTGGCGGCCGTGCGCTTGGGGCTGCGCAGGGCGTTGCGGCGGGCGAGGCCGCCGGTCACTCCGCGCAGTCGGTCGAGGGGGCCGCCGAGGACGCGTACCGCCGTGGTGGAGGCGACCGGGCCGAGGACCACGAACGAGGCCAGGGCCAGGACGGCTCCGGTGCCGGCGAGCCAGAGGGACGGGGAGACGAGGACACCGCTGATCGTCACGCCGAGGGCGAGGGCGGCGAGGCCCATCCCCGTGACGGCGCGCACGCGGGAGGCGCCCGAGGCGTCGACGGCCGTCTCGCGCAGTGCCGCCATGGGTGCGGTGCGGCCCGCCCGTACGGCGGGCAGGAGCGCGGAGCCGAGGCACACCACGACACCGACCGCGAGCGGCAGCAGCATGGACAGCGTGCTCACCACCAAGTCGCCCTCGGGGAACGGGAATCCGATCGCCGGGAACAGCGCCTGGAGACCCGCGGCGATGCCTATGCCGCCCGCCAGACCCGCGAGGGAGGCCGTCACCGCGACCGCGGTCGCCTCCACGAGGGTCGACGCGGTGACCTGGCGGCGGGAGGCGCCGAGAGCGCGCAACAGGGCGTTCTCACGGGTGCGTTGGGCGACGACGATCGCGAAGGTGTTGTGGATGGAGAAGGTCGCCACCAGCAGGGCGACGCCGGAGAAGACGAGCAGGAAGAGGGTGAAGATGGTCAGGAACTGGCTGGAGATCATCTCGGTGTTCTCCTCGGCCGACTCCTGGCCGGTGATCGCCTCGACTCCCTTGGGCAGTACGGGAGTCAGCCGGTCGACGAGCTCCTGCTGGCTGACGCCGGGCCCTGCGCGCACCTGGATGGTGGCCGCCTCGCCGGGCCGTGCGGTGAGGTACTTCTCGGCGTCGGCCTGTGTCATGCCGGTGAAGGTGACCTGGGCCATGCCGTCCTCGCCGCCGAAGGTCGCCAGGCCCACGATCGTCACCTCGACCGGGTCCGGCGTCCGCAGCGTCGTCGTGTCGCCGATCGTCAGGTCACCGCGCTTGGCGGTGCCCCGGTCGATGACGACCTCGCCCGACTTCGCGGGGGCGCGGCCTTCGGCGAGCCGGTAGGCGTTGAGCTCGGGGTCGGCGATCCAGTTGCCCGCGAGGGTGGGCGGTCCCTGGCCGCCGATGGGGTCGCCGTTCGCGCCGACCAGCTGGCCCGCGCCCTGGATGTTGGGGGCGGCGGCCGCCACGCCGGGGACCCGCTCGACGGCCTGCACCAGGTCGGTGGCGACCGGCTGGCGTACGCCCTCGCTCTCGCCCGGTGTGGTGATGGCGTCGGCGCTGCGGACCACGGCGTCCGTGCCGCTGGTGGCCCGGCCGAACATCGTGTCGAAGCTGGCGCGCAGGGTGTCGCCCATGACGAGCGTGCCGGCCAGGAAGGCGACGCCGAGGAACACCGCGAGGAAGGTCCCGGCGAAGCGTCGCTTGTGGGCGCGCAGGGAGGACACGCTCAGGCGGACGGAGGCGTTCATGACGGTCCTCCGAGGGGTGAGGTGGTGTCGAAGGCCTTCATGCGGTCCAGGACCTTGTCGGCGGTCGGGGCGGTCATACGGTCGACCAGGCGGCCGTCCGCGAGGAAGACGACCTCGTCGGCGTGGGCGGCGGCGACCGGGTCGTGGGTGACCATCACGACCGTGCGGGACGTCTGGCGCACCGCGCGGCCGAGGAGGCCGAGGACCTCGCCGCCGGAGCGGGAGTCGAGGTTGCCGGTCGGTTCGTCGGCGAAGACGACGTCCGGTCGGCCGGCGAACGCCCTTGCCACGGCGACGCGTTGCTGCTGGCCGCCGGAGAGTTCGGAGGGGCGGTGGTGGAGGCGGTCGCGCAGACCGACGACGTCGACGAGCGCGTCGATCCACTCGCGGTCGCCCTTGCCGCCCGCGAGGTCGAGGGGGAGCGTGATGTTCTCCTCGACGGTCAGGGTGGGCACGAGGTTGAACGCCTGGAACACGAAGCCCACCCGGTCGCGGCGCAGCAGGGTGAGACGGCGGTCGTCGAGGGAGCCCAGTTCGGTGTCGCCGATGTGGGCGGTGCCCGAGGTGAGCGTGTCGAGGCCGGCCGCGCAGTGCATGAGGGTGGACTTGCCGGAGCCCGAGGGCCCCATGATCGCGGTGAAGCGGCCGACCGGAAAGTCGACGCTCACCCCGTCCAGGGCCCTCACGCTGGTGTCGCCGCTGCCGTAGACCTTGACGGCGTCGACCACCCGGGCGGCCGACCGGAGCGCGGTCGTGGTCGTCATGCCGCACCGCCCTTGCCCGTGCGGCCGAACTGCTCGTCCAGGACGGACAGCCGGCGCCAGTACTCGTCCTCGTCGATCTCGCCGGCGGCGAAGCGGCGGCCGAGCATCGTGATCGGCGAGTCGCCGGACGGGCCGGTGTCGACCGTCGCGCGCCACGGGCCGCGACGACCGCGCCAGACGGTGCGGCGCAGGACGGTGACGGCGCCGACCACGACGGCCGCCCAGATCAGCGGGAAGAGAAGGATCCACGGGCCGGGCCCGCCGTCCCAGTGCGCCAGGGTCTGCATCTCGGGTCATCTCCCTAGTGAGGTGTTCCGGTGATGCCTCGAGACTGGCCCCGGGGCGGGGTCCGGGTCGTCGTACGGCCAGCGGCTGTGCGTGTACCTCCCGGGGAGTACGAGGGGCCGTTCTGGCTGCTCCGCAAAGGGTCGACTTCTGTAACTACTAGTATGTACAGTGCGTGTATGAGCACCCCGGAGCGTCTGATCGAGTCCACCCGAGAGCTGCTGTGGGAGCGCGGATACGTGGGCACCAGCCCCAAGGCCATCCTGGAGCGTTCCGGTGCCGGGCAGGGCAGCATGTACCACCACTTCAAGGGCAAGCCCGACCTCGCGCTGGCCGCGATCCGGCGCACGGCCGAGGAGTTGCGGGCTACCGCCGAGGGAGTACTCGGCGGGCCGGGGACGCCGTACGAGCGCGTCGAGGCGTATCTGCTGCGCGAGCGCGATGTGTTGCGCGGCTGTCCGGTCGGGCGGCTGACGATGGATCCGGACGTCGTCGCGAGCGACGAACTGCGTGAGCCGGTCGACGAGACCCTGGACTGGCTGCGGGAACGGATCGCCGGGATCGTCGAAGAGGGCAAGGAACAGGGCCAGTTCGCGGCCTTCCTCGACAGCGAGGCGATCGCGGCGGCGGTCGTCGCCACCGTGCAGGGCGGCTATGTCCTCGCCCGCGCCTCGGGTTCCCCGGCCGCCTTCGACGCGGGCGTGCGGGGGCTGCTTTCCCTGCTCTCACCACGGCATCAGGAGTTCACGCACGCGCACGTCGTGGCGGCCGTCGAGGGCGGCACGACCACGCAACGGCAAGCGCACATCGACGCCGCGGAATACCCCGCCCGAGGAGACGCGTGATGCATGCCATGCAGTACGAACTCACCCTGCCCGCCGACTACGACATGGGCGTGATCCGCGGTCGGGTGGCCCGGGTCGGGCATCTGCTCGACGAGTGGGAGGGCCTCGGACTCAAGGCGTATCTGATGCGTGAGCGCGGGGTGCACGGCTCGCCGGTGAACCAGTACGCGCCGTTCTATCTCTGGGACACGGTGGCGGGCATGAACTCCTTCCTGTGGGGTGGCGCCTTCCAGAGGCTGAGCGACGACTTCGGGCGACCGTCGGTCCGGCAGTGGACCGGGCTGGCCTACGAGGAGGGCGGGGCCGCCGGTTCGCCGGCGCGGGTCGCCGTGCGGCGGCGGCAACCGGTGCCGGACGGGGTGGAGTTGGCGGAGTTCATGGCGGACGCGGTGGGTGAGGCGGGGCGGCTGGCGGCGGAGGACGGGGCGGTGCTGGCGGCGGCCGCCGTGGACGCCGGCCGTTGGGAGGTGGTCCATTTCTCGCTCTGGGCCCATGACACGCCCAAGGCGGACGGCGATGTGTTCCAGGTGCTGCACCTGTCGGCGCCGGGGCTCGCCGGGCTGCCGCGGGGGCGCCAGTGGTGAGCGCGGTCCGTACGGTTCTCGGGGATGTGGCGCCGGAGCGGCTGGGGGTGTGCGACGCGCACGACCATCTGTTCTTCGGCAGCCCTCAGCTGCCCGGGCAGGAATTGCGGGACGTGGCCGCGGCCCGCGCGGAGTTGGCGGCGTTCCGCGCCCTGGGCGGGCACACCGTGGTGCAGTGGACGCCGTACGGGCTGGGGAGGCGGGCCGCCGATCTGCCGCCGCTGTCCCGGGAGACCGGGGTGCTGGTGGTGGCCGCGACCGGGCTGCACCAGGCCGTCCACTACGACGACCGGACCCTGAAGCAACTGCGCAACAGGCTCGCGGAGCTCTTCGTCGCCGAACTGACCGACGGGATCGGCGCATCGGGGGTGCGCGCCGGACTCATCAAGGTCGCCGGCGGTTTCCACGCCCTCGACGCACACGCCCGCTGGACGATGACCGCGGCGGCCGAGGCGCACCACGCGACCGGTGCGCCGATCGCGGTCCATCTGGAGCTGGGCACCGGCGCGCTCGACGTACTGGACCTGCTGTGCGGCGAGTTGGGCGTGCCGCCGCACCGGGTGGTCCTGGGCCACCTGAACCGCTCCCCCGACCTCGTGACGCACCGGCAGGCCGCGGCGTCCGGCTGCTACCTGGCCTTCGACGGCCCCTCTCGCGCGAACCACGCCACGGACTGGCGGATGCCCGACGCCGTACGGTCCCTGGCCGAGGCGGGCCACGGCGACCGGCTCCTCCTGGGCGGCGACACCACGACCGCGGCGGCGCGTTCGGTGAACGGCGGTCCTGGGATGCCATATCTGCTGCGTCGGGTACGGCCGCGCTTGGCGGCGGAACTCGGCGCCGAGCTGGTCGAACGCATCATGGGCGAGAATCCTGGGCGGGCCCTCGCCGTCGAGTGGCGCTGACCGAGGAAGAGAGCGGGAGTACGGATGGCACTGGAAATGCGCGAGCGATGCGAACGCTGCGAGACGACCGAACTCCCGCCGGACGCACCGGCCCGCATCTGCTCGTACGAGTGCACCTTCTGTGTCCCCTGCACCGAGGGGCATGCGGAACATCTGCCCCAACTGCGGCGGCGAACTGGTCCCGCGACCGCGCCGTGTCTGAAAGAACGACCGCGCCGGATCGCCGAAGGGGCAGACGAACCACCTAGCCCTTCGTGTCCGGCTTCCAGTCCTGGGCGAGGAGTCCGAGCACCACCTCGTCCAGGAACTCGCCCATCACCCAGGCCGAGGAGCGCAGGACGCCCTCGCGGACGAAGCCGTTGTGCTCGGCCGAGCGGAGCATGGCGGCGTTGTCCGAGAGGGTCTCGATCTGGAGGCGGTGCAGGCCGCGCACGGTGAAGCCGTAGTGGCAGAGGACGGCGACGACGTCGGTGCCGTAGCCCTTGCCGCGGGCGGACGGCAGCAGGCCGAGGCCGATGTGGGCGAAGCGGTTGTGGGTGTCGATGCCCCACAGGGTTGCGGAGCCGATCAGGGTGCCGCCGTCCAGCTCCACGACGGAGAAGGGGACGTGCCCTTCCTCCTTGTCGTCCACCACGAGCCGAGGGTCCTTCGAGCCGGGCGGGATCGGCCGCCACGGCCGGCCTTCGGACCGGGCGGAGTTGACCACGTCGTCGTAGAGCTCGGTCCGCAGGATCGGGATGTCGTCCTCGTGCCGGGCCCTGAGCCCGACCTTGGTGCCTCTAAGCATGCGGGCTTCCTATCCGACCGGGCTCACCGGCGGCAAACCATTAACGCGGCCGCGCCGGCGGACGGGCTCCTACGCCACCGAGATGTCCACCGACGGCCTCAGCTTGGCCGCCGCGGCCAGGGCCTCGTGCACCGGGTGGGTGTCGAAGGCCGTCAACAGGGCGGTGTCCGAGGGGAGTTCGGCGGTCGAGAAGGCGATCTGCTCGTAGGCGGTCTGGAAGCGCGGGCCCCAGCGGCGGGCGCCGAGGCGGGCCGTGCGGGAGCAGTTGTCGACCATGTAGGCGACGTCGCGGGCGTGCATGTAGGGCAGGAGCGAGTCCACGGCCTCGATGACGGACTCGTTGACGATCTCGGACCAGGGGTGACCGCGCTCGGCGAACTCGTCGATCTGCGCCGTCATCGTGGCGACGAACACGCCTGCCGTGAACGGGTCCACCGGCAGGTCCCGTTCGGCCCGGCGGGCGTGCGCCCGCTTGCTCACCGACCACATCGGTGAGCCGCCGATCCGGCTCATCTCGCGGGCCCCGAGCCGCCGTTCGGCCAGGATCACACTGCGCAGCTCCGTGCCGTCGGCGACCTCGTCGTAGATCTCCGCGACGATCTCGCGGGCGGGGCCGTACGTCGCCGTGTACGCGCGGTCGAACACTTCGCGGTCGGCGGTGTCGAGGTTCTCGCGGACCGCCCTCAGGCCGGCTCGGGAGATCGTGCGGGCGATCGGGCCGGTCACGTTCTCGCAGGAGCGTTCGTACGCCGTCACGTCGTCGTCCCCGGCCAGGCGGTAGCGCGTGAAGAGGCTCTCGACGATGCCGTGGACCGCGCCGAGCAGGATGGCGCGTTCGCCGACGATGTCCGAGAGGTACTCGCTGTCGAGCGTGGTGCGGAAGGTGTACGGCGACCCCAGCGCCACCGACCAGCCCAGCGCGAGGTCGACGGCCCGGCCGTCGGGGTCGGCGTGGACCGCGTAACTGCTGTTGATCCCGGCGCCGTTGATCTCGGCGCCCTGCTGGTAGAGCCGCCGCACCGAGTCGCCCATGCCCTTGGGGCACACCGCGATCACCGCGTGTCCCGGCGGGAAGTCGCCGCCCGTCTCGCGGAGGTGGCCGAGCAGGAAGCCGTGCGAGAGGCCGATCGCGGCGCCCGGCTTGAGCGCCGCGAAGATCTCCTGGTGGTGGGCGGCGAGTGCGGCGTCCGCGATCAGCAGGATCACCAGGTCGCTGTCGGCGGTGACGGCGAGCCAGTCACCGAGGGTGCCGTCCTCCTCGGTGAAGCCGTGGGCGCGGGCCTCGGCGGCCGAGCGGGAGCCGGGGCGCAGTCCGACGGTCACCCGGATGTCCGTGCCGGCGAGGGAGTCGCGCAGGTTGAGGGCCTGGGCGCGGCCCTGCGGACCCCAGCCGATGACGCCGATACGGCGGACCCCGGCGAAGGCCCGCGGGAGCAGCGGGAAGAGATGCCGGCCGCCGCGCAGGATGGTCTCGGTACCGCCGGGCACGTCCATCGTCTCGACGGAGAAGACACGGGAGCTGTACGTGGTCGAGGTCATGGTCGAGTTGTAGGCTCCGGGCGAGCATTGCGGCAAGCGCAACATCCGAAGCGGGGCGTTGCATCGAATGAAAGATGCAGGTCACGGTATGCGCGAGGACCATCGGGACCTGCGGCTCTTCCTGCATCTGGCGCAGACCCTGAACTTCGGGCGGACCAGTCTCGACTGTCATGTCAGCGCGGCGACGCTCACCCGGACCGTCCAGCGGCTGGAGGCCGAGCTCGGGCACCGGCTCCTCGACCGGGGACCGCACGGGGTGTCGCTGACGGCGGAGGGGCACCGGTTCCGCGCCTACGCCGCCGAGGCACTGGAGTTGTGGCGCTCCTACCGCGAGGAGCACCCCGACCCGGCCGAACTCACCGGTCGGCTGGCCGTGTTCGCCACGGTGACCGCCTGCCAGGCGCTGCTGCCGGACCTGTTGGCGCCGTTCCGCGCCGCGCACCCTCAGGTCCGGCTCGACCTGCGCACCGGTGACGCGGCGGCGGCACTGGCCCGGCTGGACGAGGGCGAGGTGGACGTGGCGGTGGCGGGGATCCCGGCGCGGCTGCCGGAGCCGCTGGTGGGCCGGACGGTCGCGGTCACCGAGCTGGTCCTGGTCACGGCCCGGGACCGGCCCGACCCGGACCTCGCCGGACCCTTCGTCCTCCCCCACCGCGGTCTGGTCCGTGACGCCGCCGACCGCTGGTTCCGCGCCCGCGGCACCGCGCCCGAGGTGGTCTGCGAACCGGACGGCCACGAAGGGCTGTTGACGCTGGTCGCCCTCGGCTGCGGCACGGGGGTGGTCCCGCGTCTCGTACTGGAGCACAGCGCGGTGCGCGACCGGCTGTCGGTGGTCGCGGCCGAGCCGGCGCCGGAGCCGTTTCCCATCGGGTTGTGCGTACGGCGGGCCGATCTGCGCCGACCGCTGGTGGCGGCGCTGTGGAGTCTCACGGCGCCCTGAGACTCACGGCCTCTCACGGTCCAGGAGCTCGATGCGCGCCACGTTCTCCCGGTCCTCGGCGTCCTCGCCGGCCTCACCGGCGAACCAGGCGTCGAGGATCTCCTTGAGCAGCGGCTCGGAGGTCAGACGCAGGCTGAGGGCGAGGACATTGGCGTCGTTCCAGCGGCGGGCGCCGTCCGCGGTGTACGCGTCGGTGCACAGGGCGGCCCGGACGCCCGGGACCTTGTTCGCGGCGATGGAGGCGCCCGTGCCGGTCCAGCAGCACACCACCGCCTGGTCCGCCGCGCCGGTGGCCACGTCCCGCGCCGCCGCCTCCGAGCACACCGCCCACTGGGGGTCGGATCCGGGGTGCAGCGCCCCGTGGGCGACCACTTCATGACCGCGTGCGCGCAGCTCGGCGACGAGGCTGCGGGCCACGGGTTCGTCCATGTCCGAGGAGACGGAGATCCGCATGGCCCCGAGCCTACGCGTCGAGCACGCGGGCGAGCAGGTCGCGGCGGATGTGGGTGCCCGTCGTCGTAGACCGGGACGCCTCGGACGCGGATCCGGGAGAGCGCCGAGGATCACCAGGGCAGTGTGCCCTCCGCGTCGACGTAGGCGCCGGTCGGGCCGTCGGGGCCGATCTGTGCCATGCGGACGATGATCTCGGCGCCCTGTTCGACGGTCTGGGTGCCCGTGCGGCCGTTGAGGTCGGTCGCGGTGAAGCCCGGTTCGACGGCGTTGACGCGCATGTCGGGGAACGCCTTCGCGTACTGCACGGTGAGCATGTTGACCGTGGTCTTGGACGCCGGGTAGGCGACGCCGGGGTACGGGTGTGCCGGATCGGCCGGGTCGGACACCTTGGACAGCGAGGCCAGACCGCTGCTGACGTTGACCACGACGGGGGCGGCCGAGCGCCGGAGCAGGGGCAGGAAGGCGTGGGTGACGCGGACGACGCCGAAGACGTTCGTGTCGAACACGGCCCGCAGGGTGTCGGCGGTGAGTTCCGCTGCGCCGGGAACGGTGTTGTTCTCGCCCCGCTGCTCGATGCCGGCGTTGTTGATCAGTACGTCGAGCCCGCCGTCGGCCTCGACGGTCTTCGCGGCGGCCCGGACCGAGGCCTCGTCGGTGACGTCGAGCTGGACGAAACGGGCGCCGAGCCGTTCGGCGGCGCGCCGGCCGCGCTCGGCGTCCCGGGCGCCGATGTAGACGGTGTGACCTGCGGCGAGGAGTCGGCGGGCGGTCTCGAAGCCGAGGCCCTTGTTGGCTCCGGTGATGAGTGTGGTCGTCATGGGCTCCACGTTCCGGCGCGGCGGCCCCGACAGCCAGAAGACCCTTCTTCCTGGGACTCGCAGTACCAGGCACCACGTCGGCCCACGCGGTTGACTGGAGGCATGACGACGACGGAGCTGGGACAGGCGCTGCGGCGCTGGCGCGACCGGGTCGCCCCGGGGACGGCCGGGCTGCCCGCCGGTGGTCAGCGGCGCGCGGCCGGGCTGCGGCGGGAGGAGCTGGCCCTGCTGGCGGGGATCTCGGTCGACTACGTCACGCGGCTCGAACAGGGGCGGGCGGCCAGTCCGTCGGGGCAGGTCGTGGAGGCGCTGGCACGGGCGCTGCGGCTGTCGGGGGACGAGCGGGGGTATCTGTTCCGGCTGGCCGGGCTGATGCCGCCGGGTCCCGAGACGGTGCCGGGGTACATCACGCCCAGCGTGCAGCGGCTGTTGGACCGGCTGGTGGACACTCCCGTCGGGGTCTCCGACGCGGCGATGACGCTGCTCATGGCCAATCCGATGTACGCGGCGCTGATGGGCGACCCGTCCGGCCTGCGCGGCTTCGAGCGCAACGGGGTGTGGCGCAACTTCCTCGGCGCGCCGGGCCGGGTCCGGCACACTCCGGACGAGCGGCGCGCGTTCGAGGCCGGCATGGTCGCCGAACTGCGGGCGACGGCGTCCCGGTACCCCGCCGATCCGCAACTGCGGCGTCTGATCGCGGAGCTGCGGGCGGGCAGCGAGCGGTTCGCCGAGCTGTGGGACGCGGGTGTGGTGGGCCGGCTGGAGGCCTCGCGCAAGACGATCGAGCATCCGCAGGTGGGCCTGCTGACGTTGGACTGCGATCTGCTCCGGGTGGAGGGCAGCGATCTGCACATCCTCGTCTACTCGGCCGAACCGGGTACCGAGGCCGCCGAGAAGCTGGAGTTGGTCTCCGTGCTCGGCATCCAGTCACTGGTGGGTTAGCGCCCCCAGCGGGTCGTCCAGCACCGGCTGCCATGCCAACTCGGCGGCTCCGACCAGGCTGTTGTGGTCGAGGGTGCACGCGAGGATCGGTACGCCGCCGCTCTGCCCCCACAGGCTGCGGTCGGCGACGACCGCGCGCAGCCGGTCCGGGTCGGCGTCGAGGAGGGTGCGGTGCAGGCCGCCGAGGATGATGCGGTCCGGGTTGAGGATGTTGACCAGGCCCGCGAGGCCCAGTCCGAGGCGGTCGATGAGGGCCTCGGTGGCGGTGCGGACGGCCGGGTCGTCGTAGTGGTCGCGGATCAGTTCGTTGGACTGCTGGAGCAGGGACACCTCGGGTCCGGGCTCACGGCCCACGGCGTCGAGGAAGGCGAGCGGGTCGGCCTCGACGTCCAGACAGCCGCGGCTGCCGCAGTGGCAGGGACGGCCCTCGGGGTTGACGGTCAGATGGCCGACCTCGAGCGCCAGGCCCGAACTGCCGGTGTGCAGACGGCCGTCGAGGACCAGCGCCCCGCCCACGCCCCGGTGCCCGGTGGCCACGCACAGCAGGTCGCGGGCGCCGCGGCCCGCGCCGTGCCGGTGCTCGGCGAGCGCGGCGAGGTTGACGTCGTTGCCCGCGAAGGCCGGTCCGGCGATACCGGCGGCACGGACGCACTCCGCGAAGATCCGGCGGACGGGGGCGCCCACGGGCCAGGCCAGGTGCAGCGGGTTGAGGGCGGTCCCGTCGGGTTCGGCGACGGCGGAGGGGACCGCGAGGCCGGCGCCCACGCAGCGCAGGCCGGTGGTGCGCAGCAGCTCGGCGCCCGCCTCGACGACCGAGGCGAGGACCTTCGCCGGGTCGGCGTCGACGGTCTCGCAGCCGGGTGCGGTGGCGACGATCCGGCCGCCCAGGCCGACCAGTGCCGCCCGGAATCCGTCGGCGTGCACCTGCGCGGCAAGGACGACGGGCCCGTCCTCGGCGACCGCGAGCCGGTGCGAGGGCCTGCCCTGCGAACCGGCGGCCGCGCCGGGCCGGGCGTCGACCCGGATCAGCCCGAGCGCCTCCAGTTCGGCGGCGACCGCGCCGGCAGTGGCGCGTGTCACTCCGAGTTCGGCGGTGAGCACGGCGCGGGTGGGGGCGCGTCCGGTGTGCACGAGCTCCAGAGCGGGCCCGAGCGCACCGCGTCCCCGGTCCAACCGCGTCCTCGAGGTCGTTCCTTCCCCCGTCGGCCGGGGATCCGCATTGCCGCTCATGAGGGCGAGTCTCCCATGATCCGCTGTGCCGGCGTCCTACAGGCCACTGACTCTGAGCGTGATGTTCAGCCGCCCGGCCAGCCCCAACTCCGGGGGCGCGGTACCCGGGTACACCTTCGGCACCCCGTGGTACGCGAGCCGCGAGGGCCCGCCGAACACGAACAGGTCCCCGCTGCGCAGCTCGACGTCCGTGTACGGCTTCGTCCGCGTCTCGGTGTTGCCGAACCGGAAGACACAGGTGTCGCCGAGGCTCAGGGACACGACCGGGTCGTCGGCCTTCTCGTCGCTGTCGCGGTGCATGCCCATGCGGGCGTCGCCGTCGTAGAAATTGATCAGTGCGATGTCGTACGACGGTGAGGTCGCCCCGCGTGGGCTCCCCGCCGTGGCAGAGGGCGTCCCGAAGGCGTCCCGCACCGCGCTGCGGCCCAGCTCCCCCAACCACTCGGGGAAGGGCTTCACCGGGGCGCCGTCGCCGTCGACGACCGTGCGGGCGTAGCCGTACGGGTACCAGTGCCGGCCCAGGCAGACCTGGCGGGCGGTCATCGTGCCGCCGCCGGGGGTGTGGACCGTACGCAGCCCCGCCGGTGGGCGGGCCCACTCGCGACAGGCCGCCAGCAGCTCGCGCTGCCGGGTCGTGTCGAGCCAGTCAGGCAGGTGCACCGCGCCCGGCGCGACCTCCGTGCGGGACCTCGGGAACAGCTCGGCGTCCATGGTCCCCATCCTGCCCGACCGGGCGTGAGCTGCGGCTCCGCTAGCCTGGACCCACGATGACCGACCGAATGACGACGCCCTGGGGCGAGCTCGCGCTGGCCCGTTTCCCCGAGGACCCGCGTGACCGGCTGCGTGCCTGGGACGCCTCGGACGAGTACCTCCTGAGACACCTGGCCGAGCAGGAGGTCCCGCTGTCCGGCACGGTCGTGGTCCTCGGCGACCGCTGGGGCGCGCTGGTCACGGCGCTGGCCGCGCACCGGCCGGTGCAGATCACCGACTCCTATCTCACCCAGGAGGCGACCCGGGCGAACCTGGCCCGGGTCGGCGTCGAGACCGGGGCGGTGCGGCTCCTCACCACCCAGGATCCGCCGCCCGGCCGGATCGATGTCCTGCTGGTGCGGGTGCCGAAGAGCCTGGCCCTGCTGGAGGACCAGCTGCTGCGGCTGGCGCCCGCGGTGCACGAGGGCACGGTCGTCGTCGGCACCGGGATGGCGAAGGAGATCCACACCTCGACGCTGAAGCTGTTCGAGCGGATCCTCGGACCGACCCGCACCTCGCTCGCCGAGAAGAAGGCCCGGCTGATCTTCTGCACGCCCGAGCCCACCCCGGAGCCCGCCGCCAGTCCGTGGCCGTACCGCTATGAGCTGCCCGACGGCGTCGGCACGGTGTCGGGGCGCACGGTGGTCAATCACGCGGGCGTCTTCTGTGCCGAGCGCCTGGATGTCGGCACCCGGTTCTTCCTCCAGCACCTGCCGGACAGCGAGGGCGCGCAGCGGGTCGTGGATCTCGGCTGCGGCAACGGGGTCGTGGGGACGGCGGTGGCGCTGGCGAACCCCGAGGCCGAGGTGCTGTTCGTGGACGAGTCGTTCCAGGCCGTGGCCTCCGCGGAGTCGACGTACAAGGTGAACGGCGTTCCCGGGCATGCGGAGTTCCGGGTCGGGGACGGGCTCGCCGGAGTGGCGGACGCGAGTGCCGACCTGGTGCTCAACAATCCGCCGTTCCACTCCCACCAGGCGACCACCGACGCCACGGCCTGGCGGATGTTCACCGGCGCGCAGCGCGCGCTGCGGCCGGGCGGCGAGCTGTGGGTGATCGGCAACCGTCACCTGGGCTACCACGTCAAGCTGCGGCGGCTGTTCGGGAACAGCGAACTGGTGGCCAGCGACCCGAAGTTCGTGGTGCTGAGGGCCGTCAAGAGGTAGCCGCGCCCCCGAGTACCCGGATGATCCGCTCGACCGCCCTCGCCATCGCCTCCCGTCCCACGCCGAGGTACTTGCGCGAGTCGACCGCCTCGGGGTGGGCGGTGAGGAACTCGCGTATGGCGCCGGTCATGGCGATGTTGAGGGCGGTGCCGATGTTGACCTTGGTGATGCCGCCCTCGACGGCGGCGGTCAGTTCGTCGTCCGGCAGGCCCGACGAGCCGTGCAGGACGAGCGGTACGTCCAGCGCGGCGGACAGGCGTGCGAGCAGGGCGTGGTCGAGGGTGGCGGTGCGGGTGGTCATGGCGTGCGAGCTGCCGATGGCGACGGCGAGGGCGTCCACGCCGGAGTCGGTCACGAAGGCGTGGGCCTCGGCGGGATCCGTGCGGGCGCCGGGCGCGTGGGCGTCCAGCGGCGGCTCGCCGTTCTTGCCGCCGACCGCGCCCAACTCCGCCTCGACCCAGAGGCCTTGGGCGTGGGCCCAGTCCGCGGCGGCATGGGTGGCGGCGAGGTTCTCGGCGTAGGACAGGCGGGCTGCGTCGTACATCACGGAGCTGAATCCGGCATCCGCAGCCTGTCTCAGGAGGGCGTCGCTCTGGACGTGGTCCAGGTGCAACGCGACGGGGACGGCGGCGCGTTCGGCCGCGGCGACGGCGGCGCGGGCGAGGGGCAGCAGGCGTCCGAGGCGGAACTTGACCGCGTTCTCGCTGACTTGGAGGACGACGGCGGAGCCCGCCGACTCGGCGCCGGCGACGACCGCCTCGACGTGTTCGAGCGTGACGACGTTGAACGCGGCGACGGCACGGTGCGCGGCGGCGGCCCGCGTGACGAGCTCGCCGGTGGTCACCAGAGTCACGACCGCTCCTAGGAACCTGCGAGGATCACGGAGCGGGTGAGATGGCGCGGCCGGTCCGGGTCCAGCCCCCGGGACGCGGCGACGGCCACGGCGAGCCGCTGGGCGCGGACCAGTTCGGCGAGCGGATCGAGACCGCCCGCGACCCACAGCCCGCCGGTCGCCCGTACCTGGTCGGCCAGCCCCTCGGGCGCCTCGCCGAGCATCCAGGTCGCGGTGCCGTGGGTGGTGACGCTGATGGGGCCGTGCCGGTACTCCATCGCCGGGTAGGCCTCGGTCCAGGACAGTGCCGCCTCGCGCATCTTCAGGCCGGCCTCGTTGGCCAGCCCCACGGTCCAGCCGCGGCCGAGGAAGGTGAACTGCGCGCAGTCGACGAGCCCTTCGGGCAGCGGGCCGGCGAGCGCGGTGCGGGCGTCGGCGACGACGGCGTCGGTGTGCAGGCCGAGGTGGACGCGGAGCAAGGTCAGGGCGGTGGTCGCGAACCGGGTCTGCACGACGGACCGTTCGTCCGCGAAGCCGAGCACGACGACGTCGTCGGCGGCCCGCATGACCGGTGTGTGCGGGTCGGCGGTGAGGGCCGTGGTACGGATACGGCCCGTCAACCGCCCGAGCAGCTCCAGCACTTCGGTGGTGGTGCCGGAGCGGGTGAGGGCGAGGACGCGGTCGTACGGGCGGCCGTGCGGGAACTCGGAGGCGGCGAAGGCGTCCGTCTCGCCCTGCCCCACGCCCTCGCGCAGCGCCGCGGCGGACTGCGCCATGAAGTACGAGGTGCCGCACCCCACGATCGCGACCCGCTCGCCCGGTGCCGGCAGCGCGGCGGCGTGTTCCGGCGCCTCGGCCGCCGCGCGGATCCAGCACTCGGGCTGACTGAACAGCTCGTCCTCGACATGCGTCATGTCGCGACCCCTCCCCTTGCCATGAGCTCGACATGCTTGTTTCTGCAAGATATAGCGAGGTTTCGAGCAGAATCAAGCATTCGCCTGTCATCGGGGGTGCGCTAGGGTCACGGAGAGATCGAGGAAGGGAGGGCGCGGATGTCCCGCGACGCCCGCTGGAAGGCGCTGCTGGAACTGCTCGTGGAGCGCGGCCGGCTGGACGTCGAGGAGGCCGCCGCCGAACTGGAGGTCTCGTCCGCCACGATCCGCCGCGACTTCGACCAGCTGGCCGAGCAGCAGATGCTCGTGCGCACCCGGGGCGGCGCGGTCGTGCACGGGGTGTCCTACGAGCTGCCGCTGCGCTACAAGACGGCCCGGCACGCCTCAGAGAAGCAGCGCATCGCCAAGGCGGTCGCCGGTCTCGTCACCCCTGGCACCGCCGTGGGCCTGACCGGCGGCACGACCACCACGGAGGTGGCCCGCGCCCTGGCCGTACGCCCCGACCTGGCCTCCGGCTCGCCCGCGCTCACCGTCGTCACGAACGCGCTGAACATCGCCAACGAGCTGGCCGTACGCCCGCAGTTCAAGATCGTGGTGACCGGCGGGGTGGCGCGCGCGCAGTCGTACGAGCTCATCGGGCCGCTCGCCGACGGGGTGCTGAGCCAGATCACCATCGATGTGGCGGTGCTCGGTGTGGTCGCCTTCGACGTCACGCACGGCGCCGCCGCGCACGACGAGGCCGAGGCCGCGATCAACCGGCTGCTGTGCGAGCGCGCCGAGCGGGTGATCGTGGCCGCCGACTCCAGCAAACTGGGGCAGCGCGCGTTCGCCCGGATCTGCGCGGCCGACGCGGTGGACACGCTGGTCACGGACACGGCGGCCGGCGGGGACGCCGTGCGGCGCTTCGAGGAGGCGGGGATCCAGGTCGTCGCCGTCTGAGTCCGTTCATGGCACCTGGCGGAGCGAACCGACCTAGGCTGGTTCCAGGGAGGCCGCGATGAGCGCAACACCTTTGGACCAGCCGTATCTGCCGATCGCCGAGCACGGGCTGATCGGGGACCTGCGGAGCGTGGCCCTGGTGGGCACGGACGGCACGATCGACTGGTACTGCTGCCCGTCCTTCGACGCCCCCAGTGTCTTCGCCTCGATCCTGGACGCGGAGCGCGGCGGGTCCTTCGAGCTCGCCGCGTCGGTGCCGGCGAAGACGAAGCAGTTCTACTTCCCCGACACCAACGTCCTGATCACCCGCTTCTTCACCGAGGACGGCGTCGGCGAGGTGCAGGACTTCATGCCGGTCGACGGCGAGCCGGCCGAGTCCGAGCGGCACCGGCTGATCCGGCGGGTGGTGTGCGTGCGCGGTTCCCTCCCGTTCCGCACCCGCGTCGCCCCGCGGTTCGACTACGGCAGGCAGCCGCACACCGTGCGCATGGTCGGCGATGTCGCCGTCTTCGACTCCGCGGACCTCTCGCTCGGCCTGACCGCGACCGTGCCGCTGGAGACCGACGGCCAGGACGCCCGCGCCGACTTCAAGCTCGCCGAGGGCGAGTCGGCG
Source organism: Streptomyces sp. NPDC001536 (assembly GCF_042894505.1). Classification (NCBI taxonomy): domain Bacteria; kingdom Bacillati; phylum Actinomycetota; class Actinomycetes; order Kitasatosporales; family Streptomycetaceae; genus Streptomyces; species Streptomyces sp. NPDC001536. Next base: position 337,268 of record NZ_JBIAVQ010000007.1, read on the forward strand.
GTGTTCGCGCTGGACCAGGTCGGCGGTGAGGTGACCCCGCGCCGGTGCGCCCGCACCGAGGCCGAGGAGCAGTTCAACAGCACGGTCGACTACTGGCGCCGCTGGCTCTCCGCCTCCAAGTACCGGGGCCGGTGGCGGGAGATGGTGCACCGCTCGGCCCTGACCCTCAAGCTGCTCACCTACGCGCCGACCGGCGCGATCGTGGCCGCGCCGACCACGAGCCTGCCCGAACAGCTCGGCGGGGAGCGCAACTGGGACTACCGGTACGTGTGGGTGCGGGACGCCGCGTTCTGTGTGTACGCCCTGCTGCGGCTCGGCTTCACCGGCGAGGCCGAGGCGTTCATGAACTTCGTGACCAAGCACGTCAGTCCGGGCGACGGCAAACCCTCCGGACCGCTCCAGATCATGTACGGCGTCGACGGCCGCACCGACCTCACCGAGTCCGAACTCCCCCATCTGGAAGGGCATCACGGCTCCGCTCCGGTGCGGATCGGCAACGCCGCGGCGGACCAGCTCCAGCTCGACATCTACGGCGCGCTGATCGACTCGATCTACCTCTACGACAAGTGGGCCAAGCCCATCTCCAGCGACCAGTGGGACGATGTGTGCGCCCTGGTGGAGTGGGTGTGCGAGCACTGGGACCAGCCCGACGAGGGGATCTGGGAGACCCGGGGCGGCCGCAAGAACTTCCTGTACTCACGCCTGATGTGCTGGGTGGCGATCGAGCGGGCGATCCGCATGGCCCACCGGCGCGGGCTGCCCGCGGATCTGCCGCGCTGGCTGGAGTGCCGCGACACGATCTACCGGCGGATCATGAGCCGGGGCTGGTCCGAGACCCGCAAGGCGTTCGTGCAGCACGAGGACGGCGACGTACTGGACGCCGCCGTCCTCATGATGCCGCTGACGAAGTTCATCGCCCCGACCGACCCCAAGTGGCTGTCCACCCTGGACGCGCTCACCCAGGAGCTGGTCTCCGACTCCCTGGTCTACCGCTACGACCCGCTGGCCAGCCCCGACGGACTGCGCGGCGACGAGGGCACGTTCTCCATCTGCTCCTTCTGGTACGTCGAGGCGATGGTGCACGCCGGCCGGGTCGACGAGGCACGGCTCGCCTTCGAGAAGATGCTGACGTACGCCAACCATCTGGGCCTGTACGCCGAGGAGATCAGCCACACCGGCGAGCAACAGGGCAACTTCCCGCAGGCGTTCACGCATCTCGCGCTCATCAGCGCGGCGTTCAACCTGGATCGCGCGCTGGGCTGACGGCGGCCGGCGGATCAGCCGGAGTCGGCCACCCGCCTCGCGAGCAGCGAGCGGTGGATCTCGCCCGCCCGGATCGCCGTCGTGGACAGCAGGGTCGAGGTCAGTCCGTGGGTGTGCTCGGTGCCGCCCTGGAGGTAGATGCCCGCGGTGACGTCGGGTGCGGTCTCCACGCGGTGGTCGCGGGTCACCCGGATGGCGTCCCCGTCGTCCCGCAGACAGACCTTGGCCGCCTCGCCGAGCAGGGTCGTGAAGTCCCGCGGCCGGTATCCGGTGGCGTGCACCAGCAGGTCGGCCTCCATGGTCCGCTCCTCGCCGGTGGGGAGGTATTCGACGGTGATGTCGAGGGCGTTGTCGGCGCGTTCACTCACCTCGCGGATGCGGGAGACGTTCAGGAAGCGCAGCCGCTCCCGGCCGGTGACCTTCTCGCGGTACGCGGTCGCGTACAGGGCCTCGATCAACTCCATGTCGACCACGGAGTAGTTGGTCGAGCGGTGGTAGTCGAACAGGGACTGTTTCACCTCCGAGGGGGAGGTGAAGTAGACGTCCACCGCCTCCGGGTCGAAGATGCGGTTGGCGAACGGGCTGTCGTCCGCCGGGGTGTAGCCGTACTTGGAGAAGACCGCGCAGACCTCGGCCTCGGGGAAGGAGCGGTGCAGGTAGTCGACCGACTCGGCGGCGCTCTGGCCCGCGCCCAGGACGACGGCCCGTCGCACCGGCTTGCCCTCGGCGAGGAGTTTCTCCACGCCGGGCAGCAACTGGCTGTTGTGCCAGACCCGTTCGGACAGTTCGGCGCCCGGTGGCACATGGGGTTCCAGACCGACGGCCACGGTCAGGTTGCGGGCCCGGTACGTCTCACCGCCGCAGACCACCTCGAAGCTGGTGACGGCGCCCGAGTCGTCCCGGACCGGGTCGACGGCGGTCACCTCGTGGTCGTAGGCGACGAGCGAGCGCACCCGGTCGGCGGCCCATGCGAAGTACTCGTGGAACTCGACACGCAGCGGGAACAGGGTCTTCTGGTTCAGGAAGTCGACCAGCCGGCCGCGGTCGCGCAGGAAGCAGAGAAAGCTGAAGTCGCTGGCCGGGTCGCGTAACGTCACCAGGTCCTTGAGGAAGGACACCTGCATGGTGGCGTCGTCGATGAGCATGCCCCGGTGCCAGCCGAAGCCCGATTGGCGTTCCAGGAAAAGGGCGTCGAGCCGTTGCTCGGGTGGAAGGTGTGCGTTGTGTTCCTCAATGGCTATGGCCAGGGCCAGATTTGACGGGCCGAAGCCGATTCCGAGGATGTCGTAGGTGCGATCCGATCCCGTGAGCGGTGAGTTCACCGTGGCATCGCCTCCCTCAGGCAGCCACATGTTAGATAAGGTAAGCCTTACCTTGCAATGAGGCCGTCCGAGGGGAGCACCGCATGCGCGTCGCCATGTTCGGCTATCAGACCTGGGGGCACCGCACACTCCAGGCCCTGCTGGACTCCGACCACGAAGTCGTCCTCGTCGTCACCCACCCCAGGAGCGACCACGCCTACGAGAAGATCTGGGACGACAACGTCGCCGAACTGGCCGAGAAGAACGACGTCCCCGTCCTGCTGCGCAACCGGCCCGACGACCCCGAACTCCTCGCCGCGCTGCGGGAGGCGGAGCCGGACATCATCGTCGCCAACAACTGGCGGACCTGGCTGCCGCCGGAGCTGTTCGACCTGCCGCCGCACGGCACGCTCAACATCCACGACTCGCTGCTGCCTGCGTACGCGGGCTTCTCGCCACTGATCTGGGCACTCATCAACGGCGAGGCACGGGTGGGCGTCACCGCGCACCGCATGAACGCCGAGCTCGACGCCGGGGACATCCTCATCCAGCGGTCGGTGCCGGTCGGACCGGCCGACACCGCGACCGACCTGTTCCACCGGACCGTCGATCTGATCTCACCGATCGTGCGCGAGTCGCTCGACCTGATCGCCGCCGGCAAGGACGTCGGCCAGTGGGTGCCACAGGACCGCGGCCGGGCAAGTTTCTTCCACAAGCGGTCACTTGAGGACAGCCGCATCGACTGGACCTGGCCGGCGGAACGTCTGGAGCGGCTCGTGCGGGCCCAGTCGGACCCGTACCCGAACGCGTACACCTTCCACCGCGGGGAACGCCTCAGGATCACCGAGGCGACCGTGTCGGAGGCGTTCTACGGCGGCACCCCGGGCCGGATCTTCATCCGCGAGGGCGACGGTGTGGTCATCGTGGCCGGCGCCGACGCCCACAACGGGCGTTGCCGCGGGCTCGTCGTCCGGCGGCTGCGCACCGAGGACGGCACGGAGTTCGCCGCCAACGACTACTTCCGGACGATGGGCGGCTACCTCACCCGACACCCGAACTCCCGCCCGGACAAGGTCGGATGACTGACCGTCATATCCGTGTTCGAGCAAGGATCTTGTCCGGAACGCATTGCTGAGGCAAGCCTTACCTTGCTTTACTGACCGGCGTACCGAGTCCTGCCGGCATCTGGCGAAAAGGGATGCACATGTCGAGAAAACTCCGCACCACCCTTCTCACGGTCGCCCTGGCCGCCGCGCTGGCCGCCTGCGGCTCCGTGGAGGACGACGATCCCGCGTCGTCCTCCTCCGACGGCGCCTCGGCCGGGGCCTCCTCGGACGCGTTCCCCGTCACGATCAAGCACAAGTTCGGCAGCACCGAGATCAAGTCGGCGCCCGAGCGGATCGTGGTGATCGGCAACGCCGGCACGGACGACATCGACGCGCTCTACGCCCTCGGCGTCACACCCGTCGCCATCTCCAAGGACGCCCTGAGCTCCGACGGCATCTACCCGTGGCTCAAGGACAAGATCGACACCAAGAAGACCGAGCTGCTCGACACGCTCACGGCGGTCGACTACGAGGCGGTCGCCGCCCTCCAGCCGGATCTGATCCTGGCCACCTCGGACTTCACGCTGGACAAGGACTACAAGAAGCTCGCCGCCGTGGCCCCCACCATCGGCTACGAGACGGCGTGGGGGCAGCAGACCTGGCAGGAGCACGTCGAAGTGGTGGGCCAGGCCGTCGGCAAGCCGGACGAGGCCGCGAAGGTCGTCAAGGACACCGAGGCCGCCATCGCCGCGGTGAAGGCCAAGCACCCGGGCCTCGCGGGCAAGACCTACAGCCTCTCCATCGGCAACACCCCGGCCAAGATCTACACCATCGCCTCCGAGGACGACTTCGCCGCGAAGCTGATGAGCGAGGTCGGGCTGAAGCTGACGCCGTCGGTCACCGGCATCAAGACGGTGAGCGGCAGTCCGACCGGTGAGCTGTCCTTCGAACAGCTCGACAAGCTCGACGCCGACCTGGTGATCATCGCGTTCACCACACCGGACCTGAAGAAGGCCTTCGAGTCCAGCGCGCTGGTGAAGAACATGTCCGCGGTGAAGAAGGGCAACTACGTGGTGACCGACGTCGCCACCATCAGCCAGCTGCGCAGTCCGTCCGCGCTCGGCATCCCGTGGGCGCTGGACAACCTGGACAAGGGCTTCGCCAAGTTCGACTGACCCGAGGGGGAACGGGAGGGGCGGGCCGCATCGGGTGCGGCCCGCCCCTCCTCGTCGCTCACGTCTCGCGCAGGGCCTCCTCGATCTCCTCGGCCGACATGTCCTCGATCTCCAGCTGGATCGCGGCGACCTGCTCCAGGCGGCCGGGGGCCCCCTCCTCGGCGGACAGCCGCTTGGCCATGCTCCCGGCCGTCAGCGTGGCGAACAGGGCCCGTACGGACACCTCGGAGGTGTCGAGGACCTCCCGGAGCCTGCTCACGATGACCGTGGCGAGCACGGAGTCGCCGCCGAGCGCGAAGAAGCCGTCGTCGAGGCCGACCCGTTCGACACCGAGGACGTCCGCCCAGACCCGGGCCACGACCGTCTCCAGCGCGGTCCCGGGCGCCCGGTGCTCCAACTCCTCCTCGGCCTCCCACAGTTGCCGCACGGCCCGCCGGTCCAGCTTGCCGTTGGAGGTGAGCGGAAGCTCCTGGGCGACGGCGATCCGCGACGGGATCATGTGCGACGGCAGCACCGACCGCAGCCACTCCCGCAGTTCCTCCACGGCCGTCCCCCGCTCGGCGGCCACGGCGGCCGCCAGCTGGACCCCCTGCCCCCGGGTGAGCCCGGCGACGGCCCGGCGCACCGCGGGATGTCCGGCGAGCGCCGCCTCCACCTCGCCCAGCTCGATCCGGAAGCCGCGCAGCTTCACCTGGTGGTCGCGGCGGCCGAGGAACTCCAGGGTGCCGTCGGGCCAGTAGCGGGCGAGGTCACCGGTGCGGTACCAGCGCACCCCGTCCGCCTCGGTGAACTTCTCGGCCGTGCGCACCGGATCGGCCCGGTAGCCGAGCGCCACCCCGTCCCCGCCGATCCACAGCTCCCCCGGCACCCAGTCGGGGCAGTCCCGGCCCCGGCCGTCGACGACCCGGCACCGCACGTTGCGCAGCGGAGCGCCGTACGGCACCGCCTTCCACCCGGCGGGCACCTGATCGCCCGTCACCTCGCAGACCGTGGAGTGGATCGCGGTCTCCGTCGTCCCGCCCAGACCGGTGAACCGGCACCCCGGCGCCCGTGCGGCGAGCCGCCCCGGCAGATCGGTGCCTACCCAGTCGCCGCCGAGCAACACCGCTCGCAGCGTGCCGAGTTCGCCCGGCGCGAGGAGCAGCATGTCGAGCAGGGGCGGCACGCAGTTCAGCAGGGTCACCCCGTGGGTACGCACCAGCTCCGCCCACTGACCGGCCTCGCGCCGGTCGGCGTCGTCCACGAGGACCAGGGCGCCGCCCGCGCCCAGCAGCCCGAACGTGTCGTAGACGGAGAGGTCGAAGTCGAGGGCCGAGAGGGCGAGGCAGCGGTCCGAAGGGCCCACGCCATAGCGCTCGTTGAGGTCGTCGACGGTGTTCACGGCCGCCCGGTGCGGTACCTCGACCCCCTTGGGCTCACCGGTCGAGCCGGAGGTGAACAGCACATAGGCGGGCCGCTCCTCGTCCACGCCCACCGGTTCGGCGAGGGGAGCGTGGCTCAGCGACACCGAGTCCAGGACCACCCGGAATCCCGCGGTGGCCCGAATACGCTCCCGGCGAGCGGGCGGTTGCTCCACGCCGACGGGCACGTAGGCGGCGCCCGCGGCGAGCACGCCGAGGACGGCGGTGATCTGGTCGGGTCCCTTGGGCAGGCTGACCGCGACCGTGTCCCCCGGCCGCACACCCCGCTCCACCAGGTCGGCCGCGACCCTCAGCGCCCGGTCCGCCAACTCGCCGTAGGACAAGGCCCCTTCGGAGGCCCAGAGCAGCGCCGGCGCGTCCGGCCGCTCGGCCGCCCGCTCGAAGAACCCCTGGTGCAGCAGCCGGTGACTGCGCGGCCCCTCGGTGGTGTTGACCGCCGCACGCACCGCCTTCTGCTCGTCCGACAGCAGCGCGGGCACCGGCCGCTCCCAGACCGCGTCCTCGGTGCCGAGCCTGCTCACCAGCCCGTGGAAGGCGGCGGACATGGCGTCGACCAGACCCTCGGGGAAGGCGTCCTCGCGGACGTCCCAGTTGACCAGGAGCCCGCCGTCGACCTCGGTCACCTGGCAGTCCAGGACCACCTGCGGGCCCTGGGAGATGATCCAGACCGGCTCCCCGAAGGACTGCCGTACGCCCGCGTCGAACAGCTCCCCCAGGTTCAGCGCACTGGTGAACACGACCGGAGCCAGAACCTGTTCGCCCCGGTGCCGGGACAGGTCGCGCAGGACCTCCACACCGGAGTAGTCGGCGTGGGCGGCGTCGGTGTGCATACGGTCCTGGAGGCGCCGGGCGTGCTCGGTGAAGGAGTCCTGTCCGGCCAGGTCCACGTCGAGGAGGACCGAGCTGGTGAAGTCGCCGACGAGCAGGTCGACATCGGGGTGGGAGCCGCGGCGGTCGAACATGGGGACGTTGAGGAGGAAGCGCGCCTGGCCGCTGAAGGCGGCCAGCACCTCCGAAAAGGCGGCCGCCACCGCCATCGCCGGGGTCAGCCCGTGCCGGTGCGCCCGGGCGGTCAGGCGCTGCTTCTCCTCCGCCCGCAGCCAGTGGTGGCGGCGCGTGACCCGGGTGGGGTCGGCGCGCTCCGCCTCCGGTACGAGCGGGAGTTCGGGTGCGCTGGGCAGTTCGGGGATGCGCTCCTGCCACCATTTCCGCGAGTCCTCGTGGCTGAGCCGCCGTACGGTGGCGCGTTCGGCGAGGTACTCCGGGTAGCTGGTGCGGATCGTCGGCAGCAGCGTCGCCGGGTGCTCGTAGAGGTGGGCGAGGTCGGAGAGCAGGACGCGGTAGCTGAGGGCGTCCGCGGCGAGCATGTCGACGTCGACGTGGAGCCGGCTGCGGCCGTCGGGCAGCAGGGAGAGCTGCACGGAGAAGACCTCGCCGGCCGCGACGTCGAGCCGGGCGTGCGAGGAGGAGTGCCGGAGGTCCTCCAGTTCGGCCGCGAGTGTGCCGGCGTCGAGTGCCCGCAGGTCGTTGACCGCGGTCACGGGGCGGGTGAGCGCGGGAAGGATCTCTTGACGGCCGTCGTCGGTGAAACGGGCGCGGAGCATCCCGTGCCGCTCCACGAGGGCTCGTACGGCGGTGTCGAGCCGTTCCGGATCCACGTCGGCGCCGTCGAACTCGACGTAGAGATGCGCGGCGACGGAACCGAGGGTGGTGTCCTCGCCGCGGCCGATCCAGTAGGCGTGCTGCATGACGGCCAGGGGGAACGGTTCCCCGGGGTCAGCGACCGGGACAGCGACGGGAGCGGGCTCGGGAGCCACGCCGGTGTGAGCCGCCAACAGCGCGCGCCACGCCCTCAGCGTGGGCTCCTTGGCCAGTTCCGCGAAGGTGACGCGGACGCCCTGCCGGCGCCAGCCGCTCGCGATCTTCATCAGGGTGATGGAGTCCAGGCCCCAGGTGATGAGGCTGTCCTCGTCGCTCGGCGGGGTGTCCGCGCCGAATGTGTCGGTGACCGAACGGAGCAGCTCGTCCGCGGTCGGGGGGTGCTGCGTCACCGGGTTCCTCCGCTGGTTCAGAAGTCGTCGTTCTCGAAGTCGTCGATGTCCTCTTGGGTCAGCTCCACCAGCGGGAGGTCGGACGGCGTCAGGCCGCCCGCCGGAGATTGCCCGACATGGCGTACGAGTCCGTGCAGGGCCCGTTCCCACAGGGCGAGCAGGTCGGTCGCCTCGGCCGTGGTCAGGAACGAGTCGGGCCAGGCGGCCGAGATGTGCAGGCGCAGGCCGTCGTCTGCCTCGACGGCGACGGCGTTGATCTCCAGCCCGAAGCGGGTGGGTCCCGCGAGGGGCAGCATCGGGGCTTCGGGCGCCAGGTCCCAGGGGTCGTCGGCGGAGGCCGACGCGGTGAACCGGCCGAGGTAGTTGAAGGCGATCTGCGGCTGCGGGAGCTTCTCCAGGCCGGCCGAGGTGTCGGGGTTGAGGTGGCGCAGCAGGCCGTAGCCCAGACCGCCGTCCGGTACGGCACGCAGCTGCTCCTTGACGCGCTTGAGTGCCGTGCCGGCCGCGGGGCCGCCGTCGAGCGCCTCACCGAGGTCCAGGGGGCCGGGGTCGATGCCGACCGGGTGGAAGGTGGTGAACCAGCCGACCGTGGCCGACAGGTCCACGCCCTCGGCGATGCCCTCCTCGCGGCCGTGGCCCTCGATGCCGACGAGCAGCGGGCGTCCCGTCGGGTCGCCGCGCTCCTCCCGCCAGGTGGCGGCCGCCACCGCGAGGGCGGTCAGCAGGACGTCCGGCACGGCGGCGTGGTAGGCGGAGGGCACGGAGGTCAGCAGCGGGCCGGTGATCCCGGGCGGCAGCACGAAGGTCCGCTCCCGCAGCGTGTCCCCGGGGTCGGGGGCGCGCTCGACGAGCGGCCGCCCGCTCTCCAACACCGCGGTCCACCACGGGAGTTCACCTACCCTCTTGCCGGCCTCCTCGCCCAGCAGCCTGCTCCAGGTCCGGAAGGACGTCCCGGTGCGCGGGAGGGCCTCGCCGGACTGCCAGGCCTCCGCCAGATCGGAGGTGATGATCCGCCAGGACACCCCGTCCACAACCAGGTGATGCGCTACGAGGAGCAGGCGCGCGGAGTCGGCGAACCAGACGGCCTGGAGCATGCGCCCGGACGCCGGGTCGAGTCGGGCCACGGCGGCCGCCAGCTGCTCGTGGACCTCCGCGCCCCGCACCTGGCTGAGCAGGTCCGCCGCCCGCAGGGTGCCCTCGGGGGGCACCACCAACCGGGTGGCGAGCCGGGCGCGCAGTATGTCGTGGCGGTCCAGCACCCTTTGCAGTACGGCGCTCAGGGTCTCGTACGTGAGATCCGGCGGCGTCACCAGCAGCACGGCCTGGGCGAGACCGTCGTAGGACCCCTCCGTCCACCGCATGATCGGCGTCAGCTCCACCTCGCCGACCGGCTCGTCGACGAGGCCCGTCTCGACACGTTCGGCGGCGGCCGCCGCTGCCAGGCCCGCCGGGGTGGGGGTCTGGAAGACCTGGCGGGGGCTGATGGCGAGGCCGGCCTTGCGGGCCAGGGTGACCAGACGGATGGAGACGATGCTGTCGCCGCCGAGCGCGAAGAAGTTGTCGTCGGCGCCGACCTGTTGCAGGCCAAGGAGGGACGCGAACAGCTCGCACAGCCGCCGCTCGCGTTCGTCGGCGGGCTCCCGGGCCGCGGCGGCGCTGCTCGTGGTCTCGGGCACGGGCAGCGAGGCGCGGTCGACCTTGCCGGAGGGCAGCAGCGGGAAGGCGTCCAGGACGGTGAGGGTGGCCGGGACCATGTGCTCGGGGAGGCGTTCGTGGAGCCAACCGGACAGGTCCGTGAGGTCGCCCGCGGCCAGGCAGTACCCGGCCAGGCGCTTGACGCCCGGGGTGTCCTCGCGGATCACCACCACTCCGCGCCGCACGCCCGGGTGCTGTTCGAGGATCGCCTCGATCTCCTCCAGCTCCACGCGCATACCACGGATCTTGACCTGGTTGTCGGCGCGGCCGAGGAACTCCAGGGTGCCGTCGCGCTGCCAGCGCACGAGGTCGCCGGTGCGGTAGAGGCGTTCGCCGGGTGGGCCGAAGGGGTCGGCGATCCAGTGGTCGGCGGTGCGGCGGGGGTCGTTGACATAGCCTCGGCCGAGGTAGACGCCGCCCGCGTACAGCTCTCCGGGCACGCCGACCGGGGTGGGCTGGAGGCGGTCGTCGAGGACGTAGAGGCGGGTGTTGCCGTTGGGGCGGCCGATGGAGACGGCGCTGCGGATGGCGCCGGTGCGGTAGACGACGTGGCTGACGCCGATGGTGGCCTCGGCGGGGCCGTACCCGTGGTACATGACCGCCCCGCTGGCGGTCCGGAAGCGGGCGAACAGCTCGGGGGTGAGCACCTCGCCGCCGCACCACACGTGCCTCAGCGACCGCGCCCGCCGGGCGAAGCCGTCGAGTTCGAGGAGCAGGTCGAGCATCGAGGAGACCAGGTAGGTGAAGGTCACCCGGTGGCGCTCGACGGTGTCCAGCAGATAGTCGACGTCCCGTTCACCGCCGGGCTCGGCGATCACCACGCGGCCGCCGTTCACCAGCGGCAGGAAGATCTCGTTGATGGAGATGTCGAAGCCGAGCGGGGCCTTGAACAGGGCCGCGTCGTCCGTCCCGAAGCCCAGCAGGCCGCGCTGCCACAGCAGCCGGTGCGCGATGGCCCGGTGCCGGATCATCGCGCCCTTGGGGACGCCGGTCGAGCCGGAGGTGTAGATGACGTAGGCGAGGCCCTCGGGGTCCACGGGGACGCGGGGGTTGTCGGTGTCCGTCACCGGGTCCCGCAGGTCGACGGCGAGGGCGGGCGGGCCGCCGGGGACGGCCGTTCCGAGCACCGCGGTCAGCCCGGCGTTCTCGCACACCTCGGCGATACGCCGGGCGGGCCAGGACGGCTCGAGCGGGACGAACGCCCCGCCCGCCTTGAGGACGGCGAGCAGGCCCACGACCATCTCGACGGAGCGTTCGAGGTGGATGCCGACACGGTGCTCAGGCCCCACTCCGAGTGAAGTCAGCTGCCGGGCCAGGGTGTTGGCGCGGGCGTTGAGCTCGCCGTAGGTCAGTGCCGTGCCGCCGGGGATGCCGTACTCCACGGCCGTCAGTTTCGGGGTCCGTGCCGCCTGTTCCTCGACCAGTGCGGTGAGGGTGGTGGACGGCATGGGGTGCGCGGTGTCGTTCCACTCCCCCAGCAACTGCGACCGCTCGCGTGGGGTGAGGATGTCGGCGGCGGCCACGGGACGGTCCGGCTCCGCGACGAGTTCGGCGAGCAGCCGGACGTACCGCTCGACCATGTCCTGTGCGGTCCCGGCGTCATACAGGTCCCGGCTGAAGACGAGGGAGCCGGTGAGCCCGCCGCCGTCGGGTCGCTCGAAGAGGTGGAAGGCCAGATCGGTCTTGGCGGTGTAGTGGTCGACGCGCAGCTCGTAGAGCGTGAGCCCGGCGAAGTCCCGTTCCTGGTACGGGGCTTGCTGGTGGGCGAGCATCACCTGGAAGAGCGGGTGGCGGCCCATCGAACGGGTCGGGGCGAGCGCGTCCACGAGCCGCTCGAACGACAGGTCCTGGTGGGCGTAGGCGTCGACGTCGGCCTCGCGGACGCGGGCGAGGAGGGTGCGGTACGTCGGGTCGCCGGAGACGTCGGTGCGCAGCACCAGGGTGTTGACGAAGAGGCCGACGAGGTCGTCGAGGGCGGCGTCGCCACGCCCGGCGACCGGCGTGCCGAGGGGGATGTCGTTGCCTGCGCCGAGGCGGCTGAGCAGGACGGCGAGGGCGGCCTGGAGGGCCATGAAGACGGTGCCGCCGGCCTCCGTGGCGAGGTCGCGGAGGGCGCGGTGGGTGTCGGCGTCGACGGTGAAGTCCGCCGCTCCGGCGGCGTAGGAGTGGACGGCGGGACGCGGTCGGTCCACGGGGAGCTGGAGTTCCTCGGGGAGACCGGCCAAGTGGCCGCTCCAGTAGCCCAGTTGCCCCTCGATGTCGGGCAGTTCCCGCTGCCAGAGCGTGTAGTCCGCGTACTGCACGGGCAGCGGCGGCCACTCGGGCGGCCCGCCTCGCAGCCGCGCCGCGTAGGCCGTCTCCAGGTCCGCCAGGAGGGGGTCCGCGGACCAGCCGTCCGTGGCGATGTGGTGGACCAGGAGGAACAGGACGTGCTGGTCGGGGGCGAGGGCGTACAGCGTGGCGCGTACGGGGATCTCGGCGTCCAGCGCGAAGGAGTGCGCCGCGGCTTCGCTCAGCAGCGCGTCGAGGGCGTCCGGCTCGGTGGGCACCACGTCGAAGGGGACGACGGCGTCCGCCACGACCTCCTGCCGGGGCACACCGTCCTCGTCCGGGAACACCGTGCGCAGTGCCTCATGCCGGCCCACGACGTCCTGGAGCGCCTGCCGGAGCGCGCCCGGGTCGAGCGGTCCGGTGAGGCGTACGGCGGTGTGGATGTTGTAGGTGGGGCTCGGTCCTTCCAGCCGGTGCAGGAACCACAGCCTGGCCTGGGCCGAGGACAGCGGGACGGAGTCCGGCCGCCGCGCGGGCCGCAGTGCCGGGCGCTGTTCGGCCGGGGACTCCAGCAGCGGGGCGAGCGCGGCCACGGTCGGGGTGTCGAAGACGGCGCGCAGCGGGAGCGCGATGCCCAGCTCGGCCCGGACCCGGGCGATCATCCGGGTGGCGAGCAGGGAGTGGCCGCCGAGGGCGAAGAACACGTCGTGGATGCCGACGGCGGGCAGTCCGAGCAGCTCGGCGAAGAGCCGGCTGAGGGCCGTCTCGGCGTCGGTGCGGGGTGCGGTGGCCGTGGTGAGGTGCGTGAGGTCGGGGGCGGGCAGGGCGGCGCGGTCCAGTTTTCCGTTGGGGGTGAGGGGCAGTTCGTCGAGGATCACAACCGCCGTGGGCAGGAGGTGGTCCGGCAGGGTGGTCCTGAGGTCCTGCCTGATCCGGAGCGGTTCGAGGTGGGCGCCGGGCTGCGGGACGGCGTACGCCACCAGCCGCGGCTCGTCCGCTCCGCGTACCGTCACGGCCGCCTGTGACACCCCGGGCAGCGCGGCCACGGCCGCCTCCGTCTCGCCCGGCTCGACCCGGAAGCCGCGGATCTTCACCTGGTCGTCGGAGCGGCCCAGGAATTCGAGCGTGCCCTGTGCGGTCCAGCGCACGAGGTCGCCGGTGCGGTAGAGGCGGGCGCCCGGCGGACCGTAGGGGTCGGCGACGAACCGGCCCGCGGTGAGGGCGGGGCGGCCCAGATAGCCGCGGGCCAGTTGCGTTCCGCCCAGGTAGAGCTCGCCGGGGACGCCCGGCGGTACCGGGCGCAGGGTCGGGTCCAGGACGAGGGTGCGGGTGTTCCACACCGGTCGGCCGATCGGTACGGAACCGGCGGCGGACCGGCTGCCGTCGGCGCACGACCAGGCGGTGACGTCGACCGCGGCCTCGGTGGGGCCGTAGAGATTGTGCAACTCCGTGCCGTCGAGCAGGCGGGTGAAGCGCTCGGCGAGTTCGGTGGGCAGTGCCTCGCCGCTGCACACCACCCGGCGCAGCACGCCGCGCACATCGACGGCGGCGGGGTCGTCGAGGAAGACCCGCAGCATGGAGGGGACGAAGTGGGCCGTGGTCACCCGCTGTTCGCGGATCAGCTCGGCCAGGTAGCCGGGGTCGCGGTGGCCGCCGGGGCGGGCGAGCACCAGGCCCGCGCCGGTGATCAGCGGCCAGAAGAACTCCCAGACGGAGACGTCGAAGCTGGCCGGCGTCTTCTGCAACACACGTTCCTCGGGGCCGAGTTCGTACGTCGACTGCATCCACAGCAGCCGGTTGACGATCCCGGCGTGCGGTACGACGGCTCCCTTGGGGCGGCCGGTGGAGCCGGAGGTGTAGATGACGTAGGCCGGGTGCTCGGGGCGCAGGGGCCGGAGGCGGTCGGCGTCGGTGACTTCGGTCGGGTCCAGGTGGGCGTACTCCGCCTCGGCCGGCACCAGGACGGGTGCCCCGTGGCCGACCTCGGTGCCCGCCAGGACCAGCGTCGGCCTGGAGTCCTCGACCATGTACGCCAGCCGCTCCGCCGGGTATCCGGTGTCCAGCGGGAGGTAGGCGCCGCCTGCCTTGAGCACCGCGAGCAGCGCCACCACCAGGTCGGGTCCGCGGTCCAGGGCGACGCCCACGAGGCGTTCGGGGCCGACTCCGCGGGAGATCAGCAGGCGGGCGAGGCGGTTGGCGCGGGCGTGCAGGGCGGCGTAGTCGAGCGTGTCGTCGGCGATGAGCGCGGGAGCGTCCGGGGTGCGTGCCGCTGGCTCGGCGAGGAGATCCGTGAGGGTCGTGTCGGGTACGGGGTGGGCCGTGGAGTTCCAGCCCTCCAGGACCCGGCGCTCCTCCGGGGCGGACATCAACGGGAGCCGGGACACCGCGAGTTCGGGATCGTGCAGGGCCGTCGCGAGGAGCGTCTCCAGTTGGCGCAGGAGCCGGTCGACGGTCTCCGGCGTGAACAGGCCCCTGCGGTAGGTGGCTTCGATCCGCAGCCGCCCCTCGGTGAGGAAGGCCTCCAGGGAGAGGTCGAACTGGGTGGTGTCGTTGTGGACCGTCTCCCAGGTGGCCGTCACTCCGGGAAGCCGTGGCCCCTCCAGTCCCTGGGTGAGGAAGAGCAGCATGACGTCGAAGTACACGGCACGCCCCGGGTGCCGTTCGGGGCGCAGCCGCTCCACGAGCCGGTCGAAGGGCATGTCCTGGTGGGCGTAGCCCTCGGTGCACAACCGGCGTACTCGCTCGACGAGTTCGGCGAAGTCGGGGTCGCCGTCGAGGTCGGCGCGCAGGGCCAGGGTGTTGCCGAAGTTGCCGATCAGCTTCTCCAGGCCCGGCAGGTCGCGGTTCATGACGGCCGAGCCGATGGGGATGTCGGTGGCGCCGGTGGTGCGGTGCAGCAGGGTGGCCAGGCCCGCGAGCAGCACCATGAAGGGCGTGGCGCCCGACTTCTTGGCGAACTCCGTGAGGTGCTCGGTGACTTCCGGAGCGAAGGTGTGGAAGCGGCGGTCGCCCTGTGCGGTGGGGTGGGCGGTGCGGGACGCGTCGACGGGCAGGGCGAGCGGCCGGGGTGGTGGGGTCAGGGCCGTGCGCCAGTGCCGGAGGTGCTCGTCGAGCCGTTCGTCGGTCCAGGTGTCGCGTTGCCAGACGGCGTAGTCGGCATACTGGGCGGGCAGCGGTTCGACGGCGTCCGGGGCCTGGTAGAGAGTGCTCAGATCGCGGGAGAGGGCGTTGAACGTTCCTCCGTCCCAGGCGATGTGATGGACCGTCAGGACAAGGGTGTGGTCGTGTTCCGCATGCCGGATCAGTACCGCCCTCAGGGGGTGGTCGGCGGCCAGGTCGAACGGGGTCGCCGACTCGGTGCGGGCCAGTTCGGCGGCGCCCTCCAGCGGCAGTTCGGCGGTGCTGAACCGGACCTCCGCGACCGCGTCGACGACCTGTTCCGGGGTGCCGTCCTCGCCCACCGGGTAGCGGGTGCGCAGGATCTCGTGCCGGGTGACCAGTCCCTGGAGGGCGGTGTGCAGCCGGGCCGGGTCCAGCGGGCCGCGCAGACGGATGGCGAGGCAGACGTTGTAGGCGGGGCTCGCCGGGTCGAGCTGCTGGAGCAGCCACATCCGGGACTGGGCGTACGACAGCGGCAGGCGCCCCGCGTCCGCGGGCCGGCGCGGGATCCGCTCGGAACGGTCGGCCGTGTCGGCGAGGCCCGCGTTCTCCAGGCGGCGGCGCAGCAGTTCGCGCTTGCGGGCCGCCAGGTCGGTCTCGGTCACTGGTGTCCGCCCTTCAGGAGCAGGTCGAGGGAGGTGCCCCACAGCTCGGCCAGTCGGCCGATCTCCGCCTCGGTGAAGAGCCGTTCGGGCCACAGCCAGCACATCGTGAGGACCCCGTCCGTGATCACCGCGTCCACGGCCAGGGGGTAGGGAGTCGGCAGCGAGGGGTCGGCCGCGCTGCCGATGGCTCCGGTCTCGGGGGCGCCGGTGAACAGGGCGCTGTCCTGCCGCTCGCCCAGGGTCATGCGGCCGAGGTAGCTGAAATGGATCTGCGGCTGCGGCAGTTCGGCCAGTTCCGTGGCGGTCGCCGGGTTGAGGTGGCGGAGCAGCCCGTATCCGATGCCCTTGTCGGGCAGTGCGGACGGTCGTCGGCCGGGTTCCAGCCGTACGGGGTAGACGGTGGTGAACCAGCCGAGGGTGCTGGACAGGTCCGCGCCGGGCAGGAGTTGTTCCTCGCGGCCGTGGCCCTCCAGGGCGATCAGCACGCTGTCGTCCTCCGTGGGGCGGGCGGCTTCCCGGCGCCAGGCGGGGACCGCGTGGGCGAGGGCCGCCAGCAGGACGTCCTGCACGGCGGTCGTCGGCGCGGGATGGTCCGTCCAGTGGCGGCGGATCGTGGCGCGGGTGTCCAGGGCGGGGTCCAACGGGGCGGCGCCCAGGGGTGGTTCGGGTCGGTCCAGGACGGTCTTCCACAGGGCGAGTTCGTCCGTGCGCCGCAGGGCCTCCTCGTGCAGCGCCGTCGCCCATCCCCTGAAGGAGGTGCCGCGGGGCGAGAGTTCCCTGCCCTCCCAGGCCGCCGCGAGGTCGGCCACGAGCACGCCCCACGAAGCCCCGTCCGTCACCAGGTGATGCAGGACGACGAGCAGCCGTCCCTCACGATCGGGCCCGGCGTCGAACCACAGGAACCGTGCCACCGCCCCGGTCGCCGGGTCGAGTTCGGCCACCAGCTCGTCGAAGGCGCCGGGCACGTCCGGCTGTTCGGCGTACTCCCGTCGTCGTACGCACTCCTCCGCACGGACCGCACCCGCCGGTGCCGTGTGCAGCCGCCACGCTCCGGCGTCGGTCTGTGTGAACGTGGCGCGCAGCAGGTCGTGCCGGTCCAGGACGGCCTGGACGGTCCGGTGCAGGCGGTCGAGGTCCGTTCCCACGGGCGTCCGCAGGAAGCGTGCCTGGCTGACCCGGCGGAACGGGCCGCCCTGCTCGGTGAGCCAGGTCAGCATCGGGGTGAGCGGGATGTCGCCGGTGCCTGCCTCGGGGTCGCTCTCCCCGGGCTCGGCCGCGGTGCCGGTGCGCTCGGCGAGTTCGGCGACGGTGGGCGCCTCGAAGATGTCCCGGGGCGAGATGGCCAGCCCGGCGGCGCGTGCCTGGCTGACGAGCCGCATCGACACGATGCTGTCGCCGCCGAGCGCGAAGAAGCTGTCGTGCACCCCGATCGAGTCCAGGCCGAGGACACCGGCGAACAGGGTGGCGAGGCGCTGTTCGGCCGCGTTCCGCGGTGGCTCGGCGGCCGGTCCGGCGGAGCGGGACGGGGCGGGCAGGGCGGCGGTGTCCAGCTTGCCGTTGAGGGTGAGCGGGAAGCCGTCGACCGGGACGAAGGCGGAGGGCACCATGTAGTCGGGCAGGGCGGCGGCCGCGTGCCGGCGCAGCACGTCCTGCGTGACCTCGGCCTTCGTCACCACGTAGGCGACCAGGCGCCGCACCCCGGGAGTGTCCTCCCGTACGACGACCGCGGCGCGCTCGACGCGCTCGTGCTCCAGCAGGACCGCCTCGATCTCGCCGGGCTCGATGCGATAGCCCCTGATCTTGACCTGGTCGTCGATCCGGCCGAGGCACTCCACCAGGCCGTCCTCGGTCCAGCGGGCGATGTCCCCGGTGCGGTACATGCGGGCACCGGGCCGGTCGTCGAAGGGGTCGGCGACGAAGCGGCTCGCGGTGGCGCCCGCCTGTCCGAGGTAGCCGCGGGCGAGCCCGGCGCCCGCGACGTACAGCTCGCCGTCGACGCCGACGGGTACGGGGCTGAGGTGTCCGTCCAGGATGTACAGCGTGCCGCCCGCGACCGGTCGGCCGATGGCAGGCCGCTCGCTCAGCGCGAGGTCGCAGTCGGCGGAGTCGACCGTGCACTCGGTGGGTCCGTACAGGTTGTGCGCGGCCAGCCCGTCCGTCTCCCGCAGGATCCGCCACAGG
Source organism: Streptomyces sp. NPDC001536 (assembly GCF_042894505.1). Classification (NCBI taxonomy): domain Bacteria; kingdom Bacillati; phylum Actinomycetota; class Actinomycetes; order Kitasatosporales; family Streptomycetaceae; genus Streptomyces; species Streptomyces sp. NPDC001536. The sequence goes on from NZ_JBIAVQ010000007.1 coordinate 355,436, forward strand.
TCCGGCGGCACGGCCTCGCCGCCCACGCCCAGGACCTTCAACTGTCCCTGCCAGTCCCCGCCTTGGGCGACCAGTTCGCCCAGCAGGGACGGTGACAGCTCGATGAACTCGATGCCGTGCTCGGTGAGGAAGCCGCGCAGGGCGTCCTGGTCGCGGCGCACCTCCTCGGGCACGAAGTGGAGTTCGTGCCCGGCGAACATCCACAGCATCGGCTGCCACGAGGCGTCGAACGCGGTCGGCCAGGCGTGCCCCACCCGCAGCGGCCGCCCGCCGACCGCCTCGGAGGCCGGTGTGTGCAGGGCGGCGTGGTGGGCGGCGAAGAGGTTGGCGATGGCCCGCTGCGGCACCACGACGGCCTTGGGGCGCCCGGTGGAGCCGGAGGTGTAGATGACGTAGGCGGGATGCTCGGGGAGCAGGGGCGCCGGGCGGTCCTCGTCGGTGAGGTCCGAGCCGTCCGTCTCCGCCAGCCGCCGCCGGGTGGCCGGATCGTCCAGCAGGACCGCCGAGTCGAGGGCCGTCTCCGCCGTGGCCGTCTCCGCCGTGGCCAGCAGCGCCACGGGCCGCGCGTCGGCGAGCATCCCGGCGATCCGCTCCCGCGGCCAGGCCGGGTCCAGCGGCAGATAGGCGGCGCCCGCCTTCTGGATCGCGAGGATCGCGACCATGGTGTCCGGGGTCGGCGGCAGCGCGAACGCCACGATCCGCTCGGGACCTGCGCCCCACTCCACCAGCAGCCGGGCCAGTCGGTTGGCCCGTGTGTTCAGCTCGGCGAAGGTCAGCCGCCGGCCGGCTCCCACGACCGCGATCGCGTCCGGAGTCAGGGCCGCCTGCCGCTCGAACACCGCGGGCATGGTGGTCTGCGCGGACGGCGGCCGCTCCCCCACACCCCCCGCGAGCAGCGCGGCCCGCTCCTCGGGCACGAGGACGTCCAGAGCCGCCAGCGGGGTGTCGGGCGTCGCCACGACCGCGTGGACGAGCCGTTCGAACCGTCCTGCCAGGGTCTCGACCGTGGCCCGGTCGTACGCGTCGGGACGGAACTCGAAGATCACTTCGAGGTGGTGTTCGTCGAGGACGGCCAGCGTCAGCGGATAGTGGGTGGCGCCGGAGCCCTTCACATCGAGGATCCGCAGTCCGGCGAGCGCCTCGGCCTCCGCGACCGCGCCTCGGTCGATGGGGTAGTTCTCGAAGACGAGCAGGGTGTCGAAGAGGTCGCCGGACCCGGCCAGCCGCTGGATCACGGTGAGGCCCAGATGCTGATGGTCCATCAGCCAGGCCTGTTCGTCCTGGAGTCGCCGCAGAAAGGCACCGGCGTGCTCGCCCGGCGGGACGGTCACCCGCACCGGCACGGTGTTGATGAACAGCCCGATCATGGCGTCCGCACCGGCGAGTTCGGCGGGCCGCCCGGCCACGGTCGCGCCGAAGACCACGTCCTCCCGGCCGGTCAGCCGCGCGAGGAGCAGCGCCCACAGACCCTGAATGACGGTGTTGACCGTGACCCCGTGCGAGCGCGCCACCTCTTTTACTGACGCGGGTAGTTGAAGGGTGTGCAGCTCGGGCTGCACCGGGACCGGTCCGGGGGCCGTGGGCGCCAGGAGCGTCGGGGTGGCCCCGGCGAGCGCCTGTCGCCAGGCCTGACCCGAGGTCTCCCGGTCACGTGACGCCAGCCAGGCGAGGAAGTCCCGGTAGGGGCGTACGGCCGGCAGGGGCGCGGCCCGGTCGGGGGCGAGCTGGGCGGCGTACAGCTGGAGCAGCTCGCGTACGAGAAGGGGCACGGACCAGCCGTCGAGGAGCAGATGGTGGTTGGTGAGGATGAGCAGCCAGCGGTTGTCGCCCCGGTCGACGAGGGTGAGCCGGAGCAGTGGGGGGTCGGTCAGGTCGAAGCGGGCCGTGGCGCCGGCGACCAGCGCGGCTTCCTGGGCCGCGTCGGCCTCGGTCCAGTCGACGGTGACCTGCTTGAGGACCACCTGGACGGGGTCGTCCAGGTCCTCGTGGAGGAAGGCGCTGCGCAGGTTGGCGTGGCGGGCGAAGAGTTCCTCGGCGGCCGTGCGCAGCAGGTCGGGACGCAGCGGTCCCTCGATCTCCACCAGGGACCGCATGGTGTAGATGTCCTGGGCGCCCTCGTCGAACAGGGAGTGGAAGAGCAGGCCCTGTTGCAGCGGGGACAGCGGCAGGACGTCCTCGACCAGGGAACCGTCGTCGCTCATCGGGTTCTCCACCTCGCCTTGACGTTGTCGAGCTGCGACTGGCTGAGCGACACCAGCGGTGCGGTGGTCGCGGTGAACTCCTCGGACCCGGCGCCGGATTCGGGCAGTGCCGCCGCCAGGCCGGCCGGGGTGCGGTGGGTGAACACGTCCCGTGGGGAGAGCGGGAGCCCGGCTCTGCGGGACCGGTCGGCGAGTCGTACGGAGACGATGCTGTCGCCGCCGAGTTCGAAGAAGTCGTCGTGCACACCGGCCCGTTCGAGCCCGAGCACCTCGGCGAACAGTCCGCACAGCACCTTCTCCGGTTCGGTGCGCGGCGGTTCGTAGGTGCTCGCGTCGGCGAAGTCGGGGGCGGGCAGGGCGCGGCGGTCGAGTTTGCCGCTGGGGGTGAGCGGCAGGGCGTCCAGGACGACCACGGCGGACGGGACGAGATGACCGGGGAGGCGTTCGGTGAGGGCTCGTCGGAGGGCGACGGGGTCGGGGGTGGCGCCGGGTTCCGGTACCACGTACGCGACCAGCCTGAGCGGTGCCGGACCGTCCTGTCGGGCCACCACCGCGGCACGGCTCACTCCCGGCAGGGCGCGGGCCGCCGCCTCGATCTCTCCCGGCTCCACCCGGAAGCCCCTGATCTTGACCTGGTTGTCGGCCCGGCCGAGGAACTCCACCGTGCCGTCTGCCCTCACTCTGGCCAGGTCGCCGGTGCGGTAGAGGCGACTGCCGGGCGGGCCGAAGGGGTTGGCGACGAATCGCTCGGCGGTGCGGCCGGGTTGGTTCAGATAGCCGCGGGCCAGTCCGTCCCCGGCGAGGTACAGCTCGCCGGTGGCCCCAGTCGGCGAGGGGCGCAGGAACGGGTCCAGGACGTGGACGCGGGTGTGGGCGATGGGCTGTCCGAGCGGGACCGGCCCGTCACCGCCGTCGTGGACGTGGATCAGGCTGTCGCCGGCCGCCTCGGAGCAGCCGTAGAGGTTCACCAGCCGGGCCCGCGGCCAGCGTTCGGTGATGGTCCGGGCGAGTTCGCCGGTGAGGGGTTCGCCGCTGGACACCCAGGTGCGCACGGAGGCGAAGGCGCCGGGCGGGGCGGATTCCACCAGGGTGGTGTAGAGGCTGGGGACGGCGGTCAGGAGGGTGGCCCGGTGGCGGTCGGCCAGTGCGGCGAGTGCGGTGGGGTCGCCGGTTGCCTCGTCGTCGGCGAGTGCCACGGGGTCGCCCGCGACCAGCGCGCCGAGCAGTTCGGTGAGGCCGTCGATGAAGCTGATCGGGCTCTTGGAGACGCGGATGCCGTCGTCCGTCAACTCCCGGCCCCAGGCGAGGCGGTTGGCGAGGGCACGTTGGGTGCCGACCACGCCCTTGGGGCGGCCGGTGGAGCCCGAGGTGAAGATGACGTACGCGGGGTGGTCGGGCGACAGGGGCGGGTGTGCTCGCACGGCGGCCTCGGCGTCCGGCGGGCAGAGCAACTCCTCGCTGACACCCGGGAGTTGACTGTGGGCGATGACCAGGTGGGGCTCGGCGTCTTGGAGCATCAGGGCGATGCGGTCGGGCGGGTATCCCAGGTCGACCGGCATACAGGCCGCGCCGGCTTTGAGCACGGCGAGGAGGGCGGTCACCAGGTCGGGGCCGCGCGGCAGGGCGACGGCCACCACGGACTCGGGCCCCGCGCCGCGGACGGCGAGGGCGGCGGCCAACCGGTCGGCTCGGGCGTCGAGTTCGGCGAAGGTGATGACGGTGTCGCCGTGCAGGACGGCGGGGGCTTCGGGGGTGCGGGCGGCCTGTTCCGCGAAGAGGGCGCGCACGGTGGTGGCGGTGTGCTCGACCGGGCTCTCGACGGGAGGCGGCGGGCCGAGGCGGGCGACGGGAGAACCAGGGTCCTTGATGAACGCCGTGATCAGTTCCCGGAGTTGGTCCGCGATGTCCTCTACCGTGCCGCGATCCAGGGCGGACGGCTGATGGCTGAAGGTCAGCGTCAGCCGGGTGCCGGGCAGGGCCGTGAGGGTCAGCGGGTAGTGGGTCGCGTCCCGGACGGACACGTCCGTCATGCGAGGGCCGTCGAGGGCGCGGGCGATGCCGTCGTCGTCGATCGGGTAGTTCTCGAAGACCAGCAAGGTGTCGAAGAGCACCGGGTGGCCGGCGGCGCGCTGGATGTCGGCGAGGCCGAGGTGGCGGTGGTCCAGGAGGGCGGACTGCTCGGACTGGAGACGGAGGAGGAGGTCCGAGAGAGGTTCCTCCGGTCGTAACCGCACGCGCACCGGGAGGGTGTTGATGAAGAGGCCGACCATGGACTCGATGCCGGGTACGTCGGCGTCGCGGCCGGAGACGGTGGCGCCGAGGACGACGTCGGTGCGGCCGGTCAGTCTGCCCAGGAGGATCGCCCACAGGCCCTGGAGGGCGGTGCTGACCGTCAGTCCGTGGGTGCGGGCGGTGGTGGCGAGCGCCTCCGTGTCCTGCTCGGAGAGCTCCAGGACGAGCCGTTCGGGCTGCTCGACGGGGTGTTCGCCCGGTGCGACGAGTGACGGTTCGTCAAGTCCTTGGAGGGCGGCCCGCCATGCCTCCTGCGCGGCCTCGCGGTCCTGCCGGGACAGCCAGGCCAGGTAGTCGCGGTAGGGCCGTACGCGGGGCAGGGCCGTGGGGTCGCCGGCCGAGGTGTAGAGCTGGAAGAGCTCCCTCACGAGCACGGGGGCGGACCAGCCGTCCCAGAGCAGGTGGTGGGAGGAGAGGACCAGGCGGTGGTCCTGGTCGCCGAGGACGGCCAGGCGGAACCGGAGCAGGGGCGGGCGGGCCAGGTCGAAGGGTTCGTCCAGGTCCCGCTCCAGCAGTCGGTCGAGGGCCGACTCACGCTCCCCGGGCGGCAGGGCGGACAGGTCGTCGACGTGCCACGGGACGGTGACCGCGCTCCGGACGACCTGGACCGGGCGGCCGGAGCGCTGGGTGCGGAACGCGGCGCGGAGGTTGGCGTGCCGGGCGACCAGGGCCTCGGCGGCGGTGCGCAACCGGCCCTGGTCCAGGGGTCCTTCGAGGCGGATGACCATCTGGCCGGTGTAGACGTCCCGGGCGTGTGTGTCGTACAGCGCGTGGAAGACCATGCCCTCCTGCATGGGCGACAGCGGGAGGACGTCCTCGACGCCCGGGCGGGCCGCCATCAGGACCCGGCCGCGCGCATGGCCTCGGCCAGGCTGCGCGGGCGCATGTCCGTCCAGTGCCGCTCGATGTGCTCCAGGCAGGCGGCCCGGGTGTCGGGGCCGTGCACGCTCTCCCAGCCGGCGGGGACGGGGGCGAAGTCCGGCCAGAGGGAGTACTGGCCCTCGTCGTTGACCAGGACGCGGAAGACGCCGTTGTCGTCGTCGAAGGGGTTGGCCATGGCTCAGTTCCTCTCCTGCGCGGATCCGGCGTACTGGTCACTCGCCCCGGGCACGGGCTCGGCAGGGTCGGTGCCCAGCGCGACGATGCGGTTGGCCCGGTCGACGTGGACGACCCGGGGCTGATGGGCGGCCCGTTCGGACTCGTCGAGCTCGGCGAAGGACATGATGATGACGAGGTGGCCGGGGTGGATCAGGTGGGCGGCGGCGCCGTTGACCCCGATGACCCCGCTGCCGCGTTCGCCCGCGATGGCGTAGGTGGTGATGCGGGCGCCGTTGTCGATGTCGACGACCTGTACCGCTTCGCCCTCGACGATGTCGGAGGCGTCCAACAGGTTCTGATCGATCGTCAGGGAGCCGACGTAGTGCAGATCGGCCTGGGTGACGGTGGCTCGATGGATCTTTCCGTTGAGCAGGGTGCGTCGCACCATGACCCCCAGAGTAGATACTTAGGTGAGGCTAACCTAAATCAACATCGTCAGGTGCGGAAGAAGTCGAGAAGCACACGGTTCACTTCGTCCGGCCGCTCCAGATAGCCGTAGTGGCCGCAGTCCTTGATCTCGTGGTAGACGGCTCCGGGGACGGCGTCCGCGACCTCGCGGCCCAGCCGCGGCGGCAGGATCAGGTCGTCGGCGAACCCGACGACCAGGCAGGGGACGGTGATCGCCCGATAGGCGGCGAGCCGTCCGTCGGGGACCTGGAGGTCCAACTGGGCCCGGGCGCCCGGGCCGTGGACCGGTGGGGCGAACTCGAAGATCCCCAGCCAGTCCGCGGCCCGGAGTTCGTCGTCGAGGGTGGCCGGCGAGAGGTTCTGGAGCGCCCGCACCCAGGCCGCGTAGGCCGGGGGCAGGACGACTCCGCTGTCGTACAGGGCGCGTTCGGCCCGGGCCATGGCGGTGCGCCGGGCGTCGGTGCGGCCGCGGGTGGCCATCAGGACGCCCTGGCGCACGAGTTCGGGCCTGGCGAGCATCAACTCCTGGACGACGTACGCGCCCATGGAGACACCGACGAGCCGGCACGGGGCGAAGCCGAGGTGTTCGATCAGCCCCGCCGTGTCGGCGACCAGGTCGTCGATCGTGAAGCCTCCGGGGCACTCGTCGCTCGGCGGGATGCCCCGGTTGTCGAAGGTGACGACCCGGTGACCGGCGGCCACGAGCGCGGGTACCTGGTGGAGGTGCCAGCCACGGCCCGTGGCGCCCTGGCCCATCACCAGGACGACCGGTTCGCCGTGGCCGCTGTCCTCGTAGTGCAGCCGGACTCCGTTGATCTGCGCACTCGGCATGGCTCTCCCAGCGGCTCCTGCGGTTCCTGCGGCTGTGGTGGTCCTACGACGGCCTGTCGGTCGGTCTCGGGACGGCCTCCGCGGCTGCCTTCTCCCCCTTGTCCCTCTCCTCCTCCGCCGCCGACGGTCCGTGCAGGGTCGCCTTGCGCAGGTCCGGCACGGCCAGGGCCAGCGTCGCCACACCGGCGAGGCAGATGACCCCGCCGAGCGCCGCGGCACCGCCCGAGGACCCGAGCGCCCGTGCCACCAGGCCCGCCTCCAGGTTGCCGACGGAGGGACCGGCGGTGGCCTGCGCGAGCCACAGGCTGCCGACGCGGCCCTGAAGGCGGTCCGGGGTGTAGTGCTGGAGCAGGGCCCGGCGCAGGATCTCGGAGGCGGTGTCACCGAGCCCCGCCAGGGCCAGGAAGGTCAGCCCCAGCCACAGGTTCGAGCTCAGACCGAAGCAGGCGATCCCCACGCCCCACACCGCCACCGCGCCGATCAGCGCCCGTCCGGTGTGGTGCACACGCCCGGTCCAGCCGCTGGTCAGCGCGCCGAAGAAGGAGCCGACCGCGGGGGCGGTGTAGAGCAGTCCGACGGTGGTGTCACCGCCGCCGAAGTGCTCGGTGCCCATCTCCGGGAAGAGCGCGTACGGCATCGCGAAGACCACCGCGCACACGTCGATGAGCAGCAGTCCGGTGACGACCCGGTTGCCGCGCAGGAAGCGCCAGCCCTCCGCCATGGCCTTCAGCGGATGCTGCGCCTCCTCCGATCCCTCGGGCGGCAGCGGCGGCAGCGGAGCGAGGAGCAGCAGGCCTACGACGTAGACGGCCGCGTCGATGCCGAAGCACCACGCGACGCCCGGGCCTGCCGCGATGACGCCGGCCAGTGACGGGCCCGCCATGCCGCCGAGCTGGGCGGTGAGCGTGGTCAGCGCGCCCGCCGCCGCGAGCTGGCCGGGGGCGACCAGGGTCGGGGTGGCGGCCATCATGGCCGGGCCGCCGAGGCCGCTGGTGCCGCCCGCGAGGACGGCGGCGACGAAGACGAACCACACCTGCGGGTCGGGCATCGCCGCGTTGACCGCGAGGCCCGCGATCACCACCGCGGTGATCGCCCGGGTGACGAGCACGACCCGGCGCCGGTCGACCCGGTCGGCGAGCACCCCGCCCGCGACCAGCCCGACCAGCAGGGACAGTCCCAACACCAGGCTCATCAGCCCGACTTGGACCGAGGATCCGGTCAGGTGGTAGATCTGCAGGCTCGCCGCCACCGAGGTGAGGTGGGTGCCGAGCATGGAGATCGCCTGGGTGGCGAACACCAGCCGGAAGTCCCTGCCGGCTCGCAGGGGCGTGACGTCGACGACGACTTCTCCGAGACGCACCGGGTTTCCTAACCCTGGAGGGACGGCGCGACGACCCGCGCCGGTTGCGCGGGGACGACGTAGGGGGCGACGCTGCGCAGTTTCTCGCAGGTCTCCTCCAACTCCCGTTCAGGAGTGGACCCGGAGAGAATTCCGGCGCCGGCCCGCAGCCAGGTGCGGCCGTCCTCCTCGAAGAGGCTGCGCAGCACCAGGGCCGCGTCCAGGTCCCCGTCGCTTCCCGCCATCAGCACCGCGCCACTGTAGATCCCGCGGCGCTCCCGCTCCAGACGGGTGATGCAGTCGTACGCCGGACCCTTGGGGATCCCGGAGGCGGTGACCGCGGGGAAGACCGCCCGCAGCACGTCCCAGGCGCTCGCGTCCTCGGCCAGCTCGCCGTGCACGCTGGACCCGAGGTGCTGGACGCTGCCGCGCTGGCGCACGCTCAGCAGGTCGCGCACCAGGACCGAGCCGGGCCGGCACACGGTGGCCATCTCCTCCTCGGCCAGCTTGACGGAGAGCACGTGCTCGGAGATCTCCTTGGGGTCGGCGAGGAGTTCGGCGCGCAGCCGCTCGTCCTCCCGCTCGCCGAGGCCGCGCGCCCGGGTGCCGGCGAGGGGCTGGGTGACGACCTGGCCGTCCGCGTGGACCTCGGCGACGGTCTCGGGGCTGAACCCGACGACACGTCGGCCGCCCAGGTTCAACAGATAGGAACGCGCGGGGGTGTTGTGGGTGCGGCCGTGGACGTAGGTGGCGACGAAGTCGACCGGGAAGGGGATCGTGAGCGTTCTGGAGAGGATGACCTTCTGGAGTTCGGTGGTGCGGATCTCCTCCAGTGCCTCCGTCACCATCTCCGGGTATCCGCTGCCGGTGCCGGAGACCTCGATGGGCCGGGGTTCGGCGGTGCGGGGGACGGTGGGTCCGGACAGCAGCGCCACCAGGGAGTCGAGGGTCTCCTGGTCGGTGCTGCGCACCAGGGCGCCGTCCTGACGCAGCCTCACCTCGCTGTGCGGGACGACGAGATGGAGCAGTCGGTCGTCGCCGGCGCGGTCCGGGCGGTCGGTGTGAAGGTGGGAGAACTCGAAGGCCATCCAGCCGTAGGCGTGCCATCCGGCCACGTCCATGGCCGCTAACTGTTCCTGTACCTGTCGGAGCGGATGCGCTCCGATCGGGGTCACCGTCTCGTCGGTCAGCCATCTGGCGCGGATCTCGGACCGGTCGACCACGATCTCGCCGAGCACTCCTCCGGCGAACCAGCAGTCGCCCTCCCGCTCGTACACGACGTACTGGTCGAACAACCCCGACTCGGCCAGTCTCGCGGCCAACAGAACGGGATCTCCCGGCAGTTCGGTCTCCGCGCTACGGTAACGCAGCAACGAGCCACCTCCGTTGACTTAGGTTAACCTAACCTAATCAAGTCAAACCCTAGACTCCGCATCGGAGGCGCGTCCAGAGCGCCCCACTTCCACGCGTGCGCCCCTCCCGATCCCTCGTCCAGGCTTGACCCTGATCGCGCATTAGGCAAGCCTTTCCTAAACAGGCAGGCGGGAGTTGAGCATGCTCGACGGTTGGGTGCGCTGGCCGGAGCCGCTGGCGGCGCGGTATCGCAGCGAGGGGTACTGGGCGGGCCGGCCACTGGACCGGCTGCTGCGGGACCAGGCCCGGCAGGCGCCGGAGCGGATCGCGCTCGTGGACGCCGAGGGGAACCGCTGGACGTACGCGGAGCTCGATCTGCGCGCCGACCGCACGGCGGCGGGGCTGCGCGGCGCCGGTATCGGGACCGGTGACCGGGTCGTCGTCCAACTCCCCAACACGGACGCCTTCGTGGTGCTGTTCTTCGGGCTGCTGCGGGCCGGTGCCGTACCGGTGCTGACGCTCCCCGCGCACCGGGAGAGCGAGCTCGTCCATGTCGCCGAGACGGCGGGCGCGATCGCGCTGGCGATCCCCGACACTCTCGACGGCTTCGACCACCGCCCGCTCGCCCGGGCCGTGCGCAAGTCGGTGCCCAGCGTCGAACACGTCCTGGTGGCCGGAGACCCCGCCGAGTTCACCGCGCTCGCCGACGTGGACGCCGAGCCGGTACCCCTGCCCGAGCCGGACCCCGCCGACGTGGCGGTCCTGCTGCTGTCCGGCGGCACGACCGGCAAGCCGAAGCTCATCCCGCGCACCCACGACGACTACACGTACAACGTCCGGGCGAGCGCCCAGGTCTGCGGCCTCGACGAGTCCACCGTCTATCTGGTGGTGCTGCCCACCGCGCACAACTTCGCGCTGGCCTGCCCCGGACTGCTCGGCACCCTCATGGCCGGCGGCACCGTGGTGCTCTCCCCCACGCCCAGCCCCGACGACGCGTTCGCGCTGATCGAGCGGGAGAAGGTCACCGTCACGGCCGTGGTCCCGCCCATCGCCCTGCTGTGGCTGGACGCGGTGGAGTGGGAGGACGCCGATCTGTCCTCGCTCGCGCTGCTCCAGGTCGGCGGCTCCAAGCTGGGCGCCGAGCCGGCGGCCCGGGTCGAGCCCGCGCTCGGCTGCACGCTCCAGCAGGTCTTCGGCATGGCCGAGGGGCTGCTCAACTACACCCGCCTGGACGATCCCGCCGAGCTGGTGATCGGCACACAGGGACGGCCGCTGTCACCGGCCGACGAGATCAGGGTGGTCGACGAGGACGGGCACGACGTGGCGCCGGGCGAGACCGGGGAGCTGCTCACCCGCGGGCCGTACACGCTGCGCGGCTACTACCGGGCCGCCGAGCACAACGCCCGGTCCTTCACCGACGACGGCTTCTACCGCACCGGCGACCTCGTCCGGGTCCTGCCCTCCGGCCATCTGGTCGTCGAGGGCCGGGCCAAGGACCAGATCAACCGGGGCGGCGACAAGATCTCCGCCGAGGAGCTGGAGAACCACATCCTCGCCCACCCGGGCGTGCACGACGCCGCCGTGGTCGGCATGCCCGACGAGACGATGGGCGAACGCACCTGCGCCTATCTCGTGCCCCGCGGACAGGCCCCCACCCAGCGGGAGTTGGCCGCCTTCCTCACCGAACGCGGCGTCGCGGCCTACAAGTTGCCCGACCGCGTCGAACTGACCGACGCGTTCCCCCGTACCTCCGTGGGAAAGATCGACAAGAAGGCGCTCGGCCGCACCATCGCCGAGCAGCTGCGCGCGGAGGGAAGCGTTGGCAACTGAGTCCGCCACGGCGGCACTTGTACGGAAGTCCCCACGGCGCCGGAACTCCACCCGCACCCTCGCGGTGTTCGGCGCCCTGCTCCTGCTGCTCGCGGCCGTCCTGCTCAGCCTGGCGGTCGGCTCGCGCTCGCTGCCGCTGTCCACGGTCGTCGACGCGCTGCTCCGCGACGACGGATCCATCGCGAGCTCGGTGATCTGGGACGTACGGGTGCCCCGCACCCTGGCCGGCATCGCCGCCGGCGCCGCGCTCGGTGTCGCGGGGGCGCTCATCCAGGCGCTGACCCGCAATCCGCTGGCCGACCCCGGGCTGCTCGGCATCAACGCGGGAGCCGCCGCCGGGGTGGTCGTGTCCATCACGGTGCTGGGGCTGACCAGTCTGTGGGCCTCGGTGTGGTTCGCGATGGCGGGGGCGGTGCTGGCGGGGCTGCTGGTGTACGCGCTGGCCTCGGGCGGGCGCGCCGGTGCCACCCCCGAGCGGCTGGCACTCGGGGGTGCGGTGATCGCCGCCGTGTTCACCGGCATCGGCCAGACCCTGATGCTGCTCGACGCCCAGGCCCTGGACCAGCTGCGGTTCTGGAGCGTGGGTTCGCTGGCCCGGGCCGACGGCGAGACCCTCACGACCATCGCGCCGTTCGTCGGCGTGGGCCTGCTGCTCGCACTCGGCCTCGTCCGGCCGCTCAACGCGCTCGCCCTCGGCGACGACGGCGCCCGCGCCCTGGGCGCCCATGTGGACCGGACCCGGTTCGCCGGGCTGCTCGCGGTGACGCTGCTGTGCGGGGCGGCGACCTCCGCCGTCGGGCCGCTGGTCTTCGTCGGGCTCGCCGTGCCGCACATCGCGCGCATGATCGCCGGGGCGGACCAGCGCTGGACGCTGCCGCTGTCGATGCTGATCGCACCGGCCCTGCTGCTCTTCGCCGATGTGCTGGGCCGCGTCGTGGTCCGCCCCGACGAGCTCGACGCGGGCGTGGTCACCGCGGTGATCGGCGCGCCGGTGTTCATCGCGCTCGTGCGCCACCGCCGGGTGGTGGGCACATGACCACCCAGGCGGTCCCCACGCGCCGCCATGTCGTCCGCAGCCGGTCCCACCGGTTCTCCCTGCGCGTGGACGTCCGGGTGGTGACGGTCTGCGCGCTGGTGCTGGCCGCCACCGCGGGCGTCGGTGTCCTCGCACTCGGCACCGGCGAGTACACGATCTCCCCGGCGGACGTGGTGCGCACCCTCCTCGGCAACGGCAGCCGGCGGACGAACTTCATCGTCAACGAGCTGCGACTCCCCCGGCTGCTCACCGGCGTCCTCGTCGGTGCCGCGCTCGGGCTGAGCGGGGCGCTGTTCCAGAGCCTGACCCGCAATCCGCTGGGCAGCCCGGACATCGTCGGCTTCACCTACGGCTCGGCCACCGGCGGGCTGCTGGTCGTCCTGCTCGCCGGCGGCACCGGCGGCCAGATCGCGGCCGGCGCGGTGGGCGGCGGACTGGCGACCGCGGTCCTGGTGTACGTCCTGGCCTGGCGGCACGGCATCCACGGCTACCGCCTCGTGCTGGTCGGCATCGGGGTCAGTGCCCTGCTCCAGGGCGTCAACGCCTATCTGCTGGCCAAGGCCCGCTTCACGCAGGCCGCGCAGGCGATGGTGTGGCTCAACGGCAGCCTCAACGGGCGGGGTTGGCAGGACGTCAAGCCGGCCGCCCTCGGACTGCTCGTCGTGCTGCCGCTGGTCGCGCTCGCCGCGAGCCGGCTGAAGATCCTGGAGATGGGCGACGACGTGGCGGGCGGCCTCGGGGTGCCCGTCCAGCGCACCCGGCTGGTGATCCTCGTCCTGGGCACGGCGGCCTGCGCGGTGGCGACCGCCGCGGCCGGCCCGATCCCGTTCGTGGCCCTCATCGCACCGCAGCTGGCCCGGCGCCTCACCCGGGCGCCGGGTCCCAACCTTCTGGCCGCCACCTGCACCGGCGCCCTCCTCGTGGTCGCCGCGGACTTCGCGTCCCAGCGGATCCACGAGACGGCCCAGCTGCCGGTGGGGGTGGTGACGGCGGTGGTCGGCGGGCTGTATCTGGGGCTGCTGCTGCGCAGGCAGCGGCGGTTGGGCCGGATCTGAGTCATCCGCGTCAGTGGCCGTGGGCGCCTTCGTCGGCATGCTCGGCCGGTGACCGGTCCGGTGACTCGGCCTGCGCTCCGGCCCTGACCGTGAACGCCGCCGTGTGCACCTGTCCCTCGTGCTTGAAGTCCAGGAACAGACGGTACGAGCCTTCGCTGGGCGCCGTGGCCGTGAAGGAGATGCCCGGGCCGGACGCGGTCTTCCCGTCGCCCGGTTCGCCGTTGGGGTGGACATGGAGGTAGGCGAGGTCGCCGGAGCGCAGGGCGACGAGATGGCCGTAGGCGCCGAGATAGGGCTGGAGGTCGGTGACGGGCCTGCCCTCGCGGGAGACCTTGAGCTCGACCTCGCTCGCGCTGCCCGGGCGCAGGCCTCCGGTCAGCTCGACCTCGTAGCCGTCCGTCTCGGCTGTCGTGCTCGGCGCCGGAAGCCGCTGGGGCGCATAGGCGCCCGAGGCCGCCAGGTCCGCGCCGAGGGTGAGGTTCTCGGCGCCCTTCTTCGCCGGGGTGAAGTCGGCGAAGACGCGGTAGCCGCCCGCGCGGGGAAGCTCGACGGGGATGCTCCAGGTGCCGTCGGCGGCGCGGGTGGGGTGCAGATGGCGGTAGGTGACCAGGTCGCGTGAGGCGACGATGAGGTGGAGTTCCTTCTCGTGCTCGCGCCGGTACGTGGTGAGGGCGCGGCCGCTCGCGTCGCGTACGGCGAACCGCAGCTCGGTTCGGCGGCCGGCGGTGACGCTCGGGGTCTTCAGGTCGAGGGTGTAGCCGCCTTCGGAGATCTGGAGTCCTCCGGGTGCGTGGCTCTCACCTCCGCCACCACCCGCGTCCGGCGACTCTTCGTGACTTTCATGGCGCGCGTGAGCACTCTCCGTGACGACCGGGTCGATGCCCTTGCCCACGCCGTACGCGGTGCCGAACGTCGCGGCCAGCGCCGCGGCGAACGCGGAGATCTTGATTCCTGCATGCATGGCCAGCTCCTGGAGAACACGGCCTCCGGTTCGGACACGGGGCCTCGATGCAGCTGACGATACCCCTAGGGGGTATGAAGTCAACCCCTTCGAACCACTTGCCTTTGATACCCCCCATGGGTATACAGGACTACGTGGCGCAGATACCCCTGCCCCGTATCCCGCAAGGAGCAGCGATGACCACCACCGCGACCGGAGCCCCCGCCGAGGTAGAGCTCGTCATCGGCGGCATGACCTGTGCCTCGTGCGCCGCGCGCATCGAGAAGAAGCTGAACCGCATGGCCGGGGTGACCGCGACCGTCAACTACGCCACCGAGAAGGCGAAGGTCAGCTACGACGGCGAGGTCACCGTGGAGGACCTGATCGCGACCGTCGAGAAGACCGGGTACACCGCGCAGGAACCCGTGCCGGAGGAACCGGCGAGCGAGCCGGTGGACCACGAACTGCGGTCACTGCGCGAGCGGTTGGTCACCGCGGTGCTCCTCGCCGTGCCCGTCGTCGCGATGGCCATGATCCCGGCCCTGCAGTTCGAGTACTGGCAGTGGCTCTCGCTGACCCTCGCCGCGCCCGTGGTGACGTACGCCGGATGGCCCTTCCACAAGGCGGCGTTCACCAACGCGCGGCACGGCGCGGCGACGATGGACACGCTGATCTCGGTCGGCACGCTGGCCGCGTTCGGCTGGTCGCTGTGGGCGCTGTTCCTCGGGACCGCGGGGACGCCGGGCATGACGCACCCCTTCGAGCTGACGATCGCCCGCGGTGACGGCGCCGGGAACATCTATCTGGAGGCCGCCGCGGGTGTCACCGCCTTCATCCTGGCGGGACGGTACTTCGAGGCGCGGTCCAAGCGGAAGGCGGGCGCGGCGCTGCGGGCGCTGCTGGAGCTGGGCGCGAAGGACGTCACCGTGCTGCGGGCCGACGGCGGTGAACAGACCGTTCCGGTGGGCGAGTTGACGGTCGGGACCCGCTTCGTCGTCCGCCCGGGCGAGAAGATCGCGACCGACGGGACGGTCGTCGAGGGCTCGTCGGCGGTGGACGCGTCGATGCTGACCGGCGAGTCCGTGCCGGTGGAGGTCGCTCAGGGTGACGCGGTCACCGGCGCCACGGTCAACGCCGGCGGACGGCTCGTCGTCGAGGCCACCCGGGTCGGCTCGGACACCCAGTTGGCCCGGATGGCGAAGCTGGTGGAGGACGCGCAGAACGGCAAGGCCGCGGCCCAGCGGCTGGCGGACCGGATCTCCGCCGTGTTCGTGCCGATCGTGATCGCCCTCGCCCTGGGCACCCTCGGCTTCTGGCTCGGCAACGGAGCCGGTCTGACGGCCGCCTTCACCGCCGCGGTCGCCGTGCTGATCATCGCCTGCCCGTGCGCCCTGGGGCTGGCCACACCGACCGCGCTGCTGGTGGGCACGGGACGCGGCGCGCAGCTCGGGATCCTCATCAAGGGCCCGGAGGTCCTGGAGTCCACGCGCAAGGTCGACACCATCGTCCTCGACAAGACGGGCACGGTCACCACGGGCCGGATGACCCTGCTGGCCGTGCACACCGCGGACGGTACGGACGAGGCCGAAGTCCTGCGGCTGGCGGGCGCGTTGGAGCACGCCTCCGAGCACCCGATCGCCCGGGCGGTGGCCGACGGGGCGCTGGAGAAGCTGGGCGCGCTGCCCACGCCGGAGGACTTCGCGAACGTGCCGGGGCTCGGTGTGCAGGGCATCGTCGAGGGCCACGCGGTACTCGTCGGCCGGGAGCGGCTGCTGGCCGAGTGGGCGATGGAACTGCCGGTGGCGCTCGCCCGGTCGAAGGCGGCGGCCGAGGCGGCCGGCCGTACGGCGATCGCGGTCGCCTGGGACGGCGAGGCGCGGGCGGTCCTCGAAGTGGCCGACGCGGTGAAGGAGACCAGCGCCGAGGCGATCACGCGGCTGCGGGCGCTCGGTCTGACCCCGATCCTGCTGACCGGTGACAACGAGGCGGTGGCCCGGGCCGTCGCCCGCGAGGTCGGCATCGCGCCCGAGGACGTGATCGCCGAGGTGCTGCCGCAGGACAAGGTCGACGTCGTCAAGCGGCTTCAGGGCGAGGGCCGTTCGGTCGCGATGGTCGGCGACGGCGTCAACGACGCGGCCGCGCTCGCCCAGGCGGACCTGGGGCTGGCCATGGGCACGGGCACGGACGCGGCGATCGAGGCCGGTGACCTGACCCTGGTCCGCGGCGACCTGCGCGCGGCGGCGGACGCCATCCGGCTCGCCCGCCGGACCCTGGGCACGATCCGCTCCAACCTGTTCTGGGCCTTCGCCTACAACGTGGCCGCGCTGCCGCTGGCCGCGGCGGGGCTGCTGAACCCGATGCTGGCCGGAGCCGCGATGGCGTTCTCGTCGGTGTTCGTGGTGGGGAACTCGCTGCGGCTGCGGTCGTTCAGGGCGGCCCGGTGAACGCGGCCCAGTGATCAGGGTGCCGGACCACCGCGGTGGTCCGGCACCCTTTTCGGCGTCAGCCCAGCTTCTTCAGGAGCTCCACGGCCAGCGGCGCCGAGGACGCCGGGTTCTGGCCGGTGACCAGGTTGCGGTCGACGACGACGTTCGGCGCCCACGGCTCGCCCACCCGGACCTGGACGCCGGCCTCGGTCAGCCGGTCCTGGAGCAGCCACTTGGCCTTGTCGGCGAAACCGGCCTGGGTCTCCTCGGCGTTGGTGAACGCGGCGACCTCGTACCCGGCGAAGGAGTTGCCGCCGTCGGCCTTGACCGCGGCGAGCAGGGCGGCCGGGGCGTGGCAGACGACGCCGAGGGGCTTGCCGGACTCCAGGGCACGGGTGAGCAGTTCACCGGAGTCGGTGTTGACCGCGAGGTCCTCCATGGGGCCGTGGCCGCCGGGGTAGAAGACGGCGGCGTAGTCGTCGAGGTCGACGTCCTCGACGCGGATCGGGTGCTGGATCTCGGTCGCGGTGGCGATGACGCCGGCGATCCGGTCGGCGTTCTCCTGACCGCCGTTGACCTCGGCGGCGAGGCTGCCCTGGTCGACGGTGGGGACGACGCCACCGGGGGTGGCCACGGTGATCTCGTGACCGGCGGCCTTGAAGGCCTCGTAGGGGGCGACGGCCTCCTCGGCCCAGAAGCCGGTGGGGTGCTTGGTGCCGTCGGCCAGCGTCCAGTGGTCGGCGCCGGTGATTACGAAGAGGATCTTTGCCATGCACTGACGGTAAGCCGATCCACCCATAGGAATCCAATAGGCTCACGTATGTGAGAGATAGGGAATCCAATCACCACGCGGTCGCGGCGCCGCTGGACCTGAATCTGCTCCGCACGTTCCTGACCGTGTACCGCACCGGCTCCTTCACGGCGGCCGCCCGGCTTCTCGGCCTGTCCCAGCCCACGGTCACCACACAGATCCGCGCCCTGGAGCGGCAGCTGGGCCGCGAGCTGTTCGAGCGGCTGGCCCGCGGGGTCGCGCCCGCGCCCTACGCGGACGAGCTCGCCGCCCGGATCGTCGACCCCCTCGACTCGCTCGCCACGGTCACCGGAGCGGACGACGCCCCGGCCGAGCCCGTGCATCTCGCCGGCCCGGCGGAGTTCCTCACCGTCTCCGTCCTGCCCGGTGTCGCGCCGCTGGTGGAGTCGGGCGTACGGCTGCGGGTCACCCCCGGTCTGACCGAGCCGCTCCTGGAGGATCTGCGCGCGGGCCGCCACGACCTGGTGATCGCCACCTTCCGGCCGCGCGGGCGCACCCTGACCTCCGTGCCCCTCAACGACGAGGAGTTCGTGCTGGTCGCCACCCCCGACCGGGCGGAGCGGATCGGCGCTCCCGCCCGGAACGCGACGGAGGGGCCGGCCGCGCTGCACGGCGTGCCCCTGGTCGCGTACGCCGAGGACCTGCCCATCGTGCGCCGTTACTGGCGGCATGTCTTCGGCAAGCGTCTGGCGCGTGACCCCGCGGTGACGATGCCCGACCTGAACGCGGTGAAGGCGGCGGTCATGGGCGGCGCCGGCTTCTCGGTGCTCCCCCGCTACCTGTGCGCGGCCGAGCTGGCCTCGGGCACACTCGTCCTGCTCCACGACCCGGACGACCCGCCGATCAACACAACCTTCCTCGTGCAACGCCCGGGCGCCGCCCGCAACCCGCACGTGGCACTGGTCCGGGATCATCTGCTGCGGGCCGCCCGGGACTGGTGACTACGGGGTCTCCTCGAGGAACGACGAGCGCGGGCCCTCCAGGGTGGCGTCCATGCGGGCCGCCTGCCCCTGGGTGAACATGAACATGGCCGCGTCGTCGGTGTAGTCCATGTAGTTCACGAACATGTCCCCGTCGGGCGCGTTGTCGCACGTCACATGGGGGAACGTGGGCGTGCCGAAGTTGGGGCCGCCCGCGTTGGGGGTGTCCGCGACGAAGTCGCTGCCGCTGCAGCCCTGGCCGTCGTCACCCCAGATGTGGAAGAGGTTGAGCCAGTGGCCCACTTCGTGGGTGGCGGTGCGGCCGAGGTTGAACGGCGGTGCCGCGGTGCCCGTCGTACCGACGAAACTGTGGGTGATGACGACTCCGTCGGTGGCGGCGGCGCCGCCCGGGAACTGCGCGTAGCCGAGGATCTCCCCGACCTGGGGGTCGGAGAGGCGCGGAGCCACCCAGAAGTTGAGGTACCGGTCGGCGGGCCAGGCGTCCTGTCCGCCGCCCGCCGTGAACTTGATCGCGTCGTCCATCCCGAAGGTGTCCGTCGCGGTCCGGGTGCGGGTGATACCGCTGGTGGGGCGCCCGTCGGGGTCCTGGTCGGCGAGCCGGAACTCGATGCGGCAGTCGGCGGTGAGGTCCTTCCAGACGGCGGGCACCTGCGCGATGTCCGGGTTGCGCATCCGGTAGTCCTGGTTCAGGACGTCGATCTGGCTGGTGATCTGCTCGTCGCCGATGTCCTGTCCGGGGCTGTGGTGGATGACGTGCACCACGACGGGGATCACCGTCACCCCGATGCGGGCCGGGGTCCGCAGACCCCGCTCGAAGGCGAAGGCGCGGTTCTCCACCGCGTCCCGCGCGATGGCGTACGAGGGGTCCTCGGTCAGCAGCCGCCGGTGCACCGGCATGGTGCCGCAGACCCGGTGTGCGGGGGCGGGGGTGGTCTCGTCGGTCTCGTTCTCGGGCACGCTGCACCGCCTGGAGATGGCCGCACCGGATCGGCGCGGAGCTGAGGGTGGAGCGGGCCCGTTGAGGTTTACGGTAGGGCGACGGAACGGACACGGTAAGCAGAATCACGAATTCCGCTGTAAATACGGCTTTCCGTTCCGTATCGGCTCAACTGGCGACAGACCAGGAGGTGCCCGGCCATGAGCGGTCCGCCGCCGGAACTGATCGGGACATGGGTGCACGCGTACGAGGAGGACTCGCCCGGCGTCACGGTGTACCGCCCGGCGGGCTATCCGCTGCCGCCCGCGCGTGGCCGCCGTGGGCTGGAGTTCGCGGCGGACGGCACCTTCACCGAGCGCCCCCTCGGCCGCGCCGACGCACCCGGGCGACGCACCGGCCGCTGGGCGCCGGCGGACCCGGAGGGACACCGGCTCACGCTCGACGTCCCGGGCGCGGAACGCCGGTTGGAGGTGCTGTACGTCGACGATCAGGTGCTCAGGGTGCGGGCCTGCGACTGATCGACGCCTTCGTGGTGCCGTCCGATCGGGACGACCATCGGGGTCCGGCTGACCGGGTCCTCGCCCACGACACAGCGCAGCCCGAAGACGTCCTCCACCGTCGCCGCCGTGACGACCTCGGCGGGAGCGCCCTCGCCGACGATCCGGCCGGACTTCATCGCGATGACGTGATCGGCGTACCGGCAGGCCTGGTTGAGGTCGTGCAGCACCATGACGACCGTGCGGCCCTGCTGCCGGTTGAGGTCGGTGATCAGGTCCAGGACGTCGATCTGGTGAGCCAGGTCGAGATAGGTCGTCGGCTCGTCCAGCAGCATCACCGGGGTGCCCTGGGCGACGGCCATGGCGATCCAGGCGCGTTGCCGCTGTCCGCCGGAGAGTTCGTCGACGGCCCGGTGGGCGAGGTCGGTCATGGCGGTGGCCCGCAGCGCCTCCCGCACGGCCTCCTCGTCGGCCGACGACCACTGCCGCCACCATGTCTGGTGCGGTGAACGGCCGCGCCCCACCAGGTCGATGACGGTCAGCCCCTCGGGGGCGAGGGGCGACTGCGGCAGGATGCCCAGCTGTTGGGCGAGGACCCTGGTCGGCATCGAGTGCACCGAGCGGCCGTCGAGATGGACGGCGCCCGCCTTGGGCGTCAGCAGCCGGGCCAGCGCACGCAGGAGGGTGGACTTGCCGCACGCGTTCGCGCCGACGATCGCCGTGACGCGTCCGGTGGGGATCACGACGTCGAGGTCCTCGACGACCACCCGGTCGTCGTACGCCAGGCGCAGGCCCTCGGCCCTCAACTCGGGCCCTGTCGAAGAAGCTTCACGCTGGGATGACACGGTGTCAGCCTCCTGAGCCGGCGCGGTTGGCGCGGACGAGCAGCCACAGCAGCACGGGCGCGCCGAGCACGCCGGTGACGATCCCGACGGGGAGTTCGGTGTCCGGGATCAGCTTGCGTGCGGCGAGATCGGATACGAGGACCATGACGGCGCCGGTCAGTCCGGCGGCCACGGGTGGGGGGAACGCGGTGCCCGCCAGCCGCTGGGCGACCTGCGGGGCGGCGAGCGCCACGAACGCGACGGGTCCGGCGGCCGCGGTGCCGAAGGCGACCAGACCGACCGCGGCGAGCAGCACGGCCACCCGTACGGTCTGCACCCGGGTCCCCAGGCCCCGGGCGACGTCGTCGCCCAGTTGCAGGATCCGCAGCTGGCGTCCCAGCAGCAGAGCGGCGGGCACCAGTACCGCCACGGCCGTCGCGAGCGGGCCGATCTGGTCCCAGGTACGGCCGTTGAGGTTGCCGACGAGCCAGCCGAGCGCCGCCTGCGCCTGGAACCGCTGACCGCGGGCCATGAGGTAGTCGGTGGCGCTGGTGCAGATCCAGGCGACGCCGATCCCGACGAGGACGATGCGGTAGCCGGTCGCGCCCCGCTTCCACGCCAGCGCGTACACGAGCGCGGCGGCGGACAACGCGCCGATCAGGCCGAGGGATTGAGTGCTCAGGCCGGCGTCCCAGCCGAGCACGATCCCGGCGACCACCGCGGTGCCGGCGCCCTGTGTGATGCCCATCATGTCGGGGCTGGCCAGCGGATTGAGGGTCAGCGTCTGGAGGAGGGCGCCGGAGACACCGAAGGCGATGCCGACGAGGAGCCCGGCCAGGGCGCGCGGCAGGCGCAGTTCGTGGACGATGAGCCGGGTGCCCGGGTCGCCGGCGCCGAACAGGGCCTGGAGCACGTCGGTGAACGGGAGGGAGATGTCCCCGACGGAGACCTCCACGCAGAACACGAGGAAGGCGGCGATCGCG
This sequence comes from Streptomyces sp. NPDC001536, assembly GCF_042894505.1. Lineage (NCBI taxonomy): Bacteria > Bacillati > Actinomycetota > Actinomycetes > Kitasatosporales > Streptomycetaceae > Streptomyces > Streptomyces sp. NPDC001536. The sequence goes on from NZ_JBIAVQ010000007.1 coordinate 377,238, forward strand.
AGGCCCGCGCACACGCCGAGCAGCCGGGGGCTGAGCACTCCGGAGACGGGCGGGGCGGTGAACCGGTAGGTCAGGCGGTCGAGTCGGGCCGTCATGGACTCACACCTCCGCGAGGCGCCGGCGCCGGACCAGCGCGATGAAGAACGGCCCGCCGATGAAGGCGACCAGGACCCCGGCCTGGATCTCGACGGGCCGGTCGATGAGGCGTCCGGCGATGTCGGCGGCCAGGAGGAGACAGGGCGCGAGGACGGCCGACAGGGGCAGCAGCCAGCGGTGGTCGGGGCCGATGCCGGCGTACTGGGCCAGGACACGGGCGATGTGCGGCACGACCAGGCCCACGAAGACGACGGGTCCGATGACGGCGACGGCGCCTCCGGTGAGCAGCGTGACGGCGACCACCCCCTGGGTGCGGACCAGTCCGATCCTGAGCCCCAGGGACTTCGCCACGTCGTCGCCGAGCGCGAGACGGTTCAGTGCGGGGGCGCAGGCCAGGGCGAGGATCGCGCCGACGGCGAGGAACGGCAGGACCCGCAGGAGGACGTGGGTGTCCTGGTCGGCCAGCGAGCCCGCGGACCAGAACCGGTAGCGGTTCAGGGCGTCCGGGTCGGTGAGGGCGACGGCGCTGGTCAGCGAGAACAGCAGCGAGGTCACCGCCACGCCGGCGAGGGCGAGTTTGACCGGTGTGCTGCCCGACCGGCCCAGTCCGCCCAGGACCTGGACGAGGACACTGGCGAGGAGGGCTCCGGCGAAGGCGAACCAGATGTAGCCGTAGGCGGATCCGATGCCGAGGACACCGACGGAGACGACCACGGCGAAGGCGGCGCCCGCGCTGACGCCCAGGATGCCCGGGTCCGCCAGCGGGTTGCGGGTCAGCGCCTGCATCAGCGCGCCCGACAGGCCCAGCGCGGCGCCGGTCGCCAGCCCGAGGGCGGTGCGGGGCATGCGTACGGACCAGATGACGTTGTCCGTACGGGCGTCGGGCGCGTTGCCGAGCAGTGTGTCCCAGACCTGGCCGAGCGGGACGTTCAGGGCGCCGAACGCCATCGACAGGGCGCACAGCAGCAGGAGGGCCGCGACGGACAGCGTCAGCAGGAGGGCGGCACGCGGGCCTTTCGGTACGCGCGCCGCCGGGTGCCGTGTCCGCTCGGCCCCTCTCAGGGTGCGGGCCTCTTTCAAGATGCGGGCTGCTCCACCTTCGTGGCGGGCTTGCCGTCGAGGGCGGCGGCCAGTTGCGGGGCGAGGCGTTCGACGACGTAGGGGAGGCTGAGGGCGGAGACGAACGAGGTGGCGTTGCCGTAGTCGCTGGTCTCGTGGACGAAGACCTCACGGCCTTCGGTGGCGACCTTCAAGTCCCCGTAGGAGACGTCGTCGTGGAGTTTCGTGGCGTCCTTGGTGACATCGCCGACGATCCAGACGATGGCGTCCTGGTCGAGGAGGTCGGTGCGTTCCTTGCTGATGTTCGCGCCGAACCGGTCGCCGATGGCCTTGTCCAGGTCCTTGGGGAGGGTGAGGCCGAGGTCGGTGAGCAGGCGCGAGCGCGCGTCCTGGCTGCCGAAGACGAACATGCCCTCGTACGGGGTCGCCATCACGGCGCTCGCGTCCTTGAACTCGGGGTGGGCGGCCGCGGCGGCGGTGATCTTCTCTTCGGTGTCCTTGACGACCTGGGCGGCCTGGTCGGGCTTGCCGAGGGCCTGGCCGACCTTCTCGGTGAGGTCCTGCCAGGGGATGCCGTAGTCGTTGTACTCCTTGGGCTGGGCGACGACGGGGGCGAACGTGGACAGGGACTCGTACTGGTCCTTGGTGAGACCGCTGTACAGGGCGAGGATCAGGTCCGGCTCGAGCGCGGCGATCTTCTCGACCTGGGGCCCGGTGCCGGTGTCCTTGAGGACGGTCGGCGCGTCGGCGCCGCCGAGCTTGTCCTCGGCCCAGGGGCCGATGGCCCCCTTGTAGGCGCCGAGCCATTCGGTGGTGGCGACCGGGACCGTGCCGAGGGCGAGGACCGCGTCCTGGTCGGTGAGGCCGACGGTGACGATCCGCTTCGGCTCGGACTTGATCGTCGTACTGCCGTACTTGTGCGCGATCGTGACCGGGAACGCCGACCCGCCGGAGGCGTCCGGCTTCGCGTCGGCCGCGGGTGCGCCCGAGTCCGAGTCGCCGCCGCAGGCGGTGGCCGCGCCGAGGAGCAGCACGGCGGAGGCGAACGCGGAGATGAACCGCGCTGCTCTTCGGTGGGGGCGCATGGGCGTTCCTTCGCATCGGTGCCGACCGGCCAGAAAACTTAGGTAAGGCTAACCATCCCCTTGCGTCCCGGCTAGCCCTGCGCTGTGACATCCCCGTTGCGATCAGCGTCGCACCGCGGAACGCATGGCCGCCCTCCACGGCAGGGCGACCCACTGCGCATGGAAGACCCCGTCGCGCTGTCCCTGCTACAGGACGGCAATGGGCCGCGGCACGGGGGAAGCGGTAGTGGTCCCCCACCGGCCAGAACGAGAAAACGAAGAACGCGAGCGCCCGCTCGGCCGGCTCCTCGCGCCGCGGGCTTCGTCACCGGCGCTGCCTCGGTCGATCGAGGCGGGTCGGGCGGGCGTTCATTCTGGCACGGTGATGTTCAGCAAGGTCTCGAGCGCCGGGTCGGACTCGTTGAGTTCGGCCCAGACCGTCTTGCCGTGGGAGGCGTGGCGGGTGCCCCAGTGCTCGGCGAGCTGGGCGACCAGGAGCAGTCCGCGGCCGCCCTCGTCGAGGGCCCGGGCCCGGCGCAGGTGCGGCGTGGTGCCTCCGGCGTCGGAGACCTCGCACAGCAGGCCCCGGTCGTGGATGAGACGCAGCTGGATGGGGGGCCGGCCGTAGCGGATGGCGTTGGTGACCAGTTCGCTGACGACCAGTTCGGTGGTGAAGTCGAGCTCCTCAAGGCCCCAGACACGCAGTTGCCGGGCGACGTCGGCCCGGGCCCTGGCGACGGCGGCGGGTTCGGCCTCCAGGTCCCAGGTGGCGACCTGACGGACGCCCAGGGCGTGGGTGCGGGCGAGGAGGAGGGCGACGTCGTCGTCCGGGCGGGCCGGCAGCAGGGCCTCCAGGACGGTGTCGCAGGTGGCCTCCAGGGAGGGGCCGGCCCGGGCGAGGGCGCCGCGCAGCAGGTCGAGGCCGGCCTCGACGTCGTGGTCGCGGGCCTCGATCAGTCCGTCGGTGTAGAGGGCGAGGAGGCTGCCCTCGGCCAGGTCGACCTCCGCCGCCTCGAAGGGCAGGCCGCCCAGGCCCAGCGGCGGGCCGGGCGGCAGGTCGAGAAGGCTGACGGTGCCGTCGCGGGTCATCAGGACGGGCAGCACATGGCCCGCGCGGGCCAGGGTGCAGCGGCGGGAGACGGGGTCGTAGACGGCGTAGAGGCAGGTCGCGCCGATGTCGCCGGCGGACGCGCTGTCCGGGTCTTCGGCGGCTTCGGCGGACAGGCGGATGACGATGTCGTCGAGGTGTGTGAGGAGTTCGTCGGGTGGCAGGTCGAAGTCGGCGAGGGTGCGTACGGCGGTGCGCAGCCGGCCCATGGTGGCGGCGGCGTGGATGCCGTGGCCGACGACGTCGCCCACCACGAGGGCGACCCGGGCGCCGGACAGCGGGATGACGTCGTACCAGTCGCCGCCCACGCCGACCCGGTCGCCGGCGGGCAGATAGCGGCAGGCGACCTCCACGGCGGACTGCTGCGGCATGTGCTGCTGGAGCAGGCTGTGCTGGAGGGTGAGGGCGGTGGCGCGGGCGTGGGTGTAGCGGCGGGCGTTGTCGACGGCGACCGCGGCGCGGGCGGCGATCTCCTGGGCGAGCAGCAGGTTCTCGTCGTCGTAGGGGTCGGCGGTGCGGTCGCGGACGAACTGCGCGACGCCGAGGGTCGTGCCGCGGGCGCGCAGCGGAACGACCAGGGTCGAGCGGTCCCGGGAGGGCTCTCCGGTGGCCAGGGCGCGGGCCGGTGGCGATCCGTCCGGGTAGGTGTGGAGCCGCGGTTCCTCCGCGGGCGGTCGCTGGGCGATCCGGCGCAGGACGGGTGGGCCGGCGGTCGGGGCGTCGTGTCCGTGCAGGACGGAGTCGAGCAGGTCGACGGTGACGCGGTCGGCGAAGTGCTCGACGGCGAGGTCGGCCAGTTCCTGGGTGGTGCGGGTGATGTCCAGTGTGGTCCCGATGCGCAGGCCCGCCTCGTTGACCAGGGAGAGCCGCGCCCGCAGCCGGTGCTCGCGCTCCTCCTGGTAGGCCAGGACGCCGTACTCGGAGGTGCGGTCGACATAGCCGGTCGCCGTCGCCAGCAGTTCGCGGGTCGCGCAGGTGATCAGCTCGGCGTCGTCGGTGAGCCGCGGCAGTTCCTGGAGCAGCCGGTCCAGGATGACGCCCTGTCCGAGGTGGTAGGCCCGCAGCAGCGTGCTGACGGGGGTGCCGTGCCGGGCTAGCCGGCGGGCCCGTTCGATCTCCGCGGCGGGCGGTTCGATGCGGCTCGGATCGACTCCGTGCTCCAGGCCGGCCAGTACGGCGACGACATGGTCGACGATGTTCTCCGAGACCATGGCCCCGAGGTCGTCCCACAGCTCGGGGACCTCGTCGCGCAGGCACTCCTCGACATCGCGGACCAGCCCGTCCGCCGCCCCGCTCAGTGCGTGCGCGGCCCGGGACACGAGACGGTCCGCGGAGACGTCCACCCTTACGACGGTACGCCGCTCGTCGTCGCGTGCGTGCCTCTCGCGGGTCGGAGTGCGTGATTCCGTGATAGTGACTCTCCAGTTGTGGTGATCGACAGGTGGGGGGCACCGTGTTCGGCAGGGTTTCGGCGGCTGTGGTGGTGGCGTGCGTACTGGCACTGGCGGGCTGCACGTTCGAGGGCGGCGGGAGTACTGCTCCTGAGGCGACGGAGGCCGGGGCGAGCGACGCGTCCACGTCTCCTTCGCCCTCCGAGCCGGCCACTGAATCCCCGAGCACGAGCCCGAGCCCGACTGCGACTCCGAGCCCCTCCCCGACGCCGGTGCCCGTCAGGAGTCCGGGGCAGACGCTGGTGTCCATGAACATCAGCGGTGGCTTCGCCGGGGTCGCCCGGTCGGTGGTCCTGCGGGGCGACGGCACCGTGCGCGCGAGCGACGACCGCAAGGGCTCGGTGGTGCACCGGACGACCGCGGCCGAGTTCAGGGAGCTGCGTCTGCTCCTCGGAGACCCGGCGCTGGACGACGTGTCGGACTTCACCGTGAACATGAGCGCCGCGGACATGTTCCAGTACGAGGTCAGCTTCGACGGCCGTACGGTCCTCACGGACCGCTCCGCCGAGCAGCCGCCCCTCGACGCGCTCATCAGCGCTCTGAGCGAGTACCTGCCCAAGGGCTGAGCGCCGGTCCCGTACTCCGAGGCCAGTACGCGCGGTTACTCCCGCCGTCAGACGCCCCGGGAGCCGTGGCCCGGCACCGTGGCTCAGGTGAAACTGACACGTCCCGCTCGCCGGGCCTCCCTCGTCGTCCATGTCACCGCCTCCGCCGGCTGGCTCGGGCTCACGCTCGGGCTGCTGGCGCTGGGGATCACCGCGGCCACCACCGGGTCGGCGGTGACCGTGGAAGCCTCTGTCCGGACCATGAAGCTGTTCGCGGACTGGCTGCTGCTCCCGCTGGCCCTGCTCACGCTCCTCAGCGGCCTGTTGCTCTCCCTGGGCACGCAATGGGGTCTGGCGCGGCATCGCTGGGTCTGGACGAAGTTCTGGCTGACGCTCGCCACGACCACCGCGACGGTCTTCGCCCTGCGCCCCGGGGTGAACTCCGCGGTCGCGGCCGTCGCCGCGGGCGGACCGCTGCCCGACGCCGGTGACGTGCTGTTCGGGCCGATCGTGTCGCTGTCCGCGTACGTCTTCATGACGGTGATCTCGGTGCTCAAGCCCTGGGGCCTCACCCGACGGGGCCGCAGGCTCAGGTCGGCTCCCCGGCCCGCACCCGCGCCAGGACGTCTCGAATCATCTCGGCGCTGATCAGGAAGTGCTCGCGGGCGATCTCCTCCGCCCGTTCGGGCTCCCCCGCCGCGACGGCCTCGTACAGGGCCGTGTGCCCCTGGCCGGCCCGGTGGTGGTGGGACCGCTCGCCCTTGCCCCAGGGTTCGATCGGGAAGCCGAGGCTGATCCGGGTGAGCAGGTCACGACTGAGCAGGGCGATCTGCGGATTGTGGGTGGCCGCGCAGATCGCCTGATGGAACGCGCTGTCGGCGGCCTGCTCCTCGCGGGGGGTGCGGGCCGCCAGATGTGCGGCCAGCGACTCCCGCATCGGTTCCAGGTCCTCGGGCCGCCGGCGCCGCGCGGCCGTCGCGGCCACCATCCCCTCCACCAGCCCACGCAGATCGAAGAGTTGCTCGAACTCCTCCCACCGGGGCAGCAGCGTGCGGCGGACCGCGGCGCCGGAGGACTCGCTCCAGCTGTCGCGGACGAAGGCTCCCCCGTTGCGGCCCCGGCGGATCTCGATGACGCCGAGGGCCTGGAGCCGTGCGACGGCCTCGCGCACGGTGGGGCGGCTGACGTGCAGCAGCGTGGTGAGTTCGCGCTCGGCGGGCAGCCGTTCGCCTGGCAGGAAGTCGCCGACGGCGATCGCGGTGAGCAGCCGGTCGGAGACCTCGTCGACCGCCGAGGCCACGCGCACCGGGCGCAGTGCCGACGACGCGTTGCCGCCGAGCAGGACCCGGTCGAGGACCCGGGAGAACTCGTCCCCGGGCTCAGGTGCGGATGTCAGTTTTCCTCCTCCGAGACGCCGCTTCTGTTAACGCGTGCGGCCCACGTAAATGCGTCGTTACGTCTTCCCCAGGCGCCGCTAAAAGGTCTTGTGCGCTGACCTTTTGCCCAATCACTATCTCACCCATCCCCGTCACACCCAACGAGTTTCAGACAGCGGCCGGCGCTTTCCGGCCGGTCTGGGAGGCCTCACCGTGGCGATCCCCGAACCGAACCACACCGGCTCCGTCGACTTCAACGGCTGGTCCACCTGGTACCGGATCACGGGCGAACCGGGCAGGACACCCCTGGTGGTCCTGCACGGCGGACCCGGCGCCGGTCACGACTACACGCTCAGCATCGCGAACATCGCCCAGCAGGGCCGCCCGGTGGTGCACTACGACCAACTCGGCACCGGACGCTCCACCCACCTGCCCGACAAGGACGCCGACTTCTGGACCGTCCAGCTCTTCCTCGACGAACTCGACCAGCTCCTCAAGGAGTTGGGCATCGCCGACGCCTACCACATCCTCGGCCAGTCGTGGGGCGGCATGCTCGCCGCCGAGCACGCCGTACGGCGGCCGCCGGGGCTGCGCGGGCTGGTCATCGCCAACTCCCCCGCGTCCATGGAGCTGTGGCTCCAGGGTGCCGCCGCACTGCGCGCCGAGCTTCCGGCCGAGGTCCAGGAGACCCTGCTCGCCCACGAGGCGGCCGGGACCACGGACCACCCCGACTACCGGGCTGCCGAGCAGGTCTTCAACGACCGCCATGTGTGCCGGATGACTCCCAACCCGCCTGAAGTACAGGCCACTTGGGACAACATCGCGGCCGACCCGACCGTCTACCACACGATGAACGGGCCGAACGAGTTCCATGTCGTCGGAACCCTCAAGGACTGGTCCGTCATCGACCGGCTCCACCTGATCGAGGCACCGACCCTGCTGGTGTCCGGACGGTACGACGAGGCGACCCCGGAGACCGTCAAGCCCTTCGCCGACCACATTCCCGACGTGCGCTGGCACATGTTCGAGCACTCCAGCCATATGCCGCACGTCGAGGAGGAGGAGCTCTACCTCCGGGTCGTCGGCGAGTTCCTCGACTCCACCGACTGATCCCGGGAGTTGTCCGCCATGCCCGTGCCCCTGACCCGTAGCGCCAGACGAGGCGCGCTGACCGCCGCCGTCGTCGCGCTCAGTCTCACCGCCGCCGCCTGTTCCTCCTCCGACTCGGGCTCCTCCTCGGACCCGAGCGCCTCCTCCTCCGGCTCCGGCACCACCGCCTTCCAGCCGCAGCACCAGGGCGGCACCCTGAAGCTCGTCGCCCACGCGGCCGCGGGCACGTTCGACCCACAGGTCAACTACACGCTCCAGTACTGGCAGCTGTACCAGTCGATGTACGACGGGCTGCTCGCGTTCAAGAAGGTCGGCGGCCAGCAGTCGTTCACCGTCGTCCCCGACCTGGCGACGTCGATGCCGAAGGTGACCAACGGCGGCAAGACCTACACCTTCACGCTCCGCAAGGGCATCTCCTTCTCCACCGGCAAGGCGGTGACCACGGACGACGTGGTGGCCTCCTTCCAGCGGATCTTCAAGGTCTCCAGCCCCACCGCCGGCACCTTCTACAACGGCATCGTCGGAGCCGACGCCTGCCTGAAGAAGCCCGCTGACTGCACCCTGGACAAGGGCGTGATCGGTGACGCGAAGACCAACACGGTCACCATCAACCTCACCGCGCCGGACCCCGAGTTCGCGTACAAACTGGCGGTCCCGCACGCCGTCGTCGTACCGAAGGACTCGCCCGCCAAGGACTCCGGCACAAAGCCGCTGCCGACGACCGGCCCGTACATGGCCGCCTCGTACGACCCGAACCGGGCGCTGAAGCTGGTGCGCAACCCGCACTTCAAGGAGTGGTCCCGGGAGGCCGAGCCGCAGGGCTACCCGGACGTCATCGACTACACCTTCGGGCAGACCGTGGAGTCCGAGGTCACCGCCGTCCAGAACGGCCAGGCGGACTGGATGTACGACCCGCCGCCCGCCGACCGGCTCAACGAGATCGGCACCAAGTACGCCTCGCAGGCGCATGTGAACCCGCTCACCGCGTTCTGGTACGCGACGCTCAACGTCAACATGGCGCCGTTCAACAACAAGTTGGCGCGGCAGGCGATCAACTACGCCGTGGACCGTTCCGCCATCGTCCGGCTGTACGGCGGCACCAACCTCGCCTCCCCCGCGTGCACGATCCTGCCGCCGGGCTTCCCCGGACACGTCGACTCCTGCGACTACACCAAGGGCGGCGGCGCCACCTGGAAGGCTGCTGACCTGGCCAAGGCCAAGGAGCTGGTGAAGCAGTCCGGTACGGCCGGTCAGGAGGTCGGCATCGTCGTCCAGGACGACGACGTCAACAAGTCGATCGGGCAGTACCTGCAGAGTCTGCTCACCCAGCTCGGCTACAAGGCGACGCTCAAGCCGCTGTCGGCGAACATCCAGTTCACCTACATCCAGAACACCAAGAACAGGGTGCAGTTGGCGCTGACGGCCTGGTACCAGGACTATCCGGCGGCCTCGGACTTCCTCAACGTGCTGTTGTCCTGCGCCAGCTACCACCCGGGCAGCGACTCCAGCATCAACATCTCCGGATTCTGCGACAAGGGCATCGACGCCAAGATGCAGACGGCGCTCAAGACAGCCCAGACCGACCCGGAGGGCGCGAACAAGCAGTGGGGCGCCATCGACCAGGCGATCATGGCCGAGTCGCCGGTGGTCCCGCTGATCAACCCGAAGCTCGTCGACTTCACGTCGACCAGAGTCGGCAACTACCAGTTCAGCAAGCAGTTCTACATGCTGGTGGGGCAGCTGTGGGTCAAGTGATCCCGCCCCCGTCGCTCGGGACCCGGCGCTCGCCGGGTCCCTGGCGGACGGCCGCCGGCGACCTGCTGCGCAACAAGTCGGCGCTGGCCGCCGCCGCGGTCCTGCTGCTGGTCGTGCTGGCGAGCCTGTGCGCCCCGCTCTACGCGGACCACATCGCCCACACCGACCCCTTCCAGTCCCATGTCTCCGGCACCACGGTCGTCGACGGAAAGACCGTGCCGGTGCTCACCCCGAGCAGCACCGGCCTCGGCCTCGGCGTCACCCCGATCGGCCCGACCTGGGACCCCGCCCACTACTTCCTCGGCGCCGACAACCAGGGCCGCGACGTCATGGCCCGGCTGCTCTACGGCGGCCGGACCAGTCTGTTCATCGGCGTCACCGCGGCTCTGCTCACCTGCGTGCTGGGGACGGCCGTCGGAGTCGTCGCCGGGTACGCGGGCGGTGTCGTGGACGCCGTCATCTCCCGGATCCTGGACGTCGTCTGGGCGTTCCCGGTGTATCTGCTGGCCATCTGCCTGTCGGTGGTCCTGCTCACCAACGGACTGAAACTGGGTCCGCTCACGGTCGAAGCGGGAAGCCTGTGGCTGCCCGTGACGATCATCGCGGCGATCTATGTGCCGTACGTCGCCCGCCCGTTGCGCGGCCAGGTCCTGGTCCTGCGCAACAAGGAGTTCATCCACGCGGCCATCGGCTCCGGCGCCCCCACCCTGCGCATCCTGCGCCGCGAGGTGCTGCCGAACGTCGTGCCCACGGCGATCGTCTTCGTCCCGCTGATGACCGCGCTGGCCATGCTCACCGAGTCGGCCCTGTCCTTCCTGTCCGTCGGGGTGCAGCCGCCCGACGCCAGCTGGGGCACGATCATCCAGGACGGACTCGGGCTCCTGTACACACGGCCGACCGTCACCATCGCCCCGGGCCTGCTGATCGCCCTCACCACGGCGGCCCTCAACGTCCTGGGCGACGGCGTGCGCGACGCCCTCGACCCGGGCGCCCGCCTGCGCGGAGGGGTGTGACCGCCATGCTCCAGTTCGCCCTCAAGCGCTTCGCCTCGGCCCTGCTGGTGATGTTCGCGATCAGTGTGCTGGTGTTCCTGATCTTCTTCGCCACCCCCGGAGTCGACCCGGCCGCCCGGATCGCGGGCCGAAACGCCGACCCGGCCACCCTCGCCCAGGTCCGGCACTCCTTCGGCCTCGACCGTCCGCTGCCGATCCGCTATCTGCTGATGATGCGCCATCTGCTGATCGACCGGGACCTGGAGTCCTTCGTCAACCGCGGCTCCCGGGTCATCCCGCAGATCGTGCAGGCGACCCCGGTGACCCTGTCGCTGGTGATCGGCGCCGCGCTGATCTGGATGACGGCCGGCATCCTCATGGGCACGGCCGCGGCAACCCTGCGCGGCAAGGCCGCCGACCCCCTGATCATGCTGGTCGGCGTCGTGGGCGTCTCGCTCCCGGCGTACTGGCTCGGCGAGGTCGTCAACCTCATCACCCAGAAGCAGCTGCACGACTCGGTGTTCTCCTGGGTGCCCCCGCCCGGATACGTCGCTCTCGGCCACGATCCCGGCCAGTGGGCCCTGCACCTGCTCTTCCCCTGGCTGACCCTGGCCCTGCTGTACGCCGGGATCTACGCCCGGCTCCTGCGCGGCGAGGTGGTCAGCGCCCTCGGCGAGGACTACGTCCGCACGGCTCGCGCCAAGGGGCTGTCCGAGCGCCGGATCCTCGTCCGGCACGCCCTGCGCTGCTCGCTCATCCCGATCGTGTCGCTGTTCGGCCTGGACTTCGGCGCCCTCGTGGGCGGCGCCGCCCTGCTCACCGAGGTGGTCTTCGGCCTGCCCGGCATCGGCAAGCTCACCTTCGACGCCCTGCAGAACCTGGACCTGCCCGTGATCATGGGCACCGTCCTGTACGCGGCGTTCTTCGTGGTCCTCGCCAACGCCCTGGTGGACATCCTGTACGCCCGACTCGACCCGAGGGCCCGCCATGCCTGAACCTCTCCTGGACGTACGGGATCTGCGGGTCTCCTTCCGCACCCGCACCGGCCCGGTCACGGCCGTCGACGGACTCTCCTTCTCGGTCGCCCCCGGCGAAGTCCTGGGCGTGGTCGGCGAGTCGGGCTCCGGCAAGAGCGTGTCCATGCTGGCCGTGCTGCGGCTGCTGATCAACCCGAACGTGACGGTGTCCGGCGAAGTCCGTTTCCGCGGGCGGGACTTGCTCGCCCTGCCCGACAAGGAGATGCGGGCAGTACGGGGCCGGGAGATCGCGATGGTCTTCCAGGACCCGATGACCGCGCTGACGCCCGTCTACACCGTGGGCTGGCAGATCGCCGAGCAGATCCGCGCGCACGAGCAGGTGTCCCGCAAGGCGGCGCGGGCCCGCGCGGTCCAGCTGCTCTCCGACGTCGGCATCCCCGACGCCGCCTCGCGGGTGCACGCCTATCCGCACGAGTTCTCCGGCGGCATGCGCCAGCGCGCGGTCATCGCGATGGCCCTCTCCTGCGACCCCGCGCTGCTGATCGCCGACGAGCCGACCACGGCGCTGGACGTCACGGTCCAGGCCCAGATCCTGGACCTGATGCGGGAGTTGAACGCCCGCGGCTCGGCGGTCGTCCTCATCACGCACGACATGGGTGTGGTCTCGCAGATCGCCGACCGGGTGCTGGTCATGTACGGCGGCAGGGCCGCCGAGGAAGGTCCGCGCCGGGCGGTCTTCCACGGCCCCCGGCACCCGTACACCTGGGGTCTGCTCGACTCGGTGCCCCGCGTCGGCGGACCCCGGCTGCGGCGGCTGCTCACCATCGCGGGCATGCCCGTGTCACCCGGTGCCGTCCCGGAGGGCTGTGCCTTCGCGCCGCGCTGCCGGTTGCGGCACGAGCGGTGCGAGGAGCAGCGGCCCGCGCTGGCCGGCGACACCCATCGCGACGCGTGCTGGCTGCCGCCGGACGACCGGGAGTCACTGCGCCTGACGACAAGAACCGGCATCGACACGGAGGCGGCATCGTGACCGCACAGGACATCGCGGGGACGGGTGACGTCCTGCTGCGCGCGAAGGACGTCACCAAGCACTACCCCCTGGGCCGCAAGGTGCTGCGTGCCGTCGACGGCGTGTCCCTGGAGGTACGCACCGGCGAAACCCTCGGCGTCGTCGGCGAGTCGGGCTGCGGCAAGTCCACCCTGGGCCGCTGTCTGGTCCGGCTCACCGAACTCACCGGCGGGCAGGTCGAGTTCGACGGTCAGGACATCTCCCGCCTGTCCGCACGACGGCTGCGTCCCGTGCGCCCGGGCATGCAGCTGGTCTTCCAGGACCCGCAGGCCTCGCTCAACCCCCGCCGCCGCGCCGGGGACATCGTGGCCGAACCGCTGTTCGTGCACCGCTACGGAGACGCGACCGCGGTGCGCCGCCGGGTCGCGGAGCTCTTCGACGTCGTAGGGCTGGCGGCGGCACATCTCGATCGGTATCCGCACGAGTTCTCCGGCGGCCAGCGGCAACGCATCGGTATCGCCCGCGCGCTGGCCACGGACCCGAAGCTGATCGTCGCCGACGAGCCGGTGTCCGCGCTGGACGTGTCGATCCAGGCGCAGGTCCTGAACCTGTTCGCCGATCTCCAGGAGGAGTTCGCGCTCACCTACGTCTTCATCGCGCACGACCTCGGTGTGGTCCGCCATGTGTCGGACCGGATCGCCGTCATGTATCTGGGCGAGATCGTCGAACTGGCCCGGACGGAGGAGCTGTACGAGTCCCCCGCCCACCCCTACACGCAGGCGCTGTTGTCGGCGGTGCCCGACATCGACGACGGCACGGACGCGCCCGTCCGGGAGCGCATCGTCCTCACCGGGGAGGTGCCCAACCCGGCGGACAAGCCGACGGGCTGCCCGTTCCGCACCCGCTGCCCGTACGCCCGCGAGCGGTGCGCCGAGGAGCGGCCCGGGCTCACCGCGACGGCCTCCGGCCGGCTCACCGCCTGCCACTACCCACTGACGGAATGAGCCACTCAACTCCCTTTGCCGGAGCGGCCATTGACGAGGAAGGCGATCCGCGTAACCGTGTGGGTTCCCGCGAGGCCCCGGAGGCCGCCATGCCAGCACCCCGTTCGGACGCGGAGCTCGTCGAGCGTGTCCGTGCGCTCCGGCCGCTGATCGGCGAGCACGCGCTGCGCACCGAGGAGCGCAGGAGGGTGACCGGCGAGGTTCTCGCGGCGCTCACGGACGCCGGGGTGTACCGGATGAACGTGCCCCGGCGGTACGGCGGTTACCAGACCCGGCCGGCGACCCAGGTCGACGCACTGGCCGAGGTGGCCGCCGCGTGCGGCTCGACCGCGTTCACGGCGCTGATCCAGGCGGGCTGTGCCTTCATCGCCGCGCTCTTTCCCGACGAGGCGCAGGAGGAGATCTTCACGAGCCCCGATGTGCGGGTCGGCGGGACGCTCATCCCTGATGCCACGGCGGTCGCGACGGACGAGGGCTATGTCGTCAACGGCACCTCGGGCTTCGCCACCGGCTGTCAGGACGCCGACTGGCATCTGCTGACGGCGCGGGTGGAGTCCGGTGAGGGGCCGCCCGAGGTGCTGTGGACCGCCGTGCCCATGGCGGAGCTGGAGATCCTCGACGACTGGTACGTCTCGGGGCTGGCCGGGAGCGGCAGCAACAGCGTCGTCGCCCACGACGTCGTCGTACCCGCGCACCGGATCCTGCCGGTCGGGCCGCTGCTGGCGGGCGAGTTCCCCTCGAAGACCCATGCCGACGACCCCTTCTACCGGATGCCCGTCCTGCTGATGTTCTGCGCCTGGACCGCGTCCCACGCGCTCGGCGTGGCCCGGGGCGCTCTGGCGGAGTTCACCGGGCGCATCCATCGGCGGGGCATCACGTACACCTTCCACCGGCGGCAGCACGAGGCCGCCGTCACGCACCTCCAGGCAGCCGAGGCCGCGATGAAGGTCTCCTGCGCCGAGCTGATGACGAAGGACTTCGTCGCCCGGATCGAGGCCGGTGAGCCGTTCACGACCGAGGAGCGGGCGAGGATCCGGTCGCAGACCGGCTATGTGGCGCGGCTGGCCAAGGAGGCCGTGGATCTCGTCGCCTCCGCGTCCGGGGCCTCCTCCCTGCGTCGGGAGGTGCCGATCCAGCGGGCCGTAAGGGATGTACAGGCGCTGAATCTGCACTCCTTCGTCAATCCGGCGACCAATCTGGAGCTGTACGGCCGGGTCCTGGCCGGGCTGGACCCGGGCACGCCGTTCCTCTGAGCGAGGGAGGTGATCGAGACCACAAAAGAAACGTCTTCGTTTCGATGCCGGAGGGGTATTCTGAGCTCAAGGTGAACGAAACGGTTTCGTTTAGAAGGAGCCGGCATGACCTCCGTACTCATCGCCAGCGATCAGTCCCTCCAACGGCACGGCCTGCGCGTCCTGCTGGCCGCCGAGCCCGATCTGACCGTTGCCGGTGAAGCCCGCAGCGGCACCGAGGCGGTCCGGCTGGCCGCCGTGCTGCGCCCGGACGTCGTCCTGCTCGACGGCCGTATCCACGAGACCGAAGGCCCCGAGGTGATCCGCCGGATCACCCGGCCCCCGGCCCTCGCCGTGTCGGTCCAGCCCGTCAGCCCGGCACGCGTCCTGGTCCTGACCCCCACCAGCCACGAGGGACACGCCTACGCCGCCCTGCGCGCCGGAGCCGGCGGGTTCCTCCCCCAGGACGCCACCCCCGACGAGCTGATCGCCGCCATCCGCGTCGTGGCCGCCGGGGACTCGGTCATCACCCCTCATCTGACCCGCGCCCTCATCGACACCGTCCGGCAGTTGCAGCCCGTCGGCCCCACCGCGGCCGGCGTGGGGCTCGACACCTTCACCGAGCGGGAGCGCGACGTCCTGACCGCCGTCGCCTCCGGCTGGTCCAACGCCGAGATCGCCACGCGGCTGTCCATCGCGCCGACCACCGTCAAATCGCATGTCAGCCACATCCTCGCCAAGATCGGTGGCCGCGCCCGCGTCCAGGCGGTGACCTTCGCCTACGAGTCCGGGCTGGTGCGTCCGGCGGCCTGAGAGGTTTGGCGCGCCGAGAAGTGGTCAGGCGCGTGGGATGTCCCAGGTACCCATCACAGCAGCCACTTCCGTCAGACACGTATCGGCCGACTTCCTGCGCGGTGCGCAGGGGGCGGTGTGGTGAGCCCGGCCACGGACATCGCGACCAAGGCGCCCCGGCAGGACACGGCACCGAAGACCGAGCCCGTGAAGCAGCGGGACGCGTTCTTCGACAACGCCAAGTACCTGGCGATCGTGCTCGTGGCGACGGGACACGCGTGGGAACCGCTGCGCGACGGCAGCAGGGCCGTCTCCGCGCTCTACATGCTCGTCTACGCCTTCCACATGCCCGCGTTCATCATGATCGCCGGCTACTTCTCCCGCAGTTTCGACGCGAGCCCGCAGCGGCTCAGGCGGCTGGTCACCGGGGTCGCCGTCCCGTACGTCGTCTTCGAGACGGCGTACACCTTCTACACCCGGTGGACCGACGGGGTGCCGGACCGCCCGGTCAGCCTCCAGGAGCCGCTGTATCTGACGTGGTTCCTGGCCGCGCTGTTCATCTGGCGGCTGACCACCCCGGTCTGGCGCTCGGTGCGGTGGCCACTGCCGCTCGCGCTCGGCATCGCCATGCTGGCGACCACGGCACCGTCCATCGGCGAGGACTTCGACCTCCAGCGCACCCTGCAGTTCCTGCCGTACTTCGTGCTCGGCCTGTGCTTGAGGCCGGAGCACTTCCGGCTGGTGCGGCGCTGGAAGGTGCGGATCGCGGCGGTGCCGGTGTTCGTGGGCGCGCTCGCGCTGGCGTACTGGGCGGTGCCGCGGATGAGCGGCGCCTGGTTCTATCACCGGGACAGCGCCCAGGAACTCGGTGCGCCCGCCTGGTACGGCCCGTTCATGACCCTGGTCGTCTTCGCCTGCTCGACGCTGCTGGTGGCCTGTTTCCTCTCCTGGGTGCCCGGGCGGCGGATGTGGTTCACGGCGCTGGGCGCGGGCACGCTGTACGGCTATCTGCTGCACGGGTTCGTCGCCCAGGGCTCCAAGTACTGGGGCTGGTACGACCCCGCGTGGGTGTACGAGCCCCTCGGCGAGGTCGTCGTCACCGTCGTCGCGGCCGTGATCGTGACCGTGCTGTGCACATCGCCCGTGCGCAGGGCCTTCCGGTTCGTCATGGAGCCGGACCTGAAGTGGGCCTTCCGCGGGGACCGGACCCGTGAGCGTGTCGTCCTGCGCGCCTGAGGTCAGCGCGGGGCCACGGTGGTGGCCGGCGAGGACGGCGGCCGTGAGGTGCCCGCGACCGTGGGGGGCGGGGTCACCTCCGGCAGCCGGGTCTCGCCGCCCGACGGGATCGCGGTGATGATCATCACGACGGCCACGGCCGCCGCGGCGATCAGGACGAGGGCCGTGAGCAGCCGGGAGCGCGGGTCGCGAGGCTGCTCCCGCGCCGGTTCGGGCCGCACGGCCACCGCGGTCAGGAACGCCACGATCTCGTCCGCGCCGGGCCGCAGGGCCGGGTCCTTGGCGAGCAGCCCGCGCAGCAGGGGCGTCAACGGGCAGTCGGGGCCGGGAAGTTCGGGTTCCTCGTAGACCACCGCGAGGAGCGTCGCGGCGATCGAGGGCCGGGCGAACGGGGAGTGGCCGGTCAGGGCCGTGCAGAGCGTGGCGCCGAGCGACCACCAGTCGGAGGCGGGGCCCGGGTCATGACCGGTGGCGCGCTCCGGGGGCATGTACTCAGGGGAGCCGAGCACCATGCCGCCCCGCGTCAGGCCCTGGGTGTCCTGGAGGGCGGCGATGCCGAAGTCGGTCAGGACAACCCGCCGGCCGGGGCCGAGCAGCACGTTGCCGGGCTTGACGTCACGGTGCAGCACCCCGGCGGCGTGCACCCGGCGCAGCGCCTCGGCGAGCGCGAGCCCGATCCGTGCCGTCTCCCGGACGCCCAGCGGCCCGTGGTCGGCGACCGTCCGCTCCAGCGAGGGTGCCTCGATCAGCTCCATGACGATCCACAGCCGGTCGTCCTCCTCGGCCACGTCGTAGACGCGGACCACGCCCGGGTGGTCGATGCGCGCACTCGCCCTGGCCTCGCGCAGCGCCCGCTCCCGACGGGTGCCCGGATCCTCGCCCGCGTCCGGGCCGTCGAGCCACAACTCCTTGACCGCGACCGGCCGTTCGAGCATCTCGTCCTGCGCGCGCCACACCCGTCCCATGCCGCCCTGCCCGACCCGCTCCCCCAGCCGGTACCGGCCCCCGATTCGCATGGGTGTTCACCTCCCCGCCCCTCTCATGACAGCACAGACCGCCCGACACCGGACAGGGCACAACCGCGCCTACCCGCACGGCCCGTGGACACCTCTGTTTGCTACGCTCCCGGAGCCTCCCGCGGGGGAAGTCCGGTGAGAGTCCGGCGCTGACCCGCAACGGTGTGCGCGACCGTGTGTCGCGTGAGCCCGATCGCCCGTGGGTGGTGCGACCCGTTGACTGCTCGCCGAGGACTGCGAGAGGGGACCGCGCGGCCTCGGTCGTACGGGCTGTCTCCTTGACGTTCATCAGGCGGCCCCACGCGAAGGACCGCCCCGACCGTGCGCCGAAGTCCCGCACCGAGCCGAATACCCCTGCCCCCGTTGGTAATCGGGACGGCGTTGCTCCTCCTGGTGTCCCTGATCGGCGGTGTGGGGCTGGGGGCCGCCGGGATCGGCTGGGCGGAGGTCCTCCGGTTCCTGTGGGCCGGGCTGACCGGCGGGACCGTGCACGCCGACGACATCGCCGCGTACACCATCGTCTGGGAGATCCGGCTGCCGCGGGTCGTGCTCGGCGCCGTCGTCGGGGCGGGCCTCGCAGCCGTCGGGGTGGCCGTGCAGGCGATGGTCCGCAACGCGCTCGCCGACCCCTTCGTGCTCGGCATCTCCTCCGGCGCGGCGGTGGGCGCCAACGCGGTCATCCTGCTCGGCGCGTTCGCCGGGCTCGGGATCTGGGCGCTGTCGGTGTCGGCGTTCGCCTCGGCGCTCGCGGCGATGGTGCTGGTCTACGCCGTGGCCCGGTCCCCGCACGGGCTGACCCCGCTGCGGCTGATTCTCACCGGTACGGCACTGGCGTACGGCTTCGAGGCGGTCACCACCGTCATGGTGTTCGGCGCGGCACGCGGTGAGGCGGCCCGGTCGGCGCTGATGTGGCTGCTCGGCAGTCTGGGCGGGGCGACCTGGGCGCAGGTGCCGCTCGTCGCCGTGACCGTGGCGGCCGGGTGGGCGTGGCTGCGGTGGCGGGCCGAGCCGCTCAACGCGCTGGCCATGGGCGACGAGACCTCGGCCGCGCTGGGTGTCCGACCTGCCTTGCTGCGACGGGAGTTGTTCCTCGTCACCGCCGCGGTCACCGGGACCGTGGTCGCGGTCAGCGGGGCCATCGGGTTCGTCGGGCTGATGGTGCCGCATGTCGTACGGATGCTGGTCGGCGCGGATCACCGGCGGGTGCTGGCCGTGGCGCCGCTCGCCGGGGCCGTGCTGCTGGTGTGGGCGGACGTGCTGTCCCGGCTGCTGCTCGCGCCCGCCGAGCTGCCCGTCGGAGTGATCACCGCCGTGGTGGGGGTGCCCGCCTTCCTGCTGCTGATGCGGCGCGGCGGCTACGCGTTCGGAGGCCGTTGACGATGAGGCTCGACATCGAGGACGTCACGGTCGAGATCGCCGGGGCCCGGATCGTGGACGAGCTCCGACTGGCCGTGGACAGCGGGGCGTTCGTCGGGCTCGTGGGCCCCAACGGCAGCGGCAAGTCGACGCTGCTGCGCTGTGTGTACCGGGCGCTGCGGCCCGCCGGGGGCGTGGTCCGGCTCGACGGGCGGGACGTGCACACGATGCCGGCCCGCGACACCGCCCGGGTGCTGGCCGCGCTGCCGCAGGAGTCGTCGGCGGAATTCGACTTCACGGTCACCGAGGTGGTCGCCATGGGACGGCTGCCGCACCGGGACCGTACCGCCGCCTCCGACTCGGAGGTCTGCGCGGAGGCCATGCGGCGCACCGGTGTGGAGCACCTCGCCGACCGGGGGTTCCTCGCCCTGTCCGGCGGTGAGAAGCAGCGCGTCCTGATCGCCCGCGCCCTCGCCCAGCAACCCCGGGTGCTCGTCCTCGACGAACCCACCAACCACCTCGACATCGCCCACCAGTTGGACGTGCTGTCCCTGGTGCGCGCCAGCGGTGTGACCGTGCTCGCCGCCCTGCACGACCTCAATCTGGCGGCCGCGCACTGCGATGTCCTGTACGTGATCGCGAGCGGCCGGGTCGTCGCGTCCGGACCGCCGCACGACGTGCTGCAACCGGCCCTGCTCGCCGAGGTGTTCGGGGTGCGCGCGCATCCCGTACGGCATCCGGAGACCGGCGCCGTCCAGCTCCTGTTCGACCTGCTCCCGCTGAGCCAGTAAGCCCGTAGAGCCCGTAGCGACTGTTAGGACCCCCATGCGCAAACTGCTCGCCGCCGCCCTGTGTCTCGCCGCGACCGCCACCGGATGCGGCGCGTCGGTCGAGACGCCGTCGAAGGACGCCAAGCCCTCGTCGGTCACGCTCACCAACTGCGGGAAGAAGGTGACGTTCGACAAGGTCCCCGAGCGTGTCGTGACCAACGATGTCGGGATCACCGAGCTGATGTTCGCGCTCGGGCTCGAGGACCGGATGGCCGGGTTCGCCATGCCCGACGACAAGGGCGACCTGAACGGTGTCCCGTGGAAGGACGGCTACGACAAGGTCACATGGCTCTCCAAGGACCAGCTCACCAAGGAGAACGTCCTCGACGCCCGCGGCGACATGGTCTTCGCCGGCTGGAACTACGGCTTCCGCGAGGACGCCGGCTTCACGCCCGACGCCCTGAAGAAGCTCGGCATCCCCTCGTACATCCTCACCGAGTCCTGCCGCAACGGCCGGACGAAGACCTCGCGCGGCATCATGCCGCCGCTGGAGGCCCTGTACACCGACCTCACCAACCTCGGGAAGCTGTTCGGTGTCGAAAAGCGCGCGGCCACGCTGATCGCCGGGTTCAAGAAGGAGATCGCCGACGTCCGTGCCGAGGCGCCCGCGAAGAAGCCCACGGTGTTCCTGTACGACAGCGGCCAGGACCAGCCCTTCACCTCCGGCCGTTACGCCGCCCCCGACCAGATCATCAGCGAGGCCGGCGGCGTCAACGTCATGCACGACGTGCGGGACTCCTGGACCACGGTCGGCTGGGAGAGCGTGGTCGAGCGCGACCCGGACGTCATCGTGATCTGCGACTACGGGGACGTCAGCGCGGAGCAGAAGAAGAAGTTCCTGCTCTCCTACGCCCCGCTGCGCAACGTCTCCGCCGTCAAACACCAGCGCGTCTTCACGCTCGACTACGTCGACCTGGTCGAGAGCCCGCGCAATCCCTCGGCGATCGCCCGGCTCGGCGCGTATCTGCGGACGGCCGGCTGAGCGCGGCCCGCGTCTCACGGGCGCAGGTACAGGGCGGGGTCGGGGTGCGGGGTGAACCCCAGCTCGCGGTAGAGCGGTTCGCCCTCCACGGAGGCGTACAGGTCCACGCGCGCGACCTCGCGGTCCCGGAACCAGTCCAGCAGGCCCCGCATGATCGCGCGGCTGTGCCCGCGCCGCCGGTGCGCGGGGTCGGTGACCACGCCGATGACCTGCCCGATCCGGCCGTTGTGCAGATGCGGCCCCGGCAGCCGTTGCTCGATGGTCCCGATCCCGCAGGCGGCGAGGCCGCCGTCGGCGCCGTCCACGACGAGGATGCGGACGGTGTCGGCGGTCAGCTGTTCCTTGAGCACCACGGCCAGGGCGTCCAGCCAGCCGTCGTCCGCCGCCACGGGGTCGAAGAAGTCGCCGCCGAGGTGCTCGAAGAGCAGAGTCCGCAGGCGGACGAGTTCCACGAGGTCGTACTCCACGGCCTGTCGTACGTCGGATTCGGTTACGGCGTGGCGTACGTCGGATACGGCCTGCCGTACGTCGGATCGGGGTCCGGTGCGTTGTCCCATGACCATGACCCTGATGTAATGACCTTATGCACCTCAACCCTTACGGCGAGGATGCCGTGAAGCTCGCCGCCGACCTGGCCAACCGCCGCCCGGCGAGCACCGGGGAACTGGCCGACCGCTGCCGTGCCGCCGGTCTGGTGGTGGAAGGCCCGGCCACGCCGGAGGACCTGGAGCGCACCTGGGTCGTACTGGACGCGTGGGAGAAGGTCGTCGACGCCACCGACGAGCACGAGCGCGCCGAGCTGGTCAACCGGATGCTGGCCACGGCCGCCGCCTACCCGCGGATGACCAACCACGTCGGCACCGGCTGGCATCTGCACTACCGCGACGAGGGACAGCCGCTCGGCGGTGTGCTCTTCTCCCTGATCGCCGTGGGCACCGCGCTCCATCTGGCGGGACGCGGCGTGCACCGCCTCAGGCGCTGTGCCGTCACGGAATGCACCACGATCTTCGCCGACACCTCGCGCACGGGGCGGCAGCGCTACTGCTCACCGCGCTGCGCCAACCGCGACGCCGTCCGCCGCCACCGGGCCCGCGTCGGCTAGTCGCCCCGGACAGCCGTCGGCCGCGGTGCGAGCGCACCGCGGCCGAGAGGTCGCGCGGGAGGGTCAGTCCTGGACGGGCTTGCCCCGGCCCCACGCCCAGGCGAGGCGGTCCGCGCCGGACTGGTTGGTGGTGGTCAGCCAGGGCTTGGCCGGGTCGCCGGTCAGCTTCTGGATCGAGTACGTGTCGTCGGTCCGCAGGCCCGGCCAGTACACGGAGCCCATCTTCAGCTCGCGGAAGGTGTCGGTGACGGCCTGGATGAAGTTGACGTAGTTGTCGTCCGGGGTCGGCACGTTGTAGTTCAGGCCGGTCGTCATCGGGGCCCCGAACTCGTCCGCGACGGTCCGGTTCGCGCAGTCACCGATGCGCACCTTGAGGTCGGCGACCCACTCGTCGTAGGTGGCGTACGACTTCCAGAAGCCGTAGTGGTGCAGCGACAGGTAGGTGCCCTTGAGGCGCGGGTCGGCGCAGACCGTGGTGACGTGGTCGTTGTAGCCGGCGCCGCTGACGAACACCCGGTCGCGCGGCACCTTCGAGTAGGTCTGGAGCCACTTCGCCGCTATGTCGGCCCACTCGGTGTCGGTGTAGCCGTGGGGCTCGTTCATCGGCTCGAAGTAGACCTTCGAGTTGTTCTTGTACGCCTTCACCACGGTGTCCCACATGGGCCAGTAGGTGGCGGTGTCGTCGATGTAGCCGTCCTTGCGGTCCCCCGTGCCCTCCCAGTAGGACACGATGACCTTGAAGCCCTGCGCCGTCGCCGCGTCGATGACACCGCGGTACGACTTCCAGTACGAGCCGTTGACGGTGTACGGGTTGATCGGCAGCCGGACGGTGTTGGCGCCGAGGTTCGCGCGGAACGCCGCGATGATCCGGCTCGACTTGGTGTACGTCTCGCGGTAGGTGTCCGAGGTCGACAGGCCGGACAGCTGGAGCAGGTCGTCGGCGAAGTTGTCGCGGGGGTCGGCCCAGTTGACGCCCTGGAACTGGGTGGTGTCGGTGCTCGGCGCGGCCGAGGCGGGGCTGCCGGCGAGGGTGGAACCGGTGACGGCGGCGACCGCGACCGCGACGAGAGCGGCTCGCAGACGGGAACTGACAGGGGTCTTGCGCATCGACTTACCCTCCAGGACGACAGCATGTTTACGTAAACATGACGGCGCCGGAATCGTGACATCCGCCCCAGCGGCCGTCAAGGTTTCCCACACGTAACATCCGATGCGCCGCACAACAGCGCTCACAGCCGATCGAAGGAGGCGCCAGTGGTGGAACGGGGTGGCTCCGACGTGCCCGGCGGACGCCGTAAGCAGCGGGTGTCCATGGCCGACGTCGCCCAGCTCGCGGGCGTCTCCTCCCAGACGGTCTCGCGCGTCTCCAACGGCCATCCCGGGGTGATCGCCTCGACGCGGGAACAGGTGCTCGCGGCGATGCGGGAGCTGGGCTACCGGCCCAACAGCGCGGCCCGCGCCCTGCGTTACGGCCAGTTCAACACCATCGGCGTGATCCTCTTCAGCCTCGCCTCCACCGGCACCAGCCGTACCGTGGAGGCGATCGCCACCCACGCGGCGGCCGAGGGCTACGCGATCACCCTGATCCCCATCGACGTCCCGACGCAGGACAACGTCCTGGGCGCCTTCACCCGCATGGGAGAGCTGGCCGTCGACGCCGTCATCGTCATCATGGAGATCCGGCTCCTGGACGCCGGCACCGTCCAACTCCCGCCCGGAGTCCACACCGTGGTCGTGGACTCCGACGCCGGCGACCGCCACACCGTGGTCGACACCGACCAGGCGGACGGCGCGCGCAAGGCCGTGGAGCATCTGCTCGACCTGGGCCATCGCACCGTATGGCATGTCACCGGTCCGCAGACGTCCTTCTCGGGTCAGCGCCGCACCCAGGCGTGGCGCGCGGTGCTGGAGGAGGCCGGGCGTCCGGTGCCGCCGGAGGTGTACGGCGACTGGTCGGCCGAGTCGGGGTACGCGGCCGGGCTGGCGCTCGCCGGAGAGCCCGACTGCACGGCCGTGTTCGCGGCCAACGACCAGATGGCGCTGGGGCTGTTGCGCGCTTTCCACGAGCGCGGCCGCGCCGTCCCCGACGACATCAGCGTGGTCGGCTTCGACGACATCCCCGAGTCCGCGTTCTTCGTGCCGCCCCTGACCACCGTCCACCAGGACTTCGCCGAGGTGGGCCACCGCTGTGTGCAGAAGGTGCTCCAGCAGATCCGCACCCCGGGCGGCTCCCCGCCGGGCACCGACCTGGTCCCGACCCGACTGGTGCGCAGAGAGAGCACCGCGCCCCCACGGGGCTGACTGTCACTCGTCCGTGGAGCCGGAACGCGGTTCCAGCGGGTACGGCGGTCCCGGGACATGGGAACGGATCGGCGGACCGACGGTGAGCGGATGACCCGGGCGTGAGGCACGTGCGGGCCCGGCCGGACGGGGCCGGGCCCCACGGCTCAGGCGGTGTGCAGGGTCAGGCCGTACCGGTTGAGGATCTCGTTGACGGGCTGGAACCAGGTCTGGCCCCCGCCGCTGCAGTTGCCCCAGCCGCCGGAGGTGACGCCCTGTGCCTGGTCGCCGCTGATGAACGAGCCGCCGGAGTCACCGGGTTCGGCGCAGACGCTGGTCTTGGTCATCTGACGCACCGCGCCCTGGCTGTAGTTGACGGTCTCGTTCAACGCGAGGACCGTCCCGCAGTGCCAGTGGGTGGTCGAACCCGAGCGGCAGATCGAGGAGCCGACCGGCGCCACGTTCGAGCCGCGCACCAGCTGGTCGGAGACGGTGCCCCAGCCGAGCACGACCGGTACCGTCCACCAGCCGCTGCCCACGTTGACCCAGGCGTAGTCGTTCTCCGGGAACGACGAGCCCTGGAAGTTGCCGATGTAGCTGCGGTCCCAGCCGTAGACGGCGGCGGACGGCTGCCCGCAGTGCCCGGCGGTGATGAAGCCGCCGTGCACCGAGAACCCTATGGAGCAGCGGACGTTGCCGGTGTAGTAGGGGTCGCCGCCGACGGTTCCGGCGGCGAGGGTCTGCGGTGCGGCGGACACGTGCCGGACGGTGACGGGGCCCGCGCGGTGGGCCTTGGCCACGAACCGCCGGACATCGTTGTCGGCTCGCTCGCTCTCGACGACGTTCACGACGACGGTGCTGGACTGTGAGTCGGCGTGCCAGCTGCTCACTCCCTCAGGTGCGGCAAGCTTGTCGAGCCGTGCCTGGGTGGTGGCCAGTTCGCGCGCGCTGTGCGTGACGGTGCGGACCGCGGCGCCCGTGGCCCGTACGTCCCGGAGGGTCGCCGGGGTCGCGTCCGGGGTGAGGCCGACGGTCAGCCGGCCGGCGGTGGCGTCGAACCAGGCGCCGCCGAAGGAACTCCCGGCGGCCCGGCGGACCTTGGGCTCCAGGGCCGTGGCCCGCCGCTCGGCGGCGAGCCTCTCCTCGGCCTCGGCCTGCGAGAGGTTCAGGTCGCGCTGCATGGCGGTGAGGAGGCCGGCGGAGGCGGGTGCCTTCGCGGGGGAAGCGGGTGCCTTCGCGCCGGAATCGCCGGCCGCGGCGGGGGTGGTGCCCGCGGCGAGGCCGGCGCCGAGGGTGAGCAGGACGGCCAGGGCGGCATGCGTGAATCTGGTGCGTCTCATTGGGGGTTGCCCTTCGTCGTTCCAGTGGAGTGGGGTGGAACCGCAGGAGCAGTGGATCTCTGAGAGCGCTCTCAGGGGTGTGGCGCGGCAGAGCCTAGCGGGTGATCATGAACAGGTCCATACCAATAGGCGGTTCGTTGCCGGTTGCGGGCCGCCAGGTCAACTGGCCGGGTTTCGGCCATGGTTGCGGTGCTCCGACGTACGCTGCTTCAAGATCCGCCGCGGTGCGGACTCCCCCTGACAGGAGGCCCGATGGGTGTGGCGGATGCGGTCGTGGTTCGGCCGGTGCCGGAGCTGCTCGCGCGGAACGCGGCGCGGTACGGCGAGAAGCTCGCGTTCGCCGACGACCGGCGCGGCGTCAGCTGGGCCGAACTCGACCGCCGGACCGCCCGGTTGGCGGCCGGACTCGGGGTCGAGCGGGGTACCCGGGTGGCGTTCTGCCTGGACAACGGTGTGGAGCTGGTCGAGGGGCTGCTCGCCACCGTCCGCGCCGCGGCGATCGGTGTGCCACTGCCCCCGCGCGCCACCCATGCCGAGCTCGCCTATCTGCTGGCCGACTGTGATCCGGCGGTCGTGGTCACGGATCAGCGGAGGCTGCCGCGCATCGCGGGGATGGTCGCCGGGCGGGGGGTGCGGCTGGTGGTGACCGGTGAGGGGGAGGTGCCGGAGGACGCGGCGCACATTGACGAACTCATGGCTGAGTCCGAGGGTTCGGTCGCGCCCCGTGACGATCTCGGGCTGGACGAGCCGGCCTGGTTGCTCTACACGTCCGGCACCTCCGGGACGCCGACGGCGGCCGTGTCCAGTCAGCGGTCCGCGCTCTGGTCCTCGTTCGCCTGCTATCTGCCACGGCTGGGGCTCTCGGACACGGACCGTGTGCTCTGGCCGCTGCCGCTGGCCCACACCTACGCCCACTCCCTCTGTGTGCTGGGCACGACCGTGGCCGGGGCGAGCGCGCGGATCACGTCGGCGCCGGACCCGGCCCGACTGGTGCGGCTGATCGGCGAGTTCGAGCCGACCGTGCTGGGCGGCGTGCCGCTCACCTTCCGGCAGCTGCTCGACAGCGGCCTGGGCACGGTGCCCTCGCTGCGGGTGTGCGTCACCGCGGGCGCACCGAGCGACGCGGGGCTGCGGGACGAGGTCGAGCGGCGGTTCGGCGCACCGCTCCTGGACGGCTACGGCTCCACCGAGACCTGCGGCAAGATCGCCATGGAGGCGGTGAGCGGGCCCCGGGTGCGGGGCGGCAGCGGAACTCCGGTGCCCGGCATGGAGGTGCGGCTGGTCGACCCCGACAGCGGGCTGGACGTGGGCGGCGGCGAGGGACGGGCCGGGGACGAGGGCCCGGTCGGGGGCGAGGGTGAGATCTGGGTGCGGGGCCCCGGTGTCATGCTCGGCTACCACAATCGGCCCGAGGCGAGCGCCGATGCCGTACGCGACGGCTGGTACCGCACCGGCGACCTGGGCCGGCTCGGGGCGGACGGCGTGCTGACCGTCACCGGCCGACTGGGCGACCGGATCGTGCGCGGCGGGGAGAACGTCGACCCGGCCGAGGTCGAGCGGGTGCTGCGCGGTCTGCCCGGGGTGCGGGACGCGGCGGTGGTGGCACGGGAGCATCCGCTGCTCGGCGAGGTCCCGGTGGCGTTCGTGGTGCCGGCGGAGCAGTCGCTCGACCCGGCCGATCTGCTGCGCGGGTGCGCCGAGGTGCTGTCGGCGCACAAGGTGCCCGAGGAGGTCCTGTTCACTCCGGCCGTCCCGCGCACGGCGGCGGGCAAGCCCCGGCGCGCGGTGCTGCGCGAGACGCTCGCCGAGCGTCCGCCGGCGCCGGAACTGGCCCGGCTGGCAGGTCTCACGGCCGGTGAACGACGGGCCGCGCTCACGGAGTTGGTGTGCGCTCAGGCCGAGGCGATCCGGGGCACGGCGGCCGATCCCGGCACCGCCTTCGCCGACCTCGGTCTGACCTCGCTGGATGCCATGACCTTGTGGCACCGGCTCACCCTGCGCACCGGACTGCGGCTGCCGGCGACCCTGGTCTGGGACCATCCCAACCCGGCCGCGGTCGCCGCCTACCTCGACAGCCGGATGAGCGGTGACACCGACGCTCCCGCACCCTCTCCCGCTCCCGCGACGACCGCTCCGCGCCGCGGCCCGGAGGCCGAACCGGTCGCGATCGTGGCCGTCGGCTGCCGCTACCCGGGCGGTGTGAGCTCCCCGGAAGACCTGTGGCGGCTGGTCTCCGACGGTGTGGACGCCACCGGCGACTTCCCCACCGACCGCGGCTGGGACATCGACGCCCTCCACCATCCCGACCCCGACCGGCTCGGCACGACCTACACCCGGCGCGGCGGCTTCCTCGACGACGTGGCCGGCTTCGACCCGCTGTTCTTCGGCATCTCCCCGCGCGAGGCGCTGGCCACGGACCCCCAGCACCGGCTGCTCCTAGAGGTCGCCTGGGAGACGCTGGAACGCGCGGGCATCCCCGCGCCGTCGCTGCGCGGCTCCAGCACCGGGGTGTACGTCGGTCTGATGCACGCCGGTTACGGCACCGGGCTCTCACCGCACGAGCTGGAGTCGCACATCGGCATCGGGTCGTCGGGCAGTGTGGCCTCGGGCCGGATCTCCTACGTCCTGGGCCTGCGCGGCCCGACCATGACCGTCGACACGGCCTGTTCGTCGTCGCTGGTCGCGATGGACCTGGCGGCGAGGGCGCTGCGCGCGGGCGAGTGCACGCTGGCGCTGGCGGGCGGGGTCACGGTGCTGTCGAGCCCGCAGCCGTTCATCGCGTTCAGCCGGCAGCGCGGGCTGTCGGCGGACGGCCGGTGCCGGTCGTTCGCGGCCGACGCGGAAGGCACCGCGTGGGCCGAGGGCGTGGGCCTGGTGCTGTTGGAGAAGCTGTCGGACGCCCGGCGCAACGGCCACCCGGTGCTGGCCGTGCTGCGCGGCTCCGCGGTGAACTCCGACGGCGCGTCCAACGGGCTCACGGCCCCCAACGGCGAGGCACAGCGCGAGCTGATCCGGCTGACGCTGGCCGACGCGGGCCTGGGTCCGGCCGACGTCGACGTGGTCGAGGGGCACGGCACGGGCACCGCGCTCGGCGACCCGATCGAGGCGGGCGCCGTACTGGCCACCTACGGACAGGACCGTGACCGAGGGGACCCGGTGTGGCTGGGCTCGGTCAAGTCGAACCTCGGGCACTCCCAGGCCGCGGCCGGGGTGGCGGGCGTGATCAAGATGATCGAGGCCATGCACCACGGCGAACTGCCCCGCTCGCTCTACGCGGAGCGGCCGTCGCCGCACGTGGACTGGTCCGAGGGGGCGGTGCGGCTGCTCGACCGCGCGCGGCCGTGGCCGGAACGCGACCGGCCGCGCCGGGCGGCGGTCTCCTCGTTCGGGATCGGCGGCACCAACGCGCATGTGATCATCGAGCAGCCGTCGGACGCGGCCGGCACGGCCGAGCCGACGCGTCGGCTGCCCGTGGCGCCCTGGCTGCTGAGCGGCGCCGACGAGGCCGGCCTTCGGGCCCACGCGAGGAAGCTCGCGGCGACACTGGCCGACGCGACCGACGCGACCGACGCGACCGACGCGACCGGCGAAGCCTCGCTGGACATCGCGTATTCACTGGCGACCACCAGGACTCCCCTGTCCCACCGCGCGGCCGTGCTGGGCTCCGACGCCTCCGAACTGCTCGCCGGTCTACGGCAGTTGGCGACCGGTGACGAGGGCACGGCGCTCCTAAGGAACACCGTGCGCGGTACCCCCAAGCTGGCGCTGCTCTGCGCGGGCCAGGGCACACAGCGTTCCGGTATGGGCCGTGAACTCGCCGCGACCTTCCCGGTGTTCGACGCGACGTTCTCCGAAGTGTGCGATTGGTTCGGTCCGTTGCTGGACCGACCGCTGCGGGAGGTGATCGACGATCCCGACAGCGACCTCCTGGACCGCACCGACTACGCCCAACCCGCGCTGTTCGCCTTCGAGGTCGCCCTGCACACCTTGCTCGCCGACTGGGGCGTACGACCGGACTACCTGGTCGGCCACTCGATCGGCGAGCTGGCGGCCGCGTATCTCGCCGGTGTGTTCTCGCTCGGCGACGCGGTCCGGCTGGTCGCCGCGCGCGGCAGGCTGATGGCCGCGCTGCCCGCCGGTGGCGCGATGATCGCGGTGCGGGCACCGGTGGACGAAGTGGTGCGCCGGCTCGGCGAGACGCCCGGACGGATCGCCATCGCCGCGGTCAACGGACCCGCGTCCGTCGTGGTGTCCGGCGACGAGGACGCGGTGACCGCGCTGGCAGGCTCGTTCGGCGGCCGGAGCACCCGGTTGCGGGTGAGCCACGCCTTCCACTCGCCGCTGCTCGACCCGATGCTGGCCGAGTTCCGGGCGGTCGCCGAGACCGTGACCTACCACCGGCCGTCGCTGCCCGTGGTGTCGACGGTGACCGGCCGCCCCGAGCCCGAGGCGCTCGCCACCGCCGACCACTGGGTACGGCAGGTGCGCGAGACCGTCCGGTTCGCCGACGCGGTGAACTGGCTGGCGGAGGCGGGTGTGACGGCGTTCGTCGAGGCCGGTCCCGGTGCCGCGCTCAGTGTGGCGGCCGAGGACTGTCTCGCGCCGGACGCGGGCGCGGTGTTCGCGTCGTCCGCCGACGCGCGGGGAGCACTCGCGGGGCTGGCGGCGCTCCATGTGCACGGCGTCCCGGTCGACTGGGAGTCGGTGTACGCGGACAGCGGTGCCCGTCGTCGCCCGCTGCCCACCTATCCGTTCCAGCGGCAGCGCTACTGGCTGGACGCGGTACGGCACGCCGGCCCGGCCGGGCATCCGCTGCTCGGCGAGGCGCAGCCGGACGCCGACGGACCCGGTGTGCGGCACACCGGGGTGCTGTCCGTCGTACGCCAGTCCTGGCTCGCCGACCATGCGATCGGCGGCCGGGTCCTGGTACCCGCGACGGCGTTCGCCGAGCTGGTCTGCCACGCGGCCGGGACGTCGGGTCCGGTCCGGCTGACCGAACTGGCCTTCCGGGAGCCGCTGGTCCTGCCGGAGTCGGAGCCGGTGCGCCTTCAGGTCGTCACCGACGGTCCGGACGAGGCGGGGAACCGGCCGGTCACCGTCTGGGCCCGGGCGGGCGACGCGTGGACGCGGCATGCCACCGCGACCATCGCGCCGGCCGCTGCGGCGCCCGTCGTCCCGGCCCGGACCTGGCCGCCCGCCGGCGCCGAGCGGCTCCCGGTCGACTACGCACAGCTCGCCGCGCACGGCCACCACTACGGACCGGCCTTCCGCGCGGTGACATCACTGTGGCGCCAGGGGACGTCCCTGTTCGCCGAACTCGCCCTGCCACCACGGGAGGCGGCGACCGCCGGCTCGTACACCCTGCATCCCGCGCTCCTCGACGCGGCACTGCACGCCGCCCTGCTGGCCGACGGCGGTGGGGGCGAGGCGCGCGTCCCGCTCACCTGCGCCGGAATGACGGTGCACACCACGGGCGCCACCTCCGCCCGGGCCCATCTGGAGCGGCTCGGCCCGGACGAGCTCCGGGTCACTCTCACCGACCACGCGGGACAGCCGATCGCCACGGTCGAGTCCCTGGTCACACGGGTCCTGCCCGCCCAACGTCCCAGCGCCCGAGCCGAGTTGTACGGCATGGTGTGGCGACCCGTCTCGCCCGGCGGCGGCGACACTCGGCACGAGCTGCTCGACCTGGCCGGACCGGATGGGGACGCGGCTCCACCGGACCGAGCACTGAGGCTGCTCACCGCCACGCTCGCCGGCGTACAGGACTGGATCGCCGATTCACGGCCCGGGCGCCTCCTGGTGCTCACCCACAACGCCACCGGGGACGATCCCGACCCGGCGGAAACCGCGGTCGCCGGACTCGTCCGCAGCGCCCAGTCCGAGCATCCCGGCCGGATCGTGCTGGTCGACCGCCGTGGTGGACCGGCGTCCCCGGCGGACCTCGACGCGGTGCTGCGCACCGGCGAACCTCAGGTGGCCCTTCAGGACGGCGTCGTCCTCGCGCCCCGGCTGACCTCGGTGCAGCCGGGGACAGCGTCACTCGCCCTCGATCCCGAAGGGACGGTACTGATCACCGGCGGCACCGGTGCGCTCGGCGCGAGCCTCGCCCGGTACCTGGTGGCCGAACACGGGGTCCGCCACCTGCTGTTGGCGAGCCGCAGCGGTCGTACACCGGCATGGGCGGCCGAACTCGACGCGACCGTGCGCACGGCGGCCTGCGAGGTGGGCGACCGCGCCGCCGTGGACGCTCTGGTCGCGTCCTGCCGGCCCGCGCTGACGGCGGTGTTCCATCTCGCCGGGGTCGTGGACGACGGTGTCGTGGACGGCCTGACCCCGCGGCGGCTGGCGACCGTGCTCGCGCCGAAGGCGGGCGGCGCCTGGCATCTGCACGAGGCCACCAAGGACCTCGGGCTGTCCGCGTTCGTGCTCTACTCCTCGGCCGCGGGTGTGCTGGGCCGCCCCGGACAGGCCAACTACGCGGCGGCCAACGGCTTCCTCGACGCGCTCGCCCGGCATCGCGTCGCCCAGGGTCTGCCCGCGCAGGCCCTGGCCTGGGGTCCGTGGGACACCGCCGAGGACGACGGCATGGCGGCCCAGGTCCCGGCGCACCGACTCGGCGACGGCGGTGTCCTGCCGGTCGACGAGGAGGAGGGCATCGCTCTGCTCGACAGTGCGCTGCGGACCCCGCAGCCGGTGCTGGTGCCGATCCCGCTGAACCTGAGGGCACTCGGCGGTCCGGCCACCCCGCCGGTCCTCACGGACCTGGTGCCGAAGCGTCCGGCGGCCGCCCCGACCGCCGTCGCGCAGGCGCCCGGTGCCTGGCGGGAGCGGCTCGTCGCCGTTCCGGCGGACGAGCGGGAGGCCGTGCTGGTCGAGCTGATCCGCGCCGAACTGGCGCTGCTGCTGGGCTTCGAGGACCCGGCCGCGCTTCCCGCCGATCGCGCGTTCGGGGAGCTCGGCTTCGACTCGCTGATGGCGGTGCAGTTCCGCAACCGGCTCAGCGCGTTCACGCGGGTACGGCTGGCGTCGACGATCGTGTTCGACCATCCGACGCTGCATTCGCTGGCCGCGCATGTCCACGCCGCCCTGCGCGAAGTCCTTCCGGACGCCGAGGCCGAACCCGGGAGCGGTGGCGACGGCGAGGGCGAGCCGTCCTCCTACCGCTTCGGCCCCCTGTACCACCAGGTCCTGCGCGAGCGCGGCCCGCTGGAGGCGATGGGGCTGCGCTACCTCGCCTCCCACGCCCTCCCGTCCTTCACCGCCGCCGAGCGCGGCCGGTACGCGGTCGCCCCGGTCCGGCTGGCGCAGGGCGCGGGCACCACGCTGGCCTACATCCCGGACTACCTCACGCCGTACCATCGCGTCCCCGCCGGGCTGGCCAAGCAGTTCGACGGCGAGCGCGACCTGTTCCTGCTGGAGCATCCGGGTCTCGGCGCCCGGAAGGCCGTGCCGGACAGTGCGGCCGCGGTCGTGCGGACGCATGTCGACGCGGTGGGCGCCCTGTCGTCCGAGGGACCGGTCGTCCTCGTGGGCTACTGCGCCGGGGGCGCGATCGCGCAGGCCGTGGCGCGTGAGCTCGCGCGGTCGGGGCGGCCGCCGGCCGGGCTGATCCTGCTGGACGCGCACGCGGGCGTGCTGCGCCGGGACGACGAGCGGGCGCTGGCACTGATGACCGCCGGTGCCGAGCTGCCGGACGACGTCGTCGCCGAGTTCGAGGACTCGTTGCTGATCGCCGGCGGCGGCTACGCGCGCGTGCTGGAGAACTGGGACCCCGAACCCTCCCCGGTCCCGACCCTGCTGGTGCGGGGCCGGCCGACCGCGCAGATGCGGCGTATCGACCCCGACGGGGAGTGGCTGCCGAGCTGGCCGCCGCCGCACGACACCGCCGACGTCCCCGGCGACCACTACACCCTCGTCCACCACGACGCCGACACCACGGCCGCGGCGATGCGCGCCTGGCTGACGGCATGAGCCACCGACACCGCACCAGGGAAACAGGAGTTGCCGTATGACCCAGGAGTACGACCTGATCGTCGTCGGCGGCGGACCCGCCGGGTCGACCGCCGCGACCGTCGTGGCCAAGCGCGGACACCGGGTCCTGCTGCTGGAGCGGGAGACCTTCCCGCGCTACCAGATCGGCGAGTCGCTGCTGCCCGCCACGGTCCACGGCCTGTGCCGCATCCTCGGTGTCGCCGACGAGGTGCAGCAGGCCGGCTTCACCCTCAAGCGTGGCGGCACACTGCGCTGGGGCCGGGACCCCGAGCCGTGGCAGTTCTCCTTCGCCATGACTCCGCGCGTGCCCGAGCCCACCGCGACGGCCTTCCAGGTGGAGCGCTCACGGTTCGACGAGATCCTGCTGCGCGGTGCCCGACGGGCCGGCGTCGAGGTCCGCGAGGGCAGCCCGGTGCGGCGCGTCGTCGCCGACGACGAGCGGGTGCGGGGCGTCGAGTTCACCGACGCGGACGGCAACTCCCGTACGGCACACGCGCCTTACGTCATCGACGCGTCCGGCAACACCAGCCGGATCCACGGCGGGGTCGGCGGTGGGCGGGTGTACTCCGACTTCTTCCGCAACCTCGCGGTGTTCGGCTACTTCGCGGGCGGGGCCCGGCTGCCCGAGCCGAACAGCGGCAACATCTTCTGCGCCGCGTTCGACGCCGGCTGGCTCTGGTACATCCCGCTGCGCGACGACCTGACGAGTGTCGGCGCGGTGATCTCCCCCGAGCACACGCCGGCGGTCCAGCGCGACGCGCGGGGCGCGTGGCGGGACATGATCGCGGCCTGCCCCGAGGTGAGCCGGCTGGTGGCGGGCGTACCGGAGGCGACCGAGGCGCCGTACGACCAGGTGCGGGTGCGCAGGGACTGGTCGTACTGGAAGAAGTCCTTCTGGACTCCGGGCATGGCGCTGGTCGGCGACGCCGCGTGCTTCGTGGACCCGGTGCTGTCCTCCGGCGTCCATCTGGCCACCTACGGCGCCCTGCTCGCCGCCCGTTCGGTGAACTCCGCGCTGGACGGCAGCGTGCCCGAGGAGCTCGGCTTCGCCGAGTTCGAGGCCCGCTACCGTCGCGAGTACCGCGTGTTCTACGACTTCCTCATCGCCTTCTACGACATGGAGCGCAACGAGGACTCCTACTTCTGGTCGGCGAAGAAGATCACCAAGGTGGACCTCGGCGAGGCCGCCGCGTTCGCCGAACTGGCGGGCGGGCTGGTGTCCCGCGACACGGCGGTGGTCCGTGCGGACTGGCACACCTCTGCCGCCCAACTCGATGGTGCGGTCGGGCAGTTGGCAGCCTCGGACGGCCGGATCAACCCGCTGTTGTCCGCCCCGGTCGTCGGCGAGACCTTCCGCACCGGCAACGACCTTCAGGAGCAGGCGCTTTACGGCGGCCCGCTCGACGACCCCGGCCCGTCCGACCCCGACGGCCTGGCCGTCACGCCGGACGGCCTGTCCTGGGTCAAGGCGTGACCGCCAGCTCCCCCAGCAGCTTCCAGGTACGGCGCCGGTCCTCCTCGCCGCCCAGGTCGGTCGCGGTGAACGCCACCTCCGTCGCCCCGGCCTCCCGGTACCGGCGCACTTCGGCGGCGACGGTCTCCTCGTCGCCGATGACGGCCAGGTCGGCGGCGCGGGTGGCACCGGAGAGGCCCAGGACCCGCTGGTAGGACGGGAACTGCTCGTAGAAGGCGAGGGACTCGGTCGCCTTCTCCCGTACCGCCTCGACGTCGGCGGTGACCACGCCCGGCACGAAGGCCACGATCCTGGGCGCCGGTCGCCCCGCAGCCTCGGCCGCCGCGGTGACGGCCGGGACGAGGTGCTCGGCGAGGGCACGCGGCCCGGCCAGCAACGGGAGGATGCCGTCGGCGAGTTCGCCGGAGACGCGCAGGGCCTGCGGGGCCATGGCGGCGACGAGGAGCGGCACCGGCGGCTCGGCACCGCCGGGCACCGACGCGGGCAACGGCGGTGCGGCGGTGAGCAGTTCACCGTGGAAGTCGGCGCCGCCGGTCTCGGTCAGCGTGCGCAGGGCGGTCAGGAACTCACGGAGCCGGGCGATCGGACGCTCGTACGGGATGCCGAAACCGGTCTCGGTCAGGTGCTTGGTACCGAGGGCGAGCCCGAGGTGATAGCGGCCCCCGGTGGCGGCCTGGGCCGTCTGGGCCTGGCTGGAGACGAGCAGCGGATGGCGGCCGAAGACGGGGATCGCGGCGGTCCCGACATGCAGTCCGGGCACCTCACGGCCCACGATCGCGGCCAGCGAGGGCGAGTCGTACCCGAAGGTCTGCCCGAACCACGCGGAACGCAGCCCGAACTCATGGGCTTCGCGGGCGAGTTGCACCGTGGGATCGATCCGGTTCTGGACAGGGAGTGCTACGCCGATGGTCATACTCCGGGCAACCGGCGCGCACGGGACGGGCATTCCTGCTCGCACATGACAAGCGTGTGAAGCGCTCGTTGACCTTGCCCCAAGGGGAGCCCGCAGCATCGGTGCGCGGACCTGAGGGGCGAGGAGGCACGGGTGCTGGTGGACGTACGGCCGTTGCGCGGGGGCGCCTTCAGACGCCTGTGGGCCGCCGGTCTCGTGACCGGACTGGGGGCTCAACTCACCGCGGTCGTGGTGCCGTTGCAGCTCTACGGCTTCACCGGGTCGTCCGCCTACGTCGGGCTGGCCGGGTTGGTGGGCTTCGCGCCGATGGCCGCGGCTGCGCTGTGGGGAGGTGCGCTGGCCGACGTACGGGACCGGCGGCGGGTGCTGCTGGTGACGACGGCCGGTGTCGGTGTGACGTCGTCGCTGCTGTGGGCCCAGGA
The DNA here is from genome assembly GCF_042894505.1 of Streptomyces sp. NPDC001536. Taxonomy (NCBI): domain Bacteria; kingdom Bacillati; phylum Actinomycetota; class Actinomycetes; order Kitasatosporales; family Streptomycetaceae; genus Streptomyces; species Streptomyces sp. NPDC001536. The sequence continues at coordinate 413,754 of NZ_JBIAVQ010000007.1, forward strand.
CCGGGCGGGTCTGCGGTCGGCCGGCGTGCTGCTGGTGCTGGTGGGCGTACAGCAGGCCCTGTTCGGCGCCAACGCCGCGGTGGGGCGGGCGGTCGTTCCCCGTCTGGTGCCGCCCGAGTCGCTGACCGCCGCCAACGCGTTGCAGTCGACGGTCGTCATGTCCGCCGGGATCGCCGGACCGCTGCTGGCCGGCGCGCTGCTGCCGGTGGTGGGTGCGCGGACGCTGTATCTGGCGGATGCCGTCGCCGTCTGCGCGACGGTGTGGGCGGTGTGGCGGCTGCCACCGCTTCCTCCCCTCGATCCCGCCGGGGGGAAGCGGGCCGGGCTCCGGGAGATCGCCGACGGCTTTCGGTTCGTGGCGCGGCGCCAGGCGCTGCTGCTGGTGTATCTCGCCGACTTCGCCGCGCTGTTCCTGGGGTTGCCCACGGCTCTCTTCCCGCAGCTGGCCCAGGAGACCTTCCGGGCGTCGGACATCGGCGTCCTGTACGCCGCCCTCTCGGCGGGCGGGGTGCTGGCCGGGCTCTTCTCCGGGGCCTTCACCCGGGTGAGCCGGCACGGCGTCGCGGTCGCCGTCTCGGTCGGCGTCTGGGGTCTGGCCGTCGCGGGGTTCGGTGTGAGCGGCTCGCTGGTCGCGGCGGCCGGCTGGCTGGTCCTGGCGGGCGGTGCGCTCCTCGTGCTGGGCGTCTTCCGCCGGACCGTTCTGCAGACGGCCGTACCGGACGGGATGCGGGGCCGACTCCAGGGGATCGACACGGTGGTGGCCGCGGGCGGGCCGCGGCTGGGCGATCTCGCGCACGGCGTGGCGGGGGCCGCGTTCGGGGCCGGCTGGGCCGTCAGCGGGGGCGGGCTTCTGACGGTGGCGGTGGCGGGGGTCCTGCTGGTGCTCTTCCTCCGGTGACGCGTGTCGTGGCACCACCTGGCACCAGCTGGCACCATCTGGCGCCACTCCGAGCCCACAAAGGCACCCAAGCGCACATGGCGCCACCGCAAGCCAGCTAGGCATCATTGCATTTTCGCAGGTCAGAGCCCACATGAGATGAGATGGCACCACTGACACCGCTTCACGGCTTGCGCGTGGCACCACAGTGATGCCATGATGGCGTCATGGACCTCACCCCGTATGTCGACAGCCTCCGCCGCGAACTCGCGGTGGCCGCCGAAGCCGGTGGCGACGAAGCCCGCGAGCTGGCGGAGCGGCTCACCGCCCCCCTGGAGTCGGCCACCCGGCTGACCATGCTCAACGTGCTCTCCGCCGCGATGGACGAGATCACCCGCGATCTCGCCCCCGGCTCGGTCGACGTACGGCTGCGCGGGCTCGACCCCGACTTCGTGGTGACACCGCCGCCCACCTACGGCGGCGCCCCCGCGGAGCCGGCCACGCCCGCGGAACCGCTCAGGGCCCCGGCCGACGCCGACGAGGGCGGCACCGCCCGTATCAATCTGCGACTGCCGGCCCACCTCAAGACACGTGCCGAGGAGGCCGCGAGCCGCGAGGGCCTGTCGGTCAACGCGTGGCTGGTGCGCGCCGTGTCGGCCGCGGTCGACGGCGGCACCAGACCCCGTACGGCGGAGAAGACCCAGACCCTCGGACAGAGCTTCACGGGCTGGGTGCGCTGACCGCGCCCAGCCCGGCCCCACCAACCGACACCGTACCCACACCACGTCCCACCAGCGGGGACGCCTTGAAGAGCCAAGAGGACGGGACAGCCATGCCTTCTTTCGACACCTCCGAACCGATCTCGGTCACCGCGCACGTGGGGGCCGGTTCCCTCCAGCTCACGGCGGGCGACCGCCCCGACACCGTCGTCGAGGTGCGGCCCCGCGACCCGAAGAAGGACAAGGACGTACGGGCCGCCGAACAGACCGAGGTCACGTACACGAGCGGTGTCCTCACCGTCAGGACGAAGGAGCGCCGCATGATCGGGCCCAGCGGCGCCGTCGACGTGACGGTCGACCTGCCCACGGACTCGAGTGTCGAGGTGACCGGCTCCTGGATCCAGGTGCTCGGCGAGGGCCGTCTCGGCGAGGTCCGCGTGAAGACCTCCACCGGTGATGTCCGCCTGGACACCACGGGGCCGGCGCAGCTGACCGTGTCACACGGCTCGATCACCGTCGACCGGGTCGAGGGCGAGGCCGAGATGACCACCAGCTCCGGCAACCTGCGCGTCGGCCTCGTCGACGGACCCGCCGTTCTGAAGAACACCCACGGCACCACGACCGTCGGGGCCGTGACCGGCGACCTGCGGGTGAACGGCGCCAACGGCGGCATCGACATCGCGCGCGCCGAGTCGTCGGTCACCGGCACCACCACCAACGGCGCCCTTCGCGTGGCCGAAGTCGCCCGGGGCGAGGTCCAGTTGGAGACCTCCAACGGATCCATCGAGATCGGGATCCGCCAGGGCACCGCCGCCTGGCTCGACGTCAGCTCCAACCGCGGCCAGGTACGCAACGCGCTCGCGGCCTCCGACGCCCCGGAGCAGACCGAGGACACCGTCAAGGTCCGCGCACGGACCCACTGGGGCAACATCGACGTCCTCCGCGCCAAGGTCTGACCGCCACCTTCGCAACCAGCCCGGCTTCCTTCTCACCTCAGCCTTCGATCGGAGGGCCCCATGCCTTCATCTGTCATGCCCACGCCCAGGCAGGCAGGCGGTCCCGCCTCACCGGCCGCCGTCTCCACCATCGGTCTGCGCAAGTCCTACGGCGACAAGACCGTCCTCGACGGCATCGACCTGCACATCCCCGCCGGTTCGGTGTTCGCGCTGCTCGGGCCGAACGGCGCCGGCAAGACCACCGCCGTGAAGATCCTGTCCACCCTCATCACCGCGGACAGCGGTCAGGCCCGGGTCGCCGGGCACGACCTGGCCGCCGAACCGCAGGCGGTACGGGCCGCGATCGGTGTCACCGGGCAGTTCTCCGCCGTCGACGGGCTGATCACCGGCGAGGAGAACATGCTCCTGATGGCGGACCTGCACCACCTGTCCAAGCAGGAGGGACGGCGCGTCACCGCCGAACTCCTGGAACGCTTCGACCTGGTGGAGGCCGCGAAGAAGCCCGCCTCCACCTACTCCGGCGGCATGAAACGCCGCCTCGACATCGCCATGACCCTCGTCGGCAGTCCGCGGATCATCTTCCTCGACGAACCGACCACCGGCCTCGACCCGCGTTCCCGGCACAACATGTGGCAGATCATCCGGGAGCTGGTCACCGACGGCGTCACCGTCTTCCTCACCACCCAGTACCTGGAAGAAGCGGACGAACTCGCCGACCGCATCGCCGTGTTGAACGACGGCAAGATCGCCGCCGAGGGAAGCGCCGAGGAGCTCAAACGGCTCATCCCCGGCGGGCACATCCGGCTCCGCTTCACCGACCCGGACGCCTATCAGAGCGCCGCCGACGCCTTGCGCGAGGTCACACGGGACGACGAGTCCCTGGCGCTCCAGATCCCCAGCGACGGCAGCCAGCGCGAACTGCGCTCTCTCCTGGACTGGTTGGACGCGGCCGGCATCGAGGCCGACGAGCTCACCGTCCACACCCCCGACCTCGACGACGTCTTCTTCGCCCTGACCGGCGACACCGACAAGCCCAAGGAGTCCGTCCGATGAGCACCCTGTCCGTCGCCGTACGCGACTCGTCCACCATGCTGCGGCGCAACCTCCTGCACGCCCGCCGCTATCCGTCGATGACCCTGAATCTGCTGCTCACGCCGGTCATGCTCCTGCTGCTCTTCGTCTACATCTTCGGCGACGCGATGAGCGCCGGTATCGGGGGTGGCGGGGCGGACCGCTCCGAGTACATCGCGTATCTCGTCCCGGGCATCCTGCTGATGACCATCGGCTCCACCACCATCGGCACCGCGGTGTCCGTCTCCATGGACATGAACGAGGGCATCATCGCCCGCTTCCGCACCATGGCGATCCACCGCGGGTCGGTGCTCATCGGGCATGTCATCGGCAGCGTGCTGCAATGCGTCGCCAGCGGGGTCCTGGTCGGGGCCGTCGGGGCGGCCATCGGCTTCCGCTCCGTCGACGCCACCGTCCTGGAGTGGATCGCCGCGGTCGGGCTGATCGCGCTGTTCGCCCTGGCGCTCACCTGGATCGCCGTCGGCATGGGCCTGTCCAGCCCGAACCCCGAGGCGGCCAGCAACAACGCGATGCCGCTGATCTTCCTGCCGCTGATCTCCAGCACGTTCGTCCCGGTGGACGCGATGCCGGGCTGGTTCCGGCCCATCGCCGAGTACCAGCCCTTCACCCCCGCCATCGAGACCCTGCGCGGCCTCCTCCTCGGCACCGAGATCGGCCACAACGGCTGGCTGGCCGTGGCCTGGTGCCTGGGTCTCACCGCGCTCGGCTACTTCTGGTCCAAGTCGCTCTTCGACCGCGACCCGAAGTAGGGGCGCTCCGCTTCCCCCTTGAGGGCACCGGCCGCACCACGCGGCCGGTGCCCTCAAGGCGTCACCGGGTGCCAGTGGGTCAGGTGGTTCCGTCGGTGCTGATGCCGGCCAGCGTCAGCAGGAGGTCCTTGACGTCGGTCGCGTCGATCTCGTCGCGTGCGGCTTCGGGGTGCGAGCAGAGCAGTACGGGGCTGTCCTGCGGGTCCTGCGGCAGGCGGCCGTGGCTGCCGCGTACGCCGGAGGGGTCCAGCGGGACGGTCTGGATGCGGTAGCGCAGGCCTGCCTTCTTGCGGGCGACCTGGCCGATGGCGCGGGCCTTCACGGCGGGGACCGTGGGGTCGTAGAGGAGTTCGGCGGGGTCGTAGCCGGGCTTGCGGTGGATCTCCACCTGGCGGGCGAAGTCCGGGGCGCGGTCGTCGTCCAGCCAGTAGTAGTACGTGAACCAGGCGTCGGACTCCGCCACGGCGACCAGCTCTCCCGAGCGTTCGTGGTCGAGGCCGTGGGCCGCCTTGCCCTCGGCGTCCAGCACCTGGTCCACGCCGGGGAGTTCGGCGACGATCTTCGCCACCGCCGCCGTGTCGGCCGGGTCGCGGACGTAGACGTGGGCGATCTGGTGGTCGGCGACGGCGAAGGCGCGGGACGTCCAGGGGTCGAGGTACTCCATGCCGTCCTGGGTGTGCACTTCGAGCAGTCCGGCGCCGCGCAGGGCGCGGTTGATGTCGACGGGGCGGGAGGCGGGTGCGATGCCGTACTCGCTCAGGATCACGACGGTCGCGTTCTCGCGCCGGAAGTGGTCCAGCAGGGGCCGCAGGGCGTCGTCGAGGCGGCGGGCCTCGCGGGCGGTCTGCGGGGAGTCGGGGCCGGAGCGCTGGGGCTCGTAGTCGAGGTGCGGGACGTAGACCAGGGTCAGGTCGGGGCGGTGCTCGTCGAAGATCTGGCGGGCGGCGGCCAGGATCCACTGGCTGGAGGGCAGCCCTGCGTTGGGGCCCCAGTAGGTGAACAGGGGGAAGTCACCGAGCCTGTCGGTGAGTTCGTCGTGCAGGGCGGGCGGCCAGGTGTAGCAGTCGGGTTCCTTGCGGCCGTCGGAGTAGTAGATCGGGCGGGGGGTGACGGTGAGGTCGACGTCGGCACCCATGGCGTACCACCAGCAGACGTTGGCGACCTTGTAGTCGGGGTCGGCCTTGCGGGCGGTGTGCCAGATCTTCTCCCCGCCGACGAGGGCGTTGTGCTGGCGCCACAGCAGGACCTCGCCGAGATCCCGGAAATACCAGCCGTTGCCGACGATTCCGTGCTCGGAGGGCGGTGCGCCGGTGAGGAGGGTGGACTGCACGGAGCAGGTCACGGCGGGCAGCACGGTGTTGAGACGGGCCTGGAAGCCCTGTTCGGCGACGGCGGAGACGGCGGGCATGTGGCGGAGCATGCGGGGGGTGAGGCCGACGATGTCGAGGACGACCAGTCGGGTCATGAGACGGGCTCCTTGCGTGAGTGAGGTGTCACATCGGCGTGCGACGTCAGGCCGAGCTCCTCGAACCGGTCGCGGGTCCAGGCCAGTTCGGCGGCCAGTCCCGCCACCAGGCCTGCGCGGTCCTGCGGGCGGAGGTGTTCGGGAAGGACCGACCAGGTGTAGGTCTCGACCTCGATGTGGTCGCTCACGACTCGCGGGCCGCCGAGCAACGCGCGCAGAGAGGCGGTCAGTTCGTTCGCCGTGGTGCTGAGCGGCGGCTCGGGGGCGGCGTGCAGGGGTGCGTGGAAGTGCACGCGCCAGGGCGAGCGGGGGTCCAGTCCGCCCGCCAGGGCCTCGGGAAGGTCGTCGACGCCGGTGACGGCGCCGTTCGGGGCGGTGCGTGTCTGGTGCAGGAACCGGGGTTCCGCGAACCGGGCGAGGGCGCGCCGCGCCTCGGGATCGGCGGGGTCGTCGGCCTGGAGGGCGCTGGAGGCCTGCACCTTGACGACCGGGAGCCCGGCGTCGGCGATCCGGCGCAGCGCGGCGGCCGGTTCCTCGAACTGCACGGCGAGATGGCAGGTGTCGAGGCAGATCCCGAGCCACTCGGGGTCCACTCCCCCGAGTTCCCGGGCGGCCTGGACGGTGTTCTCCACCACGCATCCGGGCTCGGGCTCGAACCCGACCCTGATCGTCCGGCCGGTCTCGCGCGCCACCTCGGCCAGTTCCCCGGCGAGTTGGTCGAGAGCCCGCCGTGCGGAGTCCCGCGCCTCGGCCGGCCACGGAGTACGCCAGGCCAGCGGAAGGGTCGAGACGCTGCCGCGCCGGGCGTCGTCGGGCAGCAGCCCCGCCAGGACCCGGGCGCAGTCGGCCGTGTAGCGCAGCCGGGCGGGGTCGGCCCAGTCCGGCAGGTAGACGTCCTTCTTCACGACCTCGCGGTGGAAGCCGCCGTAGGGGAAGGCGTTGAGGGTGACCGTCTCCAGGCCGCGCGCGCTCAGTTCGGCGCGCAGGCGGCGTACGGCGCCGGGGTCGGTGGACAGTTCGGTGACCACGTCGCGGGCCAGCCACAGGCCGATGCCGAGCAGGTCGGCGCCGAGGCTCTCCCGTACGGGCTCGGCGTACGCGGCGAGTTGGTCCACCACTCCGTCGAGGTCCTCGGCCTGGTGGACGTTGCTGCAGTAGGCGAGGTGGACGGTGGTGCCGTCGGGGTGTCGGAAGCGCACGCTGGGGTCACTCTCCGCCGCGTTTGATCGAGTTGCCCTCGAAGAGGGCCGTGTCGTCGGCCTTGACGTCCTCGAGGTCGAGCCGTCCGCTCTGCGCGTAGAAGGCGACCGGGTTGCGCCACATGACCTGGTCGACGGTGTCGTCGTCGAAGCCGGCGGCGAGCATCGCGTCGGCGGTCCTGCGGGTCTTGAGCGGGTCGCTGCGTCCCCAGTCGGCGGCCGAGTTGACGAGCATCCGCTCGGTGCCGTGCTCCTGGAGGATGCGCACCATGCGGTCCTCGGTCAGCTTGGTGTCCGGGTAGATGGAGAAGCCCATCCAGCAGCCGCTGTCGGCGACCATGCCCACGGTGAGTTCGTTGAGGTGGTCGACGAGGACGTGCTCGGGCGGGATGCCGGACTCGAGCACGACGTCGAGGGTGCGGCGGGTGCCGACGGCCTTGTCGCGGTGCGGGGTGTGGACGAGGACGGGCAGCTCGTGCTCGATGGCGAGCTGGAGCTGGCGGGCCAGGGCCTCGTCCTCCTCGGGGGTCATGGAGTCGTAGCCGATCTCGCCGACGGCCACCACGCGGTCCTTGGCCAGGTAGCGCGGCAGGATGTCCAGCACCCCGGTGCAGCGCGGGTCGTTGGCCTCCTTCGGGTTGAGGGCGATGGTGCAGCGGTGCTGGATGCCGAACTGCGCGGCGCGGTACGGCTCCCAGCCGAGCAGCGCGTCGAAGTAGTCGACGAAGCTCTCCACGGAGGTGCGCGGCTGGCCGAGCCAGAAGGAGGGTTCCACGACCGCGCGGACACCGGCGGCGTACATGGCCTCGTAGTCGTCGGTGGTGCGTGAGGTCATGTGGATATGAGGGTCGAAGATGCGCATCATGCGGCTCCGGTGAAGGCGGCGAGGGCCCGTTCGGCGGCGGTGCGGCGGGCGGGGACGGGTGAGTCGGCCTCGGCGGGCAGCCCGGAGGCCTCCAGCGTGCCGGGGTGGGCGCGCACGATCGGCCAGACGTCCGCCGGGACGGCACGGCCGGCGGCGACCCGCTCGTGGGCGAAGTCGGCGAGCATACGGGCGAGTTCGCGGTCCGCGCGCTCGTCCAGGCCGGCGACGCGGTCGAGGGGGATCTCGCAGAAGACGCACTTCAGTACGGCGTGCCGGTAGCCGTCGTGGTCCAGGTGGCGGGCGGCGTACGGGCCGAGGGCCGCCTCGATGAGACCGGTGTCGTTGCCGCGCAGGGCCACGTGGACGAGCGGCAGGCCCAGGGCGGCGAAGGAGGGGTCCATCTGCTCCAGCAGGGCCAGCGAGCGCAGTACCGCCCGCTGTTCGGCGGCGTCCCCGTACCGGTGGAGGGCGATCACCTCCTCGGCGAGTTCCGCTCCGCGCAGCGGGAGGGCCGCGAGCAGTCGGGCGCGGGCGGCGTCGGCCACGGTCCAGCCGGGGACGAGGGGGCCGCGCCCGCAGCGCCTGCCGACGGCGGGGAAGACGGTGCGTACGGCTGTGGGGTCCTGTCCGACGCGGGAGACGGCTTCCGTCAGCCAGCGCCGCGCGTCGGGGGTGAGGTGTCGGTCGAGGGCGGTGGATATAGGGGCGTCCACGGCACAGGTCTCCTGTTCGGATGCGCTGGTGTCGGAGGAGGGCGCGGCCTCAGAACGGCTCGGCGGCCTTCAGGAACTCCAGGGAGCGGCGGGCGATGTCGGGCGCGTCCAGGGAGGCGCCCTGGATCTCCACGGAGACCGGCCCGCGGTAGCCGGAGGCCTTCAGCGCGGCCAGGACGGGCGGGAAGTCGATCTCGCCCGCACCGAATTCGAGGTGTTCGTGGACCCCGCGCCGCATGTCCTCGATCTGCACGTTCACCAGGTGCGGCGCCGCCAGGGCGACGCAGTCGAGCAGCGAGGGCTCCTCGACGCAGTGGGCGTGCCCGATGTCCAGGGTGATGCCGAACAGGTCGGGATCGCCGAGCAGTCGCCGCAGCTCCAGGACGCGCTGCACGGTGTCGACGAACATGTACGGCTCGGGTTCGAAGCCGAGGGCCACACCGTGCTCACCGGCGATCTCCAGGACCTCTTCGCAGCCCGCGGCCAGCCGCTTCCAGGCCTCGTCCTCGGGCATGTCCCGCGGCGCCGGGCCGCTGCACAGATGGACGGCAGGGGCGCCGAGGTCGGCCGCGACGCGCACCGCGCGCGCCAGCAGGTCGACGCGCCGCTCGGTGTCGGTCGGGCACATCAGGGTGGGGTGGTGCTTGTGCCACGGGTCCAGGAGGTACGGCGCTCCGGTCTCCACCATGACGGCGAGGCCGAGGCGGTCCAACCGCTGTGCCAGTCGGTCGACTTGGCGGGGCAGGTCGGATGCGTACGGGTCGAGGTGACCGTGGTCCAGGGTGAGGCCGACGGAGTCGTATCCGAGGTCGGCGAGGACGGTCAGTACGTCGTCGAGGCGGTGGCAGGCGAAGCCGTTGGTGCCGAACCCGAACCGGAGGCGCTCGGCGGGTGCGGCGGGCTTTGAGGGCACAGCGGCCGGTGTCGAGGTCACCCCATCGAGCTTTGCGGGCACTCCGGCGGGTGTCGAGGAACCTCCAGCGGTTCTCGAGGCATCGTCGGCGCGCGCCGGGGGCGCACCGCCGGGTGTCGGCGTCACGTCGGTGACACCTTCCGCGCGAGCCTGCGCGCCAGCGGATGCGCCGCGGCCAGGACCCCGGCGAGGCCCGCCTTCCCGCCGCCCGCGGTGAGCGCCGCCTGGAGGGGCATGAGCGACATGATCCCGGTGCCGACGGCGTTCCGTACGTTCGTCGCGGACGGTTCGCGTGCCGCGCGGGCCTGGGCGGTGCCGTACGAGGCGAGGTAGGCGAGCGCTCCCGCGGCGGCGCCGATCCGGGCCGTCCTGCCGTGCCTTCGCAGGCCCGGAAGTGCCGCGGCGGCCACGGCGGTCGCGGTGCTGCCGGCCAGCGTGGCGACGGGTATCTCGCGCGGGGCGCCGGACACCTCGTGGCGGCTCAGCGCCGTGACGGTGTAGGTGTGCGCGCCGACCAGCAGGGCGGCCGGCAGTGCGGACGCCCTGCGTCCGGGCTCGGCTCCGGCCAGGACGTTGAGCGTGCGCGCGCCCGCCATGGCGGCGGGTCCCGCGGGGGTGGACTTGAGGCCGAGGTCGTACGCCCAGACCAGTCCGGTCAGGGGCAGTGCGACGCCGAGCGCCCGCCGTCCGCCGGTCAGGGCGGCGAGGCCGAGTCCGGCGGCGGTGAGTGCGCAGGCGGTGGTGAGCGCGGTGCGGCGCTCGACTCGCCCGGAGGGCACGGGGCGCCCGGGCCGCTCCACGGCGTCGACGGTCGCGTCCGCGTAGTCGTTGAGCGCCATCCCGGCCCAGTAGAGGGCGATGGACGAGGCCATCGTGCCGAGGATGCGGGGCCGCGGTGTCCCGCCTGTGCTCGCGGCGGCACCGGCAAGGACATCACCGGGCACGCTCAACGCCGCGGGCAGACGGACGAGTTGCGCCAGATCAGCGAGACGGGGAGAGGAATTTCGGTTGTTGGGGCCGTCCATGATCGGACCCTACGCCGAAGACTTCAGTTTTGGACATCCTCCTGCCCTCACCCCTGTGAAGAATTTGTGCGCCGGGTGTGCCGAGCGACTCCGCCGCGTGACCGCGTCTACTCAGGTGGCGTCGGCGTGTCGTGCGTGCGGTACATCGCCTGGACGTCCAGCTCCAGTTGGACGGTCGGGCCGACCACGGCGATTCCTCGAGCCAGCATGGACCGCCAGTTGAGGGTGTAGTCCTCGCGGTGCAGTTCGGCCTTGGCGAGGGCGGCGCACCGCAGCTCCTCGCCGTAACCGCCGTTGACCATGCCGAGGTAGTTCGTGTCCAGCGACACCGACCGGCTCACGCCGTGCATGGTCAGCGTGCCCAGCAGCGACCACCTGCTGCCGCCCCGGTAGGCGAATCGGGTGCTCCGGAAGTCGATGTAGGGGAAGTGCTCGACGTCGAGGAAGTCGGCGGACCGCAGGTGCGCGTCGCGGGTGTTGTTGCCGGTGGTGATGCTGGAGGCGTCGATGCGCACATGGACACGGGAGTCACCGATGTCCTGGGTGACCTGGATGCCGCCCTCGAACCGTTCGAAACGGCCGTGCACATGGGCCATGCCGACGTGCTTGGCGATGAACCGGATCGCGGTGTGCGGCGGATCGAAGAGCCAGGTTCCGGGAACCGGGAGTTCGGCCTGCCGGGCCGGCTGAAGCCACACACGCTGGGACGACAGACCCGCGTCGGCGACGACGTCCACGCTCTCGCGGTGCGGTTCCAGTCCCTCGGCGACGATCATCAGGCTGTAGCCGCCGGGCGGCAGCGCGGCCAGGAACAGGCCGTACGGATCCGTGGTGCCGCGTGCCGCGACCTGGTGGCTGCGGAGTTCGGTCACCGTCACCTCGGCACCGCCGAGCGGCTGGTTCACCGGGTCGAGGACCTCACGGCAGACGACGCCCGCGCCGGCAGGAAGGGGCAGCGCGAGGCCCGCGGCACCTCCGGAGGCATTCTTCGGTCGCCGCCGGAGCAGTCCGAGGGGCATGGGGTTCACCTTTCCGTTCTGGTTCTTCAGGAATCTCTGCGCGGCCGGTCGCCGGCGTACGCCGCTCTCAGCACGCCCAGCACGCCCTCCGCGGTGACCTTCCGCGGGTTGGGGTACGCCTGCTCGGCCGCCGCATGTGCGGCCACCTCCAGCTCGCCCTCGTCCAGGCCGAGTTCGGCGAGCGACCGGGGCACGCCGGGACCCCCGCCGAGGTCGCGCACCGCGCCGGGGACGTCATCCGTGCCCAGCGCCCGGCCGAGTGCCGCCATGGCCTCGGGGGCGGCGGGCGCGTTGTACGCGAGGGCGTAGGGCAGGACCACGGTGTGGGTCTCGGCGTGCGGCAGGCCGAAGGTGCCGCCGAGGACATGGCAGAGCTTGTGGTGCAGCCCCATGGTGGTCGCGCCGAGCGCGGCACCGCAGAGCCAGGCCCCGTACAGGGCCCGGCCGCGGGCGTCCAGGTCCCGGGGAGCGGCGGTCAGCGCGGGCAGGGCACCGGCCATGGCGCGTACGCCCTCCTCGGCCATCAGCGACACCAGGGGCGAGGCGTCCGGCGCGTACAGGGCCTCGGCCGCGTGCGCGAGGGCGTTGACGCCGCTGGTCACGGAGAGGGCCACCGGGAGGGAGAGGGTGAGCTCGGGGTCGTAGACGACACTGCGCGGCAGGACCGCAGGGTCGCGGCCGGTGCGTTTGGCCCCGTGCTCGGTCAGGCCCCAGACGGGGGTCATCTCGGAGCCGGAGTACGTGGAGGGCACGGCGACCAGCGGCAGTCCGGTGCGCAGCGCGATCACCTTGCCCAGCCCGATCGCGGAACCGCCGCCCACGGCCACACAGCCGTCCGCTCCGGCGGCCCGCGCCACGTGCACGGCCCGGTCGGCGACCTCCGCGGGCACATGCATCCGCGCCTCGGCGTGCAGTCCCGCGCAGGCACCGCCGAGCGCGTCCGCGACCGCCCGGGCGGTCTCCGCGCCGCGCGGTCCGCTGACCACCAACACCCGTCGCAGCCCCAGCCGTTCGACCTCGTCGGGGACCGCGGTCACGCAGGCGCCGGGTCGTAGGACGACCCGCATCGGCTGGGCCTCGTACGTGAACTCCTTCACGATTCCACCGGGTTGAGCACGAGGTCGAACCGGGCGTGCCGGAACGGGTTCGGGACCCCGAACTCCCGTGCCAGGGCCGGGTCGTCGGTCTCCGTGAAGTCCTGGACGAGGCTCTGTTTGACGGCGAACACCGCGTCGGAGTCGAGGTAGTCGCTGCCCGCCACGAAGATGTGCGTGGTGACCGGTTCGTGCCCCTCGGCCGTGGCGATGAAGTGGATGTGGGCCGGACGGTAGGGGTGTCGGCCGGTGGCCCGCAGCAGCGTGCCGACGGGGCCGTCGGTGGGGATCGGGTACGGGCTCGGCACACAGGTGCGGAACCAGAAGCGGCCCTCGTCGTCCGCCGTGAACAGTCCCCGTCCGTTGCCCGCGGGCTGGACCTGCGGTTGCTGGACGTCGTAGAAGCCGTTGCCGTCGGCCTGCCAGACGTCGAGGAGCGCGCCCGGCAGCGGGGTGCCGTCCGCCGCCAGCACCCGCCCGCTGACCACGCACGGCTCGCCGCCGCCGACCAGGTCGATGTCGGCGCCGAGGGCACGGACCGGCGACTCGGTCATGTGGAAGGGTCCCAGGACGGTGCTCTCGGTACCGCCCTCGTCGCTGTTGAGCGTCTCCACCAGCATCGAGACGCCGAGCACGTCCGAGAGCAGGATGAACTCCTGGCGGGTGTCCGTGCAGGTCTGCCCGGTCGCCGTCAGGAAGTCGACGGCCCGCTCCCACTCCGCCATGGTCGGCTCGGTCTCCCGGACGAAGGCGTGCAGATGGCGGGTGAGGGCGCCGAGGAGGGTGCGCAGCCGGGGGTCCGCCGTGCCGTCGAAACTGTCGACCACGCTCTCGGTGAACTCGGCGCTCATCAGGCGTGCCCGAGGATGCGCCGCACGGCCTCGGTGAGGGTGCGCTCGGCGTCCGCACCGGAAGCGGCCGCCGTCGTGTGCCGGAAGGCGACGTATCCGTCCGGGCGTACGAGCAGCGCTCCCCCGTCGGCCACCTCGCTCAGCCGCGCCCAGTCGCCGTACGGGTCCTCGTACTGCTGTCCGGGCCCGATGACGACGGTGGCGATCTCCAGGTCCTGGGCCCCTGCCGCCCGTGTCCAGTCGGCGCCGCCGATGCCGGTGATCAGCGTGAAGCGGCCCTGTCCGACGGTGTCGAGCGTGGAGAGGGTGCGGGTGCCGGAGGTGATCCAGGCGTGCGGGACTTTGGCGCCGGGGCGGGTGGTGGGCTGGTGGTGCAGTTCGGGGTCGCGGTCGAAGCCGGGGTCCTCGGTGCCGTCGGGGACGATCGCGGCGGAGGTGTAGCGCTGGTTGAGGTCGACGCCGTGCGCGTTGAACTCGTACGTCTTGAACGCGATCGCCTCCCGCAGTCGCGCCCGCTGCTTCTCGGCGGCCTCGGTGTCCTCCTTGCGGGCGGCGATGTTGGCCCACAGCTGCTCGGGGGTCTGCGGGGAGAGCCCGTCGAGCGCCTCGAAGACGGGCGCGGTCTCGCCGATGGACTTGTTGGCGCGGGTGACGATCTGCTTGCCGATCGGGGCGCGTTCGGCGGTGTAGGTGTCGAGCAGCTTCGGGGAGGCGGTGCCGTCGAGGACGAGTTTGAGCTTCCAGGCGAGGTTGTAGGAGTCCTGGATGGAGGTGTTGGATCCGAGGCCGTTGGACGGCGGGTGGCGGTGCGTGGCGTCGCCGGCGCAGAAGACCCGGCCCTTGGAGTAGGTCTCGGCGTACATCTCGTTGACGGTCCAGGCGGAGGACGACTTGATGGTCACCGGGATGTCGTCGTCGCCGATCAGCTTGCGGACGACGGACTCGGCGTACTCGGTGGTCAGGTCGGGGGCGCCGGCGTTCACGTCGTAGCCCCACACGATCATCCACTCGTTCCAGGGCCGCACACAGCGCACGAGCCCCGCGCCGATGCCACCCACGGTGGCGCCCGGGGCGAGAACCCAGTAGAGCGTGGACGGGCGGTGGGCGGTGTACTTCGTCAGGTCGGCGTCGAAGACGATGTTGATGCTGCCGGCCACGCCCATCTGGCCGCCCATGGGCAGCCCGGCGTCCTCGGCGACCTGCGAGCGGCCGCCGTCGGCGCCGATCAGGTACTTGGCGCGGATGGTGTACTCGTCGCCGCGCAGCCGGTCCTCGACGGTGACCGTGACCCCGGAGTCGTCCTGGACGAAGGACTTGTAGACGGTGCCGAAGCGCAGGTTCGTGCCGCGCGCGACCGCCGCGTCGACGAGCACCGGCTCCATGAGGTGCTGGGGCATGTCGCACATGCGGGTGGGGCTGGCGAGCTCGTGCGCGGCCTGGACGAGCGGGTCGTTGCCCCAGGAGCGGACCCGGCCGAGCTCCTCGCCGGCGAGGCTGGTGCAGAAGGTGGTGTTGCCCATCAGATGCTGCGGGGTGGCCTTCGCGACGACCTCGTCCTCGACGCCGAGGTCCCGCAGCACCTCCATGGTGCGCTGGTTGGTGATGTGCGCCCTGGGTGTGTCGGCCAGGCTCGCGTAGCGCGTGACGACGATGTTGGGCACGCCGTAGGTGCTCAGAGCGAGCGCGGCGGCGGCGCCCGCGGGACCACTGCCGACGATGAGTACGTCGGTCACGACATCGGGCTCGACGGTGTGCACGGGGGACGCTCCAGGGAATGAGAACAGGCACCGACTGTTCAAGATCATGAAGCGGGGAGCCGGAACACGGGTGACTCAATATGAGACAGACGGGTGGTTGTTGCGCGTTCAACTGTCCCCCGTAGGGTGAGTGATGCCATGACCATCACAGAGCGCCCCACCGCCCACCGCCCCACCCTCGCCTCTGTACGCAGGGCCCGCGAGCTGTTCCTGCGCGGACACCAACTGCCCGACGGGGTACCGGAAGAGGTGCTCGCCGCGTGGAAGCGTGCCCGGTTCTTCGGGGTACGACCTGACGTACGGGAATCGGCCCCCGCCGTCTCACCGCCCGACTCGCCTCTGCTGACGGCGGCCCGTCCCGTGCTGGAGCGCATCGCCCCCACGCTCGACAGCGGGCGGACCACGCTCGTCCTCACCGACGACCGGCTGCGGGTCCTCTGGGCCACCGGAGCCACCCCGGACCACTCCCACCACGACCTCTCCGAACAGGCGGTCGGCCACAACAGCGCGGCCCTCGCCCTGCACACCCGGCGCCGGGCCGAGGTGCACGGGCCCGAGCACTTCCTCGATCTGTGGCAGGACGTCTCCGGGGTCAGCGTGCCGGTGCGGGAGCCGGAGACCGGCCGGCTGCTGGGCACGGTGACCGTGGCCTGCGGGCCGTGCGTCGAGTGCGGTCCGCATCCGGGCGCCCCGGTCGCCGAGGCCGCGGTGATCGCCGTGGAGGCGGAGCTCCTGTCGCGGTCCCGGGCGGCGGAACGCGTGCTGCTGGACGCGTATCTGCGGGCCGCCGGAGAGCAGGGGCGTGCGGTGGTCGCCCTCGACGGCCGCAACCGGTTCGTCAGCGAGGCGGCGGGTCAGCTGCTGTCGCCGGAGGAACTGGAGGCGCTGGAGCGGAGAGTGGTCGCACTGGTACGGGAGGGGACACAGACGCGTACCCGTCTGTCCGACGGTCCGGGAAGTACCGCCACCGTCACCCTCGTCGCCCACCTGGGCTCGGCCATCGGAGCGGTCGCGGTACTGGAACCGGCCGGGCACACGATCACGTCAGCGGCCTCCCGTACCGCCGTCGCGCTGGCCGGACGGTCGCTGCCCTGGCGGCACGCGGTCAGCCGCGCGGTGGAGCTGGCCGCATCTCCGGAGCCGCTGCTGATCACCGGCGAACGAGGCACCGGGAAGACCTCGCTCGCCCGGGAACTGGTCACCGACCCGGTGACCGCGGACGCGGCCGAGGGCGAACTCGGCCCTGAACTCGAAGAGCTGACGAAGGGCCGCCCCCTCCTCATCCGTCACGTGGAGCGGCTCGCCCAGCCCGACACGGCGACCCTCAACTCACTCCTCGACACACATCCCGGTGTGCCTCTGCTGGTCACCTACACCCCCGGAGCAACGCCGGGCCCGTGTCTCCAACGGCTTCTGGACACGCTGGCGGCCCGCTCGGTCGCGCTGCCCGCGTTGCGTGAACGTCCCGATGACATACGGGAGTTGCTCGCGTCCCTGGCTCCCGGCCCGACACCCGGCCAACCTCCGCTCACCTGGACCCTGGACGCGCTGCGCGCACTGGAGCGGCACCCGTGGCCCGGGAACGTCACCGAACTCGCCCACCTGGTACGGGCGTTGACCGAGCGCCGCCGTTCGACGGGACCGGTCCGGCGTACCGAACTCCCCGACCCCGTACGCGAGGGACCCGCGCCCCGTCCGCTCACACCGATGGAACGCGCCGAGCGCGCCGCCATCCTGGAGGCCCTCCGCCTCAACGGCGGCAACAAGGCCCGGACGGCGGCGGCCCTCGGGATCGGCCGGGCGACCCTGTACCGGAAACTGCGGGGCTACCGGGGCTGACGGGTCAGAGGGTGAAGGTGATGACCTGTCCGTCGGTCTCGATGTAGGTGCCGCTGATACGGATCGCGTCGTAGCAGCCGTGGCTGCTGAACACCTGGATCCACTGCCCGGCGGGCACCGTGACGGAGATGTCCTTCGCCTGACCGACGCTGAAGCCGCTGTGACAGGTGTACTGGCCCGCGGTCTGGGTCATGACCGAGTCGCCGTCGGTGACGGTGACGCGCAGGGTGGCCGTGACATCGGCCTGGGCCGTCGCCGACGCGGGTGTGCCGAGGGCCAGTGCGGCTGTCGCGGCGAGCCCGGCGGCCAGGGCGGTGACGCGGGAACGGCTGAGAGCGGGACGCAGACGCATGACGACTCCGGATTCCTCGACTCCGGATGATTGTCGAGCCCCCGCGCCCCACGCGCCACAGACGCTTCAGCCATTCTCCGGTGTCCGGGTGGCCGACAGCACGCCGATCTTGTCGACGCGGTGTTCGGGGTTCCCGCGGTCGTCGCGCCAGTAGTTACCGGCCGCGTGGTCCTCCAGGGTCAGACAGGTGGAGATCGTGATCACGGCCTGGGTGGGGCGCCTGCCGGGGAACCCGGGGACCGCCGCCCGCTGTTCGGCGAGGGAGCGCGCGGAGCGGAAGGAGGTCGTCCTGGTGTCGGTGATCTCGTACTCGTAGACCGTTCCACCCGCCCTCACCAGGACCGTCTCTCCTTCGTCGAGGTCCGGGAGCCGGCGCAGGGGGCCGCCGTTGGAGAGGCGGTGGGCCGTGACGAGGTAGTTGCCGATCTCGCCGGGGCCGACGCCGCCATGTTCGCCGTACGGGCTGGCGGCGAGACCGCGGTTCTGGATCCTGGTGCCCGGCCAGTCGTCCGTCGTGCCCTCGTACGGGACCACCCGCAGGTTCTCGACGCCGATCGCCTCGATGGTGAGCGAGGCCGACCGGGGCTTCGGATGTGTCGAAGGTGTCGGAGGTGCCGAGGTCGGCGTGGGCTCCGCCGGGCTGGTCGCAGGTGGTGGCGCTCCCCGGTCCGTCATGGACTCACCGCCCGCTCCCCCGCCGCCGGAGCAGCCGAGGAGCAGGGCGATGCCGGTACCGGTGAGGAGTGCGCTACGAGCTCGGGACCCGGACATCTCGCAGGGTGAACGAACGGCCCGGACCCGGCGTTCCCGTCACGGGTAGTTCACCAGGTTCGCCACGTTCGTGGAGGAGTTCGAGGGACCTCCCCGGTCGTTGATGACGTGCCGGATGGTGCCGGTGCCGCCGAGGGAGACGGTCACCATGTTCTGGAAGCGGACATTGGGGTTGTTGGGAACCTCGAAGGCGCGCTCCGCGGTGACGCTCGGGTTGACGTTGAAGTAGCAGTAGCTGCCGAGCCCGTAGGCTTGGTGGCTGGTGACCGAGTTCGCGACCTTGTAGGCGGCGTAGCCCTGGGTGGAGCCGTTCATCCAGGCGGCCTGGTTGGGCGGGTCGTAGGGCATCTCGTTCTGGTAGAAGTACGTCCGCCCGCCGTTGCCGTTCCAGATGGTCTGGTGCTTCTGGTAGTGCTCGACGAACAGGCCGTACATCGTGACGTCGTCGCCGTTGACCACGAGTCCGGTGTCCGCCGTGTTGGAGTTCCAGCCGATGCCGCTGCCGTGGTCACCGCGCCAGATCCACATGTGGTCGCCGATGACGTCGTCGCTGTTGACGACGAGACTGGTGGTCGCCTTGCCCACGGCCGCGCCGCCGACGCGGAAGTACACGTCGTGCAGTGAGGTGGGGTTCGCCGAGTGGTCGGTGGCGGCGCCGGACGGGCCGACTTCCACGAGGGTCTGCGAGTTGGTGGTGCCGGCGTCGAAGAGGACGCCCGCCAGCTTCACTCCGTCGACGTCGGCGACCGTCATGGCGGTGATGCCGTTGTCGGGGATGAACGTGGCGAGGCCGAGCCCGAGGACGACGGTGTCGGGGCGGGTCACCCGCAGGGTCTGGTTCAGGTGGTAGACGCCGGGGGTGACCAGGAGGTTCTTGCCCTCGGCCAGGGCGGCGTTGATCTGTGCGGCGGTGGCGCCCGGCTTCACGACGTAGAACTGGTCGATGCCGAGCGAGGTGCCCGGGGCGTTGCCGTTCGCCCAGGTGGTGGCCGAGGAGTTGGTGCGTAGGGACGGGACGAAGACCTTGTAGGCGCCCGCCGCGTCGACGTACAGGAAGGGCTTCTCCCTGACCGTCGGGGTCTGGTTCACCGTGGTGTAGGGCGGGTTGGGGAAGCTGTTGCCGGGGACGCCCTGGCTGCCGACGAAGACCATGTTCCAGTTGGAGCCGGTCCAGCTGCCGAGCTGGGAGTTGCGGGTCAGCCACTGCTGCTGGGTTCCGGAGCGGACCTGGCCGTCGATCTTGCTGTCGGCCATGAAGCCACCGCTGGACCAACCGCCGTCGCTCAGCTCCAGGTTGCCGCGGACATGCATACGCCGGTAGCCGGAGGCCTGGGAGACCGCCCAGCGGTCCGTGCCGCCGGTGGGGTTGACCGAGAGGTTCTCGGCGCCGCGCCAGAAGTTCTGGGTGGCGTTCTGCGGCGGGAACCAGTCGGCCTCCACGTGCACGGCACCGTTGATCGTGACCGAGTCGGGTGACTGACCGAGGCCCAACACCTGGGTGTAGAAGCCGACGTTGACGTCGTTGCTGTAGGTGCCGGGCTTGAACATGACCGCGTAGCGCTGGGAGCCGAACTGGTTCGTCTCCTGCTGCTGGAAGATCTGGTTCAGCCGGCTCTGGATGGTGGCCGAGGGCATCGACGGGTCGAAGACGACGACGTTGGGGCCGAGGTCGACGTCGCCGGGCGCGGTGCTCACGGGTGCGACCTGGAAGCGCTGGGCGGCCGTGCCGTTGCAGGTGTACTGCACCAGCTGGACACTGTCGGCCGTGGAGGCGGACGGGACGTCGAGGCACTTGCCGCTGTTGCGGTTGACGAAGTGGTACGCGCCGCCGCCCTCGTCGACGGCCTGCCACTGCTGGTTGCCGCCACCGCCGTACGTCCACAGGTGCACGGCCGCGTTGTCCGCCGTGGACACGTCGCTGACGTCGACGACCTGCGCGGCGTCGTTGCGGTTGTTGATCCGTACGTAGCCGTCGCCGGCCGGAGTGAAACTCCACTGCTGGGCGGTGGTGTTGTTGCAGGCGTACTGCTGCACGGCGGTGCCGTTCACGGTCGCGGCGGACCGGGCGTCCAGGCACTTGCCGCTGCCGCTGTTCACCACCGTGGTCCAGCCGGTCGGCGGGGCGGCGACTGCCTCGGTGGGTTGCAGGACGGTGAGCGTCGAGGCGATGACGGCCGTGGCCGCGAGAGCGACGGATGGTCGCGGGAGTCGTCGGAGCATGTCTTCATCCGCTTCTGGTGGGGGGCGGCGACTTAGTTCACTGCGTGATTTAAGAAGTGAGGTATGGACATGTCAAGGGTTTGGTACAGACCAGTAGCTTTCATGGCGCCCACCCGTCGAAAGTTTCGCGAAAGCCGACAACTCTTTCGTGGGCGCGGGCGATTGGCCCATAGTGAAGGCGCTGTCCAACGGCCGGGCAAAGGATCGAGATGACGCAGAAGAAGGCCCTGGTGGTCCGAGGCGGATGGGAGGGGCACCGGCCGGTCGAGGCCACGGAGCTGTTCGTGCCCTTCCTGCGAAGCAACGGATACACCGTCCGCATCGAGGAGTCGACCGAGATCTACGCCGACACCGCCGAGCTGGCCGCCACCGACCTCGTCGTGCAGTGCGTCACGATGTCGGAGATCACCGCCGACCAGCTCGCCGGGCTGAGCGCGGCGGTCGTGGCCGGCACCGGCTTCACCGGCTGGCACGGCGGCATCGCCGACTCCTTCCGCGCCTCCTCCGACTATCTCCATCTGGTGGGCGGCCAGTTCGCGACCCATCCGGGCAAGGAGCCGTGCGAGCGCCGGGGTGACGAGACGGACAACTTCCTGCCGCACTCGGTCACGATCACCGACCTCGGCCGCGAACACCCCGTCACCGCGGGCATCGAGGACTTCGAGCTGACCACCGAGCAGTACTGGGTGCTCCACGACGACCTGATCGACGTCCTGGCCACCACGACCCATCCGGCCCGGCCCTGGCAGCCCTGGCACCGCCCGGTCACCGCGCCGGCGGTCTGGACCCGGCAGTGGGGCGCCGGGCGGATCGTCGTGACGACGCCGGGGCACAGCCTCGACGTGCTGGAGAACCCCAACGTCCGTACCGTCATCGAGAGGGGCATGCTGTGGGCGACGCGCACCGCATCGGCGTCGTAGGTCTCGGCGTCATCTCCCGCGCCTATCTGGACACGCTCACCGGCCTTCCCGCCGTGGGTGTCACCGCGGTCGCCGACCTGGACGCCACCCGCTCGGCCGCGATCGCCGCCGAGTTCCCCGGCGTCCGGGCGCTGACCGTCGAGGAGTTGCTGAGCAGCCCGGACGTGGACACCGTCCTGAACCTCACCGTCCCCGCGGCCCACGCCGAGATCGCCCTCGGCGCGATCGCGCACGGCAAGCACGTCTACGGGGAGAAACCGCTTGCGGCCGAACTCACCGACGCCCACGCCGTGTTGGAGGCGGCCGCGAAGGCGGGCGTGGGGGTGGGGTGCGCACCGGACACTGTCCTGGGCACCGGAATCCAGACGGCTCGGGCGGCCATCGAAGCGGGAAGCATCGGACGCCCCCTGTTCGCCTCGGCCGTGATGATCACCCCGGGCCACGAACGCTGGCACCCCCACCCCGACTTCTACTACACCACCGGAGGCGGACCCCTCCTGGACATGGGCCCGTACTACCTCGCCTCCCTGGTCCATCTCCTGGGCCCGGTACGGGCAGTGACCGGGGCATCCAGCCGGCTGCGCAGCGAGCGCGTCATCGGCTCCGGCCCCCGCGCGGGCGAACGGATACCGGTCGAGGTCGACAGCCATGTCTCCGGAGTGCTCGAACACACCGACGGGACACTGACGACGATCACGACGAGCTTCGACGGCGTGACCACGACCGCGGCACCGATCGAGGTCCACGGCGAGACCGGGACCCTCACGGTGCCGGACCCGAACCACTTCGACGGCGAGGTACGCCTCTTCGAACTCGGCGGCACCCGGTGGCGCACCCTCCCGCCGTCGGCGGGCTACGTCGACGGCTCGCGCGGCATCGGCCTGCTGGACTTCGTCACCGCCGCCGACGAGCGGCGGGCACCCCGCGCCGACGGTGAACTCGCCCTGCACGTACTGGAGACGATGACCGCACTGCTCCGCTCGTCGGCCGAGGGCCGGCGTATCGAGCTCACGACCTCGGCGCGGCCGCCCGCCCCCGTGCCGCTGACGCCCGCCCGGGAGTGGCGGAGCTGACCGCTCTCAGTCCACCGGCCAGGTGTGCGCGGCCGCGTTGAGGTGCATGTAGTCCATGTACGTCGAGGTCATCCGCCGCAGCGCCTCCTGGCGGTCGTGGATGCCCTCCTTCTCCATCCGATGGACCGTCTCCACCTGCCACACAGCGCCGTTGCGGGCGCTGACACAGCGCTGCTCCACGATGCCCAGCAGCGGTTCGCGCCACTCCGCGTCCATGCCGGCCAGCTCCAGGCCCCGGTGGGCCAGGGGCAGCAGCCGTCGCAACACCAGCTCTGTGACCGGGACTTCGCCGACGCCAGGCCAGTACAGACGGGCGTCGATGCCGTCGCGGGCTCCCGCGTGCAGATTCTCCTCGGCGACCGAGAACGACATCCGCGTCCACACCGGCCGGTCGTCGTCGACCAGGGCACGGGTCAGGCCGTAGTAGAAGGCGCCGTTGGCGATGATGTCGGCCACGGTGGGTCCGGCGGGCAGGACCCGGTTCTCGATGCGCAGATGCGGTCCGCTGTCGGTGACGGCGTAGACGGGACGGTTCCAGCGGTAGATCGTGCCGTTGTGCAGCGTCAGTTCCCCCAGCTGCGGCACTCCGTCGCCGTCCAGGACCTCCTGCGGATCCTCCTCGTCGCACACCGGCAGGAGAGCGGGGAAGTAGCGCACGTTCTCCTCGAAGAGGTCGAAGACGCTGGTGATCCACCGCTCGCCGAACCACACCCGGGGCCGCACTCCCTGTGCCTTGATCTCCTGCGGGCGGGTGTCGGTGGCCTGTTCGAACAGCGGGATACGGGTCTCACGCCACAGCTCCCGGCCGAAGAGGTAGGGCGAGTTCGCCGCCAGGGCGACCTGTACGCCCGCGACGGCCTGGGCCGCGTTCCAGTAGTCCGGGAACTCCTTCGGCGCGACCTGGAGATGGAACTGGGTGCTGGTGCAGGCGGCCTCGGGCGTGATGGCGTCGGCGTACATCGCCAGGCGTTCCACCCCGTCCACCCTGATCCGCAGGTCCTCGCCCCGTGCCGCGAAGATCTGCTCGTTGAGCAGCCGGTAGCGCGGATCACCGGACAGGGCGTGCTCGCCGACGTCCGCCTCGCCCAGGGTGGGCAGGATGCCGATCATGATCAGATGCGCGCCCACGGCCGAGGCACGTTCCTCGGCGTGGTTGAGCGCGTCACGGATCGCCTGCTCCCAGGCACCGGGGCCACCGGCCGTCAGCTCACGGGGCGGGATGTTGATCTCCAGGTTGAAGCGCCCCAGCTCGCTCGACCAGGCCGGGTCGGCGATGGCCTGGAGCACCTCGGTGTTCCGCATCGCCGGCAGGCCGTCGTCGTCGACCAGATTGAGCTCGATCTCCAGCCCGACCTGCGGACGCTCACTCTCGAACCCCGACTCGCGCAGCATCTGCGCCAGCACATCGAGGCACGTGTGCATCTTGTCCCGGTACCGACGGCGGTCCTCCCGCGTGAACACCAGGGCCGGCACTTCACGTCCCATCGTGCCCTCCGAGTCCCCTCGGCGCATGTCTCTCGTCCCAGCGTCGCACTTCGCGCGCGCCCGGGACAGTCAAGGAGCGAGGCGGCACCGCACGAGCCCGTTGCGCCCGCTCGGAATGCCGTTGTCAGTGCCCGGGGCTAACCTCCGGACTACTGATTCTTTGCCCCGTTCCGGGAGGGCTCATGGGCTCGCGACTCAATCCCTACATCAGCTTCGACGGAGACGCCCGACAGGCGCTGGAGTTCTACAAGGAGGTCTTCGGCGGCACGCTCACGCTCAACACCTACGGCGCTTTCGGCCAGCCGGACTCCCCCGAGGCCGACAAGATCATGCACGGCATGCTGGAGACCCCGAGCGGCTTCACCCTCATGGGCGCCGACTCCCCGCCCGGCATGGAACACACCTCCGGCACGAATTTCTCGGTGAGCCTGAGCGGCGAGAACCACGCGGAGCTGACCGGCTACTGGGAGAAACTCTCGGCCGGCGGTTCGGTGTCCGTGCCGCTCGACAAGCAGATGTGGGGCGATGTGTTCGGCATGTGCACGGACCGCTTCGGCATCCCGTGGATGGTCAACATCAGCGAGCAGCAGGGCTGATCAAGGCCGGCCCGCCCGCCCTACCCCTGTGGGGCGGGCCCGCTGGTCCCCCGGACCACCAGCTTGGGATCCAGCACCGCCTCCCGCGGCTCCAGCTCCGGCTTCTCCAGCCGCTCCACGGCGAACCGCACCGCGTGCTCCGCCATCAGCACGGCGTCCTGGCGTACGGTCGTCAGCCCGATCGGCATGAGATGGGAGAGGTGGCTGTCGTCGTAGCCGACGACGGACATGTCGCGCGGCACCTCCACACCGGCCCGCGTCAGCGCCATCAACAGGCCCATGGCACACCGGTCGTTGCCCGCGAGGACCGCCGTCGGCAGGGGCAGCCCCCGGTCGCGCTCCGCCACCAGCAACCGGCCGGCCTCGATGCCGGCCTGCTCGGTGTGTTCGCCCGCCACGACCCGCGCGTGAGCCTCCAGCCCGTGCCGGCGCATCGCCGCTCGGTAGGAACGGCGCCGGTCGGCCGACCCGGGACCACGTCCGCCGTCGATGTGCACGATCCGCCGGTGGCCCAGTTCCACCAGGTGATCCATGGCCTGCCGTACGCCCTTGCCCTCCGCGCTGTGCACGAAGTCCACCCGGGCCCGCGGCACCCGACGGCTCACCGAGACGGTGGCCACCCGCTGTCCGAGCTCGTCGAGATAGGCGGGCTCGGCGTCGGGGCCCAGCAGGATGAGCGCCTCGCAGCGGTGGCCGAGCAGCGCCTCGACCGCCTTCTCCTCGCTGCGGCCCAGGGCGGTGGCGGAGAGCAGCACGTCGTAGCCGAGCCGTTCCGCCTCCGGATAGATCCCCTCGATGAGGTCCGTCTGGAAGGTCTGGCGCACGGTGAACATCACGCCGAGGGTGCGACTGCGCCCCCGGGCCAGCAACCGGGCCGCGCTGTCCGGCCGGTAGCCGATCTCGTCGGCGACCCGCAGCACCCGCTGCCGGGTCTCCTCGCTCGCCCCCGGCTGGTTGCGGAACACGATCGAGACCAGCGCCCGGGAAACGCCCGCCTTCTCGGCGACGTCCGCCATCGTGGGCCGCTGCTTGCCCGATGCATCCACCTGTGAACCCACCCTCCGACGGCGCCCACCTTAGTGGGCTCCCGAGAAATCTCCCGGCAACAAGCTATTGACATGACATTTGGACAGGGGCCATCGTACTCGCACTAGAGCGCGCTAGTAGAGCGCGACAGGAAGGGAAACGCCAGCCGTGATGCCGTTCGAAGTACTGACCATGGGCCGGGTGGGAGTGGATGTGTATCCGCTCCAGACAGGTGTGGGACTGGCCGAGGTCACGTCGTTCGGCAAATACCTCGGCGGCAGTCCGACGAACGTGGCGGTGGCCGCCGCACGGTACGGGCGGTCCGCGGCTGTGATCACGAAGACGGGCCGGGACCCGTTCGGTGATTTCGTGCGGACGGCGCTGGCGGGCTACGGCGTGGACGCCCGGTTCGTGGGGACGTCGGAGGTCGCGCCGACGCCGGTGACGTTCTGCGAGATCTTCCCGCCGGACGACTTCCCGCTGTACTTCTACCGGCTGCCGAAGGCTCCGGACCTGGACATCGAGCCGGGTGAGCTGGATCTGGACGCTGTGCGCGACGCGCGGATCTTCTGGATGACCGGGACGGGCCTGAGTGAGGAGCCGAGCCGTTCGGCCACGCTGGCGGCGCTGGCGCAGCGGGCTCGATCCGCGATGACGGTCTTCGACCTGGACTGGCGGCCGATGTTCTGGGCCGACCCGTCTTCGGCCCGCGCCTTCTACGCGGAGGCTCTGCGGCACACGACGGTCGCGGTCGGCAATCTCGACGAGTGCGAGGTGGCCACCGGGGAGCGTGAGCCGTACGCGGCCGCGAAGGCGCTGCTGGCCGCGGGTGTCGGGCTGGCGGTGGTGAAGCAGGGGCCGAAGGGCGTGCTGGCCATGGACCGGGACGGTTCGGTGGCCGAGGTCCCGCCGGTGCCCGTGGACGTCGTCAACGGGCTGGGTGCCGGGGACGCGTTCGGCGGGGCGCTGTGTCATGGGCTGCTGTCCGGCTGGGACACGGCTCGCACGGTGTCCTTCGCCAATGCCGCCGGCGCGATCGTCGCGGGCCGGCTGTCCTGCTCCGACGCGATGCCCACCGAGGCCGAAGTGACCGCGAAGCTCCATGCCGCCCACCCCGAGCGAGAGGTGTGACGCCGTGCTGTCCGACAACGTGAGCCGGATCGTGGCGGCCCGGGTCAACGACCCCGGTGCCGTCGCGGCGGCCGCCGCACGCCGCGTGAAGGCCACTTCGCTCTTCGGTGAGCACGGCAAGACGATGATCATCGCGGCGGACCATCCTGCGCGCGGCGCCAACGGGGTCGGTGCTGATCCGACCGCCATGGCCGACCGTTTCGAACTGCTGGACCGTCTGTGCGTCGCGCTGGAACGGCCGGGCGTGACCGGCGTGTTGGGCACCGCCGACATCCTGGAGGACCTGCTGCTGCTCGGCGTGCTCGACGGCAAGAGCGTCTTCGGTTCGATGAACCGGGCGGGCCTGGCGGGTTCGGTCTTCGAGATCGACGACCGGTTCACCGGGTACGACGCCGAGACCATCGCCGCGATGGGCTTCGACGGCGGCAAGATGCTCACCCGTATCGCGCTCAAGGACCCGGCGACGCCGTCCGTTCTGGAGAACACCGCCCGTGCCGTCAACGAGCTCAACGACCGTCAACTCATCGCCATGGTCGAGCCGTTCGTCTCGGTGTGGCAGGACGGCAGGATCCGCAACGACCTGTCGACCGAGGCCGTGGTCACGTCGGTCACCATCGCGTCGGGGCTGGGCCGCCGCACCGCCTACACGTGGTTGAAGCTCCCGGTCGTCGAGAACATGGAGCGGGTACTGGCCTCCTCCACTCTGCCCGCCCTCCTGCTGGGCGGCGAGGTCAAGGACCCGGAGGCGGCCTTCGCGTCCTGGGGCAAGGCGCTGAAGCAGCCCACCGCGCAGGGCCTCGTCGTCGGCCGCTCCCTTCTCTACCCGTCGAACGGCGATGTCGCCGGTGCGGTCGACAAGGCGGTGAGCCTGCTGTGACCTCGCCGAACAAGTACCACCCGCCGAAAGGGACTTCGGCGGACGGCCCCTACGAGGTTTTCGTGACGCCCGAGTCGGCGGGCTGGGGTCACTCCGGTCGCCGGGTCCTGACCCTGAAGCCCGGTGCGTCGCACGCCCTGTCCACCGGAGACTCCGAGTTCCTGGTCCTGGCGCTGACCGGTGGCTGCACGGTCACCGTCGGGTCACGACCTCTACCACCTCAACGTCATGGCCGGTCCCGGACAGGACCGTGCCTGGCTGATCTGCGACGAGCCCGCGCACGGATGGGTGGGGGGACATGGGACGCGCGGGACACCGACGACCGGCTGCCGTTCGGGGCCGAGGAGAACGAGTGATGGAAACGATCAGGCTCACCACCGCACAGGCTCTGGTGCGGTTCCTGGCCCAGCAGTACAGCGAGCGTGATGGCCAGGAACAGCGCCTCGTCCCCGGAGTCTGGGGGATCTTCGGGCACGGCAATGTGGCCGGGATCGGGCAGGCGCTGCTCCAGGCCGCGGTCACTCAAGAGGCCGATCTGCCTTACTACTTGGCCCGCAACGAGCAGGGCATGGTCCATGCCTCGGTCGCCTACGCGAAGATGCGGGACCGGTTGGCGACCTTCGCCTGCACCGCGTCCACCGGTCCGGGTTCCACCAACATGATCACCGGCGCGGCGCTGGCGACGACGAACCGGCTGCCGGTGCTGTTGCTGCCCTCCGACATGTTCGCCACCCGCGCCGCCGACCCCGTGTTGCAGCAACTGGAGGACGCCCGCGGCGGGGACGTCACCGTCAACGACGCCTTCCGCGCCGTATCCAAGTACTTCGACCGCGTCCAGCGCCCCGAGCAACTCATCCCCGCCGCCCTCGCGGCGATGCGGGTGCTCACCGACCCGGTCGAGACCGGCGCCGTCACCCTCGCCCTGCCGCAGGACGTGCAGGCCGAGGCCTACGACTGGCCGGTCGACTTCTTCCGGCGCCGGGTCTGGCACGTGGGCCGGCCGGTGCCGGAACCCGCCGCCGTCGAGAGGGCGGCCGCGCTGCTCCGGAACGCTAAGAAGCCGCTGATCGTGGCCGGCGGCGGGACGGTGTACTCCGGTGCGGAGACCGCGCTGCGGGCCTTCGCCGAGGCAGCCGGGATTCCGGTGGCGGACACCCACGCGGGCAAGGGCGCCGTGCCCTGGGACCACCCCTGTTCAGTCGGCGGCATCGGGTCGACGGGATCGTACGCGGCCAACGAGCTGGCGCGGGACGCCGACGTGGTGCTCGGGATCGGCACCCGGTACTCCGACTTCACCACCGCGAGCCACACCGTCTTCGCCAACCCGGACGTCGCCTTCGTCAACCTCAACGTCGCCCGCCTCGACGCCGTCAAGCACTCCGCGGAACCGCTGGTGGCCGACGCCCGGCTCGGGATCGAAGCGCTGGCGGGAGCCCTCACGGACTGGGAAGTGGACCAGGAGTACCGCACGCGCACCCGTGAACTGATCGCCCGTACACGGGAGATCGAGGAGCGATGCTTCAAGGTCGGTCACGGTCCACTGCCCGCTCAGACCGAGATCCTCGGTGCCCTCAACGACGTCCTCGACGACCGGGCCGTGGTCATCAACGCCGCCGGGTCCATGCCCGGCGACCTGCAACAGCTGTGGCGGGCCCGGGACCCCAAGGCCTACCACGTCGAATACGCCTACTCCTGCATGGGCTACGAAGTCGCCGCCGGCGTCGGCGCCAAGATGGCCGACCCGTCGCGTGAGGTCGTCGTCCTGGTCGGTGACGGCTCGTATCTGATGATGGCTCAGGAGATCGTCACGATGGTCTCCGAGGGCCTCAAGGTCATCATCGTGCTCGTCCAGAACCACGGCTTCGCCTCCATCGGCGCCCTGTCACAGTCGCTGGGCTCTCAGCGCTTCGGCACCAAGTACCGCTACAGGGACGACCATTCAGGTCAGCTCGACGGTGACGTCCTGCCCGTCGACCTCGCCGCCAACGCCTCTTCGCTGGGCGCCGACGTCCTGCACGCCACGTCGGTGGACGAGTTCCGCTCGGCGATGGAGAAGGCCAAGGCCGCCACCCGTACGACGGTCGTGCACGTCGAGACCGACCTGTACGGACCCAACCCACCCGGCCACGGCTGGTGGGACGTCCCCGTCAGCCAGACCTCCGCCCTCGACACCACCCGCGCCGCGTACGAGACCTACGCCGCCCACAAGCCAGCCCAGCGGCACTACCTCTGACAAGGAACCCTCACGTGAACACCATCCCCCACTGGATCAACGGCTCACCCGCCCTGGGCACGGACACCGCCCCCGTGTTCAACCCCGCCACCGGCGCCGAACAGGCCCGGGTCGTCCTCGGCGGCGCGGCCGATGTGGACGCGGCCGTCGCCGCGGCCTCGCGGGCTTTCGAGACCTGGTCGGAATCGTCGCTCACCCAGCGCACCCAGGTGATGTTCGCCTTCCGGCAGTTGCTCGTCGAGCACGAGGAGGAGCTGGGCCGGATCATCTCCGCCGAGCACGGCAAGACCGTTGACGACGCCCGCGGCGAGATCACCCGAGGACGCGAGGTCGTCGAGTTCGCCTGCGGCCTCGGCGACGTCCTCAAGGGGTCCTTCTCCGACCAGGTCTCGCGCGGCATCGACGTCCACAACTTCCGCCAGCCCCTCGGCGTCGTCGCGGGCATCACCCCGTTCAACTTCCCCGCCATGGTGCCGCTGTGGATGCACCCCATCGCCATCGCGACCGGCAACACCTTCATCCTCAAGCCGTCCGAGCGTGACCCGTCCGCCGCCAACTTCGTCGCGGAGCTGTACCGGCGCGCGGGTCTGCCGGACGGCGTCTTCAACGTCGTCCACGGCGGCAAGGACGCGGTCGACGCGATCCTCACCCACCCCGGCATCGAGGCGGTGTCCTTCGTCGGGTCGACACCGATCGCCAAGTACGTGCATGAGCAGGCCACTTCGCACGGCAAGCGCGTCCAGGCCCTCGGCGGCGCCAAGAACCATGCCGTCGTCCTGCCCGACGCCGACCTCGAATTCGCCGCCAACCACATCACCGCAGGCGCCTACGGCTCCGCCGGCGAACGCTGCATGGCCGTCTCGGTGGCCGTCGCGGTCGGAGACGCGGCCGACGGACTGGTCGAGATCCTGGAACGCAAGGCCCGCGAAGTGAAGGTCGGCCCCGGTGACACTCCCGGCACCGACATGGGCCCCCTCGTCACCAAGGCCGCCCAGGAACGCGTCGAGAACGCCGTCGCCACCGCCGCCGCCCAGGGCGCCACCCTCGTCGTCGACGGCCGCGGCCTCAAGGTCGACGGCCACGAGAACGGCTTCTTCACAGGACCGTCCCTCCTCGACCACGTCACCACCGAGATGGACGCCTACCAGGAAGAACTCTTCGGCCCCGTCCTCGCGATCCTCCGGGTCGACACCCTGGACGAGGCGATCAGCGTCATCAACGCCAACCCCTACGGCAACGGCACCGCCCTGTTCACCGCCTCCGGCGAAGCCGCCCGCCGCTTCCAGCGCAACGTCAAGGTCGGCATGATCGGCGTCAACGTCCCGGTCCCGGTCCCGATGTCGTACTACTCCTTCGGCGGCTGGAAGGACTCCCTCATCGGCGACAACCCCATCCACGGCCCCGAAGGCATCCGCTTCTACACCCGCCCCAAGGTCGTCACCACCCGCTGGCCCCAGCAGGCCCAGCACGTCGCCGCCGGCTTCGACTTCCCCACCTCCAGCTGACCTCTTCCCCTTAAGGACAGACCATGGCAACGGCGCCATCCCCGCTCCGCACCGTCGCGGGCAACCTCTGCCTGGGCTCCGCTCCCGACTCCTGGGGCGTCTGGTTCCCCGAGGACGAGCACCAGGTGTCGTACACCCGCTTCCTCGACGAGCTGGCCGAGGCCGGGTACGAGTGGCTCGAACTCGGCCCCTACGGCTACCTCCCCACCGATCCGCAACGGCTCAAGGAGGAACTGGACGTCCGCGGACTCCAGGTCTCCGGCGGCACCGCCTTCGGCGCGCTGCACCGCCCCGAGGCCTGGGACGACATGCTCGCCCATGTCCGTCAGGTCGCCGCGCTGACCGCCGCCGCGGGCGCCCATCACCTCGTGCTCATCCCGCCGATGTACCGGGACGAGAAGACCGGTGCGTTCACCGAGTCGCCCGAGCTGACCGCCGAGCAGTGGGCGGGCTTCGGGCGGGCCGCGGACCGGCTGGGCAGGCTGCTGCTCGACGAGTACGACGTACGGCTCGTCCTCCATCCGCACGCCGACAGCCACATCCAGACCCAGCCGGAGATCGAGCGACTGCTGAACGAGTCCGACTCCCACTACACCAACCTGTGCCTGGACACCGGGCACGTGGCCTATGGCGGCGGGGACAACCTCGACCTGATCCGCCGGTTCGGTGAGCGCGTGGGATACGTCCACATCAAGCAGATGGACCCCGAGATCCTCGCCCAGGTCGCCGCCGAGGACCTGTCCTTCGGCGAGGCCGTCAAGCGAGGTGTGTGCGTGTCGCCGCCCGCAGGGGTGCCCAGGCCCGCCGACGTCGTCGCGGAACTCTCCAAGCTCGACGCCGAGTTGTTCGTGATCGTCGAGCAGGACCTGTACCCGTGCGCCCCCGAGGTGCCCCTGCCCATCGCCGTCAGCACCCGCGAGCACCTGGCCGGTTGCGGTCTGTCGGGGACCCGGCGCCCGAACGACGCCCGGTAGGAGGTGGCCATGGACGTCAGGGACGACACGGCACAGGCCTCCGCGCAGCAGGACCAGCCTTCGCCGGCCGCCTCCCGGCGGCTGCGGCTCATCACCGTCATCGCCACGTTCGGCGGACTCCTCTTCGGCTACGACACCGGTGTCATCAACGGCGCCCTGCCCTACATGACGGACGACCTCGGTCTGACCCCGTTCACCGAGGGCATGGTCACCAGCTCGCTGCTGCTGGGCGCGGCCCTGGGCGCGATCACCGGCGGCCGGCTGTCGGACGCGCGCGGACGGCGTCGTACGATCCTCGTCCTCGCGGTGGTGTTCTTCGTCGGCGCGCTCGGCTGCACCCTCGCGCCGAACACGGCGGTCATGGTCGCGGCCCGGTTCGTACTGGGGCTCGCGGTCGGCGGCGCGTCGGTGACGGTGCCCGTCTACCTCGCGGAGATCTCGCCCGCCGAGCGGCGGGGCGCGCTGGTCACCCGTAACGAACTCATGATCGTCAGTGGGCAGTTGCTGGCGTTCACCTCCAACGCGGTCATCGCCCGGGTCGGCGGCGAGTCGGGCGGGGTGTGGCGGTGGATGCTGGTGCTCGCCACGCTCCCGGCGGTCGTGCTCTGGTTCGGCATGCTGGTGATGCCGGAGAGCCCGCGCTGGCTTGCTTCCCAGGCCCGCTTCGGCGAGGCGCTGGAAGTGCTGAAGCAGGTGCGCTCGCGGCAGCGGGCCGAGGCCGAGCTGAGCGAGGTGTCCGCGCTCGCGGTCAAGGAGGAGCAGGAGAAGCTCGGCGGCTGGCAGGACATGAAGAGCACGCCGTGGCTGCGCCGGCTGATGTTCGTCGGCTTCGGCATCGCGATCGTGCAGCAGATCACCGGCGTCAACACGATCATGTACTACGGCACCCAGATCCTCACCGACGCCGGCTTCACCTCCGACAGCGCGCTGACCGCGAACATCGCCAACGGTGTCATCTCGGTGCTGGCCACCTTCGTCGGCATCTGGCTGCTGGGCCGTGTCCCTCGCCGCCCGATGCTGATGACCGGTCAGATCGGTACGACAGCGGCCCTGTTGCTGATCGGAGTCTTCTCCCTGACGCTCCCCGCGGGCGACGGGCGGGCGTACGCGGTACTCGCGATGACCGTCACCTTCCTCGCCTTCCAGCAGGGCGCGATCTCGCCGGTGACGTGGCTGATGCTGTCGGAGATCTTCCCGATGCGGATGCGCGGCTTCGGGATGGGGGTCGCGGCCGTGGTGCTGTGGCTGACCAACTTCCTGATCGGGCTCGTCTTCCCGTCCCTGGTCGACGGGATCGGGGTCTCGAACACCTTCTTCCTCTTCGTGGTGGCGGGCGTCTTCGCCCTCGCCTTCGTGAAGCTCTGCGTCCCCGAGACCAAGGGCCGCACCCTCGAATCCCTCGAAGCCGAACTCCGGGCGCGCTTCTCCTAGTTCAGGACCAGTTAGGAAACGATCATGACTGTACGTGTAGGTGTCATCGGCGCCGGCTGGATCGGCAAGGAGCACATCCGGCGGCTCACCGAGACCGTCACGGGCGCCCGGGTCACCGCGGTGACCGACATCGACGCCGCCCGCGCCGCGGAGGCGGCGGCACCGGTCGGCGCCCAGGTGCTGCCCGACGGCGCGACACTGATCGCCTCCGCGGAGGTGGACGCCGTCCTCGTGACGTCGTGGGGCCCCACGCACGCCGAGCACGTGCTGACCGCGAT
Source organism: Streptomyces sp. NPDC001536 (assembly GCF_042894505.1). NCBI lineage: Bacteria > Bacillati > Actinomycetota > Actinomycetes > Kitasatosporales > Streptomycetaceae > Streptomyces > Streptomyces sp. NPDC001536. The sequence continues at coordinate 447,759 of NZ_JBIAVQ010000007.1, forward strand.
AGCCGCCGGCAAGCCGGTGTTCTGCGAGAAGCCCCTGGCCACCAGCGCCGAGGACTGTCTGCGGATCATCGAGGCGGAACAGGCGTACGGCCGCCGCCTGGTCCAGGTCGGCTTCATGCGCCGCTACGACGTCGGCTACCGGAAGATGAAGCAGGTCATCGACTCGGGCCGGATCGGTGAGCCGCTGATCGTGCACTGCGCCCACCGCAACCCGACCGTGCCGGAGTCGTACACCTCCTCGATGGCCGCCCTGGACACGGCGGTGCACGAGGTGGACGTGGTGCGCTGGCTGCTCGACGACGAGATCGTCTCCACCCAGGTGGTCACCCCGCGCGCCACGAGCAAGCGGTTCGCTCATCTCAAGGACCCGCAGATCATGCTGTTCGAGACCGCCAAGGGCGTGCGGATCGATCTGGAGGTCTTCGTCAACTGCCAGTACGGCTACGACATCCAGTGCGAGGCCGTGGGCGAGGAGGGCCTGGTCCGGCTGCCGGACCCGGCGGCGGTCGGGCTGCGCACCGCCGGTCAGCACAGCACCGAGGTGCTGACGGACTGGGTGGGCCGGTTCGCGGACGCCTTCGACACCGAGTTCCGTGAGTGGATCGCGGGCATCGCCGCCGGCGTCGAGCCCACCGGCCCCTCGGCCTGGGACGGCTACGCGGCCACCGTCATCACCAGCGCGACCGTCGAGGCCCTGGAGTCGGGCCGCGTCGTCGCCACCGACCTCAAGCCCCGTCCCGCCTTCTACGGAGGTGCCGCGTGAAGATCGCCCTCGACCCGTACATGTTCCGCGCCCTGCCGATCGACGACATGGTGCGCACGGTGGCCGAACTCGGCTACGAGTACATCGAGTTGTCGCCCCGCGACGACTTCATGCCGTTCTTCCTGCATCCGCGGGCCGACGACGAGCGGATCGCCGAGCTCAAGAACTCCCTGCGGACACACGGCGTTCGGCTGTCCTCAGTGCTGCCGCTCTACAAGTGGTCGTCACCGGACGAGACCGAGCGCCAGGCCGCCGTCCGCTACTGGAAGCGGATGATCGAGATCACCGCCGACCTCGAATGCCCGCTGATGAACTCGGAGTTCAACGGCCGCCCCGAGCGCGCCGCTCAGAGCGAGGCGGCGTTCTGGCGCTCGATGGAGGAGCTGCTGCCGCTGTTCGAGCGCGAGGGCATCGCGCTGAACCTGGAGGCCCACCCGGACGACTTCTGCGAGGAGAACACCCCCGCGGTCGACCTGGTCCGCGCCCTCAACAAGCCGTGGGTCAACTACCTGTACTGCGCGCCGCACTCCTTCCATCTGTCGGGGGCCGATCCGACCGCCGACATCGCGGCGATGATGCGCTACGCCGGTGACAAGCTCCAGCATGTGCACATCGCCGACTCCTTCAACCACAAGGGTTCCAGCGGGCTCCGCTACATCCTCAACCCGCCCGGCACCACCGCCCGTATCCACCAGCACCTCGACATCGGTCAGGGCGAGGTCGACTGGGACGCCTTCTTCGGCACCCTGCGCGATCTGGACTTCGACGGGGTCGCCACCGCCTGCGTCTTCGCCTGGGAGGAACGCGCCCACGAGTCCTCGGCGTTCATGCTCGACCGCATCACGAAGGAGCTCGCCTCCTAGAAGGAGGTGCGGTGCGGGGATGGGACGATGCCGCGCATGACGTTGTCGACGGCTTTCACGGAGTTGTTCGGTGTGCGGCATCCCATCGCCCTTGCCCCCATGGGCGGTTCGGCGGGCGGTGCGCTCACCGCGGCCGTCTCGCGCGGTGGCGGACTGGGGCTGCTCGGCGCCGGAGGCGGACACCCCGACCTGCTGGCGCGGGAGTTACCGATCCTCGCGGAGGTCGAGGAGCCGTGGGGCGTCGGGTTCCAGACCTGGGCGACGGACCTGCGCGCGGTCGATCAGGTCCTGGAACACCGACCCACCGCGGTGATGTTCTCCTTCGGCGATCCGAGGCCATTCGTCGACCGGGTCCATGAGGCCGGCGTGGCGGTGCTCCTCCAGGTCACCGATCTGGAGGAGGCCGGGCAGGCGGCGGACCTGGGCGCCGATGTCATCGTGGCGCAGGGCACGGAGAGCGGTGGTCACGGTGCCCGGCACGGGCGGTCCACGCTGCCCTTCGTACCGGTCGTGGTGGATCTGGTGGCACCGACACCGGTGCTGGCGGCCGGTGGCATCGCCGACGGCCGGGGGGTGGCCGCCGCTCTGGCGCTGGGGGCCGCCGGGGCGCTGATCGGAACCCGTTTCCAGGCGACGGCCGAGGCGCTCGTCGATCCCTCGGTCGCCGAGGCGCTGATCCAGGGACGGGGGCAGGACACCGAACGCAATCGCATCCTCGACATCGCCCGTAGCTCCCGCTGGCCCGCGAAGTACACGGCTCGCACCCTCGGACACCCCTACCTCGACCGCTGGCGGGGCCGCGAGGCGGAGCTCGCCGCGGATCCGGCGGCGGCCCGCCAGGCCTACGAGGCCGACGCGGCACGCGGCGCCATCCCGCCGTTGCCGGTCTGGGCGGGCGAGGCGGTCGACCTCGTCACCGATCTGCCTCCCGCGGCCGCGCTCGTGTCCGCCCTGTCGGCCGAAGCCGAGGCGGCTCTGGCGAGAGCGGCGGGCCGCTGACCGGTTCGGCGACGCGGGCGCTTGAAGCATTGAAGTAGCCGTTGAAGAGGCTGATGCCCACGCAGGCGTGCTGCTGCCGCGCGGCGACCTCCCGGCAGCGCGCGGTGAGCGGCTCGGTGACGAAACCGGTGTCCACGAAACCGGCAGTGGGCCCCAAGTCCCCGGGCTCAGCGGGATTGACCGCTGTCGGGTCCCCTACCGGGGGCCTGCTCGTCGTTCTGCCGGCGCACGCGGGGCGGAGCGGTCCTGCGCGGTATGTACATATCTCCCTTGAGGCGGCGCAGCGGTGTCACACGGCTGCGGAGCCGTGACGTCTCACTGGTGTTCATGAACCCACCCTGCGCCACGGGCACCACGCCAACCAGGCCCCTCCCTCTGGGAGGATCACCGATCCCGGTAGCAACACCACCACGCTCAGGGGGAATACGCCGACCGATACGCCGGCCGCCGACGCACCCACCCGAACACCACCACCGAGCAGACCGCCGCGAAAGCGCACCACGTCGAGACGAACTCCAGCCGCCACAACGCCCAGCACACCAGCGCACCCACCGCGGCCAGGACTCCGAACCCGAACAGCCAGCGGTCGCCGGAGAGCAGCAGGGCACCGACCGTGGCGACCAGATAGCCCGCGATGAGCGCTTCGGGGTGGGGCAGCCCGACGACGTAGCCGACGGTATGGCCGCGGATCTCCGCGCGTACGGGACGGGTGGCGATGGCGTACGCCATCACGGCGGCGGTCACGACACCGCACAGCACGGGGATCGCCGACCGGCCCCATGCCTGCCGGGGCGCCGCGCACAGCACGGCCAGCGGCACCCACGCCGCCAGGAGGGGGAGGGCGATCACCGCCCAGACGGCGGTGGCGGGCCCGGCCCCGCCCCCGACCTGCCAGACGCGGGCCTCGACCAGCTGGTGCGCGCCGAGCAGCAACGGCAGCGCGGCCATCGGGAGGTCGCCCACCCTGCGCGCCCGCGCCACACAGGCCACACCGACGCCGGCGATCCCGGCCCCGGCAACGAGATCGGCGGTGGCGCTCCAGCACATGGCACCACTGTGGCAACGATCCGGCACAGCTGCACACCGGACGCCGAAGCCGACCCGAGCACCCTTGCCCCAGGACGCCACCCCACCTAGCCTGACTTTGTGCCGCTAATAAACAAAACCCCAAAGCACAACGACGTGCCGGGGAACACGGGGAACGCCCTGGGCCGGCTCCGTATCGTCCTGACCGTCTTCTTCGCCCTCGACGGCTTCATCTTCGCCGGCTGGGTCGTCCGCATCCCCGCCATCAAGGAACAGACCCACGCCACCGCCAGCACCCTCGGCCTCGCCCTCCTCGGCGTCTCCGCCGGTGCCGTCATCACCATGATGCTCACCGGCCGCCTGTGCCGCCGCTACGGCAACCACCAGGTCACCGTCGTCTGCGCCGTCCTCCTCTCCCTCAGCGTGGCCCTGCCCCCACTCACCCACTCCGCACCGGCGCTCGGCGCGGTGCTGCTGGTCTTCGGCAGTGCGTACGGCGGGATCAACGTCGCCTTCAACAGCGCCGCCGTCGACCTGGTCACCACTCTCAGGCGCCCCATCATGCCGAGCTTCCACGCGGCCTTCAGCCTCGGCGGCATGGTCGGGGCGGGCCTCGGCGGAGTGGTCGCCGCGCATCTCTCCCCCACCCGCCATCTGCTCGGCCTCACCGTCATCGGTCTGCTCGTGACGGCCGTCGCCGGGCGGGCGCTGCTGCGGATCGAACCGCCCGTGCCGCCCGGGCGGACGGAACCGCGAGCGGGCACCGCCCAGCGTCGGCCGGACCGGCGCACCCGTGGGCTGGTGATCGTCTTCGGGCTGATCGCCCTGTGCACGGCGTACGGCGAGGGGGCCATGGCCGAATGGAGCGCCCTGCATCTCCAGGAGGACCTCCACACCTCCCCCGGTGTCGCCGCCGTCGGCTTCTCCTGCTTCGCCCTCACCATGACCGTCGGCCGGCTCACCGGCACGACCCTGCTGGAGCGTCTCGGCCGCACCCGCACCGTGATCGCCGGCGGCACCACCGCGGCGGCCGGCATGCTGCTCGGCGCGCTGGCCCCCGACCTGTGGGCCGCGCTCCTCGGTTTCGGCATCGCGGGGCTCGGCCTCGCCAATCTCTTCCCCGTCGCCATCGAACGCGCCGGCACCCTCGCCGGCCCCACCGGCGTCGCCACCGCCTCCACCCTCGGCTACGGCGGCATGCTCATGGGCCCACCCGCGATCGGCTTCATGGCCGACTGGTTCTCCCTCCCCCTCGCCCTCACCAGTGTGGCCGTCCTCGCCGCCACGGCGGCCGTCATCGGGTTCCTCACCCGGCGTCACGGCTGAGTCCACTCCTCCTCGTGACCAGGACTTCCTCCCTTCTCCCTCAACCCCCTTGAAACGCCTCCGACTTGCCCAGGGCACCGGCGCGCACCGCCAGGCCCCCCTTCGACCCCGCTCCATGCGGCACACTCACCCCCATGGAGACTGCCGAGTTCGTCCGCATCCTCGACCAGGAGGGCCGGGCCCTCGCCGCGGCCGCCGAGCAGGCCGGTACGGGTGCCAAGGTGCCGACCTGCCCGGAGTGGCAGGTGCGGGACCTGGTGCGGCACACGGGGGCGGTGCACCGCTGGGCGACGAAGTACGTCGCCGAGGCGTACACCTCTCCCCGCCCCTTCGGGGGAAAGCCCGACCTCGACGGCGCCGAGCTCCTGGCGTGGTTCCGTGAGGGGCACCGGCGTCTCGTGGACACCCTCACCGACGCCGATCCGGACACGGAGTGCTGGTCCTTCCTGCCGGCGCCCTCACCGCTCGCGTTCTGGGCGCGCAGGCAGGCGCACGAGACCGCGGTGCACCGCTTCGACGCGGAGTCCGCGCGGGGCGGCACGCCCGGCGGTATCGGTGCGGAGTTCGCCGCCGACGGCGTCGACGAGCTGCTGACCGGCTTCCACGCCCGCTCCCGCAGCAAGGTGCGCACCGAGCGGCCGCGGGTGCTGCGGGTCAGGGCGACGGACGTGGAGGGCGCCGTGTGGACCGTACGGCTGTCCCAGGAGCCGCCCGCGGCCGAGCGGACCGAGGAGGGGGACGCGGAGTGTGAGATCAGCGGTCCGGGAGGGCAGTTGTACCTGTCGCTGTGGAACCGTGTGCCGTTCCCCGGCGTGAGCGGTGACGGCTCGCTCGCCGAGCTGTGGCGCGTGACGTCCGGGATCTGAGACCCGGCCCCGCTCAGTCCTCGGCCAGCATCTTCGTCAGTACCGCGCGCTGCACCGGGAGCACCTCGCCGTGCAGCGTGCGCCCCTTCGGCGTGAGCGCCACCCGGACGCCCCGCCGGTCCTCCGAGCACATGCCGCGCTCGACGAGTCCGTCCTTCTCCAGCCGGGCGATCAGCCGCGACAGCGCGCTCTGGCTCAGATGGACCCGCTCGGAGATCTCCTGGACGCGATAGGAGCAGTCGCCGCCCGTCGCGCGCCGCACGTCGGCGAGGACGTCGAGCACCTCGAAGTCGCTGGCGCACAGCCCGTGCCGGTGGAGCGCACGGTCCAGTTCGCACTGGGTGCGCGCGTGCAGCGCCAGGATGTCCCGCCACTGGTCCACGAGCGTCTGCTCGGGCTTCTTCGCCGCCATGGGCGCACCGTAGCAGAGAGCAAAAATTATTGCACTGTAATTAAATGCGCTTGCATTCGATGCATGCGCATGTAGTGTCTCCGGCATGACCTCTCCGCTCAACACCCCGGCGTCCGAAGGACGTTGGACCCCCCGACTGTGGGGCACACTGCTCGTGCTCTGCGCCGCGATGTTCCTGGACGCGCTCGATGTCTCGATGGTCGGCGTCGCGCTGCCGTCCATCGGCGCCGACCTCGGGCTGTCGACCTCGACCCTGCAATGGATCGTCAGCGGCTACATCCTCGGGTACGGCGGCCTGCTGCTGCTCGGCGGTCGCGCCGCCGACCTGCTGGGCCGGCGTCAGGTGTTCCTCGTCGCCCTCGGTGTCTTCGCGGTCGCCTCGCTGCTCGGCGGGCTCGTCGACTCCGGGCCGCTGCTGATCGCCAGCCGGTTCGTCAAGGGCCTGAGCGCCGCGTTCACCGCACCCGCCGGCCTGTCCATCATCACCACGACCTTCGCCGAGGGCCCCCTCCGCAACCGCGCGTTGGCGATCTACACCACCTGCGGCGCCACCGGCTACTCGATGGGCCTGGTCTTCTCCGGTCTGCTCACCGAGGCCAGCTGGCGCTACACCATGCTGCTGCCCGCCCCCGTCGCCCTGATCGCCCTGATCGCGGGCCTGAAACTGCTGCCGCGCAGCGAACGCGAGCAGAACACCGGCGGCTACGACATCCCGGGCGCCGTCCTCGGCACCGCCTCGATGCTGCTGCTGGTGTTCACCGTCGTCGAGGCGGCGGAGGCCGGCTGGGGTTCCGCCCGCACGATCCTCTCCTTCCTGGCCGTCGTCGTCCTGCTGACCGCCTTCGTCGCCGTCGAGCGGCGCAGCCCCAGCCCGCTGATCCGGCTCGGTGTCCTGCGCTCCGGCCCACAGGTCCGGGCCCAGCTCGGCGCGTTGACGTTCCTCGGCAGCTACATCGGCTTCCAGTTCCTGGTCACCCTCTACATGCAGCAGGTGCTCGGCTGGTCGGCGCTGCACACCGCGCTGGCGTTCCTGCCGGCGGGCACGCTGGTGGCGCTGTCCGCGACCAAGGTGGGCACGGTCATCGACCGGTTCGGCACCCCGCGGCTCATCGTGGTCGGCTTCGCGCTGATGGTCGTCGGCTATCTGCTGTTCCTGCGCATCGACCTCGACCCGGTCTACGCGTCGGTGATCCTGCCGACCATGCTGCTCGTCGGCGCCGCCTTCGCGCTGACCTTCCCCTCGCTCAACGTCCAGGCCACCAACGGCGTCGACGAACACGAGCAGGGCATGGTCTCGGGCCTGCTCAACACCTCGGTCCAGGTGGGCGGCGCGCTCTTCCTGGCCGTGGTCACGGCGGTGCTGACGGCGAACGCCCCCGGGGAGAACGCCTCTCCGCAGGCCGTCCTCGACAGCTATCTGCCCGGTCTGACGGTGGTCACCGGCATCGCGGTCCTGGGCCTGCTGATCTCACTGACCGGACTGCGGGTGCGGCCCCGGCAGAAGACCGTCGTGGTCGCCAAGTCCACAGCCCAGGAGGAGGCGGAGCGCGTGACCGTGCGCGACTGAGAGGGGGACGCCTCCCTTGCGGTGGGGGGGGGGGGGGGGGGGGGGGGGGGGGGGGGGGGGGGGGGGGGGGGGGGGGCGGGGGGGGGGGGGGGGGGGGGGGGGGGGGGGGGGTGGGGGGGGGCGAGGCGTCCGGGCTCCGCAGCGGTCCGGGAGTCGCGGAGGGGCTGATCACATGACCGTCGGGCCTGGGCTGTCCCGGAACGGCGGAGGGGG